>NZ_CALHVN010000049.1 GCF_938039245.1 uncultured Campylobacter sp. | reverse complement strand
TTAAGGGGGAAGGGAGCGACTTCGTAATTCAAGCCCCTTCCCCCTTAACAAGAAAGATTAAGTACACAGCGCTAAATTTGACAAAACCAAATTTGGCATTTTAAAGATTCGGGTCTCGGCGAGTAAAATTCTGAAATTTATCCAAATTTGAGCGGCGCAAATTTGACTCCGAATTCGGCTTTAAATTTACAGTCAAAAGGTCAAATTTAAATTTCACTTCAGCCTATCGCCGAATTTTTGTTTGTCGCTCATATAAACGAAGCTTAGCACCTCGGCGACGGCACGAAAGAGCTCAGCAGGTATCATATCGTTTACCTCGCACATCTTGTATAGCTCGCGCGCTAGCGGCGGATTTTCGACGATTTTGACGTTGTTTTGCACTCCGATTTGCTTGATGCGAAGCGCTAGAAAATCCACGCCTTTAGCGAGGATCACCGGCGCTTTTTCCTTTGTTTTATCGTAGCGAAGGGCGACGGCATAGTGGGTCGGGTTGGTGATGATAACGTCTGCTTGCGGGATATTTTGCATCATTCTGTTGCGCGCGGCTCGCATTTGCAGCTGGCGGATGCGGCCTTTTACCTGCGGGTCGCCTTCCATCTGCTTGTACTCGTCCTTGATCTCCTGCTTGCTCATTCTTAGGTCGCGAAAATACTGAAAACGCACGATCAGTACGTCAAGAAGTCCGATGATAAACATCACGATGAGCATCACGGCGGCTAAAATCAGCATCTTTTCTTTTAGCCACGCTAGTTGCGTCGCCATCGAGAAAAACAGCGTATGCGGCAACTCTTTGATGAAGCTAAAAAACATCAAAAATCCGACCGTAAAAACCGCCGTGACCTTGAGCACCATTTTGATGCCGTCTATCAGCTTTTTGAGCGAAAAGAGATTTTTGAGCCCTTTTAGCGGATTGATTTTGTTTAAATTCGGCTCCAAAGGCTTGGTCGTAAATATAAATCCAAACTGCATGAGATTAGCGACGACGCCCGCGATCGCGATGCAAACGGCGATAGGCAGGATGATGAGCAGCGTGCGAAATATCGTCGTGATCGCGACGCTAAAGAGTAGCTTGCGCGTAAACTCCTGCCCGATGAGGCTTTGATAGTAGTTATATAGCGTGAAAAACTGATCGCCGATGAAGCCAAGAAGCGCCACTACAACGAAGATCGCGACCGCGAGCGTGACGAAGCCGGCTAGGTCTTGGCTTTTGGGGACGTTGCCGTCCTTGCGCGCGTCTTCGATCTTTTTGGAGGTGGGTTCTTCGGTTTTTTCTTGGTCTTCGCCTGCCATTTTCGTCCTAAATTTATCTTGCCGAGCGTTTTGGCTCAAATTTGCTTAAATTTGGGCGATTATACCTAAAAGGAGGTTAAATTTTACGCTACGACGGAAAGTTTAAGGAGGATTTTTGTTTTTGCGCGCGACCTAAAAACTTGGCGGACAAAATTTTAAAAGCTAGGACATTAAACCAAAATTTATAAATTTTTAGGTATCATCCGTCTCTTACAACCAACAAAGCTCCCCAAGTCTTTTGAAATCCAAAAGCGCTTTTTGGTCTTACCAAATTTAGAAAGGTAGAGTATGTCAAAATACGCTATATTTAAGCACGGCGGCAAGCAGTATCGCGTCAGCGAAGGCGAATATCTTAAGCTTGACCATTTCAGTGCTGAAGCAAAATCATCAGTCGAGATTACGGACGTTTTGTGCGTAAACGACGGTGAAGTAAAGGTAGGCGCGCCGTTCGTAAAGGGTGCGAAAGTCGTTCTTGAAGTCGTAAACGAGGGCAAGGATAAAAAAGTCGTTATTTACAAAAAACGCAGACGCAAAGACTCAAAACTAAAACGCGGTTTTAGAAGACAGTTTACGCGCGTAAAAGTCGTAAGTATCGCAGCTTAAGGAGATAAGAAATGGCACACAAAAAAGGTCAAGGCTCAACCCAGAATAACCGAGATAGTATCGGACGACGCTTAGGCGTTAAAAAATTCGGCGGCGAATTCGTTCGCGCGGGCAACATCATCATCCGCCAGCGCGGTACCGCTACTCACGCGGGCAGCAACGTCGGTCTAGGCAAAGATCATACGATTTTCGCGCTAATCGACGGTTTTGTTAAATTCGAAAGACTAGATAAAAATAGAAAAAAAGTTTCTGTTTATCCTGCTGCGTAATTACCGCGCGACCTTCGGGGCGAAAGCCCCTTTTTTAAAATAGCTCAATTTTCATGAAATCTAAAAGCTTTTCTCGCTCAAAACGGCTTCGCTGTCCCAACTTGCTTAGAAAAGATTTAAAATTTATCAAAAAATCTCGTATTAGAAACGACCGCCGCGCTATTCGTCAAATCCTGAAATTTGATCCAAGCCGCGAAAATTTACCGCAAACGATCCGCATAAATAACGGCGCATGGCAAATCGTTTAAGCTTTGCGGCAAATCAAATTTTAATCAATAAACCGATATAATCCGAAAATTTTGCAAAATAACAAACCGAAAATAATGAAATAAAATTTAAAAACCAAGGCAAAAAATGTTTATAGATAGTGTAAATTTAACCCTAAGCTCGGGTCACGGCGGGGCCGGTTCGGTGAGCTTTCGCCGCGAAAAGCACGTGATTTTAGGCGGACCAGACGGTGGCGACGGTGGCGACGGTGGCGACGTGTATTTCGTCGCCGATAAAAACACGCACACGCTGGCGGCGTATAAAGGCAAAAAGACTATGCGTGCGCAAAACGGCGAAGCGGGCACGGGGCGCAGGATGTACGGCAAAAGAGGCGAGCACCTCGAGCTCATCGTGCCTCCTGGCACCGCGGTGTTAGATGCCAAGACGGGCGAGCTGCTCTGCGACTTAACTAGCGAGGGGCAGCGCGAGCTATTTTTAAAAGGCGGCAAAGGCGGGCTTGGCAACGTGCACTTTAAAAGCTCGATCAATCAAGCCCCCGAATACGCGCAAAAAGGCCTAGAGGGCGAAACGCGCGAAGTGAGACTAGAGCTAAAACTCATCGCAGACGTGGGGCTCGTAGGCTTTCCGAACGTGGGTAAAAGCACGCTAATCTCGACCGTTTCAAACGCTAAACCCCAGATCGCAAACTACGAGTTTACCACGCTTACGCCAAAGCTAGGTCTCGTCGAGGTTGACGAATATAGCGGCTTTGTCATGGCCGATATTCCTGGTATCATTGAGGGAGCTAGCGAAGGGCGCGGGCTTGGCGTGCAGTTTTTAAAACATGTCGAGCGCACTAAAATTTTACTTTTTATGCTCGATCTTGCGAACTACCGCAGCCTTGAGGAGCAGTTTGACGTGCTGAGGGCCGAGACGGCGAAGTTTTCCGGCGAGCTTGCAAAAAGAGATTACGCGATCGCTCTAACTCGCGCGGACGCGGCCGAAAATTTGCAGGAAAAATTTGACGCGTTTTTGTCGCATCTGGGGCTTGCGGGCACGGCTGGCGAGATGAAATTTAAACAAGATATTTATGAATTTGACGCCTCTAAGCCGTTTTTCGTGATGCCGATATCTTCGGCTACTGGACAAAACATAAACGAGCTAAAATTTAACCTGCTTGAGCTGCTTAAAAAGGAGCTGTAGGTTGCGCTAAAAGCGCGCCGCATAGGGCTTTTGCGAACGCGGGCCTTAAGCACGTCCGAATATGTGGGTAAATTTTATGTTTATCGCTCGCAAACGCCGCAAAAAGATAAAATTTAAGAAGGCGAAATGAATAAAATTTTTATTCTAGTATTTTTATGTTTCGGCGCGTATTGTTGCGATCCCGCCGATCCGGTGCTGAAGTTTATGGACTTTAATGATAAGGATCGCGACGGCGCGCTGAGCTTGCAGGAGTGGATGGCGAGCGAGGTGCCGTCCGGGCTGAGAGTAGAGCTAAATCTGCGCTCAGGCTCGGAATTTAAGAGGCTCGATGCTAATCATGACGGCAAGATTAGCCTTGATGAGCTGGGAGCGAAACTGTCTGCAAAAATTTATTGGTCCGAAGATTCGTGTGCTTTTTGGCCTTGGCCGGACGGATCCGAGGATAAAAATCAATCCGCCGTTAAATAAGCGCGAAAAACGGTAATGATACGGCCTTTTGCGCAGGGTTTGGTTTGTGCGATGCGTATAAATTTTACCTTGCGCACAGCGCAGATTATCGGTTTTGCAATTTGCGCAAAATTTATATTACGCTAGGTAAGCATGGCGTAAATTCGGCTCGCACCGTGATGTGGCTAAATTTAAAGGAAAAGAATGAAGATAGTTTTTATGGGAACGCCCGAATATGCGGCTAAAATTTTGCGCGCACTTACTGAGGCGAAATTTCAGATCGCGGCCGTCTTTACGCAGCCCGATAAGCCTGTCGGCAGGAAGCAAATTTTAACTCCGAGCGAGGTTAAAGTTTATGCGCAGCAGCATCTGTCCGCCGTGCCAATCTTTCAGCCTGCGAGTTTAAAAGACGAGGCGGTTGCAGCGCAGATAAAAGACTTAAAACCTGATTTCATCGTGGTTGCCGCATACGGTAAAATTTTGCCGCAGGCTGTCCTTGATATCGCGCCTTGTATAAATTTGCACGCCTCGATCCTGCCTAAATACCGCGGTGCAAGCCCGATCCAAAGCGCGATCTTGGCGGGCGAAAAGCAGACGGGCGTGACGGCGATGCTGATGGATGCAGGGCTTGACACGGGCGATATGCTTGATTTTGCCTACACGCCTTGCGAGGATAAAACGGCGGCGCAGCTGTTTAGCGAGCTTGGGGATTTGGCGGGCGAGCTGATCGTGCGAGTGCTGCTAAATTTTGTAAATTTGACGCCGATCAAGCAAGATGACGCACAGGCTACGCACTGCAAAAAAATCGCAAAATCTGACGGGCTTTTTAGCTTTGAGGAGAGCGCACGGCAAATTTATAATAAATTTCGCGCACTAACGCCCTGGCCGGGGATCTATCTAGCTAGCGGATTAAAAATTTTGGATTTAAAATATCTCAGTGGACGCGAAGACGAGCGCCGAAGGCCCGGCGAAATCATATTTGACGGAAAATATTACATTTACGTCGCGTGCGGGGAGGGTGCTTTATGCATAGAGACGGTGCAAGAGCCAGGCAAAAAACCCGTGGACGCTAGCGCGTATCTAAACGGCAAGCGCCTTGGCATCGGCGATATAGTGTCGTAAATTTGAGCCGAGCGAAGCTTGCCTTGTAAATTTAACGATACTAATGCGCTGGCAATGTAAAATGAACCAAAATTTAAAAGGAATAAAATTTGAGAATAGAGTTTGCAGATAGCGTCCCTTCTACGCAAAAAGTTTTAGTCGAAGGACTGCGAAACGGCGAAATACGGCCGCCTTTTGCGCTAGTGGCAAAGGAGCAAACGCAAGGCATAGGCAGCAGAAACAACGCGTGGAGCGGGCTGGAGGGCAATCTATTTTTTTCGTTTTGCATGAGCGAGACGGCGCTGCCTGAGGATCTAAAAGGCGAGTCGGCGTCGATTTACTTTTCGGTGATAATGCGCGAAGTTCTCGCGGCTCGCGGCTCAAAAATCTGGCTAAAATGGCCGAACGACTTTTACGTCGGCGATAAAAAAATAGGCGGAACCTTGACGACGAGGGTTGGCGAAATTTACGTTTGCGGCATGGGTATAAATCTGAAAAACGCGCCCGAAAACGCCGGAATTTTAGATATAGACGCGAGTCCTAGCGCCGTGGTCGGGGAGTTTTGCAAGAGGCTGCAAACAGCTCCGTCTTGGGCGGAGGTTTTTAAAAAATTTGAGAGCGAATTTGGAAAATCAAGAGAATTTATCACGCACTTTGAGGGCGAAGAGGTAGCGCTCAAAGACGCCAAACTCCTACCCGACGGCTCTTTGGATATAGGCGGACGAAGGGTTTTTTCTCTTAGGTAGATTTATTAAATTTTAAACAAACGCTCGGCGTATGCGCCGCGAAAATCTTTCAGAAAATTTAAAGCGCAAACTAAACTTATACAAAGTAAGTTTTTTGTAAAATAAATCAAAACAAAATCTGGAAAAAAATATGTGTGAAGTTATAACCATAGCAAATCAAAAAGGCGGCGTCGGAAAGACGACTACGGCGGTAAATTTAGCCGCATCCTTAGCCGTCGCCGAAAAAAAAGTTTTACTCATCGATATTGATCCGCAGGCAAATGCAACGACGGGAATGGGCTTTAGCAGAAACGATTACGAGTACAATATCTATCACGTTCTAACGGGTCGTAAAAAACTCTCGCAAATCGTGCTAAAAACCGAAATCCCGACGCTTTTTCTAGCGCCGTCAAATATCGGTCTGGTGGGCATCGAGCAAGAGCTAAGCGAGCAAAATAAAGACTATCAAAAAATCCTAAAAAGTAAGATCGAAGAGGTCGAGGGGCAGTACGATTTTATCATCATCGATAGTCCTCCCGCCCTAGGCAGCATCACCGTAAATGCGCTAAGCGCTAGCGATAGCGTGATTATCCCGATCCAGTGCGAATTTTACGCGCTAGAGGGTTTGGCGCAGATATTAAATACCGTAAAAATAATCAAAAAAACGATCAATAAAAAACTAACGATAAAAGGCTTTTTGCCGACGATGTACAGCTCGCAAAATAACCTAGCAAAAGAGACGGTCGCAAATTTAAAGCAGCATTTTGAAGATAAGCTTTTTAAGAGTAAAGAGACTGACGACGGCTTTGTTATAGTGCCTAGAAACGTAAAGCTCGCCGAAAGTCCTAGTTTTGGTAAGCCTGTGATTTTATACGATATAAAATCGCCCGGTTCGGTAGCTTATCAAAATTTAGCTTGCTGTATTTTAGGATAAAAGATGGCTAAAAAGGGTGGACTAGGGCGCGGACTAGAGGCGATTTTGGGCGATGTGGAGCTTGCGTACAAAGCCGAGCTAAACGAGGGCAACAGCGATATGGTAAAAGATATCGACTTGGACTTGATCGTAGAAAACCCGTATCAGCCGCGTAAAAATTTCGACGAGACCGCGCTAAGAGAGCTTAGCGAAAGTATCAAAAGGCACGGGCTCATTCAGCCTATCATCGTCATAGAAAAAGACGGCGGATATATGCTGATCGCGGGCGAGAGGAGATTTCGCGCGACTAAGATGCTAGGCGAAAGCAAGATAAAGGCTATAGTCGCCGACATCGAGAGCCAAAGCCTGCGCGAGCTGGCACTCATAGAAAATATCCAAAGAGAAGACTTAAATCCGATCGAGCTTGCAAATTCTTATAAAGAGCTCATAGACGAATATAAAATCACGCAGGATGGGCTCGCAAACATCATCCACAAAAGCAGGGTTCAGATAACAAATACGATGCGGCTTTTGAGCCTTAGCACCGCGACGCAAGAGTATATAAAAGAAGGCAAACTAACGCAAGGGCACGCTAAAGTCATCGTGGGCCTTGAGCCAAACGACGAAAAAACGGCGGTCGATACCATCATCGGACAGCGCCTTAGCGTGCGCGAAACGGAAAATTTGGTAAAAAATTTAAAAAATAAATTGCCGTCTAAAACAGCGCTTAAGCTAGATGAAAGATATCTTGAAAGACTAGCGAATTTAAAAGATATTTTTTCTAAATTTGACATGCCTGTTAAAATAAAAGGCAAAAAAATCACTATCGAATTTGATGATGTAGCGGATATCGATAGGCTAATAAACAAGATAAAATAAAAATATTTCTTTAAATTTAGCTTGTTTTATCCTTTTTTTTTGTAAAATAAGCACGATTTTATTATGCTTAAGAAAATATTAAACTTTAAGGAGATTTGATGTTGGAAATTAATTTGCCGTTAGTCGTCCTAACGGCAGTTATTTTTCTAGGGCTTATCGCTGTTTTAAATTCCATCCTTTACAAGCCTCTACTTAAATTTATAGACGCTAGAAACGATGCGATAAAAAACGACGAAGAGAGCGCTAGTAAAAATACGAGCGATCTTGGCGTATACGAAGCGCAAATAGAACAGCTCATAGCCGCCGCAAGAAGCGAGGCGGGCAAAATCAAGCAAGAGGCTATCAACGCCGCAAAAGAGGCGGCCGCTAAGATAGTCAGCGAAAAGCGCGAAGTTTTGGAGGCTGATTACGATGCTTTTATCCAAAATTTAAACGCTCAAAAGAGCGATTTTAGAGCTGATTTGCAGCAAAAACTGCCTGAACTTCAAGCTGCTTTAAAAGCAAAACTCGCAAGGATTTAACTATGAAAAGCAAAATTTTACTTTTATTATGTCCTTTTGTTTTGATGGCGGACGGCGGATACGACATCGTACCTAGAACGGTAAATTTTATTGTTTTTGCCGCTATTTTGTATTATTTTATAGCAAACCCTATCAAGAACGCCTATAAGGGAAGAATCGCCGGTATCGCGGCAAGGCTTGATAGTATCGAGCAAAAACTAAAAGATTCAAAAGCTAAAAAAGACGATGCTCTAAGACGAGTAGAAGAGGCTAAAGCAAATGCCGCTAGCCTAGTAGAAACCGCTAGAAAAGAGGCTGTTTTGATATCTGAGCACATCAAAGAAGAGACTAGGCAAGAGGTTGCAAATTTGGAAAAAAGCTTCCAAGATCAAAAAGAATTTGAAAAAAGACGCATGGTTAAGTCCGTCGTGGGCGAAATTTTAAATGAAATCTTCGCAAGCGACAGCGTTAAAATGGATCAAAGCGAGCTTATCAATATCATGCTTAAAAGGGTCGGCTGATGAAAGAACTTATAGCAAAAAAATACGTAAAAGCTCTAGTTAGCGACCTTAGCAAAGATGAGTTTAATAACTTTACCGCTAAGTTACAAGAAATCGCAAACGCATTCGCAAATGAAAAATTTCAAAACATCATCGTTTCGCCGAATTTAAAAAATAGCCAAAAAGCGGATTTCGTTCTATCTTTAGTCGGTGAGGCGGATCAGAAATTTGTAAATTTCATAAAGCTACTCGGCGAAAACAAAAGACTTGATATTTTGCCTGATATCGTTTCGGAGCTTCTAGCGCAAAAATCAAAAATGGACAATGTTTTTTACGGCAAAATTTACGGCGGCTCGCAGATCAGCCAGGCTCAAATTTCAGAGCTTGAAAGCAGCTTTTCTAAGAGATTTAACGCAAAAATCATTTTAGAGCCAGTAAAAAGCGATTACAACGGTATCAAGATCGAACTAGACGATTTGGGCGTAGAGGCTAGCTTTTCGGTAGATAGGCTAAAAGCCCAAATGAGCGAATACATATTAAAAGCAATATAAAGGAGAAAAAGCGTGAGTGCAAAAATAAAAGCAGATGAAATCAGCGCCATCATTAAGGAAAGGATTGAAAATTTCAGCCTTAACGTCGATGTAAATGAGACGGGCAAGGTTATATCCGTAGCCGACGGCGTTGCTAACGTTTACGGCCTAAAAAACGTTATGGCTGGCGAGATGGTCGAGTTTGAGAATGGCGAAAAAGGCATGGCTCTAAACCTAGAGGAAAGTAGCGTGGGTATCGTTATTTTGGGTAAAACGGACGGTATCAAAGAGGGCTCGAGCGTAAAACGCCTAGCTAAACTTTTACGCGTCCCTGTCGGCGATGCTTTGATAGGCCGTGTCGTAAATTCGCTCGGCGAGCCGATAGATGCCAAAGGCCCGATCGAAGCTAGCGAGACTAGATTCGTTGAGGAAAAAGCAAAAGGTATCATGGCTAGAAAGAGCGTTCACGAACCGCTTCAAACGGGCATCAAGGCTATCGACGCGCTAGTGCCGATCGGCCGCGGACAACGCGAGCTCATTATCGGCGACCGCCAAACTGGTAAAACTACAGTTGCTATAGATACCATCATCAACCAAAAAGGTCAAGATGTTATTTGTATTTACGTAGCGATCGGACAAAAACAATCAACTGTCGCTCAAGTCGTTAAAAAGCTTGAAGAGTACGGCGCTATGGAGTACACTATCGTGATAAATGCCGGCGCTTCCGACGCTGCTGCGCTTCAGTACCTAGCTCCTTATGCGGGCGTAACTATGGGCGAATATTTCAGAGATAACTCTCGCCACGCCCTAATCATCTATGACGACCTTTCAAAACACGCCGTCGCATACCGCGAAATGAGCTTGATTCTTCGCAGACCGCCGGGTCGTGAAGCTTATCCAGGCGACGTTTTCTATCTACACTCTCGCTTGCTAGAGCGCGCATCTAAGCTAAATGATAAGCTAGGCGCAGGTTCTCTGACCGCTCTTCCTATTATCGAGACGCAAGCTGGCGACGTTTCGGCGTATATTCCGACAAACGTTATTTCTATCACCGACGGTCAAATTTTCCTTGAGTCCGATCTATTTAACTCAGGTATCCGCCCTGCGATCAACGTCGGTCTTTCGGTTTCTCGCGTCGGCGGCGCAGCTCAGATAAAGGCAACCAAGCAAGTTTCGGGAACATTAAGACTTGACCTAGCACAATACCGCGAACTTCAAGCGTTTGCGCAGTTTGCTAGTGACCTTGATGAGAGCTCGAGAAAACAGCTTGAGCGCGGTCAAAGGATGGTCGAGGTGCTAAAACAGCCTCCTTACAGCCCGCTCGCCGTTGAAAAGCAAGTCGTTATCATCTTTGCCGGTACAAAAGGCTATTTAGACGATATTCCGACCGTAGCCGTTACAAAATTTGAAGCTGAGCTTTATCCTTATATTGAGGCGAAGTATCCTGAAATTTTCGAGCAAATTCGAACCAAAAAAGCACTTGACAAAGAGATCGAGGAGCTTTTGCATAAGGCGCTAAAAGACTTTAAAGCGACGTTTGCCGCTAACTAAGGCTAGAATATGTCAAATTTAAAAGATATAAAACGAAAGATCAAGAGCGTCCAAAACACCCAAAAGACGACGCGCGCGATGAAGCTGGTATCTACGGCCAAACTTCGCAAGGCTGAAGAAGCAGCTCGTCACTCTAGGGTTTATGCACTCAAGATCAACGAAGTTTTATCTGAAATCGCCTATAAGATCAACCAATATCGCTCCGTAAACGCCGAGAGTAAATTTTTCGACGTTAAGGAGAATATCGAGAAGGTCGATATTATATTCGTCACCGCAGACAAGGGGCTTTGCGGCGGTTTTAATATTCAGACTATTAAAACCGTTAGAAATATGATTAACGAATTTAAGGCAAAAAAAGTAAAGATAAGACTTCGCGCGGTAGGTAAAAAAGGTATAGAATTTTTTAGCTTCCAGGGTATAAATTTGCTTGAGAAATATGTCGGCGTGAGCTCATCTCCTACCTATGAGAAAGCTCAAAATATCATAAAAGACGCGATAGACGACTTTATAAGCGGCGCGACTGATAAAGTTATTTTGGTACATAACGGCTACAATAACATGATCTCTCAGCAAATTCGCATAAACGACATCGTGCCGGTCGAGCCGCCGAAACTCGTCGAAGTCGAGACGAATTCTTTGATGGAATTTGAGCCGAGCGACGACGGTAAAATTTTAAACGAACTGCTTACGAAGTATTTCGAGTATAGTATGTATTATGCTTTAGTAGATAGCCTTGCGGCCGAGCATAGCGCTAGAATGCAGGCGATGGATAACGCGACTAACAACGCTAAAGAGCGCGTCGCACAGCTAAAACTATCGTATAACAAGGCTCGCCAAGAGTCTATCACCACTGAGCTTATCGAGATCATCAGTGGCGTCGAATCAATGAAATAATTAAGGAGTATGGATGAAAGGTATCATTTCTCAGGTAATGGGTCCGGTAGTCGACGTCGATTTCGCGGATTATTTACCCAAGATTAACGAAGCCCTCGAAGTAAAATTCGAGGTTGAGGGCAAGCAAAATAGACTCGTACTAGAGGTTGCCGCGCATCTTGGCGATAACCGCGTAAGAACTATCGCTATGGACATGAGTGAAGGCTTAACTAGAGGCCTTGAGGCTACAGCCCTTGGTGCACCTATTAGTGTCCCGGTCGGCGAAAAAGTTTTGGGAAGAATTTTTAACGTCGTCGGCGATTTGATCGACGAGGGTGAGGGTGTAGAATTTGACAAAAAATGGTCTATCCACCGCGATCCTCCACCATTTGAAGAACAAAGTACGAAGAGTGAAATTTTTGAAACAGGCATCAAAGTAGTTGATCTTTTGGCTCCTTACGCAAAGGGTGGTAAAGTCGGACTATTCGGCGGTGCCGGCGTCGGTAAGACGGTTATTATCATGGAGCTTATCCACAACGTCGCATTTAAACACAGCGGTTATTCTGTATTTGCCGGCGTCGGCGAGAGAACGCGCGAAGGAAACGACCTTTATCACGAGATGAAAGAGAGTAACGTTTTGGATAAAGTTGCCTTGTGCTACGGTCAGATGAACGAGCCGCCGGGAGCAAGAAACCGCATCGCCCTAACAGGTCTAACAATGGCCGAGTACTTCCGCGACGAGATGGGACTTGACGTTTTGATGTTTATTGATAACATCTTCCGTTTCTCTCAGTCTGGCGCTGAGATGTCGGCGCTTCTTGGACGTATTCCGTCAGCCGTTGGTTATCAGCCGACTTTGGCGAGTGAAATGGGTAAATTCCAAGAGAGAATCACATCAACCAAAAAAGGTTCGATCACGTCGGTTCAGGCTGTTTACGTTCCTGCGGACGACCTTACCGACCCGGCTCCTGCGACCGTTTTTGCGCACCTTGACGCGACTACCGTTCTAAACAGAGCTATTGCAGAAAAAGGAATTTATCCTGCGGTTGACCCGCTTGATTCGACATCAAGAATGCTCGATCCTCAAATTTTAGGCGGCGAGCACTATAAAGTGGCCCGCGGCGTACAGGCGGTTTTACAAAAATATAAAGACCTTCAAGATATCATCGCGATCCTCGGTATGGACGAGCTTAGCGAAGAAGATAAAGTTACCGTCGACCGCGCTAGAAAGATTGAGAGATTTTTATCTCAGCCGTTCTTCGTTGCCGAGGTGTTTACGGGAAGTCCCGGTAAATACGTAAGCCTTGAGGAAAATATCGCCGGCTTTAAGGGAATTTTGGAAGGAAAATACGACGATTTGCCTGAAAACGCATTTTATATGGTAGGAAACATCGACGAAGCGATAGCGAAAGCTGAGAAACTTAAAGCCTAAATTTAAAGGAAAAGTAATGAGTAAATTACATTTAGAAATCGTTACGCCTGAGGGTTTAGTGTTTTCAAACGATATTAAAAGCGTGGTTTTGCCGGGTAGTGAGGGCGAGTTTGGGGTTTTGCCCGGACACGCCTCACTTATCTCGCTTTTAAAGGCTGGCGTTATAGACATCGAGAGCGAAGATAAAAGCCATGATGCCGTCGCGATAAACTGGGGGTATGCCGAGATAAATGAGGGCAAGGCGACCATCCTTGCCGACGGCGCCGTTCACGTGTCGGGAAATTCTGAGAGCGAGATAGCAAATTCATTGCAAAAGGCAAAGGATTTAATTGCCGGTATGAGTAGTGAGAACAACGCTATGGCTGCTACTGTGGCAAAACTAGACAGCATGGCTCGGGCAAGATAGTGGCTGGACTTGATATTTTTTTAAACTACTTATCTAGAAGTAGTTTTATTACTATATTCGTGCTTAGCTGGCTTTCTTTTTATTTCATTATAAGCCTTACTATACTGTTTTCTCGTATGGCAGGGCTTAGGTCATGGCAAAAAAAAGAACAAAATGCTCTTGAGTCGTTATTAATGGGCGGGTCTAAACATGTTTTAAATGAATCCATTTTAAAGCGGTTCGTAAGCGGCTCGATATCTAGAGAAAAGCTCTCGGTCGCCGTTAGTATCGCTGAGCGAAATGCGACCAGCGGTATTACTTGGCTTAGTATAGTTGCTTCTACGTCGCCTTTCATCGGACTTTTCGGTACGGTTGTTTCTATTTTGGAGACCTTTTCTCAGCTTGGACAAGGCGGCGGAAATTCATCCCTAAACGTTATAGCCCCCGCCATCAGCGAGGCGCTAGTGGCAACCGGAGCGGGTATATTCGTAGCGATACCTGCTTACACGTTTAGCTTGCTTATCAAGAGGAAAGCTTACGAGCTTATGGGCGTGATTAAGCGAGAGGTGGATATTCTCGTAACGCTTAAAGAAGATCAATGATAAATCTTGACGAAACCCCAGAGTTAAACATAACTCCGCTCGTGGATATTATGCTGGTTCTGCTGGCGATTCTTATGGTTACTACGCCTACCATTGTTTACGATGAACAAATTTTATTACCGGACGGCTCAAAGACCAAAGCCTCTTCAGCCCAAAAAAAGGATTTAACCGTTATCGTGGATGCTACAAAAAAGGTTAGGATAGATCAAAGCACTATGGATTTGCGCGAGCTTCCTGATAACATCGTACTCATCGGAGCAAGATACGATAAAAATTCGCCCGTTTACATCAAGGCCGATAAAAGTCTCATATATGACGATGTAATGTTTGTTTTAAAAAGCGTAAAAAACGCTGGTTTTACAAAGGTAGCGCTTCAGACTAATGGATAAATTTGATCTCAAATTTAATACTTCCGGCTACTTTGTGCTGTCAGCTTTTCTTTATTTTTGCATAATAATCGGTATTTTTATCAAGCTTACATATTTTAAGGAAGAGCCGAAAAAATATACCGATACCAAAGATGCCTTTATGGATATCATGATAGTCGAGCGTGAACCGGATGTTACCGTAAAAGCACCAGAGCCTAAAAAAGAGGTCGTAAAAGAGGAAAAACCCCAGCCTATAAAAAAAGAGGAAGAGGTTAAAAAAGAAGAACCTAAACCTGATACCACTAACAAGCCGCCTGAGCCTGATCCTGTACCGCCAAAGTCTGAAGAAAAAAAAGTTGAAGAGCCAAATTTAAAGGATCTGTTCGGCAGTATTGATACCTCTAAACTAAAAGAGGACAAGGTTGCTAAAAAGAAGGAACAACCCAAAGAGCAAAGTCGCAAAAAACCAGAAAAAGTCCAAATAAAAAGCCAGCAAAAAAAGGCTAGCGATGTAATTAATGCGCTTACTTTAGATCAGGTTGCCAAAACTCCAAAGTCGCAAATGACGGGTGAATATAACGAATATTTTGGCATGATCAGCAGACTTTTGCAGAGTAGATGGAGCGCTTATAAAGCTGATTCTAGCGATGAAGCGGAGGTTGAGATCGTCATCGACATTGACGGATCGTTTAGTTATGATATAAAAAAGTTATCGTATAATAGCGAATTTAACGACAAAGTTAGAGATTTCTTGGAACGTATGACTTCTGAGAAATTCCCGCCGCCTACTCAGATAGGCAGAGCTGTTAGGCTCGGAACTAAACTGCAAGACAAACTAGAATAACGGAGGAACAATGAAGAAAATTTTACTTTTTCTTACTTTTGCCAGTTGGCTTTTTGCCGTTGATGCCACTATCTCGGTCGTCAACAAGGGTATGGCCCTACCAAAAATCGTGCTTCAAGACGCCACAACGGCCGTCGGCGATCAGGCTTTTAAGAGCAAATTTCACAAAATTATGCTTGGAGACTTAAAGGTAAGCTCTGATTTTGAGGTCGTGGACGAGTATGTCGCAAGTAGCTATGAAGGCGACTCAAATACGAACGTTATGAGCGAAAAGGGCGCACAACTAATTTTTAGATATGCACTTGAAGGCTCGCCAAATTCGCCTCTTACTTTAAGGGTTAAGCTTATAAATGCCAAAACGGCAACGGCCCAGTATGAGAAAGTTTACAATATGAACGACGGAGCAAAGTATCCGTTTATCGCGCATAAAGCGATAGTTGAGCTTATTAACGAGCTGAAAATGCCTCCGGTTAATTGGATGGAGAAATTTATTATTTTCGCTAAGGGAACAGGCTCAAAACAAAGCGAGATCGTTATAGCCGACTATACTCTAACCTATCAAAAAGTGCTTGTACGCGGCGGCCTGAATATATTTCCTAAATGGATAGGAGCCGACCAGAGAGCGTTTTATTACTCTGATTACAGCGGTAAAAATTTAGTTCTTTATAGATATGACGTCGCAAGCGGCCAAAAAACTAAAGTTTTAGATAGTAAGGGCGGTATGCTTATAGCCTCCGACGTTAGTCAAAACGGCGATAAAATTTTGCTAACTATGGCGCCTCAAGACCAGCCTGATATCTATATATATGATTTAAATTCAAGAAGGTTATCACAGATAACAAACTACAGCGGTATCGACGTTAACGGTAATTTCGTAGACGGAGATAGGCGCGTAGTTTTTGTTTCAGATAGGCTCGGCTATCCAAATGTTTTTGCTCAAAATGTTGACGGAAGCGGTTTTGAACAGATGGTTTTTCACGGTAAAAATAACAACTCCGTCAGCACTTATCAAAACTATATAGTTTATTCAAGTAGAGAAGACGGCAAGAGCAGCTTTGGCACGAGGGATTTTAATATCTATATGATTTCTACTCAAACCGATTATATTAGACAGCTTACCGCAAGCGGAAAAAATTTGTATCCTAGATTTTCTAGCGACGGACAAAGCGTAGTGTTTATAAAAGAGCTCGGCGGGCAGAGTTCTTTAGGCATAATTCGCGTGAACGAGAACAAAAGTTTTCAATTTCCATTAAAAATCGGTAAAATTCAGTCGATTGATTGGTAATATTTAGTAAATTTTATGATATAATAGCGATTAAATCTTATAAAAAGGATGAAAATGAAAAAAGTAGTTTTAGCTTCTGCTGCTGTGGCAGCTTTATTGTTGAGCGGTTGTAGCTCTAAAACCCCTGAAGTTGATATGAGCGCCGATGCTAATCAAAATACGAGCGGTATGAACTCAAGCGATAATATGATGAGCGATAGCGAGAGATTACAACAGTTAATCTCAAGCATCGAAGGTCAAGTTCAAACTGTATATTTCGACTTTGATAAATTTAATATCAAAGGCGATATGCAGCCTGTTATCAATACAAATGCAGGCTTGTTTAATCAAGCGGATGCTCAAAGCCTTTCTGTAAAAGTAGAAGGTAACTGCGACGAATGGGGTACCGATGAGTACAACTATGCGCTTGGTCTAAAAAGAGCGAAAGCTGCCAAAGACGCTCTAGTAAAACAGGGCGTTAACGCAGATAGAATAATGGTTGTAAGTTACGGCGAAAGCAATCCCGTTTGCACAGATAAATCAAAGGCTTGCGACGCTCAAAACAGACGCGCTGAATTTAAAGTTCTTCCATAATTTAGATTTATGACAAATTTAAAAACTATCGTGGCTCTTTTTGCGGGAGTCACGCTTTCTTATTCTGCTTCTAATGAAATTTCGGTATTTGATGCTGGAAATTTAGATAGTTCTAGTCCATATGGTTTGACTGATAATGAAAAAACGTTTCTAAAAAACAAACAAAACGTAGAAAATTTAAGTAGAAATATGGGCGACGTCGAGTCAAATTTAAATGCTATGCAAGAGCGCCTAGAAGGCTTACAAAGCGTGTTAGACGGGCTAAATTCAAGAATATCTAGGATAGAAAAAAGACTAAACGATCTTGAGGGAAATGACGGAAATTCTACCGCAAAAAGCGATTTTGACGAGCTTAAAAAATACGTAGAAGAAAGTCGAAAAATACAAGAAGCCAATAATGCTAAAATCACCAAAGCCCTTAAGGATATGGGTGCTTTGATAGATAAGAGCAACGCCGCGCCTACTACCACAAAAAAAAACGATGAAGACAAGCCGGTAGATATCAATAGTCCAGCCGCCGAGCCGCAAACTCCAAAGACTGATTTCACTAAACAAAAAAATCAAGATGTAGTAAACGAAGCCAAAAAGCTATTTGACGCAGGTAAACTCGACGACGCAAAGGCTAGATACGAGTATCTTTTGAACAAAGATCATAAGCCTGCAATGGCAAATTTTTATCTCGGTGAGATAGCATACCAGCAAAAAGCTTACAACAACGCTATAAAATACTACCAGCAGAGTATTCAGCTATACGACAAAGCCGACTATACCCCAAAGCTTCTTTATCATACGGCTATCAGCTTTGATAAGATAAAAGACACGGCAAGCGCAAATAAATTTTACAAAGCGCTAAAACTGGGCTATCCCGACAGCAAAGAAGCCAAAGCCGCACCTACTCGAAACTAAAACTTTTTTAATAAATTTAACGATATAATCACGTTATTTTCATAAATAGGAGAAAAACGTGAAAGAACAAGTTATAGCTATGTTTTATGAGCTAAAAGATGCAAAAACAGGCGAAATTTTAGAGTCCAATATGCAAGTAGGGCAAGAGATTTCTTTTTTAACGGGTCGCGGTCACATCATTGAGAAGTTAGAGGAAGAGGTTCTAAAACTAAACAAAGGCGAAACGAAGGTTATCGTTATCCCGGCTGTACAAGCTTGCGGCGAGTACGACTCTAGCGCCGTTCAAATGCTACCTAAAGAGCAATTTGCGGGCATAGAGCTAAAAGAGGGTATGGAGCTTTTCGGTCAAGGCGAGCACGGCGAGAGCGTACGCGTAATAGTAAAATCTATCGGCGAGGACGACGTGACAGTTGACTTTAACCACCCTTACGCAGGCAAAGATTTGGAGTTTAAGGTTCAAATTTTCGACAGACGCGATGCTACCGAAGACGAGATAGCTACGGGCATGGTGGCCGGCGCTCACGCATGCGGATGCGGCGGGCACGATCACGACCATCATCACGGCGAGGGCGGTTGCTGCGGACACGGACATCATGACCACGGTCATCACCACGGCGACGACGGATGCGGCTGCCACTAAGAGAAGAGCCTAGATGAGAGCAGCGTTTATATTTCCCGGTCAAGGTTCGCAAAGCGTCGGTATGGGTAAGGAAATTTACGAAAATTTCCGCCTGGCCGCCGAGCTTTTACAAAATGCAAGCGATAGCCTAAAAATCGACTTTTCAAATCTACTTTTCAACGAAAACGACCTTATAAATAGGAGCGAATTTACCCAGCCGGCCATTGTTTTAAACTCGCTTATGTGCTATCTCGCGCTAAAGCAAAGCGTAAATTTAAAGCCTAAATTTGCGCTTGGGCACTCTTTGGGCGAGTTTAGCGCGCTTGCGGTTAGCGGCGCGTTTGATTTTGTTGATGCGCTTAGGATCGTAAATTTGCGCGGTAAATTTATGCAAGAGGACTGCGCGGGCAAAGACGTAACGATGAGCGTTATTTTGGGTCTTAGCGACGAGACGGTCGAGCAAATTTGCAAAAATGCGCAAGCGGACGGTCGTCAAATTTACGCCGCGAATTACAACTGCGACGGTCAGATCGTGATCGCGGGACTAAAAGAGGACATCGCCAAATTTGAGTCGGCGTTTAAAGAAGCAGGCGCTAAGCGTGTGTTGCCTCTAAACATGTCCGTCATTAGCCACTGCCCGCTTTTAAAGAGCGCTAGCGAGAAACTAACGGCGCAGCTAGAGCCAGCGTTGGCAGCTAAATTTGACCCGGTCGTTTCAAATGCATCGGCGAAGCCTTACGGCACGAAAGATGAAGCGCTAAATTTACTAAAAGCCCAGCTCGTTAGCCCCGTTTTATACAAACAAAGCATCAAAAGTATCGAAAACGAGGTCGATATTTTCGTGGAGTTTGGCGGTAGCGTGCTAAAAGGCATCAACAAAAAAATCACCGAGAAGCCGACATTTAGCGTCACCGATCTTAGCAGCCTTGAAGAGCTTTTAAAGGAGCTTAAATGATAGCGATCTTAGGCGCGATGCGCGAGGAGGTCGCTCCTCTGCTTGAGCGTATCAAGGATTACAGAGAGGTTAAGCACGCAAATAACGTATTTTACCTCGCAAATTTCAGCGACAAAGAGCTTGTGATCGCCTACTCTAAGATCGGCAAGGTAAACGCCGCTCTGACCGCAAGCGCTATGATCGAGAAATTTGGCGCCGACAAGCTACTTTTTACCGGCGTCGCAGGCGCGCTAAATCCAAATTTAAAAATCGGCGATATGCTTTATGCGACTAGCCTTGTGCAACACGACGTCGATATCACGGCGTTTGGGCACCCGCATGGCTACGTACCCGAGACCAGTGTTTTTATCAAAAGCGACGACGCACTAAACGCGTTAGCCTCTAGCGTCGCGGCCGAAAAAGGCATCGAGCTAAAAGGCGGCATCATAGCCACGGGCGATCAGTTTATCTGCGATAATGCTAAAAAAGAGTGGCTAAAAGCGACCTTCAAAGCCGATGCGGCCGAGATGGAGGGTGCTAGCGTGGCGCTGGTTTGCGAGAGTCTTGGCGTGCCGTTTTTCGTGCTTCGCGCCATCAGCGACGAGGCGGGCGGCAGCGCGGAGTTTGACTTCGATAAATTTTTGCAAGACTCGGCAAACGTGAGCGCGCAGTTCATGCTCGCGATGATCGAGCGACTATGATAGAGCTTAGCAAGCGGCTGCTGCGCCAGGTCGGGCAGACCAACGCCAGATACCGTATGGTGCGCGGCGGGGATAAAATTTTGCTCGGTCTTAGCGGCGGCAAGGACAGCCTCGCGCTCGCGCACGTGCTAAAACACATGCAAAACGTCACGCCCGAAAAATTTGAGTTTAAGGCCGTGACGCTAAGCTACGGCATGGGCGAGGATTACGCATACCTCACGCGCCACTGTGCCGAGCACGGCATCGAGCACGACGTAATCGATAGCTCGATCTTTGAGATATCCAAGGACAAGATCCGCAAAAATTCCAGCTTTTGCAGCTTTTTCTCGCGTATGAGGCGCGGCTATCTCTACACCTACGCGCTCGAGCACGGTTTTAACAAGCTCGCCATCGCCCACCATCTCGACGACGCGGTCGAGAGCTTTTTTATGAATTTTACTTATAACGGCGCGCTGCGAACGCTTGCTCCAAAATACGTCGCGGCAAACGGGATCGAGGTTATCAGGCCGTTTATATTCGTGCGCGAAAGGCAGCTGCGCGAAAACGCCGTGCGAAACGGGCTTACGGTTATCGGCGACGAGGCGTGTCCTGCGATGCGATTTGATATCAAGATGCCTCACGCTAGAGCCGAAACCAAAGAGCTTTTGGCAAATTTGGAAAAGCAAAATCCAAAGCTTTTCGTCTCGCTAAAGGCTGCTTTTGAAAACATCCACAGCGATACGTTTTTCGCCGCTCAGGCGCAAAATTTAGAAGGATGCGACGATTGATACTCGCAAATTTATCTGTTTTGGATCGGTTGCCGATTTTGGTTAGAGCGAGCTTGGCGTAATGCTAATTTTATGCCGGATTTTGGCTATTTGACGTTTTTGTCAATTTTAAGCGAAATAAAATTCGGCAACTTTGTCCCTTTATCTCGTGCGTTTAGAGATTTAAAACTGCAAAATTTAGCTACTTGCCCGTTCGTGTTACACCTGGTTTGAGTTACCGGATTAAGCGACGATACGACCTTTTTTGATAGATCTAGCGAAATTTTAGCAAATTTTGCAAAAATCAATCAAGCTACAAAGTCATCAGCCTTGCACTGATAAAATTTGTAGGGGTGTCCAAAAGTAAAATTTGTTCGTATGTCTAATGGCTAAAGGCACTTTGGAAAAACCCAGCCCAATAATCTGTTTTAGCGTTAAGTTATAGACTAACGACCTTGTATATACATTCGTCGTAGCACTGCTATAAAACCACGTTGTCGTTATAGTCATGACCAATAGCAAATGAGAAATTTGCTACCGCATAAAAAATTCAAAAAACGGTACACCAAAATTAGGGTTTTTGCGGCAACTCTGCCTAAATCTAACTAAATCGTATTTTCTATTCTTACCGATAAATTTGGTTTTTATGTTTTTTTGATATAATCGCACGTATTCTTAAAAGGTTTTTAAACCGTAACGCACGC
>NZ_CALHVN010000048.1 GCF_938039245.1 uncultured Campylobacter sp. | reverse complement strand
AGTCGTAGCCCGCGTCATCCGTCGCCACGGGACCGAATTCCGTCCTAGTCGCGGCGGGCGCTAGAACTTTAGCCTGCATTTTAGCCTCTTTATCCTGCGCCAGCTCGTAGTGCAAGCCCTCCGCAAAGGCGCTTACGAAAAATTTGCTCGCGCAGTAGGTGACGGCGTTTGGCACGATACTGTAGCCGCCAGCGGAGGAGATATTGATGAGCTGGGCAGGCTTGCGCTTGTAGTCGCGTACGAAGAGGTGGCTTAGCAGCGTGAGCGAAAGGACATTGAGCCGCAGCATCTGCGAGACTTTGGATAGATCACGCTCGCCGACCGCGCCGTAATCTCCAAAACCCGCGTTGTTTATAAGCGCCTTTAGCTCGTAGCTTTTTAGCTCGTCCCAAAGCGCTAAGACGTTCTCGCTGCGCGCAAGGTCGCAAATTTTAATCACGACATCTGATTTGGGCGAAATTTTAGCGATCTCGTCCTTTAAGCTTTGCAGCAGCTCCGCTCTGCGCGCGATTAAGATCAAATTTTCTCCGCGCCCAGCAAACGCCTTTGCCGTAGCCGCTCCAATACCCGAGCTTGCGCCCGTGATGACGATATATTTTTTCATTTTCTATCCTTTTTAGATTCTTTAGTTTGAAATTTTACCGAAGCTCGCCGCGTATTTACGCGTGCGCTCGTCTTAAATTTACAAATTTGCCTGCATTTTGCGAGGCGCTTACTCGCCGCTTATGGGCGTGCGCTTGGTGTCTATCGCTTTGCCGTCTAGATAGTACCGACTGCCGGCGACGTAGTGAAGCCTCTTTAGCTCGTCAGGGATCTTTTCAAACAGCCAGTGCTCGCCGTCAAAGACCCGCTCGTCCGCATACGCCGCGACGACCTCGCCAATGAAAAGATCATAGCTCTGCTCGTTATGCGGCTCGGGGATACGCTTGCAAACGAGCCATGCCGCGCAACCCACGATCAGCGGTACATCAAACTCCTCTTTATAAAAAATTTCCACGTTTTTCATCTTGTCCGCGTTATCAAAGCGCGAGTTGTTTTCGGCGCCCAGCTCGCTAACCAGCTCCGCCTGCGAGACGAAAGGCACCTGCACGGCAAATTTGCCGCTCTTTTCAAAAAGCGAGCGGGTAAAAGAGCTAGCACCTATGACGGCCGTTAGCTTGTCGTAGTCCAGAGGGCAGACCCATGACGCGCTCATGACGTCCCGCACGCCGTCAAATTCGGCCGAGACCATGACGGTCGGCCCGTGATTTATGAGGCGATACGCTTTGTGAAGTTCGACAGGTTTTAGTGACATTTTTTCTTCTTTGATTTGATAAAATTTAAATTTTATTTTTTGCCGATAATAGCCTAAATTTGGCAAATTTATCCATCTTATTAAACAAAATCGGCCATAAGCTCGCCGACGATTTTTTTGGCGCTTTTTATCTCTTTTATTAGGCTAATACCAGAATTTACGTATATTATGCCATTTTCTATATCGCCATCTATCATTGCGAGCCTTAGTGGATTTAGTCGCTCGATTTTTTGCGCCACTACTTCCTTGTCGCCGTTTAGATACATTGCGTTTAGCTCCTTGGCAAATTTACTCGGCACTACGCGTTGATAGTCCGAAACAAAAAACAGCTCGCTAGAGCCCATAGATACGATGCTCTCTTTTGCCGGTTGCGCTGCCGGGCACTCGGTACTAGCGATAAATCTAGTACCCACGTAAACACCGCTAGCCCCAAGCGCAAAGGCTGCTCGTACGCCTCTAATGTCGTTTATCCCGCCCGCAGCCATCACAGGCACGCTCACGGCATCGGCGATGATCGGCACGATGCTAAAAGTACCTATTTTATTTTGCGGACCCACTCCTCCTTCATCGTATCCCGTGGCAATTATAATATCTGCGCCCTCTTCTTGTGCTGCGCGAGCCGAATTTGCGCTTGGCGTAAGCGCTCTATGCACCAAAACTCCGCCGTTATCTTTTATAAATTTAAATAGCTCCGTTTCCGCTATGCCGACAAAGAAAAACGCCTTTACGCCAGCCTCAAATGCCGTTTCCATAACCTTTAGCGCATATTTTTTGTCATTATCGTTTCGACAAACGATATTTACGCCGTAAGGCTTATTAGTTAGCGACTTTATACGTTCAAATTCTCGTTTATATCGCTCTTTCGTGTTTAAATTTTCAGAGTCTCTGCCGGCATTTGGCCCCAGCACGCCCATTCCGCCGGCATTTGATACGGCAGCTACCAATGCGGCATTTGTTACGTTATTCATCGGAGCCTGCACGATAGGCAAGCTGACGCCCAAAATTTCGCACAGTTTTGTCGATTGATTAAAATTTTTCATATTCTTTTCCTTTCCGTTAAATTTTTAGCTAATGTACCTGCCCTCGGCGCTCTTTTTGGCGATGCCCGTGATCGTCACGTAAGAGGCGATGGCCTCGACCTCGGGGAAAATTTGGATCGCTTTCTCGCCTATGGCGCTAAGCGTCTCGTAATCCAGCGAAAAAGCGTCGCCGTTTAGCAAAAAAATGCGCCTGACGAAGGGATTATAGCGCCTAGCCTCGAGCAAATCGCGCTCTATTTGCTCGATCGATTCGACCGCAAACGGGACGTCGTGGTACATCGTGCAAAATGCGCAGCGATTGTGACTACAGCCCTAAGTCGCCTGCACCAGCAAAGAGTTAGCCTCGTAAGGTGGCCTATACGTAGTTCCCGTATACTTCATAAGTATGCTCCTTTATATTTTTTTGCGTGATTATACGTTGGCTTTATAAATAGATAATGTAAATTTGTAAAATATATTACATAGAAAACGGCTCGTTTTATACTCGCTACAAAAGCGCCTATTTACGGGCTCTTTGCGGGTTTGTCGCTATTTTTGGCTATTTTGTCGGTCTTGGAGATTTTTAGCGCGAGCTTTTTCCACGCTAAATTTGAGCCCTCGCGCAGAGAACTATAAACGCACAAAGGCGGCGACGCGCACTGAGGTCAAAGCTCCAAATTTCTATCAAATTTTGCTTTTAGGTAGCTGTAAATTTAAACGCTCGTTGAGGCAAGCGCGCAAATTTGATTATCCCGGGATAAATTTAAATTTACGAGGCGAGGGCTTGCAAATTTTTCCTAATCCTGCAAGCCCCTCAAATTCGAGCTGCTACGCAAACTCTTTTGGATGATAAATTTGCACGCCTTTGCTCTACGTTTGCGCGGCGGCGATGACGACGACGGCGATATTTTTGCGCGCTCATCGGGCGGTAGTTCGTCAAGATCCCCTTCGGCAAAAGCCCGAACAGCCAGATCGTAAAGAGCTCGCTGAGTCGCAACTCGTTACGCTCGCTTTTTATCGCGGGCAGCCTAGCGATTTGCAGGCTTTCAAAGCCCAGCTCGGCGATCTTTTTCTCGGCCTTGCCCTTTGCTCTCATGTAGAAAAATCTCGACCGTTCGTCCGCGCCGTAGGCGGAGATAAGCACGAAACGGCGAGCGCCCGCGGCGATGCCCCATTTTGCGGTATTTACGGGGTAGCTCACGTCCACTTTGCAAAACTGCCCGCGGCTACAGGCTTGCTTCATCGTCGTGCCCAGCGCGCAGAAAATCTCGTCTATGTCGCACGGCTCTATCTCTTTGATCTTATCTAAATTTACGATCTGCACCTCAAGTTTTTCGTGGCTAAACTTTAGCTCCCTACGCGCCCAGACGACGATCTTGTCGTAGTTTTGGTTTCGCAAAGCCCTCGCACGATCTCGCACCCGACCGCTCCCGTCGCGCCCACGACCAAAGCCGTTTTTCTCATTTTTGCTCCTTTGATTAAATTTTTATGGACGGCAGATACAGCAAATAACCGAATCAGCTCGGTATTAATTTGCTCTAAATTTAAGGCTTAGCCTGCTGAGCCGGCCCAAGCCTTGGCGTGCTTGGATTAAATTCTTTCACGGCGCGCGAA
>NZ_CALHVN010000047.1 GCF_938039245.1 uncultured Campylobacter sp. | reverse complement strand
ATGTATTAGGCACGCCGCCAGCGTTCACTCTGAGCCAGGATCAAACTCTCCATATAAAATTTACCTAAAACAAAATATCTTAGGATTTAATATGAAGTTTTAATCAAAAAACTTTAATTTTATTAATTAGTTTTATCTCTTATCTACTTTCCAAAGAAAGCCTAATAAAAGATTGGCTCAATCGATCACTTGTTTAGATTTCAAAGATTGACTAATTAGTTTAACAGTGTTAATTTAAAAAACTCGGTTCCTGTGAAGCGGAAAGTGAAGTATATAGAAAATATGCTTAAACAAACATAAAAATTTGTCTAAGCATGCTAAATTTTATTGAAAAAGAGATTTTAAAGATAAATTTTCGTTAAAGATTAAATCTTGCGTTCTTTTGTTGTATTTAAAAATAGTTACGTATTTGCCGCCGTTTTCTTTAAACAGTCCGCCGTTTACGAGTATTGCGTTTATTCCCTCTTTTTCCTCGCCACCTCCAAATATAAACTCTCCCGGCGTCGTATCAAGCTCGATTTTACCGCTAAAATTTATAGCAGCCGGGATATTATCAAGCAGATTTTGACTATCTATGCCGTCTGCGTCGATAGAAAATTCAAAATTTGAAGCATAACTCTTGCCGACCGCATTTTTAAAATTTAGATTTTCAAACGTTATCTTCGGCGCTCTTTTTATAAATTTATCCAGCGCCTGCGTTATAGCCGCAAGCTGCGCTTCAGGCTCCCCTTTAGCATTCATAATATCCTCGATCGCGCCTTTATCTAAATTTGAAAACTTAGACTTAATCAGAAAATCTTTAAATTCATATTTTGCATATTTTATCTTTTCTATCGTGCTCGTATCGTCCTGTGTTAGAGTATCGCTTAGCACAGTTAGTTTAGAGTCGCTCGTTATCTTTCCGATCTGTAGCGTCTCCGTGCCAGAGCTTACGTCTATGCCGCCTAGTTCAAATTTATAATTACTATTTACAAGCGCTTTTGAGATCATTTTCGGCTCGATCGGTGTTTCGTACTTCACGTCGTAGCCAATATTTTTTATCCTCATAGCAACGCCTTCTTTACCGGCAAAATCGACAAAATCATTTGCAAAAGAGACTCCCGCGATTTTTTTCTCGCCGTTTATATCAAAAATCAAAAACGATTTTGCTAAATTTACCTTATTGCCGTCCAACTCTTTTTGTACACCGGCTAGCTCGAATACGATTTTTTTATCTCCGCCCGAGATGCCACTAGAGTGAAATTTAATAGGCTTTACGGAGTTAAATGCCTCTATCATAAAATTTTTATACGGCTCGCTTAAAAACTCCGCGTCCCCGACGACGTCAAATTTGCCTAGCAAACCGGCAAAACCGTGTGAAATATTCATGTCGATTTTTATAGCTATATCCTCAGGCGCGCCGTACTCTTCGCCAAGCGACATAAGCTCGTTTATGTGTTTTTTAGAAAAAATCACTTCGTAGTTTGCGTGAGACTTTAGCAAACCGCTTTCAAATACGCTATTTTTGACGTCTATTCCGTTTGTTTTGATTAGACTTAAAGCCTCGTTATACTTCTCCTCCACCTTATTTGCGTTAAATTTCAGCCCGCCAAAAACCACGGCAGCCAAAATCACCAATGAAATCAGTAGCTTTTTCACCCTTGTCTCCTTTTTTTAGTAGTCGCTTTTTTTAGATATATCCATACGGCGGCTAGCAAAGAAAGCATACCGACAGGCATCAACCAGCCGTTTTCTCCTAGAAAATTCCCCGCTCGCTCAAACGCCCCTCCGGCATAAAAGCTACCTAGCCCTAGTAAGACCGCCCAAATTACCGCACTAACAACATTTATGACGCTAAATTTAGCAAACGAATACTTCGTAAGCCCGATAGCAAGTGGTACTAGGGTCTTTAGTCCGTAGATAAATTTTTTAAAAAATATGATTTTATTTCCGTGTTTTTTAAACAAAATTTGAGAAAAGGCAAGCTTACGTTTATGCCTAGCCAGATACGGCATCACGGCCGCGCGGTTATACCTGCTGACGTAAAAAAGCAAAGTATCGCCGATAGCGTTGGCGGCGGCTGCTAGCACGATACTCACGGTTATGTCCATCTTACCAAGATGAGCCAGCACGCCTGCTGCGATGATAGCGACCATACCGCCTCCAAGCGAATATAAAAACACTATCACGTACCCATAGGTCGATAGCGAGGTTAGCATCTCTTGCAAATTTAACCCTTAATATTTCGATATAGCGCCCATTAGCGCGTTGTATCCGTAGCTATCGGTCTTTGGCGGAGTATCTCCTGTTTTAGCAAGTACCGCTCCGCCAAAGCTCGCGCCCGCGAAAAACCCATCGTTGTCGGTGTAGGCGTAAATGTCGCTGGTGAAGCTAAAATCGCTCACTTTTCCGTAAAATTTACCCGTATCGGCAAACGCAAACGATGCGTCGGCGTTTATCGTGATCTTGGCGTCTTTTATGTCGGCTACGAGGCTATCTTTTAGGATAAAAAGCACAAGCGCGCTATTTTCGTAACCTAGCTGCAATCCGATACTGCCGCCGCTAATATCCACGACCATCATTTCGCTGGGCGCGTACGGGTTTCCCACGAGCATCACGCCCTTGCCGTGCATACCGCCC
Source organism: uncultured Campylobacter sp. (assembly GCF_938039245.1). Lineage (GTDB taxonomy): Bacteria > Campylobacterota > Campylobacteria > Campylobacterales > Campylobacteraceae > Campylobacter_A. The sequence goes on along the minus strand of NZ_CALHVN010000047.1, from coordinate 9,485 downwards.
AGCACGAAGCCGACTTTAGTAATGCTCGGAAAGATAACGACCGCTTTTGCGTTTTGAAGCAGAGCCTTAACCGGCGCATCTGGGTTTTTACGCATCGTCTTTGTAAAAGAATTTGACGCGTTTAGCACGAGCTCGTCGTTTGCGCCGAGCGCTAAAACGCAAAAAATCGCTAATAAAATTTTTTTCATCTTTTACCCAAATTTGACCTATTTTGCCATTTCTACGGCTCTAGTTTCGCGGATCACGTTTACTTTGATCTCGCCCGGATACTGCACCTTACTCTCGATCTCTGCGGCGATCTCTTTAGCTACGAGCACCGCTTCATCGTCGTTTATGAGCTTGGCGTTTGCGATGACGCGGATCTCGCGACCGGCGTTTATCGCATATGCTTGCTTGATGCCTTCTTTGCTTTTTGCGATGTTTTCTATCTCTTCTACGCGTTTTAGGAAGCTTTCAAGCACCTCTCTGCGCGCTCCGGGGCGAGCCGCGCTCAGAGCGTCCGCAGCGCAAACGGCGGCGCTTTCTACGCTAGTTGCCTCCTCGTGTCCATGGTGGGCGTAGATGGCGTTTATGACGACGGGATGTTCTTTGTAGCGTTTGCAAATTTCAGCACCCAGATCGACATGACTACCCTCAAATTCATGCGTCAAGGCCTTACCGATATCGTGTAGCAAGCCCGCTCTTTTGGCTAGCTTTTCGTCTCCGCCCGTTTCAGCTGCGATGATGCCGGCAAGATGAGCTACCTCGAGGCTGTGCGCGAGGGCATTTTGTCCGTAGCTGGCTCTAAATTTTAGCTTGCCTATTAGTTTCATTATCTCGGGATGGATTTTGCTAAGGCCTAGGTCGATGACGATATTTTCGCCCTCCTCTAGGATCGAGGCCTCAAATTCTTCACATACTTTTTTGTGCAGATCCTCTATCCTTGCAGGCTGTATGCGGCCGTCTTGCACCAAAAGCTCTATCACGCGCGTCGCGATCGCTCTTCGGTAGAGATTAAAGCTACTTAACGTGATAGCGTGAGGCATATCGTCGATGATAATATCTACGCCAAGAACCATTTCTAGGGTCTTGATATTGCGCCCCTCTTTGCCGATTATACGGCCTTTTAGCTCATCGTTTTTGATATCCACGACGTTTATTAGGCGCTCGGCGGCAAACTCTCCCGCAAACCTCGACGTAGCCTGTGCCAAAATATAATTCACTCGTTTTTTGGCCTCGCGTTTAGCCTCCTCTTCGTGTTTCCGCACGATGTGAGCGATCTCGGCGCGGCTTTTTTCCTCTACTTTTTTTAGCACCTCTTCGCGCGCCTCTTCTTGCGTTAAGCCGGCGGCGTGTTCGAGTACTTTTAGCGCCTCTTGCAGCTTGGCTTGATAGCTTGCTTTTAGCCCAAGCCCTTCCTCGTACATACTTTTTGCTTCGTTTCGAGATTTTTCCAGCTCGGTTCTGCTTTCGTTTAAAATTTCTTGCTCGTTTAGTAAAATTTGCTCTTTTTTACCGATCTCTTCAAATTTTTGCGTGTACTCTTTTTGTAGTTTTACGGTTTTGTCGTCGTATTTTTTCTTAGCTTCAAATTCAGCCTCTTGGACTTGGATTTTAGCGTCTTTTAGCGTGCGTTCGGCTTCAAATTCTATCGCTTTAGCCTTTGCTTTTGCCTGTTCTAAAAATATATTGTAGTTTGCGTCGTTGATTTTTTTAGCGATGAGATAGCCTACGCCAGCGCCCGCCGCACCTGTTCCTAAGCCGATTAAAATTTCTATCATAGATTCCTCTTTTTACGTAAATTTTGCTCGGGGTCAGGTAAAAATCACAAGTAGCGTCGTGATCTTCGGATATGATTTCATTTGTAAAATTGTCTAAAATTTCAACGAATATCAAGGTAGGTCGGTAGGGCAAATTTGCAAAAAATCTATCATAAAAACCTTTACCGTGTCCTATTCGCGCCATATTTCCGTCCACCCCGAGAGCCGGAACTACGGCTACGTCTATACGCTTTTTAAATATCTTGGTGCTTAGCGGCTCTTTTACGCCAAATTTTGTCCGAGATACAAGCGGTAGCCTGAATTTTACCATTTCTAAACTAATACCAAGCATAAACGGAGCGAAAATTTCATACTTTTTGGCTAGCTCGCGTTTCAAAATATAAAAATTGGGCTCATAAGAAAGGGGGTTAAAAATCAAAATCCGTTTGGCTTTAAGCTCGGTTAGCAAATTTAAAAGCGGCTTAAACATTTTGTAGTGTTTCGCTCGCGCCGAAATTTGAACCTCTTTTTTTAAAATCCGTTTGGCGTCTCGCCTAAAATCTTCTTTTGTCAAATTTAACGCTCGTTTCATAAATTTTATGTATAATTTCTTCCAAATTTCAAAATAGGAAAAATATGAAAAAAACTCTTCTGATTATACCATTTTTAGCTCTATTTTTAGGCGGCTGCGGAGATGAAAACAAAAGCGAAGCAAGCCAGACTAATACAAGCGACGCAAGTCAGAGCGTTTCCGTTCCGAGTCAAAGCGCAAGCCTAGAAGCGCCTTTTGATCTAACGCTAATGGACGAGAGCAAGATGACTCTGCAAAAATTCGACAAAGGCTTTAAAGTCGAAGGCAGCGACGAGGCGATTTTGTTTAATTTTTTTGCCACCTGGTGTCCGCCGTGCAAGGCCGAAATCCCGCATCTAAATAATCTAAACGATAAATTTAAAGGTAAGCTAAAAATCGTAAGCGTACTAATGGAAGATAAATCAAAGGATGAAATAGACGCGTTTATGAAAAAATATAAGATAAATTTCGACGTCGCTTACGGCGAGGGTAATTCTCGATTTGCCAAGGCTCTCGGCGGCGTGGTAGGTATACCCTACATAGTGCTTTATAAACCAAACGGCGAATACGCTACGCACTACGTCGGTCTCGTGCCAGAAGAGATGCTAGAAAGCGATATAAATAAGGTGATCGACTGATGTTTGGTTTTTTAAAAAAGGGGCTTGATAAGACGCTAACGGCGATACGCTCGTCAAAGCCCGCCGATAAAAAAATCTCAAAGGAAATTTTAGAAGAGATCCTGCTAGAAGCCGACATCGCCTACGAGATCATCGAGGAGGTCCTCTACTATCTGCCGCCGCAAAACGAGGTCAAAAAAGACGAACTTAAGCGACTTTTAAATACCTACTTCATATACGAAAATGAGCGCGAAGTAAAAAGCGGAAGGCCTTTCGTGGAACTCATCTTGGGCGTAAACGGCGCGGGCAAGACGACCACGATCGCAAAGCTTGCGAATTTATATAAAAACGAAGGCAAAAGCGTTATTTTAGGCGCCTGCGATACGTTTAGAGCAGGAGCCATCGAGCAGCTACGTCAGTGGGCGCAGAGAACTGGCGTGCCTATAGTCGCTACGCAACAAGGTCACGATCCGTCTGCGGTCGCCTTTGACGCGATAAGCTCGGCTGTGGCTAAAAACCTAGACAACGTCATCCTGGACACCGCAGGTCGCCTGCAAAATCAAACGAATTTAGCTAACGAGCTAAGCAAGATCGTGCGCATCGCAGACAGAGCCTACGCAGGCGCGCCGCACCGCAAGATCCTCATCCTCGACGGCACTCAGGGCAACGCCGGCCTAGCGCAGGCAAAGGCCTTTAACGACATCGTGAAGCTTGACGGCGTCATCATCACCAAGCTTGACGGCACGCCAAAGGGCGGAGCGCTTTTTGGCGTCGCGCGCGAGCTGGAGCTGCCGATACTCTACATCGGCACCGGCGAGACGATGAACGATTTAGTAAAATTTAACCCTCATGATTTCGTAGATACCATCGTCGATGAAATTTACGCCTAGATCGCAGGCGTAAATTTTATATTTTATTCGCTTGCATTTGTAGCCTGTTTATTTTGCATTTATTTACCCCCCCCCCCCGAATTTACGAAATTTATATATAATGCCCGCGCTTAATGCAATTTACTAAAAAGGAAATAAAAATGACGACGCAAGAGTATGAAGCTATGTTTGAAGAGGACGACGCGCCGGGCTGGGACGCTATAAACGATGCGCTGGAAAAAATCTACGACCCCGCAAACGAGCGCCACTATCCGTCGCAGCTACATGCGAGTCTGGGCGGCGATGATTATTTAGCGGGCGTTAGTATCTTTGACTGCGAGGATAGCGCGTTTCATCGCCATATCGTGAGCTTTGGCATGAGCGAGCTTTACTACGATCCGCAAAGCGTGCAGGAAGAATTTAGCGGATGGGGATTTGAGTTTAGCATGCGCGTTGCGCCGTTTGCGGACGATCCGGACTCGGATCTTGGCGACGGCAATGTAGCCCCAAACGAGCCTTTTTGGGTTATATCCGTCATGCAAAACCTCGCTAAATACGTCCACACAAGCAAAAAATGGTTTGAGGCATATCATTTCATGCCGGCAAATTCGCCGATACGTCTTGATACGAATACCAAACTAGTAGGCGTAGCTTTCGCGCCCGATCCGGTGCTTGGCGGCATAGACACGCCAAACGGCAGAGTAGAATTTCTCCAGATGGTGGGTATCACGCAGCGCGAGCTGGACTGGCTACGCGAGGATCCGACTACGCAGCGCGTAGAGCGGCTCATAGAAATGATGCGTAAGGGCAATCCTCTGCTAATCACCGACCTAAAGCGCGAAAAAGAGTATGCGTAAGTAAATTTAACCAAGCCGCAAGCCCGCTCAAAATAAGCGCTTAAATTTAAGCAAAAACGCCAAATCAAGCAAAAGCTTTTGTCGAGGTTTACGGCGGTTAAATTTAACCCGGCGCCGACTCCTAGTAGCCCAAAACCGTATAAATTTAAAGCTGATTTTAACGTTCCGCAAAATTTAGCGCACCGTATCGCCGTAAAGCCTTGCTAAAATCAGCCACGGCGCAAATTTTAAAATGCAAATTTTCTGCCGAGCTTATTTAGAATATCTCAAAAACCGCATTTAGCATTTTAAAGAGTTAAATTTACGCGCTCTTTTACAAAAGATTTATGCTTTTTATAAATTTGCTCTGCCGCCGCGCGAGCTAAGCACAAATTTTGCCGTTAGATTTTGCTCTATTTTAGGCAAATCTCGCAATCGCAAAATCGCTTATTTCCTTTTTTAAATTTAAATTACGGTCGGCACGGTAGCCAAAAGCGCAGCACGCGGATCAAATTTGATTTTAGTTTTTAGCGCTTTTTATATGTATTTTGCAAATTTGCCAGAGCGCAGAACCGCAGTCTGCTCGTCTACCGTAGCTTGCATTTGCTCCTCTAGGGCTTTGTTTTCGCCGTTATTTGCGATGATTACTCGCGTGGGGTATAGCACCAGACTCATACGCATAGCAAACTCAAGCTGCAAGTCGTTATCTTTTAGCGCTCTTTGCAAGGTTTTTTCGCGCTCCTTGACCGCTTTTAAAGAAAGGATATTTTTAAAAAAGTCGGCAAAAAGAAGCTGCGCATCCGCAAACTCGGTTGATACCTTATGGCGCGAGACCTCTTCGTAGCGCGCGAAAATCGCCTCTTTTTGCGCTTGCGTACATAGCGGATTGATATAAAAAGTAGACAAAAAATCCCAAAAATCATCCCACAAAGGAAAGCTTTCGTCAAAAGGCAGGCTAATTATCTCATCGTAGTAAAGCATTACGGGCTCAAATTTCTCCTCGACGTAAAAGCTAAACAGCAAGCCCTCTAGCAAATAGCTATCGCTAAATCGTCTAATGCGAAATTTTTGTATCTTTTTTATCTTCTTTAAAAGCTCTTTTTGCGTATCGGTAGTGCAAAAAGGCTCTATCTTATCTAAATGTAGGTTCATCGTTATCCTTTTTGTTTAAATTTATCCAAAACGGCTTTGCCAGTGCGCTAGAGCTGTTTTTGCTTTTAATTAGCCGCGTAAATTTAGACTGTTTTTAGCCTTAATTTATCATCAAAAATACGGCAAATTTGCGCTGCGCCAAAAGGCTTGGCGGCGTAGTCAAATTTTACCTAACTTGCCAAATGCCTTTATGAGCCAAGCCGTATAAGTTAGTTCTAAATTTAGCTCTGCAAACGCGCGATCTAACCGCCTCACGTGCACTGCATAAAAAACGCGCTAACTCGCGACCTCTCGCACCAAAATACGTAAAGTATCCCGCCGCTGCCAAAAAGCAGCTCCTCGTCCTCGCCGCTAGGAAGCCCACTATCTAGCTGCATCAAAAACTCCATTTTCTCGCCGCATATCGGACACGTCGGCACCTGCGCGCTCTGTATCCACGACGGCTCGCCGCCTACGCGAGATAGATTTTGCCTGCCGTTTGATAGCGCCCAGTCCTGCTTGCGCCAGCGCTTAGGCGCTACGCGCAGACGCGCCAGATCCTGCCTCGCCGGCTCGTCGTCTACGTACTCTACCTGCGACCTCTCGCCGATACGCTTTGGCTTGCCCAGCCGGTCGTGTTCGTAAAACGCCGTCTCGCCCTCGCTTATCTCTCTAACGTGCGCGGCTAGGGTTAGGCTAGGCAGCGAGCGTACCGGCAGCTCGCTAGGCACCGGATCAAGCATGATGAGATGAAAGAGCGGATTTTCCTCGTCCGCGCAAGGCTCGTCTAAAACCCCGCCTATTTTATACTTCGTCTCGCCCAAATTTGCTTCCGCGGCTTCCTCGCTTTCGCCTTTTTGCGCTTCGTCCACCCATAGTCCCCAAGTCGGGTGATTTTTGGCTTGATTAGCGGCAAACGGCTCGCTAAAATACCCCTGCCTAAACGCGACGTGATACGCGCGCTCGCCGCAGTACCTTTTTAGCCTAAACGCTTCGCCGCCGATACTCATTTCATCGCTAGCTTGCGCTTTTTGGACTCGGCTTTCTTCGCACGGCACGTTTTTGCCGAATTTGGGGTCGTTTAAATTTTCATCCGCTTGCGAATTTAGCTTGCTAGCGTTAAATTTGACGTCATTTAGGACGCCTTGCGTTTGACTTGAATTTTCATCCGCAGGCTCCGCACCGTTTGCGCCTCCCGTAAATTTAACCCTCTCAAGCGTAAAGCCTACGTCCTCCAAATAGTAGCCCAGATGCTCGCTAAGGCTGCCTTTATGCTTCAAAAACTTCTCCGCCGCCGCAATCTCGCAGGCAAATTTTACGTTTTGCGGCTGTCTTGTTTGCAGCAAGCACTCAAAAATCCTTCGTTTATCGTCCATGCTAGTTTGCGCGCTAGCTAGCCTCTCGCGCCAGATCTGCGAGCTCTCGTAGTCCAGCTCGCGCCACGGATAGCACTCATAGTATGTCCCGTCGTTTGGCCGCAAGCTAAAAATATCGCTAAGAAACGGGTGCAAAAGCGGCGCAAACTCTAGGCTTGCTACGGCGATAACACCCTGGGCGTTTATTTGTCGCACGCTATTTTTATTTGCTTTTTTATCTCTTTGCGCCTCGTTTTGAGCCTCGCCCTCCTCGCGCAAAATCTCCATCGCCGTAGAAACCAAAGCCCTAAAATCCTCTTTGCTAACGTAGCTCATAGCGTCATCTAGTAGCGCACCGCTCTCTCGCCGCCCGCGCAGCAAGTTATCAGCTAGCGTAAAATACGCCGCCTCGTCGCCCTTTAGTCGCCAAAACCGCTCGTATAAATCAGGCGCGCCAAAGCCCTCTCGCTCAAAATCCCGCGCTAACGCTAGCGCCTCGTCTTGCTTGCTCATATCGTTTCCTTTTATAAAATTTTTTGAGAAAATTTAGCCGAGATTTTAAATTTTTGGACGGATAAATTTGACGCAAGGCGCCGTTTTATGCGAATTTGGCGCCTTGCTAATAGTAGTTAAAAAGTATTTTCTCTCTTTTCAAGCACGAGATGAAGGATATACGTCGCCGCAAACGCTACCGCGCTAGGCACTATCCAGCCAAGCATAGAGTCGTAAAACGGCATTTTCTTAACGAGGCTGGTAACTAGCGGTACGGAAACGCCGACGATATCAAGGCCGTTTATGGTCCCCACGACCACGCAAACGTAGACGCAGCTGCGGTAAACCAGCTTGCTGGAGTCTATTAGCGGATTGATAAGCGAGAGGATGATAAGCATAATAGCGACCGGATAGATGGCTACGAGTACCGGGATCGAGCCCTTGATGATAGTAGTTAGGCCGAAATTCGCCACGCCAAAGCCGATCAAGCACCACGCCGCAACCCAAATTTTATATTTTACGCGCCCGTCCGTTAGCTCCTCGAAGTACTCGCTAGCAGAGCTAATAAGTCCCAGCGTCGTAGTAATGCACGCTAGAAAAAATGCCGAGCCCAGCACCAAAACGCCCGCCTTACCGAAATAATAGCCACTAATGCGCGATAGCAGCTCGGCTCCGTTTATCTGCGGCGCGTCTTTAAAAAGCTCTGCCGACGTAGCGCCGAGGTAGCCTAGCATAAGGTAAATCGCCATCAAAATCACGCCCGCCGTCATACCCGCTTTTATCGTCGAGGAGACGAGATGACGCTCGTCTTTTACGCCCACGGTTCTGATAGCGTTTATCACGATGATACCAAAGGCAAGCGACGCTAACGCGTCCATCGTCTGATAGCCCTCGACAAAGCCCTTAGCCGCAGCGTGTTGCGCATACTCTCCGCTAGGAGCGGCAAACTCGCCTATCGGGAAGAAAAATCCCGCCCCAAAAAGTAGCAAAATCAGCGCCAAAAGTAGCGGAGTGAGGTATTTGCCGAGCAAATCGACCAGTTTTGAGGGATTTAGGCAGATGTAATAATTTAGCGCAAAATACGCCGCCGAGTAAAAAAATAGCCAAATTTGCAAATTTTCGTGCGCGATAAAAGGCTTAACCGCGATATCAAAGGGCATGTTTGCCGCGCGAGGTATCGCAAAAAGCGGCCCGATCGTAAGGTATAAAAGCGCGGTAAAAAGCACCGCAAACACGGGGTCTATGCGGCGCACTAGGCTTTGAAGCCCCTTTGCTCTAGCGATGGCTGCTACGCCAAGCACCGGCAAAAGCACCGCCGTGGCGCAAAAAAACATGATCGCGACGTAAAAATTCTGCCCAGCTTCTCGTCCCAGATTCGGCGGAAAGATGAAGTTCCCCGCGCCGAAAAACATCGCAAAAAGCGTGAGCGAGATGACTAAAAACTGATTTCTGCTAAGATTTTGTTTCATTTTCGCTCCGTTTCGGATTTAAATTTGACAGATTGTATTTGGATAAAGTTGAAATTTCGTTGATTTTGGTTAAATTCGCCAATTTTTCGCGCTTGCGTGTTTCGATTTGAAATTTAACCGCGCGGCGAGAGTAAAATTTAAACATTTTAAAGTATAATCGCGCAAAGGAAAAATATGGCGAAAGTAAAAACGGTATTTGAGTGTCAAGCCTGCGGAAATCAGCAAAGCAAATGGGTCGGCAAATGCCCTCAGTGCGGGGCTTGGGATAGCTTTTTAGAACTAAACGCGCAGCAAATCGAGACGCTAAAAGAGATCTCAAAAAATACCGCAAAACCGAGCCTCGCAAAGCAAATCAGCGAGGTTGAAATAGAAAAAATCACGCGCATCAGCACGCAAAATAGCGAAC
>NZ_CALHVN010000046.1 GCF_938039245.1 uncultured Campylobacter sp. | reverse complement strand
AAAGCCTTTGCTAAATTTAGAAAGTAGATTCATGGAGTGCTCCTTAAAATGATTTCGTTTGGGTTAATTTTATATTCCCTCGCCGCCGCAAAACTCACGCTAAGATAAATTTTAGATTAAATTCATAAAATTTAGGCTAAATTTAGCGGAAAATATAAAAATTTGAATTATTTTTTGGATTTAAGCTATTTATAATAATGGCGTGATTTTTATGTTAGAAATATTCACTAAAATTACGGTAATGAAATAATTTATCATTATAAAGGAGAACAAGATGAAAAGAACTCTCTCGTCAGTCGCCTTGGCTGCGGCGTTACTGGGCGGTCTAAGCACGGCTGCGCTGGCTATCGGCGGACCTAGTGGCTCGCACATCGACTACGCCGTCCCCGGCAAAATCGGCGAAGTGGTCGTAAATCCATACGACATCGCGCCTCTAACGGCGGTCATCAAAAATGGCGGCTACACGCTAGCAAATGCGAAAGTCACCATCTTGCCAAAGCCGGGCGGTCAGGTTATCAGCTATAAAGTCGCCGATAAGCATCTGCGCACTCACGGCGGAATACCTGTTTTTGGACTTTACCCCGACTATCAAAACACAGTCGAGGTCGAGTACGATAAAATTTACAAGGGCCAAACCGAGCATGTAAAAGAAACCTATAAAATTTACGCTCCAGCGATTTATTTGGAGAGCTCCGGCATGCCGTCTCAAAAGGGCGCGCTGTTTGATAAAATCGAGGTCGTGAAGGCTCCGAGCGCTAAATTTGCTAACCGCCTTTACTACGTAAATAACTTCGTAAACAAAACCGGCAAAGGCACCAAAGTCGTGTGGAACAACCCCGCAGGCGGCGCGATCGAGTGGAACTACAGCCCGAATAACTTCGTACTAGACACCAAAGGCGAAGTGCGCTGGTATCTGGAGCCGAGTAAAATTTACGACCTCAAGCAGCCCTTTAGCGCGGGCGTCATGATGGGCTTTAAACAAAACGACGACGGCGCGATGACGTGGGGTTACGGCCAAAGATACGCCAAATACGACATAATGGGCCGCGAAATCTTTAACCGCGAGCTACCTGCGGGCTACAACGACTTCTCGCACTCTATGGACGTTGCGCAAAACGGGCATTATTTCCTTCGCGCGGCAAACGCCAACTATAAGCGTGCCGACGGCAAAAACGTCCGAACGGTGCGTGACGTCATCGTCGAGGTCGATCGCGACGGCAATGTCGTGGATGATTTTAGGCTGTATGAAATTTTAGATCCGTATCGCGACATCGTGCTAAAAACTCTCGATCAGGGCGCGGTGTGCCTAAATATCGACGCTAGCAAGGCAGGCCACACCGCTAGCTCGGACGAGCTAGCCGCGATGGATACGAACGAAAAATGGGGCGACATCGTGGGCTCGGGTCCTGGACGCAACTGGGCACACGTAAATAGCGTGGATTATGATCCAAGCGACGATAGTATCATCATCTCCAGCCGCCACCAAGACGCCGTCATCAAGATCGGCCGCGACAAAAAAGTCAAATGGATAATGGGCGCGCACAAAGGTTGGAAGGATCAGTTTAAAGGCTACTTGCTCCAGCCTGTGGATAAAGACGGCAAAAAAATCGTCTGCGAGGACGAGTACTCAAAATGCCCGGGATATGAGAGCGAGAAGGGCGGATTTGACTGGCAGTGGACGCAACATACGGCTTTCCGAATCGATAGCAAGTCTAAAAAGGGCGTCGTTTATCTAACCGTCTTTGACAACGGCGACACCCGCGGTATGGAGCAGCCTGCGATGGCGGGCATGAAATACTCCCGCGCGGTCGTCTATAAAATCGACGAAAAAGCTAAAACCGTCGAGCAAGTCTGGGAATACGGCAAACAGCGCGGCAGCGAGTGGTACAGCTCGGTTACTTCGCTAGCGCAGCATCAAGACGACCTTGATAGCGTGATGGTTTACTCAGCAGTTGCCGGCATGCAGTTTGACATCGCCAAGGGCCGCCCGGTCGGCGTGCCTAGCCCTCACATCAACGAGTTTGAATGGGGCGCAAAAGAGCCGTCAATCGAAATCAAAATGACCAATGCGATGGGTTATCAGGCGTTTCCGTTTAGCCTAGAAAAGGCGTTTGAGAAGTAAAATTTAGCAGCTCCCGGTCGGTGCGCCTTGGGGCCACTTTTTGGTAAATTTGGATTTTGCGCTTGCGGCTCGGTTAAATTTGCCCGCTCAAATTGATGGGTCGCAGGCTTTAAAATTAGATCAAATTTGACGCCCTCCCGCAATACGGCAAATTTGACCGCAAAAGGTAAAATTTAGGCTCGCGTTTCCATCCTTTGCGCTAGTCTAAATCTTACCTTTTCCTACCGAGCGTTTGGGAAAATAGGACTCCGAAAGACAATAGCAATGCCCAAACGCTTGGATTTTTAAACGGCTACGTAGGCAAGGGGCTTATGCCCCCGCGCCCTTAATGCCGCTTAAATTCTACCGTTATCTTAAGCTTAAAAAACTTAAAATTTAGATATAATCTCAGCAACAGGCGCCTACTATGTGTCCTCATAGTTTGCCTTGTAGCGTATTTGCCCCTTTCGCGTAAGATTGGGGCAGACTTTCATTTTATACGATTTTTACTTAAATTTATCTCCCTTCCTTGCAAAATTTACCCTAAATTTCAGTAGTTTTACAGGATTGCTCTAACGCTTTTTTGTAAAAACGGATATAATCAACAAAAACGACGGAGGCGAAAAATGCAAAAATTTGTCGAGCAAAAATTTATCGGCGAGCGCGCGATGTTTGGCGCAAAGGACGCTGAGTTTGAGCGGTGCGGGTTCGCAGCGGGCGAGTCGCCTCTAAAGCACGGGCAAAATTTGCACCTAAAAAACTGCACTTTTGAGTGGAAATATCCGCTGTGGTATACCAAAAACGTCGCCGTGGAGGACGGGTTTTTGATGCAGACGGCGCGCGCTGGCATCTGGTACGCGCGAGACGTGAGCTTTAAAGATACGCTAATTAAGGCGCCAAAATCCTTCCGCAGGTGTCAAAACGTAAGACTAGAAAACGTAAATTTGACCCAGGCCGAGGAGACGCTGTGGAGCTGTGAGGACGTGGAGATAAAAAACGTCTGCGCGCGAGGGGATTATTTTGCGATGAACTGCGAAAACGTGCGCGTTTACGGGCTAAATTTAGATGGGAACTACGGCTTTGACGGCTGTAAAAACGTGCTTGTAGAGGATAGTAAACTGCTTAGCAAAGACGCCTTTTGGAACTGCGAAAACGTGACCGTGCGAAACAGCTTCATCAGCGGCGAATACCTCGCGTGGAACAGCAAAAACGTGACCTTTGAAAACTGCGTGATAGAAAGCTTGCAAGGGCTTTGCTACGTGCAAAATCTCGTTCTGCGCGGCTGCCGGACGCTAGATACCACGCTAGCCTTTGAGTATTCAAGCGTGGATGTGGAAATTTTAGGCGGCATAGCTAGCGTGAAAAACCCGCTTTCAGGCGTGATAAGGGCAAGGGAGATAGGCGAAATTATAATGGACGAGGAGTGCGTAGATTCTGCCGCAACTAGGATAATTTTAGAAAAATAGCAGTTTTGCCGGCGGCTTTTATGAGTTTTGCTTCGTTTTACTTGCAACTGCAAGCAGAGGCCTTTGCAGCGCCTTGGCTGCAAAAACCGTAGCGGCATTAAAAATGATCTTGCGATGCTTCGCCTTTTTTCTTACGCTCAAATTTGGAATTAGCTTTTAAATCCAAGCAACGCTTTAAATTTGGTCCCAAACAAAAAATACTACTTCGTTTAAATTTGCCGCCGGCTAGAGTCGCTTATATATAGCTCCTTTATCCTTGCCCGTCTACTTTGCTTGCGGCATTATCGTTCTATGTTTAAATATGAAGCCAAAATTTGAGATTTAAGCCGTTTTTGGCTTAAATTACGCGCCGAAAAAAAGTTGCGGTATTTGGTTAAATTTGCCGCTTTTAGCCGAATAATCCGGCGCTAGTCGCCGAGTCGGCAAAATTTAAATTATTTAAAAGGAAAAGTATGTCGTTTTTTGAGAAATTAAAGCTAGCTTTTTACACGATTTGTCGCCCTGAAAAGCTTATTTCGTTTAGGCTCGAAAAGCCCGATCCGCGCTACACGCGCGAAGCGAATTTTACCCTAAAATACGGCGTCCTTAACGCTCATCAAAATATGAACGCCGTCACGATCGCATATAATCGCTTGTGCGAGCAGCATACGGGATTTAAGCCGCTTTTTATCATCGAAAACACCCCGCAATGCTAATACACGAATATGCACGCAAGCTCTAGTTTCGAGATGCTGGACGAGGAGGAGTATAATGCGCAAAATCCGGGTGCGCGCGACTTTCCCGCTGCGGAGTTTCGTTTGATGCTGGACATCCTAAACGATCCCGAGTATAAGGCTGAAGTGAGCGAATTTTACGGTAAATTTAGCCTAAACTACCCGCATAAACTAAAAGCGCTAGAGTACGTAAATACCCGCGACTACGACGCGCTTGACGAGGATATCGACGTTTATCTGTGCCCTTGCGAGCGCAGTACGGACGTATTTGCGAGAATGATTCAGGGGTATTTTGCGGACGATTTTGAGCCCGAGCAGACGTATGCGTTTATTTTGATGATGAATGAGCGATTTGGGTTTGAGTTTATCGGTATCGGCGCGACGTTAATGCTATTTTACCGCCGAGAAAATTTAAGCGACGATAAGGCCGAGGAGCTACTGCAAGAGCTGGCTAAAATTTATGATACGCCTTACGAAACGATCAAAAAAGCTCTGTGGCATAACGCGTTTGGCTCTCGTAAGACGCTCGTGCTTCCTTTTGCCGAAAATATCGAAGACACCGTAGCCGATGAGCTCTAAGGTCGGGGTAAATTTTGCCTCGCAAGCTCAAAATTTTAGACCGAAATCTTAAACATTACAAAATTTTAAAGAAATTTTAGCTACACTCTGCAAATTTTATAAAAAAGGATGCCAAATGAACCCTTCCGAATTTATCTGGATGGATGGAAAATTAGTCAAATGGGAGGATGCTAAAGTCCACGTCCTAACCCACTCGCTTCACTATGCAAACGCCGTATTTGAGGGCACAAGAGCGTATATGACAGATAAAGGCTTAGCGATATTTCGCCTTAGCGATCACACCGCGCGCCTACTAAAATCAGCCAAAATGACGATCCTAAACGTCAAATACACGCAAAAAGAGCTTGAAGACGCGCAGGTCGAGCTACTTCGCGCAAATAAATTTAAATCAAACGTCTATCTACGCCCGATCGTTTATCTAGGCTACGGCGTGATGGGTCTAGCTCACACCAAAGCTCCCGTAAATACGGCAATCGCGGCATGGGAGTGGGGTGCGTATCTGGGCGAAGAGGGCCTAAAAAAGGGCATCCGCGTGAAAATTTCGAGCTTTGCCAAACTAAACGTCGGCGGCCAAATGAGCCGCGCGAAATCAAGCTCGAACTACCTCTGCTCGCAAATGGCAAACTACGAAGCCAAAGAGGCGGGCTACGACGAGGCGCTACTGCTTGATAGCGAGGGCTATATCTCAGAGGGACCAGGCGAGTGCTTTTTCATCGTGGAAGACGGCGCGCTCATCACTCCTCCAAACGACAGCAGCCTAGCTAGCATCACGCAAGACACCGTCATTAAAATCGCTCGCGATCTAGACATCGAAGTGCGCAGAGAGCGTATCACTCGCGACCGCGCATACACTGCGGACGAGGCGTTTTTCACGGGTACGGCGGCCGAGGTTACTCCGATAAGCAACATCGACAACCGCGTTATCGGCGCGGGCGAGCGCGGAGCGGTAACTAAACGCCTACAAGACGCGTATTTTGACGTAGTTTACGGACGTAATCCAAAATACGCCTCGATGCTAACTTACATTTAAGGAACGAAATGCCAGCAGATTTGAATGATTATTTTAATAAAAAACGAGGCTCCGGCGGCGGAGACGATAACGGCGGCGAGAGCAAAGGCCCAAAAGTAAATTTTAAAACGCCTGATTTTAAAGGATTTGGCAAAATTTCGGCCTTTGCCTACGTCATCATCGCGCTTGTGGCCGTGATCGCGCTCACGCAGCCTTTCGTCACGATAAACTCGGGCGAAGTGGGCATCAAGTCAAATTTGGGTAAATACGACCCGTCTCCTATGCAGCCGGGACTGCACTTTTTCATCCCGTTTTTGCAAAAAGTCATCGTAGTCGATACGCGCGTGCGCCTCATCAACTACACTTCGGGCGAAGATATGGGCGAAGCGGCGCAAAAGTACGGCGCACAGGCTCAAGCCGGTATCATCCGCAAAAACTCGATCTCCGTTTTGGACGCGAGAAACTTGCCTGTTAGCATCGACATCACCGTGCAGTACCGCCTAAATCCTGAAAACGCGCCTCAAACGATCGCGTCTTGGGGGCTTAGTTGGGAAAACAAGATCGTCGATCCCGTCGTACGCGACGTCGTGCGCAGTATCGCTGGTAAATACACCGCCGAGGAGCTTCCGACGAAGCGAAATGACTTAGCCACGGCTATCGACGAGGGTATCCGCAAGGATATCGACGCACAGCCAAATAAACCAGTCGAGCTGCTAACCGTGCAACTGCGCGAGATTATCCTGCCTGAAAAGGTAAAAGAGCAGATCGAGCGCGTACAAATCGCTAAGCAAGAGGCCGAACGAACCAAATACGAAGTTGAGCGCGCAAATCAAGAGGCGCTCAAAAAAGCAGCCCTCGCAGAAGGTACGGCCAAAGCTGCTATCATCGAGGCTCAGGGTCGCGCGGACGCCGCTAAGATCGAAGCCGACGCGCAGGCATACGCAAACAAAGAGGTCGCAAAAAGCCTCGATCACAATTTGCTAAATTTAAAGCAGATCGAGACGCAGGGTAAATTTAACGAGGCGCTACGCGAAAACAACGACGCGAAGATATTTTTAACGCCTGGCGGAGCGGTGCCGAATATCTGGGTAGATACGAAGGATAAGGCGAAGCAAAGCGCGATAACGCAATAACTTTTGCTTGAAGCGGCTCGTCTCACGAGCGTCTTTAACGGAGCTAGTAAAAATTTAGCTCGGCGGACTATCTTGTCCAGCCTGCGCTAAATTTTTACGTCGCTTTTGCTTGCAGTTGCGACCGCAAGGGAGGCAAAGCCTTTTCTCGCTTTAGCGTTACGAGCATAGCGAAGTAAAAATCTATGCTCGCGATACTTCGCCCTGACTTTTTTGCACCCAAATTTGAAGGTAAATCCGTAAATTTTAGCCTCAAATTTTACCGCCGAAATTCATGCCAAAACGCCGTATTCGGCTATTTTAGTAAAATTAAAAATACGATGTAAAACTTTATTTTCGTGGTTTGAGCTTTACCGCCGCATTTAAGATAAACGCGGCATTTATAGCAATTAGCGCATAATTTGTAAATTCGATTTGTAGATAAGATTAAGTTTTTGTAGCTTTTTGTCGCAAGTAAATTACACCGATAGTTTTTTATGCGCTGCTCTTTTATTGCGTTAGTTTTTGCGGTATTTTTGGTTAATTTAATATCAAATTTACTTAGCTTTTGATATTCTTGCGAAAAATTTTAGTTAAAAGGATAAAAAATGGCAGTAAAAATAACAGATATTTGCATAAGCTGCGGCTCTTGTATCGACGAGTGCCCGACAAACGCTATCGTAGACGACGCAGATAACCCGACTGGAGAGGACGCATACTATGTCTATGCAGATAAATGCGTAGAGTGTGTAGGATTTAACGACGAACCTGCATGCGCCTCAGCCTGTCCTACCGACGGTTGTATCGTTTGGGACGCTCCTTATGCAGGACAGCCTTCTCGCGCCGAGATAACCGCCGATATGCGCATGGGCTCAACCGCGGTAATACAATAAATTTAAACCCGCATTTTGGGCTTATTTTGAATTTTAATTTTTTTTTGATATAATCACCGCCTTATAAAAATCACAAAAAGGAAATTTTATGCAGCAAACGCTTTCTATTATTAAGCCTGATGCCGTAAAAAAGGGCGTTATCGGAAAAATCGTGGATAGATTCGAAAGTAACGGACTAAGAATCGCCGCCATGAAAAAAGTCAAACTGAGCAAATGCGACGCAAAAGCTTTCTACGCAGTTCACAAAGACAGACCTTTCTTCAATGATTTGGTTGATTTTATGGTGAGCGGACCGGTCGTAGTTATGGTTCTTGAAGGCGACGATGCGGTGGCTAAAAACCGCGATCTAATGGGTGCGACTAATCCGAAAGAAGCAAAACCGGGCACAATTAGAGCCGACTTCGCCGAGAGTATCGACGCAAATGCCGTTCACGGTAGCGACAGCCTAGAAAACGCCAAAAACGAGATTGCATTTTTCTTTGCAACAAGAGAAATTTGCTAAATTTGGGTTAAATTTTGAAAATATCTTTCGCCAAAATCGCAAACAATCAAATGCCGTTTGAGTTAAACTCGGTCGGACTGATTTTTAACGGCGAACTGGAAAAAATAAACCAAAATTTGGTTAGCTGCAAAGGTAGAATCGTAGGCAAGATAGCTCACAACTGCGACCGATGCGGCGAAGACATAAATTTAAAGCTTGATGAAGATGTAAATTTGATATTAAGCGACGGAATTTATAAAGATAAAGAAGAAAACCTCGACGATGTAGTCGAATTTTTCGACGGTTTTATAAATTTGGAAGAAGTATTAACAAGCGAAATAGAAGCTTTTAAGAGCGATTATTTTTATTGCGAAAAATGTAAAAATCTATAAAGGAGAATAAAATGGCAGTACCTAAACGAAGAGTAAGTCATACTCGCGCGGCAAAGAGAAGAACACACTACAAAGTAACGCTTCCTATTCCCGTAAAAGATAAAGATGGCTCATGGAAAATGCCTCACCGCGTAAATAAAACTACCGGAGAGTATTGATACAAATGACCAGCATTTGCATTGACGCGATGGGCGGCGACTTCGGTCCGCAGCCTATTATCGGCGGCGTGATCGAAGCTTTAAAAGAAGTAAAATTTGAAGCTATCTTGGTAGGCGATACGAAAATTTTGGAAAGTCTCGTCCCACAAAATTTAAAACAATACGTAAGATTTATTCAAGCCGACGAGATTGTTTCTATGAGTGACGGCGCCACCGACGCGTTAAAGCGAAAGGAAAGTAGTATTTTTAAGGCTATTGAGCTACTTAAAAATAAACAAACCAAGGCCGTAGTTTCTGCCGGACACAGCGGAGCCACGATGAGCCTTGCCACGCTTCGAGTCGGACGACTCAAAAACGTCTCTCGCCCGGCTATTGCGACGTTGATGCCAAATGTTACCGGCGGTAAAACTCTAGTTTTGGATGTCGGCGCAAATGTAGACTGTAGGCCGGAACATTTGTTTCAGTTCGCGGTAATGGGTGAAGCTTACGCAAAGGAAATTTTAAAAATAGAGTCGCCTAAGGTAGCGCTTTTATCAAACGGCGAAGAAGAGTGTAAGGGCAATGATGTTACCAAGGAAGCCTTTACGATGATTTCAAAACTTGATAGTTTCGTAGGCAATGCCGAAGGCAATCAAGTCTTTGACGGAAGCGTTGATGTCATAGTTTGCGACGGATTCGTGGGAAATATTTTGCTAAAAACTAGCGAAGGCGTAGCCGATGCAATCAGCAAAATTATTAAAAAACACGTTAAAAAATCTCCCGTAGCAATCGCTGGCTCGCTTCTCATGAAAAAAGTTTTTAAGACTTTAAAGCAGCAAGTCGACTACGATGAATACGGCGGAGCGCCGCTGCTAGGCGTAGACGGTTGCGTCATAATCAGTCACGGAAAGAGTACCTCTAAAGCCATCAAAAATGCGATATTTCAAGCATTAAATTTCGCAGATTCTAATATAAATAAAGTTATCGAAGACGAGCTTTCACGCTTTGCCAAATAAAATATAAGGTTAATATAAATGCCAAAAGCCTCGTTAATATCCATAGCTGCATATACCCCTGCTAAAATTTTAACGAATTTAGATCTTGAAAAAATGGTAGAAACAAGCGACGAATGGATAACTAAACGAACGGGTATTAAGCAAAGGCGAATAGCGCAGGATGAAGATACTAGCGACTTGGGAACAAAGGCGGCGAAGTTGGCGATCGAAAGAGCAAATCTGAGAGCAAAAGATATTGATGCCGTCATTTGCGCGACTATTTCCCCCGATCATTTTTGCATGCCCTCGACCGCCTGCAAAATCGCTAAAAATTTGGGCATAAATTCCGTTATGACGTTTGATATAAGCGCAGCTTGTACCGGTTTTATCTATTTGCTTGAACTTGCTAAGTCTCTAATAGAAAGCGGCAGTAAAAAAAATATACTCATAATCGGAGCCGAAAAACTAAGCAAAATAGTGGATTGGGCAGACAGGACGACTTGTATACTATTTGGCGACGGAGCCGGTGCGGCAGTCGTAAGCGCCGATAATAAAAATGAGATTATAGATGTACATACCGCAGCCGACGGCAACTATGCCGAGCTACTCATCACGCCGGGCGGAGAAGAAAAGTTTATTAAAATGTCCGGTAACGAAGTTTTTAAAGTTGCGGTTCAAACATTAACCAAAGACGTCGTAGAAATTTTAGAAAGAAATAAAATCCCCAGCGACAAAATCGATCTTTTTATCCCGCATCAGGCAAATTTGCGCATTATCGAAGCGGTCAAACAACGTTTAAATTTTTCAGACGAACAATGCGTAGTAACCGTCGGAAAATACGGTAACACTAGCTCGGCCTCCATACCGATGGCAATGAACGATGCTTATGAGGCCGGTAGGCTTAAAAATGGCGATTTGATTTTATTGGATGCTTTTGGAGGCGGCTTTACTTGGGGTTCGGCTTTACTCAAATTCGGCGGCGAAAGCTACAAAAGATAATTTTCTACAAATGCGGCAATTTTTGTAAATTTAGGTTATTTTAAATAACGGTAGTTTGGTTAAATAAATTTTGAAATTTTACTATCACAACTACAACCCTTCTAAAATCAGCCGAATACGAATACGATAAACAAATTATTTTTCCAAGGGCTACGACATGCTAGTAAATGGATTTTACGAAATCTTTTTCTTGCAAAGGTAGAGGGGCTGGTTAAAGCCATAGTCTTCATAGTTTCGGGTCTAGGCAGCGATACGAACAACAGTTACCACGAGCATCTAGCGCAGTTTGTATCCGATAAATTTAACCTAGAGTAAATTACCGCAGTATCGGCAATAGGCCGCAAAACGGAGCGACTTATTTTTTAGAGACCTAGATAAAATAGTTTTCAAGAAAAATACCCAAAAATTTTGAGCAAAATTAGTATCGAAACGCTACCTGCGCTAGATACTAAAATTAACAAAAGCGAACGGCGATTTGCCAGCAATTTTAAATCGCAAATATCGGTTACGCTGCAGCCGACCAAAAACGAATATCAAAATTTCGGCGTCGTGCAAACCCAAGACGCTATAGATACTGTGCTTTTATCAAGACGTATCCGCCGCTTAAATATGCAACCAATAAACGCTAGCCGTAGTCTTAACCGGCAGTTTGCATGTGTGTATACATAAACGCCCTAGCAGCAAATTTGCGCTGCGGTTATAAAGGCCGTTTTGGGCTTATAACGGCTACGCAAAGCTAAACCGGAAACTTACGGTTCTTGGTTGACAAAGAAGTAGATTGCGCCAAATTTAGCAAATATTTTACTGATATATTTTAAAGGCATTCGTATCTGCGCCTTTGCTAAAATAGCGCGGGCGCCGTTAAAAAGTCCTTATTTTGCTTTTACGAGCGCTCGAAGATAGACAAAGCTCGCTGCGCCTAAAAATCCAAAGCTCACGCCTCAAACCAAGCTAGCTATCGCCGCACCGTAAAAGACCACTGCGCGCCTTCTAGAGAAAAACTCAACTTCACAAGTAGCTTTAAAATTTAGGTTTTATGCGACGTTATACTGGAAAAATCGGAATTTATTAGGCCGCTATTTTGCGGTTTAAATACGTGGACAAAGGCGCTAGACTAAAAAGCGCCACCGCAAATACCAGACAAAATCATGACGCACGGAAAATAAATCTACAAAAATAAACCGTAAGTTAAACTACGGGCGCTTTATGCTTACCCTGGCCCAGCACTAAATTTAGCAAACAAATGTCAGGTATACTAAATCTGCTTTTGACTGCGGAGCAAAATTTGAAACATTGCAAAAGATAAAATTTATCTCTTTTTAATTTTTAGATGATATAATTTCGCTACAAATAAAAATTATTAAGGAGAAAAAATGTTAGTAACAAAAAAAGCGCCTGACTTTACGGCTGCAGCGGTTTTAGGAAGCAATCAAATCGTAAACGATTTCAACCTATATAAAAATATTGGCGAGAAAGGCGCGGTGGTATTTTTCTATCCTATGGACTTTACCTTTGTTTGCCCTAGCGAGATTATCGCGTTTGATAAGAGATACGACGAATTTAAAGCTCGCGGTATCGAAGTCATCGGCGTTTCAACGGATAACCAATTCTCTCACTTTGCGTGGAAAGAAACTCCGGTAAACAAAGGCGGCATAGGCCAAGTTCGCTTCCCGCTAGTAGCCGATATGACGAAGTCTATCGCTCGCGGTTTTGACGTACTTTTAGAAGATGCCGGCGTCGCGCTTCGCGGTAGCTTCTTGCTTGATAAAGACGGCACCGTTCGCCATGCGGTTATCAACGACCTTCCGCTTGGAAGAAACATCGACGAGATGATAAGAATGGTCGATACGATGCTATTTACCAACGAGCACGGAGAGGTTTGCCCTGCAGGATGGAACAAAGGCGATAAAGGCATGAAAGCCGATACTGCAGGCGTTGCAGACTATCTATCTCACAACGCGGATAAGCTATAATCATCTAAATTTAAGGGCGAACTCTCGCCCTTATTGATCCTTTTTGGATTAAAATATCGCAAATTTAATACAAAATATCAAAAATTAAATCAAAAAATAAGTTTTTTTTACTATAATCTAGCTTAAAATTCAAATTTATTCGGAAGGACTTATAATTCAAATGAACGTTACGTATAATGACGGCTCGTTTATGCGCGAGGATGCGGTAAACGTATTTGCTAGAGCTATGAAAGACAACCGTCAGGTGCATTTTTTAAATCTTTACAACGGCGTGAAAGTAGAGTGTATGGGCGATGTAAAGCATGCAGAGGATGATACCGTCGTCTGCAAGGTAACTCTAGAGCAAATTTTAGCTATAAAAGAAGAAAAAAACGCCTACGTAGTACGCGATGAATATTTTCCGGAAAATTTAAGAGCCGATATAGTCGGATCGGATCTTACGAATTTAACCGTTACGCTACAAAATTTCACGTATATGCAAAATCTGCACGCAAACCTAAGAAAACACCAGCGCGTTTATCCTGATCGCTATACTAGAGTGATCTTGACGCAAAACGGTAGCGAAATAAGCGGCAATCTATACGATATCTCAAGGGGCGGCCTGGGCGTCGTTAGCTTGGATGACGGCGAGTTTAAAGAGGGCGAGCCTATAAATGCTAAATTTGAGCTAAGCATACCGGACGAAGCTGGCGACTCTAATAAAATCATAAACATAGATACAGATCTAAAACTAGTCGCCGCGTTAAGATATAAGGGCGCGATGAGATATTGTTGTCAGCTAGCTGGTAATGACGATACTACGGGCGAAGATATAGCGAAATTTACGAAAAGACGCGTAATAGAAACTCTCGAAGAGCTCAAAGAGCAGCTAAAAACTTACCAATAAATTTAACGCAAAATTAAAAGGCGAGCCTTGCGCTTGCCTTTTTAAATTCTATCCGCCTCGATTTTAGATTTATCCCGTAGCTTCACCCGAAATTTAATCAAAAATCAGTAAAATAGCCCAAAATTTACAAGGAAGCACATGAAAACCATCCAAGAAAATTTAAAGCTATTTTACGTCGGCCTCAAAAACAAAGAGCCGTTTTTTTATAAAAACAAGGACCTCACGACGCACGCAGCCATCATCGGAATGACCGGTAGCGGCAAAACCGGCCTTGGCATCAGCATCCTAGAAGAAGCCTGCATCGATAACATCCCGACCTTTATAATCGACCCAAAAGGCGATATGACCAACCTCGCCTTAGCGTTTCCGCAGATGAGCGCGCAGGATTTTGTGCCCTACGTCGATGAAAACGAAGCGCAGAACAAAGGCATGAGCGCGGATGAGTTTGCCGCTAGCGAAGCGCAGACTTGGAAAAACGGTATCGAGGGCTCGTTTCAAAGTTTAGAGCGCGTAGGGCTTTTTAAAGATAGCGCCGAGCTAAAAATTTACACGCCAAAGAGCAGTAGCGGCGTCGGCGTAGCGCTGCTAGGCGATTTTGCCCGTCCGAGTTTAGACGTAGGCAGCGAGGAGTTTAGCGAGTACGTCGGCTCTCTGGCTAGCTCGGTGCTATCGCTTGTGGGCATAGAAAACGACGTAAGCTCAAAAGAACACCTACTCATCTCAAACATCTTTATAGATAAATTTAGCCGGGGCGCAGACGTGAGCTTAGAGGAGCTCATCAGCTTTATCGCGACGCCTCCGTTTGCCAAGATCGGCGTATTTGACGTGGAGAAATTTTACCCAAGCTCCGAGCGCATGAAGCTAGCGGTTAAGATCAACACGCTACTTGCAAGCCCCGATTTTCGCGCGTGGCTAAGCGGCGATCGACTTGATATCTCAAAGATGCTTTTTAACGCAAACGGCAAAGCAAAGTGCAATATCTTTACGATCTCGCACCTAAAAGACGGCGAGAGGATGTTTTTCGTGACGCTGCTGCTAAACGAGATCATCGCGTGGATGCGCAAGACCGAGGGTACGAGCTCGCTTCGCGCGGTACTTTATATGGACGAGATTTTCGGATTTTTCCCGCCAAACGGCAACCCGCCTAGCAAAACTCCGATGCTAACTCTGCTCAAGCAAGCCCGTGCGCACGGCCTTGGCGTGATACTAAGCACCCAAAACCCGGTCGATCTTGACTACAAAGGCCTTAGCAACATCGGCACGTGGTTTATCGGGCGCTTGCAAACCGCGCAGGATAAAGCGCGCGTGATCGACGGTATGACGGGGCTTGCGGGCTCTGCGATGGATAAGGGCGAGATAGAAAATCTCATCTCAAATTTGCAAAAGCGCAATTTCCTCTTAAAAAACATCCACGAGGACGGGCTGTCCGTCATCTCGACGCGCTGGGCCCTGAGCTATCTCAAAGGCCCGCTTAGCCGCGAGCAGATTTCAAATTTGATGAAAGAGCAAAAGAGCGGGTCAAATTTGAGCGGATCAAGCCCGGCAAAAAGCTCAAATTTTGCCGCCAAGCCGGTGCTGTCGCCCGATATCGCTCAAATTTACGCCGCAAGCCCAAATTTGCAGGAAGGCGGCGAGCTGGAGGGATATCTTTACGGTGAAGCCAAAGTGCGATTTTACGACGCTAAAAAGGGGCTTGACGAGGTTCGCGAGGTAAATTTCACGCTAAGGCTGGATGAAGCTCAAAAAAGCGCCGACTGGAGCGAGGCTAGCGAAAATATGCATTTTACCGCGGTTGCAGAGCCAAATTTCAAGCTCTCATACGCGCCGCTGCCGGGCTTTGTCGCGGGAGCTAAAAATTTCAAAGAGCTAACCAAAAATTTCAAAGAATTTATCTATAGAAACTACAAACTTAGGCTCTTTAGCGCGCTAAATTTAAACTCGGCGCCGGGTGAGAACAAGGAGGAGTTTTACGTGCGTTTGGCCGATAAATGCAACGAAATTTTAGAGGCGCAAACGGCCAAGCTCACTGCGGAATTTGCCAAACAAAAAGCACGCCTAGAGGAGAAACTAAACCGCTCGGTAGCAAAGCTAGAAAAAGAGCAGCGAGACTTTAAAAGCAAGGGGATCGAGACCGCGATCTCTGTGGGGGCTAGCATTTTGGGCGCGATTTTCGGCAAAGGGCTACTAAGTAGCGGCAATATCGGCAAGGTCGCGACCTCCGCTCGCTCGGCAAACAGCGTGCTAAAAGAGCGCAGCGACGTCAAACTAAGCGAGCAAGAAGTCGCTCAGCTAAACGCGCAGATCGAGGAGCTGATGGCGAAATTTGAAGAAGACGCCAGCGCGCTAAAAGCCAAAAACGACGTGCAAAACGTGGAGGTGACGGAGGTGGAGGTGGGGCCGAAGAGTAGCGATATATACGACGAAAAGCTCTATCTTCTTTGGAAATAAATTTAACGGCTCGTCTTTTTGCCCTATACTTCGTTACTTTTAAATTTGGCTCGGTCATTACCGACGAGGTAACTCCCGTCGCCAAATTTAA
>NZ_CALHVN010000045.1 GCF_938039245.1 uncultured Campylobacter sp. | reverse complement strand
TTACGTCAAATTTACCTAGCTTTGCTAGTTGATTTAAAATTTCAGTTATATCCGTACCCTTTTCGCGTTCGGCCTTTAAGAAATTCTCGAAAAACTCGCGTCTAATATCTTTATCTACGTAAGTCTTACTTTTACTAGTAGCTTGGATAGGTTTAAATTTAGTTTCCGCTCTTTGCTTAGCTAAATTTTCGTTGTATTCTCTCATCTCTTGATTGATTTTTGCTACGGCTTCTTTGTGGGCTTTCGTAGTTTTTTCGATATCTTCCGCATAGAGCTTTTTAAATTCTTCTATACTGATGTCGGTTCTTTGCAGCAAAGCCGCTCCGACGTCGCCCATCACGGCATCTTCAGGTAAAGAGTCTTTAAAAGCCCTCAATTCCTCTTCCTCCTCCTTTGTTCCAAGCCCCAGCAATTTACCCGAGATAGTCGGTTTACCGTCTATCGATTTGCCCTTTAGCCACCACGAATACGAATATAGAGTAAAATCGACGACCTTTTCCTTTGTGTCCAGCTCGTCTCTCATTATCATCTCGTGCATCTGTCCGGGCGCGTATTTTTGGGCTAGCATCGCGTCGATTTTCTCTATGGTTTTGGTTATCCAGCCCTCTTCGCTCCTATCGAAGATGATATTTTCAGCCTCAAATATCTCGTAGGTAGTTTTATTCATATACGCTTGCGCTATGCGCGCATCCTCGTCGCTTTGCACGCTTTTTTGAGGCGTTTCGTTTAGATTTTGCTTATCGAAAGGAGTAATTTTAGCGGCGCTTGCTTGCGCTTTTTGTGGGTCGGCTTTGGTTTCGAAATTTGGCTGATAACTCGTCGAGTTTAAATTTATGCCTTCTATCATTTTTAAATCCTTTTAAATTTAGACTTTAAAATAAATCGGCAAATTTGAGAAAAAATTTAGGGTAAAGATAAGAAAGGCTATCAAATTTAGCCCCCGTTTCGAGAGCTAAATTTGATCCAAATTTGACGGATTGCCAAATTTTAACAAAACAATTAGCGGAAGTATTTTAAGACGGATTTAAATGCTGCGACAAAAATTTAGCCCAAGATAAGGCGTGCAGCCTATCGCAGGGCGAAATTTTCTAGCTTATTTAAGGACGCTTAAAAGACGCCGCACAAATTTTACTTTTCGCTGGGCTTTCTCGTCGCCAGATCGCACTTGGCACCGCGGGTAATCATCAAGGACTGATCGTAAAATAAAATAAGCACCACCGAAACCCCGACGCCAAGCGCTAACGAGACCGTGGTAGTCGTGATGGCGTTGTCGAAAAATATGATTAGATATTCGTTTTTCTTAGCGATATCAGTCTCGTTTAGAAACGAAAACAGCGCCAAAATGCCCTTATACGCGTAAACTCCAGGCACCATCGGCAAAAGCGCGGGAAATGCGATGATCTCGGCGGGCACTTTTAGCCGTTTGGCAAAGAGCATACCTAAAATCCCGCTTAAAAATGAGACGATAAGAGTGGCGACGCTGATGTTAAAAAATCCCATCTGCATGATCCAAAAGCGGCTAGCGTGCGCAAACGCCGCAAGCAGCGCGCAAAATGCGAGAGTCCTTTTTGGCGGAGAGCTAGCGTAGGCAAAGCCAAGCCCCGCCACCGCAGCAAAAGCGCCGTCTATAAGAGTCGCGGTCAAAAGCTCAAACATGTAAAATCTCCGCATTGCTAAGCGAGAGCGTGATATAAACGCCCACTGCTATGCAAAGTATCAAGATGCCCGTACTCACGGCTCTGCTGATGCCCACAAGCGTGTTGTCGTTTATGATATCAAAGACCGAGTTTATGAGAAAAACGCCCGGCATCAAAAATAGTATCGACGAGCCGATCGCCACGTCGCTAGTGTGCGTAAAGCCGTAAAATACGCCAAGATAGGCGATAAAAGAGACGACGAACGATACCAAAACGTACTGAATTTTTAAATTTACGCCCATTTTAGCAAGCGCAAATCTAAGGCTATAACCCACGAGCGTCGCGAAAAATACGCAAGCTACCGAGCCAGCATCGCCGCCAAAAAGCTTGCAAAACGCCGCATTTGCAAGGCTTATTAAAATAAGCGAGCTTGTAAATTTATTCGCCCCGATGCGCATGACGCCCTCAAACTGCTCTTTGGCCTCGTCTAAGCTCAAATTTTCATCCAAAATCCGCCAGCTAAGCGACGAAAGCTCGGAAATGCGGTTAAAGCTCACCTGCCCTAGCGGGATCTTTTTCACGTAGGTTCGGCGCAGGGAGTTGTCGGCCGAGTCCATGACGCTAATCGTAAAATACTTCACGAAAATCGTCACGCTAACGTCGTAGCCGTAGCGCCTAGCCACGCGGTCTACGCACTTTTCGACGCGCGCGGTGTAGGTGCCTGCACTCACCATCGCCGTCGTATAGTCAGATAGAAAATCGGTTAAAATTTGGATATCGGGCTTTGCGCTCATTTTTGGGCGGTTTTAAATTTGATAAAAAACAAAGCAAGCTGCGCGAACAACATCAGCTTCATCGTCCACTCGCTAGCCGCGTGCATCTGCCTAAACTCGGCCGTCTGCGTCGCCGCCTCGCCCGCAGCCTGCGCGTCCATGATGAAAGGCGTGAAGTAAAACACGAACGAGAGCGCGAGGGCTAAATTTATCGCGCAGAGCATATTCATGCTAAATTTAGCAGCGAATTTGACGCTAGATCTAAACGAAGCAAGCTCGTAAAGCGCGGCTATGACGCTAATGACTAGCAAGGCGTAGTTAAATTTAACAAATATCGTGGCCATCAACTTGCCGCTTTGAAACTGCGTGAGTACGCCCTCGCCAAGTATGCTCTGCGGATAAAAAATCGTGGGTGCGACTAGGGCGCCCAGAGCCAGCTCCGTACCGATGAGCGCGCCAAGAAGCAAAAAATAAACGCTTTTCATGATTTTCCTTTTTTTGATTTATCGCACGCATTTTAGGGTTAGGGTGTTTAAATTCGGCTAAATTTAGACGCAAATTCGGCAAAAATGCTTGTTTAACACGGTAAATTTAGCGCTAGCGCCGCGTAATTTAACGCGTTTAGAAATTTAATCCTGCTTCGCGCTCGTTTTATCTATATAAAATTTCGCGCTTTCCGTGCGCCACGCGCCGTAGGGCAGCTTAGCTTGCATCGTTAGGTGCAGTATGCCCCTGATACATTTACTATCATGCCTATCGATAGATAGCGCCCTAGACCTGCCTACGTCCACGCATTCGCCGCTTTTAGCCGAGTAGCCTATCTCCAAAATGCCCGATAACACGCTATCCATAGCCTGTCTATAAAGCGTAACGACGTTTACGCGTCCGAGCTTAAAATGATCGTAGCTCCAGTTAGCCAGCCTTTGATAGCCCGAGTTTAACGCGGTTTGCACGCATTTTTCGCCCTCGCCGCAAAGCAAAGCCGCAAGCGCCCAGTAGTCGTGATCGCCGTTAGCTAAGCGCTGCAAACACCTCTGCGTCCACTCGGGACTATCGGCGCCCAGTTCCGTCCTGTAAGGCTTTAGCGAGTTTTGCAAATACCCGCACTCGTGCAGCGCGCCGAGCAAATTTATCCGCGCGTCGATGCCGGAAAGGTCGCGACTGAGGTACGCCGCAGCGGCGCAAAGCGCGAACTCGCCCTTGCTTTTTGCTTTTGATTCCAGATTTTTTAGCTTCGTTTGGATGCTCATTTTATTCCTCTCCGTTTAAATTTAGCGGTTTTTGCGCTAGCGCCAGGCATTGCTAGCTAAAACGCCGACAAAGCGCGGTAAAATTCGCACGCAGAATGCGTAAATTTAAAAATTCGCAAATATATTTTTAGCGACGAATCCGCGGTCAAATCCGGCTAAATCCTTGTAAAACTCCGCCTCGAAGCCGTTAAATTTAAGCGCGTTTTGCATACTTTTTCGCTGGTCGTAGCCCATCTCGCAGGCTAGGTATTTTACGCCGCGGTTTCGCGCGAGAAGCACGATATATTTTAAAATTTCATCGCCTTTTGCGCCGCCAAATAGCGCCTCGTGCGGCTCGTTTAGCACGAATTTATCAAGCTCGTAGTCCCGCGCGATATAAGGCGGATTTGAAACTAGCAGGTCAAACTGCCCACAAATTTGATCCAGATACGCGCATTTTACGAACTCTATCCTGTCCTCTACGCCAAATTTTGCCGCATTCTCTCGAGCTAAATTTAACGCATCGTCGCTGATATCTGAGGCTATGATTTTAGCGTTTGAGTTTAGCGCGAGGCAGATGCTGATTATCCCGCTTCCGACTCCGATCTCGGCGACTAGAGGCGGCCCCTTTCGTGCGGGCAAATTTGATAAAACTTCAAGCGATTTTTCGACTAAAATTTCAGTTTCGGGGCGCGGGATTAAGACGCCCTTTTTTACGTTAAAACTAAGTCCGTAAAAGCCCGCCTCGCCTGTGATATATTCAAGCGGCTCGTGATTTGCGAAGCGTTTTGCGAGCGCAAAATATCCGTCCGCATCATCAAGCTCGCTGGTTAAATTTAAAAATATCCATTCGATTTTTACGCCGAGGTGTCGCATCAAAAGCGCCTTGGCTACGCGCGCCGGATTTGCGCCGTTTATCTCGCACGCTGGAGCTATCTGCGAGGCGGCTGCTTTTAGCGCGTCATTTACCGTCATTTTCCAGCTCGTTTATACGCTCAAAAAGGCTTGGGTGCGAGTGATAGACGAACGCATAGAGCGGATGAGCCTTCGGGAAGGCCCTGTTTTCGGAGCCTAGCTTTTTTAGCGCGCTTATCATGTCGGCTTTGTTTGAGACCTCGCCTGCGAATTTATCGGCGCCAAATTCGTTCGCGCGGCTAAAATACGAGCTCACCGGCGAAAATAAAAACCCGAAAATCGGCGAAAAAAGTAGCAAAAACACGATCACTCCGCCGCCTGCCGGGCTGAGCCCCAGCGCGTCGTACGCTGCGTCAGGGATGTTGCCAAATATAAAAAACATCGCAAAAAGCATAACCGCGCTTAGAGCGATCATTTTTAGGATATCTTTGTGCTTAAAGTGCCCGAGCTCATGCCCCAAAACGGCAATTATCTCGGCAAGACTTAGCTTTTTAACGAGCGTGTCGAAAAGCACCACACGTTTAGTCGCGCCAAGGCCGCCAAAATAGGCGTTTAGGCGGTTGTCGCGCTTGCTAGCGTCTATCGTATAAACGCCGCTGCTTTTAAACCCGCACTGCGCTAAAAGCCATTCTATACGGCTTTTTAGCTCGCCCTCTTCTAGCGGCTGCATCTTGTTAAAGATAGGCGCGATGAGCGTCGGGTAGATGAGATTTATCACGAGTGCGATGCCAAAGCTTAGTAAAAACACCCAAAACCACCAAAAATCGCCCAAAAATCCAATACAAAGCAGCACCAGCCACACAAACAGCGTACCAAACACTAGCGTTAGCGCGAGCATTTTAGCTAGATCAAGTGCGAAAATTTTAGGCGTTACGTTTGAAAAGCCGAGCTTTTTATCTTTGACGAAGGTTTCGTAGATATTTAGCGGTAGCTCCAGTAACGACGAAACGAGCAAAAATACCATAACCATAAAGACGTTGTCGCCTATATCTCCCGTTTTGTAGGCATGCCCCGATATCGCACCAAGCCCCCAGCACGCCCACATCATAAATATCGCGGCGTGATAAAAAAGGCTTGCTATCTCAAATTTTTGATTCGTTATCGCTGCCGCGGCGGCTGATTCGTACTCGTCCTGCTCTAGCACGACGGCAGGCTTTTTAGCCTCTGCGCGGATGAAGTTTATCTGTAAAATAGCCAAAATCGCCTTTACGGCAACGTAAAAAAAGTAAATACCGAGTAAAAAACAAAACATGTTTTCCCTTAAATTTTATAAAGACTAAAGCAGCCGTAGTCGGTGCGCACGGCTAAAAATTCCTCGCCGTTTATGCACTCAAATTTGGCCTCGCAGCGCTTAACGACGTGCGAAAGCTCAAAGCTAAGCCGCAAATTTCCGCTTTTTAGATCGATGATGCGAGCCTTGTCGTAGCTAATTAGCGCAAGCCGCAAACCGTCCGTGCTAACGCAAATCTTCTGAGCCTTGGCACACTCGCCCCGCATCCACGCAGGAGTTTGCCGCGAGCCTGCCGCGTCAAAACAGACTAGGCTGCCCCCATAATACTCCCTGCCTAGCAGCGAGCCGTCATTTAAAAAGCAAACGTCGCTAAGCATACCGAAGCCTTCTTTTATCTCGTTTAAAATTTCTCCATTTAGCGTGCTTAAAATTTTGATCTCGTTTTGCTTACAGCTTAGAGCTAGCTTTGCGCCGTCCGTGCTAAGCGCTACGCAAAACGCAGCTCCGCAGCCCGAGTCAGTTTTGTATTTGCCAAGAGACGAAAAACCCCCGTCTCGCAAAACGTAAATTTGGCCGTAAGCCGCAAATGCCGCAGCCTCGCCGGATGCGCAGACGCAGCTCGTAATATCGCCGTTTCTTTTTATTTTTAGCTCTTTAAAGACATTTGTAAATTCGCCCGTTTGTGGGTTAAATTTAAAAATATCGTGATCTAAGTCCAGCAGCAAATTTTCGCCGGCGCGCTCCGCCTGCCATGCAAGCGGCTTTGGCAGGATGATATCGCCTCTTATCGCTCCGTCTGCGCTCAGCCTAGTTAGAAAATCTACCGATTCCTCTTCTTTGTAGCCGCCGCATTTGTAGACGAAAAGCTCGTCACCCGCGCCAGCAAAGGATAGCGCGCCCGTGTATCCGCCGCCGATATAGACGTGTAAACTTGCTTCGCCGGCTTTCGCGTTCGCATTTTGCAGGACATAGCCTTTTTTCAGGCTCTCCCACTCCTTTTTTACGCAGGCTTTTTGCGCCTCGCCAACACTTGCAAACTCCTTTTGCGTCTGCCTCGTTTTGCCGTTTTTGATGCTCTCGCTAGCTAAAATTTGACCCTCTACGCGCAAATTTAGGCGATCGCCGTTAGCTAAATTTACGAGACTTGTCATCAAATTTACTTTAAAAAATTATCGTAAAACGAGCTAATAAAAAGCACCAAAATGATAAACGGCACGACGAATTTGATATACCAAAACCAGATATTTACGAGTTTTGCATATTTTTCGCTGCCCTGCATTATCTCGCGTTTGGCTTCGTCTTTTAGCACCCAGCCTACAAATATCGCGCACCCAAGCGAGGTCAGCACGAAAAATATCGTAGCGCTGATGGCGTCGTATGCGTCAAAGATATTTTTACCGAAAATTTTAACGTCAGAAAGCAGATTCGTAGCCATCAAGGACGGTAAATTTCCAAATATAAATATCGTGCCAAGCACCAGCAAAATCGCGCTTTTGCGCTTGATTTTAAATTTCTCCTGAAGCGTCGTAATGATAACCTCGTAGATCGGCAGCGAGGTCGTGAGCGCGGCGATCATCAGCAGCGCAAAAAACGCCACCGCAAAAAATCCGCCAAAAGGCATATGCGAAAAAACGATCGGCAAGCTCTTAAACACGAGGCTTGGGCCGCTGTCGGGCGAGACGCCGTAGCTAAAAAGCGACGGAAATATCATAAAGCCCGCAAGCACGGCGATGAGGGTGTTTAGGATGCCCGTGATGATAGAGATTTTAACCAGCCCTTCGTCCTTTTTAACAAAGCTTGAAAGCGTAATCATCACGCCAAAACCAAGCGAAAGCGCGAAAAATACCTGCCCCAAAACCTCGACGAAAAGCTTTAAATTTATCTTTGAAAAATCTGGCGTGAGGTAAAATTTAACCCCCTGCGCCACGCCATCTAAGGTTAAGTTTTTTACGATCATCACGATCATCAGCACGAAAAGTAGCGGCATGAGGTACTTCGCCGAGCGCTCTATACCGCCGACTGCGCCCTGCACCAGGATCGCGTAGTTTACGAGTACGAAAACCAGTGTCGCAAAGCTAATAGCCAGCGGATCGCTAACGATATTTTGCTCATAAAACGCGCTCGTAGCCTCAAAGCTAAGCACCTGCGAGAGATCGAGCATACCAAATGCGATCTGCGCGATGTAGTTTAGCACCCAGCCGCCGATAACCATGTAGTAGGCCATGATGCCAAATGCCCCAAGCAGCCCCATCCAGCCCACGATTTTCCATGCCGGATTTATATTTTTACCGCCGAATGCGTCCACGGCGTTGCATTTTAGGCGTCTGCCGATCGCATTTTCGGCCAAAATCATCGGTATACCGATCACGATCATCGCGATACAAAACACGAGTACGTAGGCGCCGCCGCCGTTTTGCCCGACCAGATACGGGAAGCGCCACGTCGCGCCAAAGCCCACGGTCGCGCCCGCAACCGCCAAAATATACGTTACCTTCGAACTCCACGATTTTCTATCCATCTGTATACCTTTGTGAAAAAGAGAGATTATATAAAAATTTTATTTAAAGTTTTTAGAACCATCTTTGAAATTTAAAACAAATCTGGATTAAAATCGGTAAATATTATTAGAAAAAGGCTACTTGGCATAAATTTAAAGGCGTAAATTTCTGCAAATTTACGCCAAATTATTATTTTCTAACGACATGTAAAAACTGCATATGTTTGCGGTATTGCTCGATGACGTCGTTTATCAGCGTGGCCTCGCTCCAACCAAGCACGTCGTAGTCCTGACCGCCCTCTTTTAGATATACCTCGGCTCTGTAATAAAGATCGTCGCCCTCAAGCTCTCTAGTGTAGTCCGGGCTCTGGCTTTTGGTGAGATATACGCCGTATCTAAAGTCCATCTCGTCGCCAAGTCCGACGTTTAAATTTACGAAATTTTCAGCTTTTGTTACATTTGCCTCAAGTCCGTTTTTGGCAAATTCCTCTTTTAGCTCGTTAAAGGCTTTTAGCACGACTTCGTTTAGAAATTTACTGCCGTCTTTTTTGCTAGGTAGAGTGATAATCGCGCTTAGTCGCTCTTGCCAAGGCTTTGAAAGATCGCTAAGAGGCATGTTGTTAAAGTTATTTGTCTCTTTTTTGGTCACATCGACGCGCAGCGCCTTAAATAGCCCAAAAATCGCACCCAAAAGCACCACCGAAAACGGCAGCGCCGTAGCGATAGTAAGCGCTTGAAGCGAGCCAAGGCCGCCGGCTAGCATCAAAAATGCCGCCACGACGCCCACTGTAACACCCCAAAAGACCTTTTGCCAAACCGGCGTATCGTCCTTGCCGTTTGAGCAAAGCATGTTCATCACGATCGCCGCTGAGTCGGCCGAAGTGATGAAAAATATGACGATCATAAAGACTGCGATCGTGCTTAGCAAGCTTGAAAAGCTAAATTTTTCTAAAAACATAAAAAGCGCCGAAGCCGAGTCGGAATTTACGGTCGTCGCAAGCTCGCTAAAGCCGCCTTGAACAAGCGCGATCGCCGAGTTACCAAAAAAGCTCATCCAAGCAAATGTAAAGCCGGTTGGCACGAAAAGTACGCCGATCACAAATTCTCTTATCGTCCTGCCCTTTGAAATTTTAGCTATAAAAAGCCCCACAAATGGCGACCAAGATAGCCACCAAGCCCAGTATAGCAGCGTCCAACCGCCAAGCCAGCTCTCGTTTTGCCTCTCGTAGGCGTAGAGGTTAAAGGTGTTTGAAATAAGCGTCGAGACGTAGTCGCCGCTGTTTTGC
Source organism: uncultured Campylobacter sp. (assembly GCF_938039245.1). GTDB lineage: Bacteria > Campylobacterota > Campylobacteria > Campylobacterales > Campylobacteraceae > Campylobacter_A. The sequence goes on along the minus strand of NZ_CALHVN010000045.1, from coordinate 11,802 downwards.
ACAAACGACTTTAAAAGCTGCGTCGTATCTCCTAAAAATAGTATCAAAAACATAAAACAAATGGCTAGCGCGATATTTGAGTTTGATAAAATTTTAATCCCCTTATCCACGCCGCTTGCCGCTGAGATGGTCGCTGCAAAACAAAGCACTATTAGAAGCGTAATATGCATGGTCGGCAGGCCAAAAACGTGCGTAAGGCCGGCATTTACCTGAAGTACGCCGTATCCTAGCGAGGTCGCTACGCCAAAAAGCGTCGCTACGACGGCAAATGTGTCGATGGCGTTGCCGATCTTGCCGTAAATTTTATCGCCGATGATCGGATAAAACGCCGATCTAAGCGTGAGCGGCAAGCCGTGCCTATACGAGAAAAAGGCGAGAATTAACGCCACGATGGCATAAACCGACCATGCGCCCATACCCCAATGAAAGAAGGTGATATTCATCGCAAGCTTTTGCGCTGCGATAGTTTGCGCATCGCCGAGCGGCGGATTTAGATAGTGCATGAGCGGCTCGGCCACGCCAAAAAACACAAGTCCGATGCCCATACCGGCGGCAAAAAGCATAGAAAACCACGAGATATTTTTGTGCTCCGGCTTTACGTGATCGGCTCCGAGCTTGATCTCGCCAAGCTTGCTAAAGCCAAGGATAATGATGCTTAGAAGTATGACGGCGACGGCCAGGATGTAAAACCAGCCAAATTTCGCTGCGATGTAGTTTTGCATACCTTTAAAAAACTCATTTGAGAAATTTGGAAATATCGCTGCAAATGCCGTTATTAAAAATATGACAACAAGCGATGGGATAAATACCGAATTGTTAAATTTCGACTTTTGAAATTTGATCATTTTTCTCCTTTTTTGTAAATTTCAGCTTCCTTTTAAAATAACAAAAAATAGTAAATAAGTCAAATTTACTCCTTAAATTTTTGGCTAAATTTAAGGAGCAAAGCACCTAAAAAAGGCGCTTTAAAAAATTTACGTTAAATTTATCCGCAATCCCTCTTTGCACCCCTAGCTTTTGAAACGCCAAAGATGATCGCAACGATAAAAGCTATGCCAAATGTGATATAAGGTATGATGGTCGGATTATCTACCTCGATGCGAGATAGTGCCACGTCGCGCCAAAACCGACCGTAGCGCCCGCAACAGCCAAAATATACGTTATTTTCGAACTCCAAGTTTTTCTATCCATCATAAACCTTTTAATAAAACGCGAAATTATATAAAAAATTTAATTAAAATTACGGGCAAACTGCGGTAATTTGGGTTAAATTTTCAATCTTTTCTAAATTTTAGGCCTAAATTTAAGCGGACTAAACGTAAATTTAAGCCTAAAATCAAGTAAAATATCTCAAAATTTTAAATTTTCCTATCGTAAGGTACGCTAGCGACCAAACGAGAAAACAAATGCCAATAAGCCTAACAACATCGGTAAAATCGCGAATCTCAAATCTGCCAGTAATCAAAGAAAAAATCACTCCGCCCGCGATACAAAGAGCAAGAAGCGCAAGCGAGATAAAAACCGTAATATTCATGATTTTTGCCGTCATGCTCTTGTTTTCGCTATTTTTAGCCAGGGTTTCAAGCAGGGTTATTCTATTTATAAAGCCGTCTCTTTCGTACTCTACGCGCACGAGGTCGCCCTGTTCCAGACTAAAATCCGCCGAAAAAACGCCGCTAAATTTAATCCCGTCCAGCTCAAAACTAGCGCCGATAAACTCGTCTCGCTTAATCGTGCGTAAATTTAGAGCGCTAACTCTGCCCGTTTTAGTTAATTTTTTCAAATTTGCTCCAAATTTTCGGCGATTTCCAAGACTTCAAAGTATTCGTTCTCTAGCGTCTCTAGCTCACTTTTTGCTGCTTCCAGATCATTATAAAGCGCGGTTAGGCCGATTTGCTGATAGATTTTTGGATCGCTAAGGCCGGCGTTTAGCTCTTTTATCTTAGCTTCCAGCGCGGCTATTTTTTCGGGGTGCGAGGATAAAATTTGCGTTTGCTTGTAGCTTAGCTTCGCGCCGGTTTTGCTCTTTTGTTTTTGCGCTTGCTCTGCTTCGCTGGCCAGGCTTGCTTCAAATTTACCAAGCTCGGCTAATTCGTCTTCTAGCTCGAGATAGACGCTGTATTCTTGATGTAGCACCTCGATCGCCGTCCCCTCAAATGCCCAGAGTTTATGCGCGATCTTATCGACGAAGTAGCGGTCGTGGCTAACGATGATTATGGCGCCCTCAAAGCTTTGCAGGTAGTCCTCAAGGATGTTGATAGTTGCGATATCCAGGTCGTTTGTAGGCTCGTCTAGTACGAGCACGTCGTACTCTTTGCTAAAAAGCAAAGCTAGCGCCACGCGGTTTTTCTCGCCGCCGCTTAGCACGCCGATGGGTTTATCGAGAAATTCTTTAGGAAATAGGAAATTTTTAAGATAGCCGTAGACGTGCATATTTCGCCCGCGCACCATAACGTGATCGCCGCCGTTTGGACAAAAGGTCTCAATGAGGCTCTTATCGTCATCCAGCGCGCTTCGCGACTGATCAAAGTACCCCACTCGCACCTCGCCGCGCCTAACTTCGCCGCTGCTTGGCTTTTCAAACCCGAGTAAAATTTTAATAAGAGTGCTTTTACCGCTGCCGTTTCGTCCGACTATCGCGATACGTTCGCCTTGCAAAACGCGCGCGTTAAAATCACTAAAAAGCTGCTTGCCGCCGATATTTTTGCTTAATTGCTTGATCTCAAATAGCATTTTTTTGCGGTTTACGCTTTGCGTTTGGTTAAAATTTTTACTCGCTCGCTCAAGCTCGAGCCTAACGCGGCGTATCACGCCCGGGTTTTTCTTCGCCTCCTCGCGCATGGCTAGCACTCGCTCTTTGCGCCCTTCGTTGCGTTTTAGACGCGCTTTGACACCTCTGCGTAGCCACTCCTCCTCGGCTTTTAGTTGTTTTAGCAACGTCTCGTGAGATTTGGCTAGGCTGGCTAAAATTTCCTCTTTTTTGGCTAGATAGTTTGCGTAACCGCCATCAAATGACGCCAGCGCGCCCTCCTCGATCTCTACGCTTCTAGTTGCTAGCGCATCGATAAAATAGCGATCGTGCGAGATAAAAACTATCGTCTGGCGCGAGCTTTTTAGCATATCTTCAAGAAATCTCACCATATAAACGTCAAGGTGGTTCGTAGGCTCGTCAAGTAGCAAGACATCTGGCTTTTTAAGTATCAGCGCGCCCAGAGCTACGCGGCGTATCTCGCCTCCGCTAAGGCTTGCGACAGCTCGGTTTTCGTACTCTTTTAGCTTAAACTCCTCCAGCACGCGCTCGATCTTGCGCTCGATCTGCCAGCCGTCTTTTGCTTCGATAAATTTGATTAGCTCGTCTTGCCTAGCGTTTAGTTCTTTGTTTTGCGCATCGCGGCCGAGCGCCTCTAGCACCGCCGCATACTCGTCCCTAGCGTCAAATATCTCTTTTAGCTCTAAATTTAGCGCGTCTTTTACGGTAGCCGCATCGTCAAATTTAGGATTTTGCGCGAGCATTTCTACCTTAACGCCGCCTTGCGCGATACGCCTGCCGCTATCAGGCTCTAGCGCGCCCGCGATTAGCTTCATCAGCGTACTTTTGCCGCTGCCGTTTTTACCGATGATAGCGATACGCTCACGCTCGTTTACGCTGAGGCTTACTTTGTTTAAAATTTCATTGGGGCCGAATTTTTTACTAACGTCGATTAGATCTATGAGTGCCACGCGCGCGCCTTAAAACGAGATATGCATGCTAAGCGCGATGATACAAAGCGTAAGCGCCATCGGCACGTAGATATATCTGCCGACAAAATACCACAGCGCGCCTTGCTTTTTTGCCGCGCCGGTATTTATCTCGTCCATGATCTCTTCTTTTTTGATGACCCAAAACCACGACACAGCGCCGATCACCGCACCGATAGGGATGATATAGATCGACACAAAGTCCATCCACGGCCCCCAGCTGGTTATGGCTTCCATATTTACGCCGATACCAAAGCACACCGCGCAAAGCAAAATTAGCACGACGCCGCGCTTTAGCTTAGGAAATTTGTGCATTATTGACTCGGCGACGACTTCAAACATATTTTGTAGCGACGTCACGCCGCCAAAAATCACCGCCGTAAATAAAATAATCGCAAAAATTTGGCCTCCGACCATGTCTTGTAAAATTTTAGGCAGCGTTACGAAAAGTAGTCCGGGCCCCGCCGCTGGATCCATGCCGTAGGCAAAGACCGCAGGCAGCATCACAAGCGCCGCCGTCATCGCTGCGATCGTATCAAAGATCGCCGTTTTTTGCGCGCTATCGACGATATCTTCGTCTTTATGCAGATACGCGCCATAAACTATCATACCAGAACCCGTGATAGATAGCGAGAAAAATGCCTGGCCCATCGCCGACACCCATACCATAGGATCAGCTAGCTTGCCCCAGTCGCTGTGAAAGATAAATTTATACCCGCCAAACGCCCCGTCTAAAAACGCCACCCTAATCGCTAAAATAAAAAATAGAATAAAAAAAAGCGGCATCATGATTTTGCCCGTTTTTTCTATACTATGCGCGCCGAAAAATAGCGTAAATAGCGTGCCGGCAACGACGATAAAATGAAACGGCACGACCGAATAGGACGAAAACGCAAAGGAGTCAAACCAAGTGTTCGTATCCACGGTCATAAGCGAACCCGTGATTGCCTGAAACAGCGCCTTTAAGACATACGCGATGATGACTGCGTATCCGGTAGCTATACACATCGAGCCCGCTAACGGTATCCAGCCTAAAATTTTACCGAAAGTTCCCCAGTTTCGGCTCTTCCAGGCGTATTCATAGGAGCCTAGCGTACCGGTTTTAGCGCGTCTGCCGATAGCGTACTCCGCAGATAGCCCGACGTAAGAAAATATCGCGATAAAAAGCACGTAAATAAGCAAAAATGCGCCGCCGCCGTTTGAGCCGACCTTATACGGGAAGCCCCAGACGTTTGCCATGCCCACGGCAGAGCCAACGCAGGCGATGATAAAGGCCCATCTAGAGGTAAAAGTTTTATGCATTTTGACGTCCGTTCGTAGTAGATTTTTTAAATTATACTTGATTAATCTAATAAAAAGATTATGCCCGCTGACCGAGCAAGCCCGCCGCGCCGCCTTAAAACGCTTTAAATTTATATTTGGATATAATCGCGCGTTATTTAAAATCCACGTTACAAAAGAGAAATTATGAATTTATCGCTCAAAAAGCTTACTATACCGATATTTTTAGATATGTTTTTGCACTTTGTTACGCTCATCATAAACACCTACATGGTGACTAAGGTCAGCGTCCATTTAGTGGGCGCTATGGGCGCGGGCAATCAAGTCATGGATTTATTTATGACGATCTTTAACTTTTTGAGCGTCGGCTGTTCGGTCGTAGTCGCGCAGGCTCTAGGCGCTAAAAATATAAATTTAGCCAAACGCGTCATACACGCCAGCATCACGTTTAATACGATAATCGGGCTTTTTAGCGCGGTTTTTATTTACTTTTTCGGATTTGAAATTTTAGAGCTTTTAAACGTCCCGCAGCAGCTTAGACAGGAGAGTTTTGGCTACCTGCACATGCTAGGCGTAGCGCTTGCTTTTGACGGTATCGGCATGGTGCTAGCAGCCGTGCTTCGCGTCTACAACTTCGCCGCCGCCGTCATGCTAGTCTCGCTTTTAATGAACATCATTACTCTTTGCGGCAACTCTATCGCGCTTTTTGGCTGGCTGGGACTGCCAAACTACGGTCTCTACGGCGTCGCGGTCTCGACGGTCGCGGGACGACTAGTGGGTGTTATCGTGCTATTTTTGATCCTGACCCGTTACGCCAAAGTCAAAATTTTCTTTAAACGTCTATTTAGCCTGCCGTTTGCGATCTTGCGTAAAATTTTATCCGTCGGGCTTCCGAGTGCCGGCGAAAATTTGCTCTGGATGGCGCAGTATATGGTGGCTTTCGGCTTTGTAGCGAGCATGGGCGAGGCCAGTCTAAACGTACAAACCGTTTATTTTCAAATCACGCTTTTAATCCTACTTTGCGGAGCCAGCATCAGCGTGGCAAACGAAGTCATCGTCGGCCACCTAGTCGGCGCGATGAGATTTGACGAGGCCTATTCGCGCACTTTCCGCGCGCTTCGTATCGGCTTTATCGCAACTCTAGCGGTGGTTTTGGCGGCGTATTTCGGTAAATTTGAGATCATGGAGCGGTTAAATTTGACCGAGGAGCTAAAGGCCGTCATGTTGCCGCTTTTTACCCTTTCTATCGCGCTTGAGACAGGACGAACCTTTAACATCGTCATCGTAAACGCCCTGCGCGCAAGCGGCGATGCTAAATTTCCGCTGATGACTGGCGCGGTGTTTATGTGGGGCGTGAGCTTGCCGCTAGGATACTATCTAGGCATCATGCAGGGCATGGGGATCATCGGCGTTTGGATCGGATTTACCGCCGACGAGTGGCTGCGCGGACTCGTAAACACGTGGCGCTGGAGAAGCAGAAAATGGCAGTCAAAACGCCTCGTGTAAAAACCGTTAGCGTAAAATGCGGCGAATTCGACGTCGCGCTAAATTTTAAAAAAGGCATCAAAACAACCCGCCTAAAGGTCGCCAAATCAGGCGAAATCTCGGTTTCACTGCCCTTTTACGCCGAGCAAAAATATGCGCTAGAGTTCGTGCAAAAACACTACGACTGGCTAAAATCGGCTCGCGAAAAAACGCTAGCAAATTTGCCGCGCGAGGACGAGTTTAAGCTACTAGGCGAGGTTTACCATATCGTGCTAGAACCGAATTTAAAGGGCGTAAATTTGATACGTTTTACAAGCGACTCAGGAGTTTTTGACGGCTTAAATTTGAGCTCAGAGGAGCTAGACCCACACATTTACGGCGCTAAATTTGACGGCAAATTTGACGCGATTAAATTTAAGTCGCAGTCTAGCGAGGCTAAATTTGATAGCGCGGACGGACGTAAATTTGACGGCGAAATTTACGCTGCGAGTTTAGCTGCGCTAGAAAATTATAAAAAAGCTTTTGCGAGGCGCATTTACGGGCACTTTATAGATAAACTCGCTCCAGCCGTAAACCGCAAAATAAACCGCGTCGTTGTGCGCAAAATGACCACGCGTTGGGGTAGCTGCAACTCGCGCAAAGGCTATATAAATTTAAGCCTAAATTTGATCGAAAAAGCCCCCGAGCTAGTCGAATACGTCGTGCTTCACGAGCTTACCCATCTGATCTACCCCCACCACCAAAAAAGCTTTTATGGCTTTATCGCTGCCTTGATGCCCGATTTTAGGTCGAGAGAAAAACGGCTAAACAAAAAATAATTTTAAATATGCTAAAATAGAATATTTTTAATTTAAAGGGAGATAATGAAAAAACTTCTAATGCTAGTTGCCGCGGTTTTTGCTCTGGGCGGCGATTTCGAGGACGGCATAAAAGCCTACGAAAGCTCAAATTTAACCGTAGCTCGCGACAAATTCGTATCTGCTTGCGACGCAAACGATGCGCAGGCCTGCGCAAGAGCCGGTGCGCTCTATCAGCTAGGCAAAGATATCTTGCCCGATCCTAAAAAAGCGCTTGAACTATACGAAAAAGGCTGTGAACTAGGCGCTAAAGAGGCCTGCTCGGGCGCCGGCGGTATGTACGTATCTAGCGACAAAGAAAAGGCGCGCGCGCTGCTAAATAAAGGCTGCGAGCTTGGCGACGGCTTTTCATGCGCGACTACGGGATCGTATCTGCTAGAGGAGAAAAAATTTAAAGACGCCTACGCTCTTTTTCAGAAGGCTTGCGAGCTAAAAGACAAGTTAGGATGCGAATTTGCAGGCGATCTAAAACGCTCAAAAAGACTCTGATTTTCCTTACTCGGGTTAAATTCGGCGATCAAATTTAGCCCGAATCCATCTTTCTTTCATCTACAATGCCAACTTAAATTTATGAAAAAGCAAAGCAAGAAACTAGGCTAAATTTTAAGAGATAGCAACAGTCGCAGAATAATAAGAAAGCACAGGCTTTAAGCGCCTACGCCGACTCTCTTTTCCGCTTTATTTCGTATCCAGCCAAATGCAAATAACGCCGCGTAAAGCGACACACCGATCGCGTAAGACACGTATTCGTTCGCGATAAAAGGGATGTACTTGGCGCACATATTAGGCACCAAGGTTAGCGGCGCGACAGCCAAAAGTAGCGCGCGCTCGAGCACGTTTACGCGTTTAACAAAATACCCTTGAAGCGCCGAAGAAAAAGCAAACATACCCACTAGCGCCGTACCAAAAATCAGCGCTATTTCGAGCGGATTTGTTATCCACACTATGCCTTTGGCGTCGTTTGGGTTTGCGGCATCTACGCTTTCTATCAAAAGCAGCTTGTTATTAAACACGAACGAAAAGGGCAAAATCGTCGTGCGCAGATCGTAAAAAAAGCCCTGCATACCCACGGTCACGGGGTTTGCTTTGGCGATGCCGGCCGCAGCGTATGCCGCGATGCCAACAGGCGGCGTATCGTCGGCTAGGATACCGAAGTAAAAGACGAAAAGATGCACCGCGATAGCAGGGATGAGAAAGCCGTTTTTGTGCGCCAAAAATAAAATCACAGGTGCCACTAGCGAGCTAACGACGATGTAGTTTGCGGTGGTCGGCAAGCCCATACCTAGTATCAGCGACATTATCGCCGTGAGAAAGAGAATGAGCACGATGTTGTTGCCGGCTAAATTTTCAACGACTTCAGACAGCACCTGCCCGATACCGGTTAGCGAGATAGAACCCACTATGATACCTGCTAGACCCGTAGCTATCGCGATCGTAGTCATACTTTTAGCCGCCGTTACCATCGCCCAAAATATATCCGTAAAGCCAACGATAAAGTCCTCTTTGCCGACGCTCTCGCCGTGAGCCATTTTTCTAACGGGCTCTTGAAAAAGGATAATCAAAAATAGCACGCAAATAGCGTTAAAGGCCGCCGAAATCGGCGATTCGTTTGCGATTAGCAAGGTATAGAGCAAAACCAAAATCGGGATGAGATAGTGCAGTCCGCTCACGAAAATTTTAAGCTTTGACACGCCTGCGCTCTGCTTCATGCCTTTTAGCCCTAGCTTACAGCTTTCAAGGTGCACGATGAAAAACAGCGACATATAGCACACGAACGCAGGAATCACGGCCGCGATCATGACGTTCGTGTAACTAAGGCCCAAAAACTCGGCGATAATAAATGCCGCCGCGCCCATGATAGGCGGCATCAGCTGGCCGTTTACGCCCGCAGCCACCTCGATGGCACCGGCTTTGGTGCTAGTTAGACCCGCCTTTTTCATCAGCGGGATCGTAAACGTGCCCACCGTTACGACGTTTGCCGTGGAGCTGCCGCTCACCATACCGGTTAGTCCTGACGCGATAACCGAAGCTTTCGCCGGTCCGCCGCGAAATTTACCCAGTAGCGCAAAGGCTAAATTTATAAAATACTGCCCCGCTCCCGCGCGCTCTAAAAGCGAACCGAACAAGACGAAAAGATAGATAAAACTCACGCTAACGCCAAGCGGCACGCCAAAAACGCCCTCGGTCGTAAGATACATGTGGCCTGCGAGCTTGTTTAGGCTAGCGCCCTGGTGCGCAATGATGTCTGGCATGTATTGACCGAAATAATCATATACCAAAAAAATACCCGCAATAATAGGAAGCGCTGGACCTATAATCCTGCGGCCAGCCTCAAACAGCACGATTACAGCTATGCAAGAAACTACGATGTCATAGCTCGTATAGTCTCCGGGACGCTGCGATAGCGCATGAAACTCTATGAGCGGATAGAGCGCGGCTAGCGTACCCAAAACGCAAAGCGCGATGTCGTAAAACGGCAGGCTGGAGTGGGCTTTTTTGTGAATTTTAAGCGGGTAGAGCAAAAACAGCAAACAGATAGCAAAAGCAAGGTGCGCCGAGCGCGACATCGTCGTGTTCATCGGAAAATACGCGATATAAAGCTGAAAAACCGACCACGCAAAGCAGATAATGCTCGTAAAATAAATATAAAAGCTCGAGTTTATCTCGCGCGTCTTTACCTCGACGAACTCCTCCTTTTCCTGCGCCGGCTCGGTATTTGTTCGTGTTTCATTTAGATTTTTATCCATATTTGCTCTTTTCCTGACCTCTTAAATTTTTCTAGAATTCGGCGATTTTGCCCGTATAAACCTGGGCTTTAGTTTCTCAAATTTGACCCGCTTTGCTTAAGCCTTAAATTTACCTACAAATTTAACTCAGCGCCGTAAAGATACGGGTTTTGCAAGCGGCAAACAAAATCAGCCAAAAATTCGCGTATGAGCCAAATCTAAAATTTGACGCTTTATGCGGCTAAAGCAAACTCGCCGCCCAAAAACAAGCTAGCAAAGCGTCAAATTTTAAATCCTCAAAAACTAAAAATAAGCCCTAAATTTACAAAAAACAAGCCGCGCAGGTCAAATTAACCCGCACGGCTTAGCTGGTTTATTTTATTATGCCGGCTTTTTTAAACTCAGCCTCGGCAGCAGGGTGCAAAGGTGCGGAAAGCCCCTCTACCAGGCTCTCTTTAGTAACAGCAGCAAGTGCCGGATGCAAGCTCTTGTACTCGTCGAAGTTATCTAAAATAGCCTTTACGACCGCAGCCACCGCAGTATCGCTCATGCTCTTATCCGTGACTAGGACGGCTTTAACGCCGATGCTGTTTACGTCGTGATCCACGCCCTCATAGGTGCCTTTTGGTATCGTACCTTTGGCAAAATACGGCATCGCGGCCAGCATCTTATCGACTTGCTCGCCCTCGATATTTACGATATCGATAGGTAGCGAGTTTGCCGCGTCAGTGATGTTAGCCGTCGGATGGCCGACCATGTAAAAGTAGCCGTCGATTTTCTTATCTTTTAGCGCGTGCGGGCACTCGCCGGCAGTTAGTACGCCGTGGTGTTTTAGCTTTTTCTCGTCAAAGCCGTAAGCCTTAAACACGCCAAGCGCGGTCATTTCATTGCCGCTGCCCGGGTTGCCGACGTTGATCGCTTTACCCTCGAGGTCGTTTATCGAGCCGATACCGCTTGATTTTGAGACGACGAACGCGAGAAGCTCAGGGTAGATCGAAACGACTGCGCGCAAATTTTGATCGCCGTTGCCTTCAAATTTACCAACGCCGTTAAATTTATCATAAACCACGTCGCTTTGGACGAAACCGAAATTTAGCTCTTTTTTTAGCACGTTATTTACGTTGTAGACCGAGCCGCCGGTTGATTGCACCGAGCATTTCATCTGAGGGTCTTTATTTACGAGGCGACATATCGCTCCGCCCACCGGATAATACGTGCCCGTCATCGCTCCCGTACCGATAGATACGAACTCCTTTGCGCCCAGCGCAGACGCGAAAAGTAGGCCGGCTAATGCCAAAGATGTAGTTTTCATTTAACTTCCTTTCAAAGAATTTTTCTGATTTTACTCTCAAAATCCGCATTTTGCGTATAAATTTAGCTCTTTTATCAAGCTTTTTTATAAAATTGCGACTATTTTACACACTTTAGCCTTAGAAAAATATTTCTTAAGGTAAAATTTATATATTTTTTATAAGCGAAGCGAAAATCATATTTTTACGTGGAGATTTTTAAAATTTACGCACCGAGACCTGCGTCTTTACGATGCTAAATTTGGGCTGCAAGTTGGATTTTTTTGTGCAGAGGCCTTAAATTTTAGCATTTTTGCGGTGCGGGTCTCGGCGAGTAAAATTTGAAGCCAAATTTATAAATTTAACTCCAAATTTGAGCGTAAAACGACAAGACGCAGTATTTTGTTCTAGACGAGGCGCTTTTAA
>NZ_CALHVN010000044.1 GCF_938039245.1 uncultured Campylobacter sp. | reverse complement strand
GAAATTTGAGCTAACCGCCAAAAACGGGCTATCTAGATAAAAAACGTCGTCTCTATAAAATAGCGTGGACTCGCTGTTTAAAAACTTAACGCGCTCGAGTAAAATTTCCTCAAACAGCCTGTCTATCCAAACGATGTTTTTAGAAAGATCTAGCAGCGCGTCCTCGGAGCTATCCTTGGCGCTTTGTTTAGGTATTTCGATATTTTGCGCGCGTAAAATTATTTTTTTATCGAGTTTTATATATAATTGCTCTATTTTAAAGCCGCCCGCGCCGATATTTTCTATCTCGACGCCGTGTTTTAGGACGGCTATAAAAACGACGAATATCAAAACCGCGGGGATCAAAATGCGCCAAATTTTCTTCATTATAAGCGAGATGATTTTCATATTTTTTCTGAGCTTTCTTGTTTATCTTAGCCGCCCGGTGAGCGTGAGCGAGGTCATTTTCGTGCCTCAGGGCAGTACGCTTGCGATTATATCATATCTAAGCGAAAAAAATACGGACGCAAATAAATTAGACGCCGTGATCTTGCGCACTATGGGGCGCGTGCAAGCAGGCTGGATAGATCTGGGCGCGGCAAAACTTAGTAAGCTTGATTTTTTATATAAACTCACGACCGCAAAAGCGGCTCTAACGCAAATAACGCTAATTCCGGGCGAAACGACGGCCGTGTTTTTACAAGAGGTTGCAAAAAAGCTAAATTTAAGCGAGGCCAAGCTAAATGAATTTTACGCCAAATTTGCTCCGATAGAGGACGGCTTTTTGGTGCCCGAAACCTACAAAGTACCGCTTGGCGTAAACGAAGAACAGCTAGCGGCGCATCTGGTAAATTTATCTAAAAAATCCCACGAAAAAACGGCGACCGAACTGCTCGGTAACTACGACGAAAAGCGCTGGAGCGAGTATCTCGTGACGGCCTCGGTCGTGCAAAAAGAGGCCGCGAGCGAGGATGAGATGCCCCTTGTGGCATCCGTCATCCAAAACCGCCTAAAAAAAGGCATGAAGCTGCAAATGGACGGCACGCTAAACTATGGACTCTACTCGCATGAGACGGTCACGGCCGAGCGCATACGAACCGATAAGAGCAAATTTAACACCTATCTAAACGAAGGCCTGCCGCCAAGTCCCGTCTGCACTGTGAGTCTAGCGGCGATACGGGCGGCGATAAAGCCGGCGCAGAGCGAGTTTTTGTACTTCGTTCGCGATAAAAAGACGGGCAAGCATAAATTTAGCGCGACGTACGAGGAGCACGTAGGCGCGATAAACTCCCAAAAATAGCCCGCCAAAAAGGCGTTTTAATATAAATTTGGATAAGATTTTGCGAAATTTATTTAGGAGGAAAGATGAGCGACATCGTTTATACTAGAACCGACGAATCTCCGCTGTTTGCGAGTTATTCGCTATTTCCGATCCTGCAGGCGTTTTTGCGCGCGGGCGGCATAGAGATAGAGCAGGCCGACATCGGCTTAGCCGCGCGGATCATCGCCGCTTTTAACGACAAGCTGCCGCCCGATCTGCGAGTGAGCGACGACCTTGAGATGCTGCGAAATTTGACGCAAGAAAAGCGCGCGAATATCATCAAGCTGCCAAACATCTCGGCTAGCTTGCCTCAGCTAAACGCCGCTATCACCGAGCTTCGCGCTAAGGGCTACGATCTGCCCCCGTACCCGTCAGATCCAAAAACTCCGGAGGAAAAAGACGCGGCCGCCAGATATGCCAAAGTGCTAGGAAGCGCGGTAAATCCGGTGCTGCGCGAGGGCAACTCCGACCGCAGATGCGTCGGTGCGGTAAAACGCTATGCCCGCGAAAACCCGTATAAAATCACCCCTTTTGAAAAAGATAGCAAAACCGAAGTCGCCTATATGAAAGGCGGAGATTTTTACTCCTCCGAGCGCTCGATCAGCTTTGAAACGGATGAAAAATTACGCGTGGAGTTTATCTCAAAAAGCGGCGAAAAACGCGTGCTAAAAGAAAATTTAAGCGTGCAAAAAGGCGACGTAATCGACGCTAGCTTTATGAGCGCGCGGGAACTGGACGTCTTTATAAAGGAGCAAATCGCGGACGCGAAAGCAAAAAATTTGCTCTTTAGCGTGCATCTAAAAGCCTCGATGATGAAGGTGAGCGATCCCGTGATTTTCGGGCATTTCGTGAAGATTTTTTTCGCGGAGGTTTTTGATGAGTTTGAAAGCGAGCTAAAAAGCGTAAACGTCAGCGAAAACAACGGGCTAAAAGACCTTTTTGCGCGGATTTTAAATTTACCTCAAGCGACGCAGGAAAAAATCAAAGCCAAATTTGATGAAATTTACGCCATAAGGCCAAATTTAGCGATGGTAAATTCGGCCGCAGGCGTTACAAATTTACACGTTCCTAGCGACGTTATCATCGACGCTTCGATGCCTGCGATGATAAAAAACGGCGGCAAAATGTGGGATAAAGAGGGTATAGCTCGCGAAACCAAAGCCGTGATACCAGATAAAACCTATGCCGTCGTTTATGAGGCCGCGATCGAGGATATCAAGGCAAACGGCGCGCTAGATCCCGCTAAAATCGGCAGCGTCTCAAATGTCGGGCTGATGGCTAAAAAGGCCGAGGAGTACGGTAGTCACGATAAAACCTTCGTGATGAGCGAAGCGGGCGAGGCGCGCGTGCTAAATGCAAAAGACGAAGTTTTATTTAAATTTGAGTTAGAAAAAGGCGATATATTTAGGATGACGCAGGTCAAAGACGTCGCCGTGCGAAACTGGGTCGAGCTGGCGCTAAAACGTGCAAAAATCACGGGACAAAAGGCGATATTTTGGCTGGACGAAAACAGAGCTCACGACCGAGAAATCCTAAAAAAAGTAAGAGCGCAGCTAGCAAGAGCCGATACGAGCGGGCTTGATATAGAGATACTCTCTCCCGCGGCCGCTTGTAAAAAATCGCTTGAGATCATGAGACGCGGCGAGGACTGTATCAGTGTCACGGGCAACGTCCTGCGCGACTATTTGACCGATCTTTTTCCGATCTTGGAGCTTGAAACCAGCGCCAAGATGCTCTCTATCGTGCCGCTGCTAGAGGGCGGAAGTATCTTTGAGACGGGAGCCGGAGGTAGCGCGCCGAGGCTCGCCGAGCAGCTACTGGAGCAAAATCACCTAAGCTGGGATAGTTTGGGAGAGTTTTTGGCTCTGGGCGCTAGTCTCGAGCAGTTAGCGGGATTTAAGCAAAGCCCTGAGGCGCAAATTTTAGCCGATACGCTAAATGCGGCCGTAGAGCGCTACCTAAAAGAAAATAAGGTTCCGCGCTTTGAAGTGGGGCAGCTAGATACGCGCGCGAGTCATTTTTATATCGCGCTTTACTGGGCGAGCGAGCTTGCCGTTAGCGGTACCGAGATTGGCGATAAATTTAAGCTTATCGCCCAAAATCTCGCGAAAAACGAGAGCGTAATCACAGACGAAATAAACGCGGCGCAAGGACGAAAGATCGATGTAGGCGGATACTATAAGCCGGATGATAAAAAGGCGGGCGCAGCGATGAGGCCGAGCGCGACGTTTAATCAAATTTTACAAAATCAAATTTTATAAAAAAGGAAAAAAATGAAAATTTCAGTTATCGGAGCGGGAAACGTAGGCGCAAGCGCAGCTAGCGCTATTTTACTAAGAGGCATCGCAGATGAGATCGCGCTAGTTGATATTTTCGGCGACGTGGCGCGCGCAAAGGCGATCGACCTATCTCAGAGCGCGGCGGTTTTCGGCCTGGACGCGAGAGTCGCGGGCGGAGATGATTTTGAGCTTATTAAGGATAGCGACATCGTAGTCGTGACCGCAGGAAGCCCTAGAAAAGAGGGGCAGACTAGAGAAGATCTGCTACTAAAAAACGCCGGTATCGTAAAAGGTACGGTGGAGAAAATCGCCAAATTTGCCCCAAACTGCGTCATCATAAACGTAACAAACCCGCTCGATGCGCTCACGTACCTAGTCTATAAAACGAGCGGTTTTGATAAAAGCAGGGTGCTAGGAATGGCTGGCGAGCTAGACTCCGCGCGCCTAAAATACGAGATCTCTCAAAAAACAGGACTAAAAAACAGCGCCTTTAGCGCGCACATCATAGGTTCTCACAACGACGATATGGTGGCGCTGCAAAGCAACGTGAGCGTGGATCTGGGCGGCGAATTTGACGCGGTAGCGCAGGAGGCCAAAACGGGCGGCGCAAAGATCGTTAAACTGCTTGGCACGTCGGCGTATTACGCTCCGGGCGCGGCTGCGGCCAAGATGTGCGAGGCGATAAAAACCGGCAGCGAGCAGTGGCTAAGCTGCTGCGTGATAGATGGCGAGTGCGCGGGCGGTAGGCTTGTGAAGCTAGGCAAAGGCGGCGTGCGAGAGATCAAGCAACCAAGCGCGGAGGAAAAAGCGGCTCTTGAAAAAGGCGAATCGCAAACTGCGGTAAATATCAAATTTTTAAAAGAAAGCGGGGTAATCGCGTAGCCGATGCTTGTAAATTATAAAATTAAAATTTACGCCCTGTTTTTAGCGGCTTTTATGTCGGGGTGCGCCAACGTTTCGTCAAGCACTCCCAAAAATACGATGTTAACGAAGCAAAGTAAAACCCAAGCTACTACTTCGATAGAAAAGAATAAGATCCAAAGCTGGGGAAGCAAGACGTTTCAAGGTAAAATCGGCGACCGTCTCGATACAAAAGAGACGGCCCTGCTTAATCTCCTGCAAGGATATATAGGTAAAAGAGACGGCGGCGACTGCTCGGGCTTTGTGACGCTTATAAATAAAAAATTTAACCGAGACTTTTTCGACGAAAAAGAGCTTGATAAATTTTACACCAAGCACGGTCTAAAAAGCGAGGCTATGTTTAGGCTTTACGAGAGTAAAAATTTGATCTCGTTTGAAAACCCAGAAGTCGGCGATTTGATATTTTTTAACAACACGACTAAAAGCACGAAAAATAACAAAAAAGCCAAAATAATCACGCACGTAGGCATCGTAAGCAGCGTAGAAAAAGACGGCACCGTGGGTTTTACTCATCATGCAAAGGGCAAAAATGCGGTGGATTTTATGAATCTAAACGATAAAAACACCCGCAAAAACGGCAAAAAAGAGCTAAATTCATTTGTCGCGACTTGCAAGGATAAAAGCGCGTCGTGCCTTGCGTCAAATAGATTTGCCGGTTTTGGCAAAACGCACGCTAACGGGAAAAAATCCCGAATTTAGCGGCTTTTTTAAACAAATTCGTCGCCGCATTTGCGTAAATTTGGCGCGAATTTATCTAAGCCGCAAAGTTTGATTTTTGGCTTGATTATTTACTGCGTCCTCTTTTTGCAGCAGCGGTGGTTAAATTTAAGTCTGAAATTTATGCGGTAAATTTACCGCCCGCTAGTCCAAGCGCCGCGCAAAAGCGTTTCAAATTTTCCGACATAATCAAAAATTTATTTAAATTTAACTTTTGCCGCGCGTTTTAAATACTAAATTTAACAAAATTGCTATAAAATTATCGTTACTAGTTAAATTTGATAAGGAAAAATATGCTGATACGAAACGACGTTCCCGTTTGGGTCGATATCTCGCGCTGTAAGGCGTGCGATATCTGCGTGAGCTGCTGTCCTGCGGGCGTGCTGGCGATGGCCGTAGAGCCGCGCGCCGTGCTAGGTAAAACGATCGAAGTGGTGTATCCGGAGGCCTGTATCGGGTGCAGAGAGTGCGAGCTGCACTGCCCGGATTTTGCTATCTACGTGGCGGAGAAGGGATTTAAATTCGCCAAACTAACCGCCGAAAGTAAAGAGCGTGCTACCGCCGTAAAAGAGAATAAATTTGAAAAATTAGAGGCGGGGCAATGAGCGAATTTTTAAATAATAACGGCGATAAAAGAGAAATCATCGCTAGCGGCAATGAGCTAGTCGCGCTTGCGGCGGTGGAGTGCGGGTGTAACTTTTTCGGCGGTTATCCGATCACGCCAAGCAGCGAGATCGCGCACGAGCTAAGCGTGCTGCTGCCAAAGCACGGCGGTAAATTTATCCAGATGGAGGACGAGATCGCGGGCATCTCGGTGGCGCTTGGAGCCTCGATGAGCGGCGCAAAGGCGATGACTGCAAGCTCGGGCCCCGGCATCTCGCTAAAGGCCGAGCAGATCGGGCTAGGATTTATCGCGGAGGTGCCGCTAGTGATCGTAAACGTCATGCGCGGCGGCCCTAGTACGGGGCTGCCTACCCGCGTGGCGCAAGGCGATTTATTGCAAGCAAAAAACCCGACTCACGGCGACGTAAACAGCATCGTTATCGCGCCATCAAGCCTAGAGGAGTGCTATACGCAGACCGTTCGCGCGTTTAATCTCGCCGAAAGATTCATGACGCCCGTGTTTTTGCTGCTGGATGAGACGATCGGGCATATGCACGCAAAGGCCGTGTTGCCGCAGGTTAGCGAGCTGGAAATTTACTCGCGTAAGCAGTTTAGCGGCGATCCCGCGGACTACCGCCCGTACAGGGCAGCAGCCGACGAGCCTGCCGTGCTAAATAAATTTTTCTGCGGTTACCGCTATCACGTCACGGGCCTGCATCACGGCGAGACGGGCTTTCCTACCGAGGACGGCGCTGTCGTGGACTACAACATCAAGCGCCTTTTTAACAAAATTAACGCGCATGCGAGAGAGATCGAGCTTTACGAGGAGTTTATGCTAGATGACGCGGAGATTTGCATTATCGCGTTTGGCTCCGTGGCTCGCGCGGCAAAAGAAGCAGTGCTAAATTTACGCGAAAAAGGCGTGAAAGTAGGGCTTTTTAAGCCTATCACGCTATTTCCGACGCCAAGTGCGAAGCTACGCGAAATCTCGGCTAAATTTAGCAAAATTTTGATCTGCGAGTTAAATTTAGGCCAGTATACGGGCGAGATAATCAAAGCTACGCTAAGAGAGGACTTTAAAACTCTGCTAAAAGCCAACGGCCGCCCGATCAGCCCGCAAGAAATTGCGCAAAAAATAGGAGAATTTGATGGCATTTAACTACGACGACTACCTACGCACGGACAAAACGCCGACTCTGTGGTGCTGGGGCTGCGGCGACGGCGTGATACTAAAGGCGCTAATCCGCGCGATCCATAAGCTGGGCTGGGATATGAACGACGTGTGCGTGGTCTCGGGCATCGGCTGCTCGGGACGCTTTAGCTCCTACATCAACTGCAACACCGTCCACACGACGCACGGGCGCGCGATCGCCTATGCCACGGGTATCAAGCTCACAAACCCGGACAAACACGTCATCGTAGTAACCGGCGACGGCGACGGGCTAGCGATAGGGGGCAATCACACGATCCACGGATGCCGCAGAAATATAAATTTAAACCACGTTTTGATAAATAATTTCATCTACGGGCTAACAAACTCCCAAACAAGCCCGACCACGCCGACCGGGTTTTGGACGGTGACGGCGCAGTACGGTAACGTCGATCCAAATTTTGACGCGTGCAAGCTCGCAACCGCCGCAGGAGCGACCTTTGTAGCGCGCAGCAGCGTGATAGAGCCCGCAAAGCTGGAAAAGATATTTGCCGAGGGCTTCGAGCATGATGGATACAGCTTTTTTGACGTATTTTCAAACTGCCACATAAACCTGGGCCGCAAAAACAAAATGGGACAGGCCACGCAGATGCTGGAGTGGATCGACGGTCGC
This sequence comes from uncultured Campylobacter sp., assembly GCF_938039245.1. Classification (GTDB taxonomy): domain Bacteria; phylum Campylobacterota; class Campylobacteria; order Campylobacterales; family Campylobacteraceae; genus Campylobacter_A. The sequence continues at coordinate 35,168 of NZ_CALHVN010000044.1, read as the reverse complement.
ACGGTGAGCAAGGCTAAATTTGACGCGATGAGCGAGGATGAGCAGGAGGGTAAATTTCCCCTCGGAGTGCTTCATAAAGACGAGTCGCGCATGGAGTACACCAAGGCCTACGACATGGTGATAAAAGCCGCCAGAGACGGCGAGAAAATCGACTTTGGAGCGCTAAAATGAAAAGGCAGTTAAGATTCGTCGGAGTGGGCGGCCAGGGTGTGATACTGGCCGGCGAGATTTTAGCCGCGGCTAAAATCGAGGAGGGCGGATACGGCGTCAAGGCCTCGACCTACACCTCGCAGGTGCGCGGAGGGCCGACGAAGGTCGATATCATTTTGAGCGAGCGTGAGATATTTTACCCGTACGCAAACGAGGGCGAGATCGAGTTTATGCTCGCTACCGCGCAGGTTAGCTTCGAGCAGTTTAAAGACGGCGTAAAAGAGGGCGGCATCATCGTCGTGGAGCCAAATTTAGTACGCGCTAGCGACGAGGACAAAAAACGGTGGAAAATCTATGAAATACCCATCATCTCCATCGCTAAAGACGAAGTGGGCAACGTCATAACCCAAAGCGTCGTCGCGCTAGCAGTCGCCGTGCAGATGAGCGGCTGCCTGGATGCCGAGCTGGTTAAACGAGTAATGCTCTCAAAAGTACCTAAAAAAGTCTACGCCGAGAACGAAAAAGCCTACGAGCTGGGATTGAAATATGCGCAAATTTGCCTAGAAAACGACAAATAAAAGCGTGATTTGAAATAAGATAAATTAAGTATCATTTCGTTATACTTCGGGTATTGATTTATCTAAATTTAAGGAGAGTAAAATGAGTATCGGCATATTTTACGCAAGCGCAAAAGGCCATACAAAGGCTGCTTGCGAGTATCTCGCAGGTAAGCTCGGCGCGCAGCTAGTCGAAGTAAAGGACGCTACGGCGCAGGATTTTGCTAAATTTGACGTCATCATCGTAGCGGCGCCTAGCTACGGCGACGGCGAGCTTTTTGCTGATTGGACGGAGAAACTGCCGCTTTTAAAGGCAGGCAGCAAAGGCAAAAAAGCCGCCATCGTAGCCGTAGGCAATCAAGCCAATCACCCCCAAACGCTTTTTAGCGGTGCGGTGGACTTTTTGCCGTATCTAAAGGACGCGCAAATTTTCGGCGCTAGCGACGTGGACGGATATAAATTTAACCACTCCGCGTTTTTTATTAACGGCAAATTTGCAGGCCTAGCCCTAGACGTCAAGGGCGATGAAAACTACGCAAAACGCATCGATAAATGGGTCGAGGAAAATAAGCCTACTATCTTAAATTTATTCTGATTTTCTTGCCGCCTTGTCTAAAACGGGCAAGGCGGATCTTTTATACTTGATGCAGCGACGGCGGTATAGTTTGCATCCCTTTTTTTAGGTCTGATTTTAGTTTGCGTATAAATTTAACCGGTAGTAGCGGCAAAATAACGCTTGGTGCGGCAAAATCCCAAATAAGCCCAAACGGCGCAAACGGGCTATTTTGTAAAAAAACAAAAAACTCGTATGCGTTAAATTTGCTCGATATTTTTAAATTTAGATTTTATGGAAGCGAGTAAATTTAGCCTTTAACCGTGTTGCCGTATCCTAAAAACAAGCTAAATTTAGGCGATAAAAGCTCGGTATATTTTCCGTATTTATAGCGGTTAATTTAAAATTAAAAGCTTATAAATTTAAAGAGTAATATAACGGGGCCGAAACTTAGCCCCGTTATATGAATTTAGCTTAGCGTCGTATATCCGCCGTTTACGTCGCTAAAGCTAGCCCCGTAAGCCACACCCGCGATTTTTACGAGGGTATCGCTGTCCTCTTGGTAGCCTTCTACGCCGTCCGTATTTAGCGCCAGATATGCGTCAAATTTGTTTCCGCCCACGTTTTGCAAGAAATAAGCCCCTTCGCCAGCTTTCAAATTTGCAAGTTCGGTTTGCAAATTTGATGAGTCGGTTCCATCTGCGGCTTTTGAGATTTTAGTGATATTATCAGGTAGTTTTATCTTCTCGCCTTTTGATATCTGCATCATTTTGTTACCTGCGTCTATCGTTATCTTTTTAGCATCAGGATTTTGAGCGAGAGTCTCTTTGACGTCGAATTCCTCTTTGTTTAAAAACGATCCGTTGCTGCCTTTAGCCTTTGAAATGAGGGAAATTTTATCCGAGTTTATATTTTCGTAAATTTTAAACGTCGTTTGCGTATCGCCGACATTAGCTACGGCTTTTTTATCTAACGCCTTATCGGTTATGGTCGCGGTACCTTTAAAGCCTTTGGTTACGTCGTTTAGCGGACTTAGATCCCAAGGCGTAGATAAATCCATAGTAAGCGCGGATTTTGTTGCTAGCAAGGAAGCTTCATTATCGGAGCCGACGTCAAATTTAACCGTTTTATTGGCATACTGGGCACTTGTTATTACGGCTGATTTTACCTGTTCGTTCTCATAGGTTACGTCTACGGTTTTATCGTTTTTACTATACATGTCGTCTTGGAGCGTTTGTTTTATGAGCTTGCCCGATGCGTCGTAGGTCTTGGTTACGGTTTCTATGACTCTGCCGCCTTCATTGTTATTTAGGCTTTTTATAACCTCGACGTTTGGAGTAGTTTTGTCTATCTCGTAGACTTTAGCTCTGCTTTGCCAGCCGGTTGCGTTTATCGACTTGTCGTTTTTATCGAAAAACACTCCGTCTGCAAATTTAAATCCGCTATTTTCGTCTTGCTCTTTTTCAAAAACGATTTGTATTTTTTCGTAGAGCTAGCCTCGTATTCCCAAATTTTACTTTTTCCGCCGGTTGCGTCTTTGGCTACCGCGTTTTGGAAAGTGGACGGAGTAGGGACGGTAAAATCAGGCGTTAATTTGTTGTAGATAGATGTCGCGCCGTCTTTTAACTGTTTAAAATTACTTCTATACTCGACGTTTTTTATCTCTATCAAGGTATCGCTACCCTCTTGATAGCCCTCTTTGCCGTCCGTATTTAGCGCCATATAGGCATTAAATTTGTCTTCGCCTACGTTTTGCAAGAAATACTGCGCCTTACCGACTCCAAGCGTAGATAGCTTTTCCTCGATGTTTTGCAGATTTACGCCGTCTTGCGCTTTTGATAGTTCGGTGATGTTTGACGGGAGCGTGATTTTATCTTGAGCGTTATCTAGCACGCCAAACTCCGAGCCGTTTGCTAGGTTGCCGGTTTGAGCGTCTATGCTTATTTTTTTTAGATTCGCATTTTCTCGAAGCGTTTGAGGTATATCAAAATTTTCGACTCCATAGTTGTTGTGAGTAGTGTATGCAGCCTTTGACACTAGTCTTACGTCGTCTGAAAATCGCCCTTCGTACGCCCTATATACAACTTCGTTTTTTCCGATATCAGCCGTCCATTTCGTATCTAGTGCGCTATCTGTTACGGTAACCTTGCCTTTATAGTTAAAGTGCGGATTAAGGATACTTAGATGCTCGGGCGAGTTTGCATTTAGATATAGCGTGCCTTTGTAGTCTAGATTTTCGCTATCTTTGCTGATTTCAAAGTTTATATCGGTATTTGCGTACTCGGGGTCGGTTTTTACGGCATTGCTTAGCTTGCCGTCTTCGTAAGATAGAGTGAGTTTTTCGCCGCTGGATCTTTCTAATATTTTTTCCTCTAGTGCGCCTTTTTCGTCAAATTTATCTCTAACGATATCGCCTGATTTCGAGGTACTTGGAGTGTACTCTTCGGTCACTTTGTAGCCGCCTTTTTCATAGATTTTATAGGCTTTGATCTTGTAGTCTTTGATCATATTTTCGCCGTTATAAAATTTACCGTCCGGCATATCGACTTTTATATCCGAGTTTTCGGGCTGAGCGTCTCTTTTGCCAAATTGTATTTTATATGTTATTCCGGTGCTATCGTTTACGTATTCCCAAGCAAAAGCCTTACCGTCTTTTACGTCGGTAGGAGTCATAGCCGCTTTGCCCGTTTTTTCCTCGACTTTATAGACGTTGTTATCTTTATAGTCCTGCGATACCAGGTCTTTTATGACGTCATACTGGGCTTTTATTAGCTTTATCTCGCTATTATCGGAGCTATCTAGGGTTTTGACGCTATCTACGAGGGATTTTATTTGATCGAAGTTTTTAACGATATTTGCCGAAGTATCATTTATCGCCTCTTGCGATTTTATGCTTTAAGGATACGAAAGTAGCGATATCTAGCGTAAAATCCTTGCTATCGTCTATAAAAAATTTCTCTACGGACGTACTTTTTATCAGTTCTAAATGATCTTTGGTCGCGTTTTGCAGCCAAATTTTACCTTCGGAAATTTTATCTAGCAGTTTTACGGAGGTTTTGTTCGCGTCTAAAGTGAAGCTTCCGCTAAATTTGATCGATAAAACGTATTTTAAATTTGACGCGATTTTATCTATATTGCTTTGTATGTTTCCGGCTTCATCTTCTATAGAAAACGAAGTATTTTCGTCCACGTGGCTTGCGATTTTTTTCAAAAATGTCTTAACGTCAACTTTTTCTATGGTCGGTTTTGGATCCGGATTTGGGAGCGGTTTTGGACTTGGGGTCACAGAGTAGTCTTTGTCGTAGTTTGGAAATTCTTTTTTTATCTCGCTTTGGCTCTTGCCAGTCACCTGCGATATTACCGATATTTTGTCGTTTTTACTTATCGATTCGTCTAGCTTTGCTCCGTCTAGAGTCAAATTTGATTTATTGCTTAGGATCGCGTTTTTTATATCTTCGGCAGAGGACGTCGCCGTTACCGCATCGTTGATTTTTAAAAATGAATTTAGGGTTATTTTTACGTCGCCCTCAGGCACGTCTTTTATACTATCGGCTACGACGTTTGATGCGATTATTTTGTTTATCAGCATTTTATGGGCGTTTCTCGTAGCGGCATCCGCGCTTTGCGTATGGATTGGATTTAGCGCCGCCTTTAAAATCTCGCTTACGACGTGGCCTCTATCGTTTGTATCGTTGAGCATTTTTACCCAGCCGGCTTTACCGCCCAGATCGATATTTTCGTCCTTGTTTAGCAAAGTAGCGTAAATATGCTTGATAAAATTTTCATTACTCTCTAGGCTTTTGCCGAAAAATTCCTTCGATGCCGTCGTATCTAACATCAAATTTGCAACGCTGGATAATTTTAAATTATTTGCGTTTGCCGATTTTAGCCAGGCCTCGTTGCCTGCGCCTTCGCTAGCTCTACCGAATAGAGCGACGTAAAGTCCTGAAATTTGAGACTGAGTTAAAGACATTTTCACACCTTTGAGTTTATTTTTTAAATATACGTGTGGAATATTTAAATTTTATTATTATATAGTATAAGTATAAAAATAAAACTTAAGCTTAAAATAAAATATCAAATACGCGGTACAGGGAAATTTATATCGTAAATTTCCCGAATTTTGCGCGATAGAATCGATGCTAGAAGTGATTTTTGCAGAAAAAGGCGTTTTTAAATTTAACGGAGGCAAGTTGTGATTTGATTTTCTAAAATAGTTTTTAACATCCCGAATATTTTTACGAAATCTAATGTTTGACCTATGTGATTTACTTGCCAAAAAGCCTCTTTATAGCGCCCAAAAAGCCGCCTGAGCCTTCGTTTTTATCGCTTTCGTTTTTCTTTTTATCCAGCTTCATCGCTTCGCTTAGTTGCCGAGCCGCCGTGTCGGCGTAGATAAGCGCGCCTTCGGGGTCGCAGTTAAAAAGGTTTGAGTAGCACTCGGAGCTGTTTAGATCAAGCGGATTTGGCACTATTACGTCGGTTGCCTCAAGCAGTCCGTAGCCGTTTTCTACGCTAAATTTAACCGCGCTCAAAAATGCGGGCAAATTTTGCGCGTAAAACTCGTCCGTTTTACGCTTGATCTCGCCGCCTGCGTTGTAGTCCTGCCAAAATTTAGCCAAATTTGCCGCGCTTATAAACGCGCCCGATGAGTAGCTTCCGTCAAATTCGCCGGTAAATTTAGCTTTTATTTCAGGCGGTATAACGCCGCTTATGTCGCTTAGATACCGCTTAAATTCGCTATGCTCCTGCGCCAAAAAGCTAAACGCCGTGCCGCGCGTGTAGAAGTATTTTCTAAAAAATCCCTGCACGGCGGCGAGTATGTAGCCGTGACCGAGCGCAAAGCTCTCGTCATCCTTGGTTTCAAGCGCGATTTTAAGAGTATCGATGTATTTTTGCGCGTAAAAATCCTCTATGTCGTACTCTTTTGCAAGCTTTTCCGCAACCGACCAGTCGCCCTCTCTCGCGCTTTTTAACGCGTCAAAATACCACTGCTTGATCTCGTTTTTGTTGATCGGATGATAGCTCACGTCGTAGCCCATTTATTAGTCCTTTGTTTTTTCTTGATTTTTTGTTTTAAATTTGTCGTAATTTGATAGGTAGTAAGTCGCCCTAGACAAAAAGTGTAGAAACGAAATATACAGGGCTATCGGTATCAAAAATAAAAATGCGGATATTAACAACAAGCCCCACAGCATATCGCTAGCCGGTTTGAAAAAGTATACGTAATAGTATGTTCCGCTCCCGCTCCCCTCATTCCAGCCTTCAACGTTGCATAGAAGTAAAAAATTTATAAATATCAAAATACCAAAAAGCACAAAATATTTACAGTTTCGTAGTTTTGGTATCAAGCCGTAGATGAGACATATAATGATATCGGTAAGTATTAAAATTTTAAATCCAACTGCATCCCTATCATCATAAGGAGCAACAAAAGATAGAGTTAAAAAGCCGGCAATAAGTCCGATTATATCAACTATTATCGGAAGGGGATTAGTGTTTTTGTTACTCTGCTTATTTTTTAAAAATAGCAGCTCAAGTTCATCTCTTCGTTTTTCCATATTTTAGCCTTTTAACTATACAAAATCGACCCCAAACGAATCATATTCGAGCCGCATTTTATCGCTAGCTCAAAATCCCCGCTCATACCCATCGAGCAAATTTGCGCGCCGCGAGGTTGCAGATTTTCATAAATTTTACGCGTCGTCTCAAAGCTTTTTTTCACGACCTTCTCGTCCTCTACGTGCGCGCCGATACTCATCACGCCGACGGGTTTTAAAAATTTACACTCCTGCGCGATTTGTAAAAACGCAGTCTCGGCGGCCTCGGGCAAGATACCTTGTTTCGTGTCTTCGCGCGCGGAGTTTATTTGTAGCAGGCAAGGCAGCTCACAAGCAAGCCTCTTATCTACCGCAAGCGCGGCCTCTACGCTCTCGCAGCTTTGCCAAAGAGCGGGTTTGAGCGCTATGAGATGATTTATTTTATTGCTTTGAAGTCGCCCGATGAAGTGCCACTCGATCGGCAAATTGCTTAAAATTTCGCTCTTATTTTTGAGCTCTTGCACGCGGTTTTCGCCAAAGCTCGTTTGCCCTTGCCTAAAAAGCTCCAAAACCTCTTTAGTCGTTACGTTTTTGCTCACGGCGATTAGCTTCACGGCCTCGCCCGTGCGCGCATTTTCTATGCGTTCTAAAATTTGCGCTAGTTTCATTGTCCAGCTCCGCTTAGGCGCATTACGTCGTTAAAGGTCGCAAACGCCATCAGGCAGAGCAAAAACGCCCAGCCGCAGTAAGTGAGGCCGATATAGACTTTTTCGTTCATCTCGCGGCGGAAAATCAGCTCGTAAAGGTTGAAAAATATGTGTCCGCCGTCAAGCGCGGGGATAGGCAGCAGGTTTAGCACGCCTAAATTTACCGAGATCAGCGCTGCGATGATGAGTAGGGTCGAGACGCCGATGCCTGCGGCCTTTGAGGTGATGTCGGTGATCTGGATGATTCCGCCCATCTCTTTTAGCGGCACGATGCCTACGATGAGCTTTTCAAGCCCCGTAAATATGAGCTTTGAGGCGTTTACGGTCTCAACGAGCGCAAATTTGAGCGAGCTAAAGCCGGTATTTCGTATCGTGACGGCCTCGCCTGAAGGCGAAATGCCGATGAGCGGTTTTTCTATCTTTTCGCCAAATATCGTCACGCTCTGCCCGATTTTAGGCGTCAAATTTATCGTTTTTATTTCGCCCGCGCGCTCGAGCGTGACCGCCGTGGAGGTTAAATTTACGTTTTTGCTTATTTCGTCCCATTCGCTGATTTTTATGCCGTTTATGTTTAAAATTTTATCGCCTTTTTGCAGTCCAGCACTAGCCGCGGCTGAGTTTTCCAGTACTTTGCCCACTATCGGAGCAAGCCTTTCAACCCCGATATGTCCGAGCGCGATAAAGATAAAAAACGCCAAAGCGAAGTTAAAAAACGGTCCGGCAAAAAGGATGAAAATGCGTCCAAGAGGGCTGAGTCTCGTGTAGCTGTCGGCATCCTCGTTTTTTAGTCCAGGTTTGGCGTCCTCTTGTCCTTTTAGGCTCACGTAGCCGCCAAGGGGTATCGAGCCCACGGCGTACTCGGTACCGCCGACGGTTTTTGAGTAGACGTTTTGCCCAAAGCCTACGCTAAATTTTAGAACACCGACTTTTAGCATGCGAGCGGCGAGAAAGTGGCCAAGCTCGTGAAAAAATATAAGAAAGCTAATCACCAAAACCGTGATCAAAAAGTGCCACGAATACGCATAAAGCCCGACCGCAAGGATAGCGGCGGTAAGTATAATTCCTTTCAAAATTTGCCTTTTAAGTAGATTTTAAACGCGATTTTAGCGAAATTTTATAAAACTCCGCTTGAAACCGCGGTCAAGAGCCGTTTGCGCGGCATTTGCGGCGGGCAAATTTACGCAAAACGAATCAGCGCGGCGCGCGACTGGACGGGGTTAAATTTTAGGTCGCGAAAGCTCGGGTAGGGCTAGTTCTAGCTAAGCCTATGGATGGGCAGATGAGAAAAAGCGCCTACGCGAAAAGCCGCAAGCGAGGTTAGCGACGTTTGGGAAGCTAAAAACCGAATAAACGGTGTATGCGGAGTAGGAACTAAGATAAAACTAGACGCGCGAGCTGATTTAAGAGCGGTAAATAGGCTAACGCAGCGTAGGGGCAAAAAATAGCGCTAGGCAACGGCGGCAAAATTCGGGATAAATTTAACGAAACTAGCAAGCAGCCAAGACCGCTAAGCAAAGACAACAAAGACGCGAGCAAACGACGGTGAGAGCGAGCCCGTAAATTTGCATAAAGACGAAATCTTAGACCGAACGCCATATAAAAATAACCCAAACAAAGCATAAAGGCGCAGGTATGGCGCAGTCTAGCTAAGCCTGTGGACGGACGGCCAAAAAGGCGCGAACGATACGGCACGTAAAAGGTTCTCGGCCAGATGGAGCCGAATTTATAGGAAATAGTAGCCGCAAGCAATCGTAAAAGTCTAAGCCGCGCGGCAAAATAGAGCAATCAGACTGCAACTAAAATGAAAATAAACGGCGCGGTAAAGCAAAACAGCAAAAGCAGGCGGCGGCATTTGCCCTGATAAAAGCATCTCGCGGCAAAATCTCGCAAATAAAAATGCGCAAAATAGCTCGCCTAGCAGGCGTAAAGCGCTGCAAATACGCTCCGCGCACAATCGACCAAGACTTCTTAAGCGTAAAAATATCGCAAATTTATCCGCCGTGCGGTAAGGCTCGGTCAAGCTCCTCAGATACCGCGCCCATCGCACGCGAGATACCGCGGCAAACTCTGTACAAAGCAATAAGGCGAGGCCGTCAAGCCTCGACGCGAAACGTCCTAAAATGCAAACGAGTTGTAATTTATCCGCTAAATTTAACGCAAGCCGCCGTACTAAGCTGCATTAAATCGCTTTAAATTTAACGTAAAAGCAAGCGAGCGGCTTTAAAATTCGGCGTAAATTTACCATAAGCCGCCCTTCTACCGCGCGTCAAATTTGAGCGCAAACCAGGCTAATTTTAGAGCGTAAATTTAGCTAAAAACCTCATTTAGCCAGGCTAAAATTTTGGCTCTGCTTAGCCCTTTGCCGGCGGTTAGGGCGGTTTTGTCTTTATTTGCGAGATCAAATTCTATCCCAAAATGCGACTTTACGCTCGCGATAAAAGGCTTTAAATCTAAAATGTCGGGGTAGGGCAAGGCATCCGGCGCTACTTGCTGTAAAAAGCTCACGCCATCGTCGTCAAAGTCGATACACGCACTGGGAACGTCGTCGTTGCTGATTTGTATATCAAAGGTTTTGTCGTTTATAAACGGCGCAAAAATGCGGATCTGCAAGTGAAATTTACGCTTTTTCTCATCCTGCCCTAGATACTCGTTGCTAAACCAGTAGCCCAAATTTACGGCGTTTAGTATAAACTCAAAATCATAAGGATCAGCAGGCGTCGCGCCTATGCGGCGCAAAAGCTCGTAAACGGGCAGCTTTTCTCGCAGCGCGTCATAATACTCGTAAAGCTCGCCAAGCAGCGGGTGAGCGCGGCCGGCCTTTTCTTGCAGGCGTAAAATCTCGAAAATATACCTGTGCGCAAACGAGCGATGCGCTATGCTGCGGCGCGCCTGAGAGCTAAGATAGTCTAAAATTTCGGGTTTACGCGAAAAGCTAAACGCGCTCCAAACTCCGCGCAACGTTTCTAAATCGTTATCGCTCGCGCCAAATTTACCCTCGCGCGTCTTATCGTAGTCTAGCGCGCAGCCTAGCAAAAACTCGCCTAGCTCTTCGCTCATAACCTCGCCGATTTTGGCTAAATTTTTAGCGTTGTGGTAAAAGCTGACGTCGATTATCTTTTGATTTAGTTTTCGGGCTTGTTTTTTGAGCTCGGGTTCTAGGCTCTGCGTTCGTTCTACGATGATATCTTTTAGTCCGTGATTCATATTTTCTCTTTGTTTTAAATTTACTTTTAGTTTATGCTAGCCGCGTCGCCGAGCTTAAAAATTCGTCTTTAAATTTGCGTAAAAGCTTCTCGCACCGACTTGAAAATCGCGTATTTTTTGCTCGGTAATAAAAGCCGTCCGCGCTAAATTTAGCTCTTTTTCGTCGCTTTTATATAAGCCGCGACGTACTCAAAGCCCGAATACAGCGTCAGTGCAACGCTAAGCCAGAGCAAAAACTCGCCAAAAGGCCACTGCATGGTTAAGAAGCCGATCGCAACCATCTGGCAGACGGTTTTGACCTTGCCCGCCATCGATGCGGCGACCTCTACGCCATCGCCGGCCATCACGACGCGAAATCCCGTGATAAAAAACTCGCGAACGAGGATGAGATACACGGCCCACGGGCTCGCGCGGTCTATCATCATGAGTCCTAAAAATGCGCCCAGAGTTAGCATCTTATCCGCAAGCGGGTCGATCACGGCTCCAAGCTTGGTCTTTTGATCCCACGCGCGCGCGATAAATCCGTCGAAAAAGTCCGTGACGCTAGCGATCACGAATACAAGCGCGGCAAAGTAGTTCATCCAGCTAACGTGCACGCCTGAAAAGGAATTTACGCTAAGTAGCAGCCAAAACATCAGGGGTGCGAGAAATACGCGCAGGAAGGCTAGGGCGTTTGGTAAATTTAGGCTCATTTATTTGTTCTTTCTTTTTGATTTCGGAGTTTAAAATTTGACGGCTCGGTGCTAAAGCCCGCGTAAAATTTGCCGACTCGCATTTTGTTTGTTTTTGTCGGTCGCGGATTTGCGCTTTGCTTAAAATTACTCGGCGCTTCTTTAAATTTGAGTGATTTTGGATTTAAATTTAACGGCAAAAAACATTTCGACTCTTTCAAATTTTGATCAAATTTAAAAGAACCGTCCGCACCGCAAAATTTGTTTGTAAATTTTAAATTTTCAAATTTAGCCTGCAAACGCGTTAAATTTGTACCGCCGAATTTACCCGAAATGCGAGCAAACGGCAAAGGAGCGCAGGCTAAATTTGCTTTTTTCATTTAAACGTAGTACCGCCGTCGATGATGAATGTGTGGCCCGTGACCCAGCTAGCTTTTGAGCTACAAAGAAACAAACATGCGCCGGCGATATCTGCGGGCTGACCCATGCGGTTTAGCGGGCTTAGCTCGGCCGTTTTGTCGCGCACTTCTTCGTAGTTCGTAAAAGCCCTAAGCGCGTCCGTCTCGATCGGGCCGCCGCTAACGACGTTTACGCGGATATTTTTTTCGCCAAGCTCGGTCGCCGCATAGCGCGCCATAGCTTCTACCGCAGCTTTTGCAGTGCCGTGGCCTGCGTAGTTTTCTATGTAAACTAGATTGCCCGTCGATGAAAGCGAGATGATGCTGCCGCCGCCCGTTTTTTCCATGCGTTTTGCGGCTTCTTGCGCGCCGACTACGAATGCGTTTACGGTCGCCGTGAAAATATTATTGATACCGCGAGGGCGAAGTTTCATAAATTTCGTATATCCGCCTGCGACCGGACGACCCGAGATGATAGCGTTTGAGATGAAAAAATCGATGCGGTCAAAGTCTGCGTCAATCTCTAAAAATAGATCTTTGTAGGTCTCTGGTTCTAGTATATTTAGCGCGTAGGCTCTGGCTTTTATGCCGTACGTCGCTTCAAGCTCGGCGGCTTGGGTTTTGGCTAGCTCTTCGTTTGAGTTATAGGTAAAGGCGATATTTACGCCCTTTGCGGCGAATTCTTCTACGATGGCGCGTCCGATGCCGCGCGTTCCGCCGCTGATTACTAGAGTTTTGCCTTTAAATTCGTTTTCGCAGTTCATTAAAATCCTTTTATATTATATTGTCTTATGGTTTGTTCGATTTTTTTGAGATTTTCGGCGCTCGGCTCGCAAAGCGGCAGGCGGTACTCGAGGCTTGATATGAGCCCTTCGATATACATCGCGGCTTTGACGGGGATCGGGTTGCTCTCGCAAAACATTATTTTATTTACCGCATAAAGATCGTCGTTTATGGCTTTTGCGCGCGCAAATTCGCCTTTTAGCGCAAAGTGGGTCAAATTTGAGATTTCGTCAGGGAGCAAATTTGCCGTAACCGAGATCACGCCCTTGCCGCCGTTTGAGAGGATAGGGTAGTTTATCGCGTCCTCTCCGCTGATGACGGATAGATTGGGTTCGTGCGCGAGCAGGTCGACGCAGCGCTCGATGCTGCCGGTGGCTTCTTTTACGCCGTAAACGTTCTCGCACTCTTTAAACAGTCTAAAAACCGTGCACGGCTGGATATCTACGCCCACGCGACCCGGCACGTTATAGAGTAGCACCGGGATTTCGACGCTTGAGGCGATCGCTTTGTAGTGGCGGTATAGGCCTTCTTGCGTCGGTTTGTTGTAGTATGGTGCTACCGAGAGGATACCGTCTGCGCCGTGATCTTGCGCGAATTTTGCAAGGCCTACCGCCTCGTGAGTGGCATTACTACCAGCGCCTGCTAGCACTTTTACGCCCGTGTTTTTGCAGGTATTTACGGCGATCTCGATGCAGATTCTATGTTCATCGTGCGTTAATGTCGCGCTCTCGCCCGTCGTGCCTACGGGTACGACCGCGTCGATGCCGTTTGCGATTTGTCTTTTGATTAACTTTTCATAACCGATTTCATCTAGCTTGCCGTCTTTAAAAGGCGTAATCAGCGCCGTCATAGCGCCCGTTATTGCTTCTTTATTCACTTTTTTCCTTTCTTAGGATGATCGTCGTGGATTTTTCTTTTCTCGCGTATTTTTTGCAAATTTCGTTTAGATCGACCGGTTTTAGCGCGGCTGTTTTTTCAGGCAGCTCAAGAAGCGGCTTTATATCGCCTCTAACTAGATAACTGCCGTATAAATTCGCAACCTTCGACGCGCTATCTAGCGAGTAAATTAGATCGCTTTTTAAGCTATTTTTTATCTTAGTTATTTCGTCTTCGTCTATTTTTTGCGTTTTTGCGTTTTCTAGCACACGCCAGATCTCTTCCTCTACAGCCTCGGCCTTGACGCCAGGATTACAAACGGCTAGTACGATGAGCAAGCTCTCGTCGATATTGCTCATATTATAGACGTCTACGCTGTTTACGAGGCATTTTTCATCTATCAAAACGCGCTGTAAAACCGAGCTCTGTCCGCTGCCTAGATACTCGGCTAGCGCGCCCAGACGGGGCTGATCCTCGTGATTAAACGGCGGGATTTTAAAGGCAAGCGCTAGCATCTCTACTTCGCTATCCTTGTAAATTTCAGCTCTTTTTGCACCGTTTTGCTCAGGCTCGATGCAGTGGAGTTTTGGTAGCGGTTTTTTGTTTTTTATGTGTTCAAAGTGCTTTTTACCTAGCTCAAACGCGCTTTTTTTATCGATATCGCCGCTGATTAGAAGCATCGCGTTTTGCGGCTGATAGTACGTCTCGTGAAAATCTTTAATATCATCTATCGTCCAGTTTCTGATGTCGCCGATAAAGCCGATCGGAGTCCAGTGATACGGGTGATAGCTAAAAGCGACGTTAAAGAGCGTAAAGTACAAAAAGCCGATCGGAGAGTTGTCCGTGCGCCATCTGCGCTCCTCGGTCACGACGTCGCGCTCGGGCTGAAATTCTTTATCTTTTAGGCTCAAATTTTCCATTATATCGGCGTAGAGTCTAAGAGCCTCGTCTAGGTTGCCTTTTGAGCATTTGACGAAATAATGCGTATAATCAAAGCCCGTGCTAGCGTTATTTACGCCACCAAAACCCTTTACGATCTCGTCAAATTTGCCCGCTTTCATATTTTTCGTGGATTTAAAATTTAAGTGCTCTAGCATGTGCGCGATACCGCTTTTGCCCATGGTTTCGTTTCGCGAGCCTACGCGGTAAAACACGTCCACGCTGATGACGCTAGAGCCCTTGCTAGCGGGGATATGATAGATCTCAAAGCCGTTTTTGAGCTTTGTTTTGGAGTATTTTATAAGCATAAATTTCCTTAAATTTTGTTTTTTATATCGCAGCCCACCGCTTCGCTAATCGAGGCGAAATTATCCTCTTTTAAAAGCTTTAAAATACCTTCGTTTATCTGTTTTGCGACGTTTGGGCCTTTAAATATAAAGGAGGTGTAAATTTGAACCAAATTTGCGCCCGATTTTATGCGTGCGTATGCCTCCTCGGCGCTGTCTATGCCGCCGCTTGCGATCAAAACCGTCTTACCGTAAAGCTCGCTAGCAACCGCGCTAAAAAGCTCGCGCGAGCGCTTGGCGATGACCTTGCCGCTTAGCCCGCCGAAATTTTGTAAATTCGCAGATTTTGATAGCGAATAATCAATGCTCGTATTATTTACGATGACGCCTTTTGCGCCGCTTTCTACGGCCGTTTTGCAGATCTGCACGGCCTTATTGTCGTCCATATCGGGCGCGATTTTAAAGATTATCGGCTTTTTTGCGATCGGCGATAGGCGCGCAAATAGATCTTTTATAAAGCTTTCTTCTTGTAGTTCGCGTAGGTTTGGGGTGTTTGGCGATGAGACGTTGATGACGAAGCAGTCGCAAATTTCGTTAAATTTAGCGACTAAAATTTCATAGTCTTTTATGGCTTCTTCATTAGGAGTGATTTTGTTTTTACCGATGTTGGCAAAAAGCGGTATCGCAAACGGATAGAGCTTGCCTACGCGCGCGCCAAGGGCGTCTGCGCCCTCGTTGTTAAAGCCCATCGCGTTTTGTATGCTCTCTTCTTCGATGAGGCGAAAAAGGCGCGGTTTTGCGTTGCCCTCTTGCGGTTTTGGCGTCACGGTGCCAAACTCCACGTGCCCAAACCCGAGCGCGGCTAGCGGGCGTAGCATGGTGGCGTTTTTGTCAAAGCCGCCGGCGATTCCTACGGGATTTAAAAAGCTAGTTCCGAGCAAATTTTGCGAAAGAGCCGCGTCCGTGACGACGCAGTTTTTGGCGGCGATGTTATAAAGGCCCGGAAATACGCAGTCTGAGATACTTAGCGTTTTTTCTACGATTTTGTGAGCGGTTTCGGGGTCAAATTTAAAAAATATGGATTTTAGCGTTTCGTAATTCAAATTTTATCCTTAAATTTTGAGCGATTTTATCAAATTTAGGCTTAAACAAGGGCTTCGCCTTTTAGTTTCGCGTAAATTTCGCAGCTCTTGCTAAGCGCCTCGTCGGTATCAAAACCGACCACTTTTCCGCCGCTGATAACGGCTATTTTATCTGCATTTTGCACCGTGCTTAGGCGGTGTGCGATGATAAATATTATCTTTTCTTTTTGTAAATTCGCGATAGCTTTAGTTATTTGCTGCTCGCTTTCGTTATCCAGAGCGCTCGTGGCCTCGTCAAATATCAAAATCTGCGGATCGTCGTAGAGCGCACGGGCGATGGCGATACGCTGGCGCTGGCCGCCCGAGAGATTGGTGCCGAATTCATTTAAAACGGTCTGCGCGCCCTGGGGTAAATTTGACACGAAATCATACGCATTTGCCGTTTTTAGCGCGAGTTCGACCTTGGCTTCGTCGTATTCGCGGCCGTAGGCGACGTTGTTTGCGACCGTGTCGTTAAAGATATAGACTCGCTGGGTCACTAGGCCGATATTTTGTCTAAGCGAACCGAGATCAAAATTTTTGATATTTTCGCCGTTTATCTCGATCGCTCCGCCGTTTGCGTCGTAAAATCTCATGAGCAAATTTACAATCGAGCTTTTTCCGCCGCCGCTACTACCCACAAGCGCTACGGTTTGGGACTTGCTCGCGCTTAGATTTATGCCTTTTAGCACCTCTTTATCGTCGTAGTTTAGTCTGACGTCTTTAAAATTTATCAAATTTATTTCAGCCGGCACGGGTTTGTCGCCGCTTAAAATTTGAGGCTCTTTATCAAGGAGCTCAAAGGTTCGCTCTGCCGCGACCACAGCGTCTTGCATCTTGTTATAAAGGCCTGAAATGCGCTTAATAGGCGTATAAAGCATAAAAAGAGCGGTTAGGAAAGAAAAGAAGCTTCCCATCGTCAAATTTCCGTCTATGACCTCTTTGCCGCCGATGATGACGACCGCCGCGACGCCCACGGAGCCGAAAATCTCCATCATCGGACTTACCATCTCGTTTACTTTTACGCTTTTTAAATTTAGATTGAAAAATTTAGCGTTTTCGTCGGTAAATTTGGCGTGCTCAAACTCCTGCGCGTTGTTTGCTTTAATGATTTCGATATTGGTAAAAATTTCGCTCAGCTTTGAGCTGATGTCGGAGGTCTTTTCCTGCGAGGCGCGGGAGATTTTTTTCATCTTTTTTGCGAGTCTTGAGAGCGGATAGACTGCTGCAGGCATGATAACTAGCGCAAAAAACGCAAGCTGCAAGCTCTGATAAAGCACGACGCAAAGCAGTCCCGCGATCGTGATAGCCTCGCGGATGAGTTCGGGGATCATGGAGCTAACGATGCTTCTGATGCGGTCGATGTCGTTGATATTTCGACTGATTAGCTCGCCCGTGCGGTAATCGTTAAAAAACTTCATATCCAAATTTAGCAGGTTTTTTAGCAACTTCTCTCGAAATCTCCTCACGATATCCTGCCCGATATATGCCGTAAAATAGGCCTGCAAAAACGTGCCAAGCCCCTTTAAAAAGTAAATCGCGATGATAGCGTAGGGCAAAAGATAAAGCAGGTCTTTGTTTTTTTCGATGAAAATTTTATTTAGCACCGGCTCGATCACCCACGCCGACGCCGCAGTGCCGCCGCTAGCCATCAGCATGCCGGCGATGGCGATGATAAAATACGAAATATAATCCCTAAAATATGGCGCAAACCGCCGCAAGACCTCTTTTAGGCTCATCTGCTTCATATCTTTTCCCACATGCAGCCGTTTGGAGTATCCATGAGGCTGATGCCGTTTGCGGCTAGCATATCGCGGATTTTATCCGATAGCTCGTAGTTTTTGGCTTTTTTGGCTTCGTTTCTTTGATTTATCAGATCTTCGATGTAGGCTCGCTTTTCGTCGCTCACGCCAAACTGAAAATACTCAAACACGTCCACTTGCAAGATACCTAGCACGCGCGCTATCAGCTCCAAATTTGCCGCGATTTCGCCTTTTTTGGCTTTGTCTTTAGGGTTTGCGTCTAGCTCGTCGTTTGCGCTGCGGACGAACTCGTCTACGCTAGCAAGCGCCTTTGAGGTGTTTAGATCGTCCCCCATCGCAGACATAAACTCGCTCTTAAATTTCTCGTTCGCGCTCAAATTTGCCGCCGCGCCAAGAACCCGTTTTTTTAGGCGGTAAATTTTATCTAAGCGCTTTTTTGCCGCGTTTAGATCGTCTTCGCTAAAGTTAAAATTCGCTCTGTAGTGGCTAGAGATCAGATAAAATCTCACCGCTTCGCCCAAATTTCGCTCTAGCGCGTCTTTAACGAAAAAGCTATTTCCTAGGCTCTTGCTCATTTTTTCGTTATTTACTTGGATAAAGCCGTTGTGTAGCCAGTATTTAGCCAGGCTTTTATGCTCGGCGCAGCGACACTGCGCGGCCTCGTTTTCGTGGTGAGGAAATAGCAAATCAAGCCCGCCCGCGTGGATATCTATCTCAAATTTTTCGCCGCTGCTTAGGTGCTTTTTTATCATCGCGACGCACTCGGTGTGCCAGCCGGGTCGCCCACGGCCAAACGGACTTTCGTACCATTTCTCGTCAAATTTCCATAGCACGAAGTCTTTTTCGTCCTTTTTTTCGTCGTTACTAGCCACGCGAGCGACGTTTGCTTCGGTGTCAAATTTACCGCTAAGGCTCAGATACTGCGCGTCTTTTGCCGTATCAAAGTATATGCCGTCGCCCTCGATCTCGTAAGCAAAGCCGTTTTTTAGCAAAATTTCGATGTACTCTGTCATCTCTTTTAGCGTCTGCGTCGCCTTTGGCTTGACGTCTGGCTCAAGCACGTTAAGCGCGCCCATATCGCGCTCGTAGCTTGCGATGTATCTATCCGTGATCGCTTCTAAACTCTCGCCGCTCTCAGCCATTTTCTTTAAAATTTTATCGTCGATATCGGTGTAGTTTCGCACGAATTTGACCTTGTAGCCAAGCTCGCTTAGCGTGCGTCTAAGCAAATCAAAGCTAATCGCGCTTTTAGCGTGTCCCAAATGCGCATCGTCATAAACCGTCGGCCCGCAGACGTAAATGCGTACAAAGTCGCTTTTTACGGGCTCAAATTCTACTTTTTTTTTCTTTACGCTATCAAAAATTTGCATCTAAAAATTTCCTTAAAAATATCAAAATTACCGCCTCTAAAGCCAGAACCGCGCTTAAAAGCGTTAATTTTTTAGGCTCGATTATAGCTAAAAATTTCCTTATCCCAAAAAATTTGACGTTTAAAGCCAGCGTCAAAAACCCGCCCAGCGAGCTAGCAAGTGCTAGTCCGAACGCACCGTAAATTTGCATCAAAGCAACGGCTAAAACGAGGTTAAAAGCAAGCGTGATAACGGCGATTTTGGAGGCTAGCTTTTGCTGTAAATGTGCATAAAGCCAAAGCGAAAAAAGTTTAGCAAGTCCAAATGGCAAAAGTCCGATCATGTAGGCGGCCAAAACGCTCGCGGTCGCCGCCGTATCGGATGCCGTGAAGCTTCCGCGTTCAAAAAGCAGCTTGATGATAGGCTGGGCCAAAACGATGCCGCCGATGGCCGCCGCAAAGAGCAAAAAATATAAAATTTCAAAGCTTTTTCGCATCCATTTTAGAGCTTCGGCTTCGCTCCCTGCCTTGATCTGGCGCGTGATTTTGGGAAAAAGCGCGGTTGAGAGCGCGATCGCAAATATCGCTAAAGGCAGCTGAAAAATACGGTTGGCATAGAAAAGATAGCTGATCGATCCAGCCGCCAAAAACGACGCCAGCCACGTATCCATAAACGAGCTTAGCTGCATCGCGGACGATCCGACTAGACCGTGAAAAAAGTTGCTAAAAAATCCTTTCGTATCGGCTCTTTTGCCGCGAGCAAATTTAACTAGGCCGCCGAAAAAGAGCTTTGAGATGCCGTTAAATTTAAGCGCGATAAGGTGCGCGATGAGCTGCAAAACGCCGCCTACCACGACGCCAAAACTCAAATAATAAGCCGCGACCTTAGGCTCCTGTCCGCGAGCTAAAACTAAAGAGCCGATCATGGCTAAATTTAGCAAAGCGGTCGAAAACGCCGTCGTTGCAAAGTGCCCGCGATACTGCAAAAGCGAGGCTAAAAAAGTAACGGCAAAGATGAGCGCTAGGTAGTAGAAGTTGATTTTTACGAGCGGGACGGCTTCGTTTATGTCGCCGGGCGCTAGGCCCGTGGCGATAACGGAGGTAAAAAACGGAGCGAATAAATTTACCAAAAGCGTGAGAATGCCGATAAAGGCTAGAAATCTAAGAAAAATCTCGGCGCTAAAGAGCGATTTTTTATTTGATTTAGTAAAATTTGGCAAAAAAGCGTTGGCAAAGGCCCCCTCGCCAAAGATACGGCGCAATAAATTGGGTATCTTAAACGCGATAAAAAATATATCGCTATAAATGCCCGCGCCCAAAGTAGAAGCCGTGAGCAAGTCGCGCACGAGCCCTAAAACTCGCGAAACCATGATGCCGATGCTGTTTGAAAAAAAGCCCTTGATAAACACGAAAATCCTAGTAAATTTTTAGCGCAATGATAGGCAAATTTAGTTTTAAAAGACGTAAAATCAAGAGTTTTTAATGAAATTTTAGAGATAATCGACCGAAAATCAAAAAATTGCGAGAGTATCACGTGCCAGAAAACCAAAACGCGCAAACGTACCTTGAAGACATCGAGATAGAAACGCCAAGCCCGTACGGCGAGGTGCTAAATCTAGTTAGAAAGTACGGAGTGGATAATAAATTTATAGATTTTGAAATTTTAGACTTTAAAACCGAGTGCAAAATAGTCGGAGAAAAATCGCCAAGAATGCTAGCCCAAAGCAAGCTGGGCGTCTTTGACGACGATAAATTTTACGTAGAAAAGGTAGAGAGCCTAAAGCAAATTTATAGAGTCAAATTTTACGACCTTAGACGCGCTAAGCCCATCGTGCTGCCTAGCATAGCTATAAACGCCAATAAAAATTTAACCAAAATCCTAGCTACCGTTTCGCGCGGAGGAGACGCCGTTTATTTCGAGGAACTGGGCAAAAAGATGGTTGATTTCATCTATAAAAAAATGATAAAAGTAGGCATCCTAATCGGTATCAGAGATAAAACGATGCATGAGGAGATAGCCAAAATTACATCTGCGCTAAGAGTGAAGGAATATCTGGACAAAGACTACGTTTTTACGGTGACGCAGGGCGTAGAGGCTAAACCCTCGGTGGATGACGATTTGATATTTTATTATAAAAGCAAGATAAAAAACGCGGACGAAAACGGCAAAATCGATCACGCAAACAGAGGCTATCTGCTAGGAGCGATAGAAAACGAGCTGATAATAGAATATATAAAAGCCAAAGACGGTTCTAGCGGCCGCGACGTGCGCGGAAACCTCCTAGCTATCCAAAAAGCCAAAACGACGATAACTAAAATGCCGCAAATCACCGAAAACATCTATTGCGCCGAGGATGAGACGGGTATAAGATATTTTTGTAAAAAGGCTGGCTACGTTTACGAAAAAAACGGAGTCTTTGATATCAAAGACGAGCTAGACGTAAATGAAATTTCTTTTAAAACCACCGGTTCTGTAGATGCGGGGCTAGATACCAGCGTCACGCTAAACGTAAAAGAGCGAGATATAAATAAAGACGCCATAGGCACGGGCATGACCGTTGAGGCCAATGAAGTAAATATCGAAGGAAACGTCGCCGCAAACGCCGTCGTAAAGGCAAATAAAGTATCTATAGGCGGACAAACCCACGCAAAATCTCTAATCGAAGCCAAAGAAGCGAAAATAGCCGTGCATATCGGTAGCTTTGAGGGAGACAGCGTCGATATAGACCGTTTAGAAGGCGGCAGGGTAAAAGCTAAAATCGCTCGCATAAAGTCGGTTCTAGGCGGAGAGATAATCGCAGAAAGCGTAATCATCGACACTCTAGCGTCAAATGCGAAAATAATCGTAGCAGATAGCGTGGAGATAAAAAGGCTAAAAGGCGTAAATAATAAAATTTTAGTAGATTTTAGCATGGTAAAAAACTCGGGCGAAAAGATAAATGAAGCTACGGCGAAGATAAAAATCATAAGAGAACAAATCGCTAAAATGCCGCGAATCCTAGAGTCCAAAAGATGCGTCATAGAGGAAAACAAAGGCCCGATAAACGTCATCAAAGCTAAGATCGAGGAGCTAAAAAACTCAAGCATTACGCCGCCGGCTACTTTTATAAAGAAGCTAAAAGAATATCAGCAGCTAGTGCACGAGTACAACGCGCTTTTAAAGGATTTTAGAGAAAAAAAAGATATGATCGCCGAGCTAAAAGAGGAGATAGTAGGAATACAAGAGGGGATTTTTAACTCCAAAGTGATAAATCACGATAAGTGGCGCGAATTTAACGAGGTTAAATTTAGGCTCGTAGATCCAGCTCGCGATATAACCTACAACACCAGAGAAAATGAGATCGCCCGCGTGCTAAAGATCGCAAAGGTTCAAACCGAGGAGGGCGATATAGACTACGTTATCAAGAAAAATAACAACCTAAGAAAGGTCTAAATTTGCCTTTTTCTTTAAAATTTAAGAGTAAATTTTTTGAGTGCGAGCAAGAGGGCGAAGCGCTAAAGATAAACCTAAAAAACGACTGGAATTACAAGCTGCCAGCTAAAATTTGGAAGGCTACGCAAAATCTACTTAGCTCGAATAAATTTAGCAAAATCGTCTTAAATTTTAAAGACGTCAAAGAGTTTGACTATGCCGCGGCTCTATTTTTAAAAAATACATTACAAAATGCGCGTAAAAGCTATGAGCTTATAAATTTAACCCCGCACGCGCAAAAGATTTTTGATTCGATAAATAGCGAAGTAAATCCCAAAATAAAACAGATCATAAACTCCAAACCGCGCGGAAATCCGCTTTCTCAAATCGGCAAAAATTTAACCGCGTTTTTTGCGGGATTTTGCGCATTTTTAAATTTTATGGGCGAGTTTTTGGTTAAATTTAGCAATATATTCATGCTAAAAAATATCCGCGTAAAGGAAATTTTGGCTTATTTTGAGGATGCGGGGATAAAGTCCGTTTTTATCGTGTGCCTCACCTCTTTTCTCATCGGTATAGTGCTAGCTTATCAGGGTTCAAGCCTGCTTGCGAGTTTTGGCGCTACGATAATAATCGTCGAGATGATGGGGCTTTTGACCCTGCGCGAGATAGCTCCGCTCATCGCCGCTATCATCGTGGCGGGGCGTCTGGCGTCTAGCTTTACCGCGCAAATCGGCGTTATGAAAATTACCGAAGAGATCGACGCGATGAAAACGATGGGATTTGATCCGTTTAAATTTCTCGTTCTGCCGCGCGTGATAGCTCTCATCATAGCCATGCCTCTTATCGTGTTTTTAGCCGACGTATCGGGGATACTAGGCGAGATGGTCGTGATGGAAAACTACCTAAACATCAGCTTTGATAGCTATCTAGCGAGATTTGGCCAAGAGGTGGAGATCAAGCATCTTTACGTCGGGCTTTTTAAGGCTCCGTTTTTTGGCGTCGTGATCGCGTTTATCGGCTGCATGAGAGGCTTTCAGATCGGCGGAAATACTCAAAGCGTGGGCACATATACGACCGTGAGCGTGGTGAATGCGATATTTGGCGTGATCATGGTGGACGCGCTGTTTTCGATTATTTTCACGCAGCTAGGCATATAAATGATAATAAAAGCGACTGATTTAACTACGAAATTCGGCGACCGAGTGATCCACGACGGGCTAAATTTTCACGTAAACGAGGCTGAAATTTACGGTCTACTGGGCGGTAGCGGCACGGGTAAATCGACGTTGATGAAAACGATGATATATCTAAAAAAGCCAAGCGCGGGCAAGATCGAGATGCTAGGGCGCGATCTGTGGTCGTTAGACGAAGCAGCCAGGCAGGAGATAAAGCTTGCTTGCAGCGTGATGTTTCAGTTCGGCGCGCTTTATACCTCGATGAACGTACTGGAAAACATCTATATCCTGCTAAAAGAGTATAGCGGGATGAGTGAGCGCTCGATGCGCGAGATAGCGATGTTTTGGCTGCAAAAAGTAGGCCTTAGCGAAAACGTCGCTTTGCAGTACCCAAGCGAGCTAAGCGGCGGTATGAAAAAGCGCGTGGCTATGGCTAGGGCTCTGGTGCTAAGTCCTAAAATTCTGTTTTTAGACGAGCCAAACTCAGGCCTTGACCCAAGTAGCGCGCGGGCATTTGACGAGCTGGTGGTGGAGCTGCGAGATACGCTTGGCGTCACGGTAGTGATGGTGACGCACGATATAGACAGTATTTGCACGATTTTAGATAGGTTTTTGATACTTCAGGATAAAAAGATAGCCTTCGAGGGGACGTTTGAGCAGCTGATACAAATGCCCGAAAATCCGCTCGAAGAGCTTTTAAAAACAAGGAAAAACGGTGGGAAATAAAATAAATTATACTTTGATAGGCCTCTTTTTCGTGCTAGTAGTGAGCGCGCTAGGTATCGCGGCGTGGTGGCTAGGCGGATACGGGAAAAAGGCCGATGATTACAGGTCGTATTTCATCAAAACTACAAGCCTGCCAAGCGGCATAAAAAGGGACTCTACGGTCAAATTTATCGGCGTAGACGCTGGCAGCGTCAAGGATATCCGCTTTGCCGACGAAAAAGAAGCCCTTATCGAGCTTGAGCTCTCCGTGAGAAAAGACCTGCCTATCAAAAAAGACAGTACCGCTTCTGCCCAGATACAAGGAATAACCGGCATCGGCTACCTAAATATCTCTAGAGGAAGCGCAAACAGTCCGCTTTTTAGTAAAAACGAAAAGGCCTACATCGGGCTTGAGGCCGGTTTTTTCGACAAAATCGGCGACAGAGCCGAGTACTTGACGCAAAATTTAGAAATGACTTTTAAAAATATCAATAAATTTTTAAGCGACGAAAACGCGGCTAAATTTTCGTCTATCCTGGTTTCGGTTGATGAAGCCGCTAAAAAGATAAACGCCGAAAATCTCGATATAAACGCGACTATCGCAAACGCAAACGAGGTTTTGGCAAATGCGAATTTGACTCTAAATGAGCTAAAAAAAGCGCTAAAAAACGCCTCGGGCACGCTTGAGTTCGTAAATTCGTTTACGACCAAGGCCGCAGACGCCGCGCAGGCGCTAAAAAATCTACAAACCGCGATAGCAGAAAAGATAAAAAGCGGCGAATACGACGTGAAAGATGCGCTAAATACGATTGGCGACGAGACGGAGAGGACGTTGCTTAGCTTCCAAAAGCTCATTTCTGATTTTAGAAATACCCTTTTTAGACTCGAGGACGACCCGTACGAATTTTTCTTTAAAGATACGCAGAAAAAGGACGAAAAATGAAAATTTTAAGTACGGTTTTAGCTCTGGCGGCGCTGTTTTTTAGCGGTTGTAGCGTTTTGGCAAAGCCTGCGCCCAGGACGAATTATTTTATGCTAGGCGGCGCGGAAGATCAATTTAAAGAGTGTGAAAACAAGCCGGAAAAAACCGTTTTCATCGAGGAGGTGCGGGTTTTTGGCGCGTATGAGAGCCGCGAAGTCCTGAAAATAGACGCAAACGGCGAGATCCGTCCGCTAAAAAATATCAAATTTTTAGCGCTCCCAAGCGAGATGGCGAGGCGAAATTTGATCATAGCCGCGAGCGATCAGTGCGCGTTTAAGCCCTCTTTTAAAAACGCGGACATCAGCGTAAAGTCAAATTTGCTAACTCTTCAAATCAAAGATCAAAAGGCGCAAATTTCGATGATGTTTAGCTTTTTTAAAGACGGCAAAGAGCTAAAAAGCGTCGTGCTAAGCTCGCAAAAAGACGCAGGCGCGGATGAGGGCGAAATCGCGATGAGGGCGCTAAACGCCGCTTTTAGCGAGGTTACTGATAAATTTTTGCAAGAATTAATCAAATTTTAGAGATAATCGCAAATTTTAAAGGAAAACGATGATAAAAGCGATCGAGGGCGTCATAACCAAAAAAGAGCCCGCAAATCTCATCTTAAAGACGGCCGGCGGCGTGAGCTACGGCGTGGCGATCTCGCTTTTTTGCTCGGCGAAACTCGAGCGAGGCCAGAGCGTGGAGCTAAACATCACGCAGATCATCCGCGAGGATGCGGACTTGCTTTACGGGTTTTTAGATAGTAACGAACAAAAGATGTTTGAGATGCTGATAAAACTAAGCGGTATCGGCGCGGCGACTGCGATGGCGGTGTGCTCTAGTCTAAATCCGAACGCATTTTTAAACGCGGTTAAAAGCGGAGATGCTGCGGCTCTGCAAACGGTGCCGGGTATCGGCGCAAAGACTGCTAGACGCATCATCGCCGAGCTTAGCGACGCAAAGATGACGATGGATGAAAATCTGCCTAGCCATCAGCACGAAGCGATCTTGGCCCTGGAGAGTCTTGGCTTTAAAAGAGAAAAGATAACCAAGGCGCTTAGCGAGTGCGACGCACAAAATACGGGCGAACTCATCAAACAAGCCCTAAAAAAACTAGCATAAAAAAGGAAAAAATATGAAATTTGCTGTGATATTTGGCGCAAAAAGCTACGAGCATGAGATCAGTATCGTAAGCGCCATAGCCCTAAAAAAGGTGCTAAAAAACGAGCCTTTGTTTATATTTTGCGATAAATTTAGAGAATTTTATTTGATAAACGGCGCCGATATGAAGGCGAATTTCTTTAGCTCTGGCAAGTATAAAAACGCCAAAAAGCTCACTCTAAAACAGGGCGGATTTTTCGCGGGCGGGCTGCTCGGCGAGAAAAAGGTCGAGGCAGACGCGTTTATAAATTTAGTCCACGGCATGGACGGTGAGGATGGCAAAATCGCAGCGCTGCTCGAGTTTTACGGCCTTAGCTACATCGGCCCTCGCGTGGAGGCTAGCGCGCTAAGCTACAACAAAGAGCTAACCAAACTACTCGCGCAAAAAGCCGGCGTAAAAACCCTAAACTACGAGGTTATAAGCAGGGAAAAGGCGCCTAGCCTACCGCTGCCCGTGATTCTAAAGCCGCTTCGCCTAGGAAGCTCGATAGGAGTTAGCGTGATAAAGGACGCTGGCGAGCTAGAATACGGCCTAGACGTGGCATACGAGTTTGACAAAGAGATCCTAGTAGAGCCCTTTATCGAGGGCGTTAAGGAGTACAATTTGGCAGGCTGCAAGGCAGACGGCGAGATCAAATTTTCCATCATCGAAGAGCCTAAAAAGAAAGAATTTCTAGACTATGAGCAAAAGTATATGAGCTTTTCAAACGAGAGCAGGGCGCGCGAGGCCGACATCGGCGCAGAGCTAGCCGCCAAGCTAAAACAAAGCTTTGAGCGCATCTACAACTGCGGCTTTGACGGGGCGCTGATACGCTGCGACTTTTTCGAGATAAACGGCGAAGTATATCTAAACGAGATCAATCCAAATCCGGGCAGTATGGCGAATTATCTATTTGACGACTTTGAGGGGACGCTGGAGCGACTCGCCGCAAGCTTGCCCAAAGAGCGCGAGATAAATATCGACTATAAATTTATCAACTCCATAACGTCGGCAAAAGGCAAATTGTAGAAAATTATGCTTTGCAGTTTTTGTGGTTCAAAATGTTTATAAAATTAGATGATCGTAGGGCTTTACGGAATTAGGACGCTTTTATTTTTAGACTTAGCGTCCTAAGGATGACGACGGTTTGACAAATCGCCAGTTTATCAATGAGGATAGAGTATGGAGTCCTCTATCTGGTTTATGAATGGTATCTCATACATATCAAACCCCGCATCTTTTGATTTATACTTTTTTTCTATTAGCGTCCTTAACTTGTCGCATACCCTGCTATCTCCGGGCTGTAGCGCTCCTTGTTCATTGTGGCGCCAGTTGTTGTTTATGATTACGCCGTATTTATCAGAATTAGACATGTAGCCCACAGTTAGTGCCACGCAATATTTTACGAAGTCGCCGTACATAGTTGCAACCTCTTTTGTCATAAACAGCCAAGACTTGGATCTGCGTCCGCTGCTGGGTGCAGGATCAAGGCCGTTATCTACGCCGTACTCTACGATAAAATGCGGTCGAGATATATCGTAACTTCTATCTGGACTATCGGGGGCAGCTATATTTTTAAATGCAAAGTCGGTCTTACCCGTAGACGCATAATAGTTTTGCACTTCGTCTACCACCTGATTTATGTTCGTAAACATCGTAACAGCCAAGGCATCATCTTTGCTAGCGTTTATCCTAGGTATAGCTATAGCAGCCAATACACCTAATATCACTATCACAAATATAAGCTCGATCATAGAAAATGCGCGCCTTGCGGTCTTATTGTCTTTGCATTTTTTTACTGTATAATATTTGTTCATTAATCTCTCCTGCTTAACTAAAAATCAACCAAATATAATACAATATGCTATTTTAATTTAAGTTTAAAGGATGATACGCTATATTTTACACAAAATTTTACGCAAAGAACATAAATGACTACTTTTAGCAAAGATGAAATTTACACGGCGACCGAAGTGGTGCGAAATTTTAGCGCCGTCTTAGGAAAGGTCGGTAAGGCGCAGATGAAGCGCGCCGTGATCGTTAAAAATAACAAATTTGAAGCCGTGCTGCTAAATATGGGCGAGTACGAGCGCCTATGCGAGGCCGTCGAGGTACTACAAAGCATATATGAGGCTAAAAAACGAGCCGGAAGCGGCGAATAATGGCGGTCAAAGAGGTAAAATACGGCGGTAAAATTTACCGCATCAGCTACGAAACCGTAAATCCAGCGCACAAGGACGTCGCGCTGTTTTTGCACGGCTGGGGTGCAAACAAAGAGATCATGAAAAAGGCTTTCGGCGCGTATTTTAAGGACTTTCGGCACGTTTACGTCGATATGCCGGGCTTTGGCGCGAGCAGTATGCACGGCGCGCTAGCGACGAAAGACTACGCAAAAATCATAAAATCCTTTTTAGACGAGCTTGGCGCAAGCCCCAAAATCATCTTCGGACATAGCTTCGGCGGCAAGGTCGCAACCCTGCTAAATCCCGAATATCTCGCGCTTTTAAGCTCGGCCGGCATCGTAGCTAAAAAGCCGCTTTGGGTGCGATTTAAGATCGCTTTGTTTAAGTTTTTAAAGCTGTTCGGTCTAGGGTTTTTATACAAATTTTTTGCCACGAAAGACGTAAAAGGCATGAGCAAAACGATGTACGAGACCCTAAAAAACGTCGTCGACGAGGACTTTAGCTCTAAATTTGCGGACTTTGGCGGCAAAGCGTTTATATTTTGGGGTGAGGAGGACAAGGCCACGCCTCTAAAAAGCGGCGAACGCGTAAGTCGCCTCATCAAAAACAGCGAATTTCACGCGCTAAAGGGCGATCATTTTTTCTTTTTACTCCACGCGCGCTACATCGACGGTGTAGTGAATGCGGGGCTAAATTTGATGGACTTGGATGATGAAAGCGGCATAGAGAGCGTGAAAATTTTAGGCCCGAAAAACCGTGAAAATTTGAGCGAGGAAGCCTGGTGCGCCGACGAAAACGGCGATCTTAAAAACGCTACCGAGCAAAATTTGACGGAATCTACCCAAGAGGCTTTGGAGCAAGAGGTCGCCATAAACACAAAAACCGTCTCTCAAAGCAGCCTTTTTGACGAGCGGTCGCAAGATAGTAGCCTTGCTGATCAAAACCCGCAGCTTGACGATGCAAACGCCAAAAACGGTCAAGTTTTTAAAGAAAATTTGTTTGACGGACACGAAACCGTGCAAAACCAATCAGAACCTAAAAGTAGCGTTTCAATCAGCGACGAACAAAATCAAATTTTGCCAAAAGATGAGCAAGACGCTCAAAAAAACCCAAAAAAGCCTGTGCAACAAACGTTTGATTTGAGCTAGCGCCTTAGATTACGATATCAGTATTAAATTTATGCAGGCTTGGCAGGCCTACATCAAATTTACGAGCTAAATTTAAGCCCAAAATCTGTAAAATCTCGGCTGATAAATATTTACATTTTACGGCACAAAAATAAAGCAGGGCGTTTAAATTTAGCTCTCAAATTTAACGGAAAAACTATCGAAATTTACGTCAAGCCTGCAAAAATAAACTGCAAAATGTCAAATTTGGCAAAAGCGGCAGGGAAAGCCCGCCTCAAACGAACCTAGGAGAAAAAATGAACGAAACCCTCATAAATATCGGCCTTGCCGCGACGCAGATTTTATTTACGTTTGCGCTGGGATTTTATCTCATCACCTGCCTTCAGTGGTTTTCCTACAAGTTTGAGCGCGTGCTGTTTCACTTCACTAGGCCGCTGTGGCACGTGTTTTTCCTTATCGTGCCGATCGTGCTTTTTTACGGGGCGGAGCGATTTTTTTGGATTTATTTTTACTTTGCACTGGTGCCAAGCCTAGCTCTTTGGCACAAAAAACTCGATAAAAAGCTGGTTTTTACGCCGCGAGTTAAGAGGTTTTTTGTTATCTTGGCGCTCGCCGTTATCGCTAGCTACGCCGTTTATATAGCGACGCAGTACCGCGTAAATTTAGGCGTCGTCCTGCCGCTCGTGCTCTCTTTTGCGCTTAGCTTTTTGCTGGAAAAGGCTAAATTTAAAGCCTACGAAAACAGCGCGCACAAAAAGCTAGCCTCGATGCCGGAGCTCAAAATCATCATGATAACTGCGAGTTTTGGCAAAACCAGTATAAAAAATTTCCTATTTGAGCTGCTTAAAAACGATTTCGTTTGCCGCAAAACACCTCGCAGCGTAAACACGCTAGCAGGCCTAATCCAAGACGTAAACAACGAGCTTGCTGTCGGTACGCAGATATATATCGCCGAGGCGGGCGCACGCCTAAAAGGCGACATTGCACAGATCACGGAGTTTTTGAGTCCGCAGATCGCCATCGTCGGCGAGATCGGCGCGCAGCATATCGAGTACTTTAAAACGCTTGAAAATATCCGCGCCACGAAGCTTGAGGCTCTTGGCTCAAAGCGCCTAGAAAAGGCTTTCGTGCACAGCAGCACGCAGGCAAACGAGGGCGAAAAGATAGAAATTTACGACAGAGATCTAAGCGACGTGGAGGCGAGCTTGGATGGAGTCAAATTTAAGCTTGGCGAGAGAGAATTTACTTCGCCGCTACTCGGTAAATTTAACGCCTCAAACCTAGCCGTCTGCGTCAAAACCGCGCTATATCTGGGGTTAGACGAGGCTAGGATCGCCTCCGCTCTTGCGCGTCTAAAAAACGTCGAGCATAGACTCGAGCGTATTGATGCCGGCGGTAAAACCATCATCGATGACGGCTTTAACGGTAACTTTAACGGCATGAGCGCGAGCTACGAACTAGTCGGTAGCTACGAGGGGCGCAAGGTGCTCGTGACGCCCGGCATCATGGAGAGCAGCGACGAAGAGAACGAAAAGCTAAGCAAGATCATCAACAAGACCTTTGACATCGTCATGCTAACAAGCTCGCTAAACGCCGTCGCGCTACTAAAGCACCTAAGCAGGCCAAAAGTCATCGTCATTAAGGACAAATCCAAGCTTCAAGAAGCCCTGGCGCAAAACACCAAAGCAGGCGATCTGATCCTTTTTTCAAACGACGCTCCGAGCTTTATGTAGGCGCATTTTCAGCCAAATTCGGCGCGCTGATTTTCATGTCAGGTATATATTTTCTGCGCGATAAGCGCAAATATAAATTTAACTGATAGCAAATCTTACTCGCCGCCAAATCAGCTCTTTTTATAAATTTGTCGTTTAAAGATATTTGCTCGGCCGTTATGCTGCGGATTAGACCGCAAGCGCCTTGGGGAGCAGATTTTTGCATAGCATAAATTTGCTCTCAGCTTATCCGCGCTACGTCGCAATAGTAAAATAAATAAAACAAAAACAAAATAAAAAGATTTTTAATATAAATTTTACTCTAAAATCTCAAATTTCCACAAATTACATACGAAAATATTTTATTAATGTTAGCCGGAATTTTACGGCAACCGACCCGCGAAAACTACAAGCTTGCGCCAAATCGCGCAAGAGTCCTCAAATTTATCTAAAATAGTGTAAAATCCGCAAAAATAAAAAAGGAAAAATATGAAAAAAATTATCGCCGCGCTTTTTTCGGCTCTGTTTTTGGCGGGTTTGCTGACTGTGCTAAACGCTGCCGATGCGCAAGCGCAAGAAAAACCGACGCTTCGCAAAATGATAGCCCAAATGATAATGGTCGGCTTCAACGGCTCTGATCCCAAAACCGCCAAAGAAGCCGTCTCGGAGGCCAAATATCAGCGTTTTGGTGGCGTGATACTGCTTGGTAAAAACATCTCGGATAAAAAAAATCTCACAGAGCTAACAAGCGCATTTAAAGAGGCGCAAGAGGGTATTTTTATCGCTATCGACGAGGAGGGCGGACGGGTCACGAGATTTAAGGATAAAGAAGGTTTTGAGACCTTTATTTCGGCGCAAAAAGTGGCAAAAACGCTCGATCTAGCCGCTGCTGGCGAGCTTTACGGCAAGATGGCGCAGCAGCTAAAAGACGTCGGCGTAAACGTAAATTTCGCTCCTGTGGTCGATGTGCTAAATCCAAAATCCGCCATCATCGGCTCGCGCGGCAGAGCTTTTAGTGCCGATATAGACGAGGTTTCTCTGTATGCGAGCGAGTTTATGAGAGCCTCGCAAGCTCGCGGCGTGATAGCTGTGATGAAGCACTTCCCCGGACACGGCAATGTCGAGGCCGACAGCCACACGGCAAAGGTCGTGATAGAAAATTTCGACTACGGCGAGCTTAAGCCGTATTTTGATGCAGTTCGCAAAAACGAAGCCAAGATGATAATGGTCGGCCACATCTACCTCATGCAGCGCGACGCTGAGCTGCCGGCCTCGCTTTCGCCGGCGATCATCGACGGCTTGCTACGCGGCGAGCTCAAATTTGACGGCGTAGTCATCAGCGACGACATGCTCATGGGCGGGCTAAAGGAATTTACGCTGCAAGAAAAGGTGATAAACTTTATCAACGCGGGCGGCGACGTGATGCTCTTTAGCGACTACAAGATAGACGGACGCAGAACTGCAGAGCTCGTCACGCAGCTAATAGTGGACGCGGTGGGCGCCAAGCAGATACCAAAAGAGCGTATCGAGGAAGCCTACGAGCGGATAATGAAGCTAAAAAATAGCATAAAATAGGCTGCTTGGAGGGCAAATTTGGGCTTTTGCGCGAAGTTTGTTTGCGGCTAGTCGGTCTGCGCGGCGACTAAAGTCAAATTTGCCTCTTTGTCTCGTTTTGTAAATTTGAGTTCAAATTAATTCGAACTCAAATTTAACGCCCCAAATTTTATTTTAAAACCGTTCCCCAAAATATAAATTTACCCCGCATTACCCGCACCGCTTTGGTGCAAATCGCCGCTTAAAAACCGGCTGAAATACCCCGCGGATAAAAAGCGAATTTACACCAAACAGGTCGGCTCGCGAAAAAATCAGCATTAAATTTATCATTATTGGGCTCAAATTTAAGCTTTTAAAATTAATCTTGGTGTATAATCTAGCCTTAAGAAAAATAATAAAATTTTAATTTTAAGGAGCAAAAATGGACGAGGTAGCAGCAAAAGTCGAAGTGCTAAAAGACGAAATGGTGAAAAATAGGCGGTTTTTTCACTCGCATCCCGAGACCGGATTTTTCACGTTTTTTACGACGGCAAAGATCGCTAGCGAGCTAAAAAAGCTCGGCTACAGCCTAAAAATGGGACGCGAGATAATGAAGCCGGAAGCCAGAGCAGGTCTTGGCAGCGAGAAAGATAAAGAGAAGTATCTCGAGCGCGCAAAAAGCCTGCTAAGCGCCGATGAGCGAGAGTTTTTGCCCGTGATGGAGGATGGGCTAACGGGCGTGGTGGCCGAGCTTGATACGGGTAGACCGGGCAAGACGCTTGCGTTTAGATTTGACATCGACGGCGTGGACGTGACCGAGAGCAAGGATGAGGCGCACAGACCGTTTAAAGAGGGCTTTAGAGCCGATATAGACGGCATCACGCACGCCTGCGGGCACGACGGGCACATCACGATCGGCCTAGCGATGGCTAAACTCATCGCGCAAAATTTGGACGACTTTAAGGGCAAATTTAGATTTATATTTCAAACCGCCGAGGAGGGCACCAGAGGCGCCGTGCCGATGGAGCAAGCAGGCGTGCTAGATGGCGTGGACTACCTGCTGGGCGGTCATATCGGCTTTCAAGCAAAGACTAGCGGCGGCATCATCTGCGGTACGAACAAGCTTCTTGCGACGTCGAAATTCGACGTAAATTTCACGGGTAGATCGGCTCATGCGGCGGGCGCTCCGCAAGAAGGCGCAAACGCCCTACTAGCCGCAGCCCAGGCGGCTCTAGCCATGCACGGTATCACGCGCCATGCTGACGGCGTCACGCGCATAAACGTGGGCGTTTTGCGAGCGGGCGAGGGGCGAAACGTCATCGCGCCAAACGGCTACATCGCCTGCGAAACGCGCGGCGAAACGACCGAGCTAAATGAATTTATGTTTAAAAAATGCATGGACATCGTCGCGGGCGTCGCGCAGATGTACGGCGTGCAGTACGACGTGAAGCTAACCGGCGGCACGAGCGGAGGCGATAGTAGCGAAGAGATCACCGATATCTACGAGCGCGCCGCGCGCCAGTCGCCTTTTATCAAAGACGAGCTCATCGTGCGGGATCTAAATTTCGGCGCTTGCGAGGACTTTGCGCATTTTATGCACGCCGTGCAAAAAGCAGGCGGCAAGAGCGGCTATCTGATGATCGGCACCAAGCTTGCCGCAGGGCATCACAACGGAGCGTTTGACTTTGACGAGAGCGCGCTACTATCTGGCACGGACGTGTTTTTACGCTCGGCGTACGCGATAAACGGCAAGGACGCGTGAGGCTAATTTTGAGTCAAATTTGACGAATTTGCGTCGCTTGCGGCGGGCTTTATCGGTTTTTATTCATCGATTGAGCCGGCCGGCGGCGTAGATTTGTCTGTTTCGGATTTTAAATTTTGATAAATTCGGCGGTTAAATTTGCTCGGCAGTCGGTCGTAAATTTGGCGGGTTGAATAGAGTCGTCGAAACTGTGCGGCGACAAGGCAAAAATTTAAGCAAAATATGCACAAAATCAGTTAAATTTGACTTTGCCAGATTTGGATTTATTTTTGCGTATAGTCAAGTGCGGAGTGTGATTTCACTCAAATTTGCCGATACCAAAACCGCAAATTTTAAAAACGCGGAAAAATAATTTTAAAAACGTTATAGCCTATTTTGTGATATAGTCATCTATAAAATTTTACAGCTGTTTTTAAGGCAAAATAAATAGTGAAAGTTTATTTGCCTTAATCTTAAAATATTATTTGAAGTCATTTACTATTTTAAAAAAACGTTTTAGATCGTTTTTTATATTTTCTTTATGACGATATGTACGAGATATATACATTGGATGA
>NZ_CALHVN010000043.1 GCF_938039245.1 uncultured Campylobacter sp. | reverse complement strand
AGCGTCAAATTTAAAGAGCCCGCGCTCACGCAAAGCTACATCGCGATAGTATCTGCCGGCACCGCCGACGGCGCGGTAGTGGAGGAGGCGTACGAGACGGCGAGATTTTTGGGCAACGACGTGCGTAAATTTAGCGACGCGGGCGTGGCCGGGCTGCATAGGCTGATCGCAAATTTAGAGCAGATACGCGGCGCAAAGGTCGCCATCGCGGTAGCGGGCATGGAGGGCGCGCTAGCTAGCGTGCTGGCGGGTCTTGTGAGCGTGCCGGTGATCGCGGTGCCCACCAGCGTGGGATACGGCGCGAGCTTTGGCGGGCTGGCGGCGCTGCTAGCGATGCTAAATAGCTGCGCAAACGGCGTGAGCGTCGTAAATATCGATAATGGTTTCGGCGCCGCGTATAACGCGAGCCTGATAAATCATCTGTAAATTTATGCCGCCGCGCTGGTCAGATTTAACGGCTAAATTTAAAAGGAAAGCGTTGCGAGAGGAAAATTTAAACGAACAAAAGGCTAGGCCTGAGGGCGCGAAAAAGCTCGCGCAAAAGGCGCAAACAAGGCAAAGCGCGCGGACGAAGCTAACGTTTTTAGCCACGGCAGCTCTGATTTTAGCGGTAGAAATTTACATCGCGATCTGCGTAAAGGGCGGCTTCGTGCGCCACTACGCGGGCGACATTTTGGCCGTTATCTTGCTTTACGCGTTGGCTCGGGCTGCATTTAGCAAGCCGCCCTCAAATTTGCCGCTTAAAATTTTTGCGTTCGCGGCGGCTTTGGAGCTCGCGCAGTATTTTGGCGCGGTGCAAATTTTAGGCATAGAAAATAAAATTTTAAAAGTAATGATCGGCGGGACGTTTGATTTTGCCGACCTGCTCTGCTATGCAGCTGGCTGCATTTTGGCGGGCGTGTATGACAAATTTGAAAAAAGGAGAAGCGATGGATAAACAAAAAGCCGTGCAAAAAATGACCGAGGTCATGGCGAAATTCGTCGGCTACACGGGCAAGGTGCTGCCTGACGACGTGACGGAGAAGCTGCGGGAGCTTAGCGAGCGCGAGACGCAGCCGCTAGCGAGAGAAATCTACAAAACGATGTTTGAAAATCAGCGCCTAGCTAAGCAGCTAGACCGTCCGTCCTGTCAGGATACGGGCGTGATCCAATTTTTCGTGCGCTGCGGAGCGAATTTCCCGCTCATCGGCGAGCTTGAGGAGCTGCTGCGAGAGGCCGTACTGCGAGCGACGCGCGAGGCTCCGCTGCGTCACAACAGCGTCGAGACCTTCGACGAGTACAACACCGGCAAAAACGTCGGCAAGGGCACGCCGAGCGTATTTTGGGAGATCGTGCCGGGTAGCAGCGAGTGCGAGATACACACCTATATGGCCGGCGGCGGCTGTAGCCTGCCCGGCAAGGCGACCGTGCTGATGCCCGGCATGGGCTACGAGGGGGTCGTGAAATTCGTCATGGACATAATGACCAGCTACGGCATAAACGCCTGTCCGCCGCTGCTAGTGGGCGTGGGCATCGGCACCTCGATCGACGTGGCGTCGCTGCTATCTAAAAAAGCGCTGATGAGACCGCTAGGTTCGCGTAATCCAAACGACCGCGCCGCGCTAACCGAAAAACTACTCGAAGATGGCATCAATAAAATCGGCCTGGGCCCGCAAGGCATGAGCGGCGCAAGCTCGGTTATGGGCGTGCATATCGAGAACTGCGCCCGCCACCCAAGCGTCATCGCCGTCGCCGTAAACGTAGGCTGCTGGTCGCACCGCAAAGGCCATATCGTCTGGGACGAGCAGCTAAGCTTTGACGTAAAATCGCACAAGGAGTTCGCGCTATGAGTAAGAAAATTTTAACCACACCGATCAAGGCCGAGGATCTAGCAGATATCAAGATCGGCGACGTGATATACCTCACGGGACACATCGTCACCTGCCGCGACGTGCCGCACAGACGCGTAGTAGAGGAGGGCCGCGAGCTGCCGCTAGATATCAGGGGCGGCGCGATCCTGCACGCGGGGCCCATCATCAGAAAAACGGACGATAAAAGCTTCGAGATGGTCTCGGTCGGGCCAACTACGAGTATGAGGATGGAGAAATTCGAGCGCGAGTTTATCGCTAAAACGGGCGTGCGCCTGATAGTGGGCAAAGGCGGCATGGGCGAGGGCACGATGAGCGGCTGCAAGGAGTTTGGCGCGATACACTGCGTATTTCCCGCGGGCTGCGCGGTGGTCGCCGCAACGCAGGTCGAGCAGATCGAGAGTGCCGACTGGACGGAGCTTGGGATGCCCGAGACGCTGTGGAAGTGCCGCGTGAAGGAGATTGGCCCGCTCATCGTCTCAATCGACGCGCACGGAAATAATCTTTTTGAGCAGAACAAGGTCAAATTTAACGAGAAAAAAGATGCGGCGCTAGCTGAAATTTTACCGCAGGTCGGGTTTATAAAGTAGTTAAATTTAGGGGCTTACGCTTTAAATTCTACGCCTTAAATTTTTACGCCCGGTTGCTAAATTTTAAAATTTAGCGCTCTAACAACGAGGGGCAAATTTAAGAGCTTTGGGCGGATAGCGCGGATGTGGGTAATTGATAAAACGGACGGCGGGGCTTGTCGCGAGATTAAATTTTATCTGCAAAATTTAACTAATCGCGTAGATAAATTTTAAAAACTTAGACCCGAAGCCGCTGTTTTAAAGCGCCGACTAAAATGCGCGCTAATTTCGCCGAAGCTCTTTCGTAAATTTAGCCTACGCGCTATTTTTTCTCCACAAATTTCACGCTTGCGTAGAGGTAGCTTGCAAGCCCCAGCGCACTCGCCTCGCCTGATTTTAAGCATAAGCGCGAAATTTAGCTAAAACAAGTATTGGCGGCTTAAATTTGCGTCCGCAACGCAACCAAAAAGCAAAATATAAATATAAAGCAAACAAAAAGAAATACCAAAATCTACGGCGCCGACGACGGTTGCGGGACTGCGGATACAAATCTGACCCAAAGCAAGCTTGAAATCCGCATAAGAGGCAGTTAAAAGAAATTTTGGATTTTTACGACGGCGGAAGCGTAGGCGATGCGGATATTTTTTATTTACTAAAAGTCGCAAGCCAAACGCTGTAGGTGATACTTCAGGCTCGGACGCGATCTAAATTTAGCCGTCGTTTACGGATAAATTTAAGCCAAATTTAACGGCTCAAACAGCAAAATTTATCCGTTAATTAACAATATAAAAAAGGAAAAATTTGGGCGAAACGACTTTTACGGTTGTATTTTTCTGCACTTGCGCGCTGTTTTTGACGGCTGTAGGCTACTTTGCTTTGGGCGTTTTGGCGAAATTTTACGCTTTTATCAAATTTGCCGTGCGCCTTTGTTTGCAAGAACCTAAATTTAGCCTCGCCATGTTCGCGCCCGCGTTCATCTTATCGCTTTATATCGTGCTGGTTTCGCAAAATATTATTTTTGATTTTACTTGGGGCGCCTGGGCAAATGTTTTTGGCGGGCCGGCTTCCGGGTTGCTTTTAGATGCGCTACTTTTTGGATTTTCGCTGATTGCAAGGCTAGAGGAGCGATATTTTTACGTTTTTTCGTTTCGTTTGGCGCTTTTGGAACTACTTTGCGGGCTTATCACGGCGATAATTTCAAGGGATATTTTTAGCATTTACGTCCCGTGCGCACAGATTTTGCTCGTATTTTGCGTATGTTTTGACTTTTTGTGCCTAGGCGCGGCGAAAGCAAACGCAAAGCTACTAGATGATTTAAGCGCAAAAAATGATTTAAGCGAACCGGAAAAACTTGCCAAAGAGGCGCTAGAGCGGCTCGCAAACTCGCCAGGTAAGGAAGAAGCGCTACTAAAAGCAAATTTTGTCAGAATAAAACTAAAGCAAATACGCCGCACGGCTTAAATTTACGAATTTAACCGTTTCAATTTAGCGTTTCTCGCATCAAACGGTCAAATTTAACTTCGCTTCAAACAAGCTTTACCGCCTAGCCTATGAGCGCGATAAAATCCGCCTAAAAAACGCGGCCGTTTGGCGAGCCCTAAGCAAAATGAACGCCCGTAGCTGCCTACAAATCTGCATAATAAGATACGCCGATATCATCACGCAAAAATTCGCAATACCAAAGCCAATCATCTCATAACGTAAAAATAGACCTAATCTCGTCTGCGCTATAAACTCCCACGTCGGCCGATAAGTGTGCCATATCCAATAGCCGGAGAAAAAATCATTAAGTCCGCCAAATACCAAAAAGCATACGATAAGCGCAAATAAAATAATGCCTTGCGAAAGTGCTTGGGCGTTGCTTTTGCTTCCCTCAAGCCTGCCGGTAGCTCCTTTTGCCACGCCGTAAAGTCCCGCAAACAGCAAACAAACGGGCATAAAAAAGCATAAATAGCTAAGATGAAACGCCGCTACATCGCCAAAGGCAGTTTTAGTCTGCGCCGTGCTTATAGCAGGATAAAAATCCGCCATAAACGTCGTAAATTCTCTAAAAACCGTGTGAGCAGACAAGATGTTTTCGGGCACGGCAAATAAGCTCAAAGCAACCAAAGCGTAAGCGCCCAAGCTAATGAAAAAGGCGGTTTTAAGCTTCCTTGCGGCTAGTCTTAATCTTGCTTTTAATCTTATAGCCTTATTTTTCGGCTCCATAACTGCGACCTTTTAGCGATTTTTGAGCGCATTATATCATCTTCTTGAAGTCTTCCTTGCCCAAATTTACGCTCTTTATATGCCGCCTATTTGACTTTACGCGGTTTAATCCAGCCTGCTTTTGGCAAAAACTAAAATTTTGGCGCCGTTTGCGCGTATCTTTGAGCAAGTTTGTTTGCCGTGACCGACTTTATCTCGCAAATAGGGCGCATATTAGCTAGACAAGCCATCCGTAATCAATAATCACGCTTTTTGCGTAAGTTTTATTTTAAATTTGCTGTGATATTTATTTTTTGACCTCCTTGCGCAATCTTGGCAAAATCCTTTAAGATGCCCTTTGTCCGGCTATTTTACGGGCATCAGCGGTAGCGGCGCTAACCGCTTTTGCGTATCTTGCAAGACCTGTCTGCTTCTTTGATGCCTTTTGCCGATTTGCCCGCGCTAGCGGAGTCATAGCAGCTTTTCTATCGCTTGGAGTTTTAATTTAGGCTCAAGATAAGGTAAAAACTTTCGCAGACGTTTTTCTTAGAGCGAGTGCATCCCATTGACAGCAAATGAAGTGAAGTTAAATGCGAGAAGTATGATTTTGACGAAGCTCTTAAAGCGGCTGGCGCAGAGAAGATAAAAAATAAGTATATACGTTCCCAAATTTTAGATAATAAATTTAGAGAAGTTCTCAAGTATTTAGCAAAGGAAATAGAGCCTACTAAAATAGCAAGTCTAACCGGATTTTAGGCAAAATTTTCGGTACGTTAGCTCGCCTAAATGCTGGTTTGAGTAGATAAAAATCGCCTTTACTTCGCTATGCTTACTACTTTGCAAGAAGCTAACGGCAAAACCGTAAAACGGCATTGAAATTTTTAGCTGCGGCTTGCTTTGCTACCGCCCCCAAAGGGCTACTGGCATAGTAAAGTAGAGCAGAAGAGGATATGCTAAGCATGGACTTCTAAATTTAAAGGGAATTTTTAGGCGTAGTGACGGCGGCGACCACAGAGAAGTTAAGATATTACTTCATCTTAAAGAGTGCGTTCTGCTCTACATCTCGGCGTTTATAGCTTTTTAAGACGCGGCTACAAGCGTAAGGAGTTTAGATATAGCACTAAAACTACGCAATAAAACTTATGTCAGAAACTGTCGAGATTGATAAGAGAAATTCGCTTAAGTTACCTTAAACTAAAAATATTAAGAACATTTTTGCGGTTATTTTGATGGTATGGATGGTGCCCCGTGTAGGGTTCGAACCTACGACCCCATCATTAAGAGTGATATGCTCTACCAACTGAGCTAACGAGGCAAATGGCGCAGCGGACGGGGCTCGAACCCGCGACCTCCGCCGTGACAGGGCGGCATTCTAACCATCTGAACTACCGCTGCACCTAAAATGGTGGTCGCTATAAGACTCGAACTTATGACATCCACCTTGTAAGGGTGGCGCTCTACCAACTGAGCTAAGCGACCGAAAAAGACTAAATCGTGGCGACCCTTAAAGGATTTGAACCTCTGTTGCTACACTGAGAGAGTAGAGTCCTGGGCCACTAGACGAAAGGGTCTATGTAAAAATGGTGTCCTGTGCTGGACTCGAACCAGCGACCCCTTCATTAAAAGTGAAATGCTCTACCGACTGAGCTAACAAGACAAATGGCGCAGCGGACGGGGCTCGAACCCGCGACCTCCGCCGTGACAGGGCGGCATTCTAACCATCTGAACTACCGCTGCACCTAAAATGGTGGTCGCTATAAGACTCGAACTTATGACATCCACCTTGTAAGGGTGGCGCTCTACCAACTGAGCTAAGCGACCGAAAAAGACTAAATCGTGGCGACCCTTAAAGGATTTGAACCTCTGTTGCTACACTGAGAGAGTAGAGTCCTGGGCCACTAGACGAAAGGGTCTATGTAAAAATGGTGTCCTGTGCTGGACTCGAACCAGCGACCCCTTCATTAAAAGTGAAATGCTCTACCGACTGAGCTAACAAGACAAATTTTCAAAAAACGAAACGTGATTATATATAAAAAAGGCTGATTTGTCAAGAAAATCACCGTCGTTTTTAAAATATCGTCGTAAATTTAAAAATTCGCGACGATATTTACGTTTAAATTTGATTTAGCAAGAAAAACAAGTCTTAAACTCGTATGCCGTAGGTCTTGCCTCGTACGGCCACACTTGGGTTTCAAATTTATAATGCTGATAATCGTCGATAAAAGTCTCGGTCATTATCGGACGCAGGTATTCGTTATCGCGGATTAACGCTTCTAGGCTACCCCTTAGCGTATGCGGTAGCTGCTCGATACCGCGCTCGCGAATTTCGTCCAGGTGCAGTTTAAATAAATTTTCATCCATCGGACCTACCGGCTCCATTTTATGCTTCACGCCGTCAAGCCCCGCCATCAGCATCGCAGCAAACGCCAAATACGGGTTTGCCGTGCTATCAGGAAATCTCATCTCGGCGCGCACGGATTTTTCTCCCGAGCCGTAAGGGATACGGATCGACGCCGAGCGATTTTGACTTGAGTAAGTGAGTATCGACGGCGCTTCAAAGCCCGGGATTAGGCGCTTGTAGCTGTTTGTGCTTGGGTTTGTAAACGCCGCGACGCTTCTTGCGTGATTTAAGATTCCGCCGATGTACCAGCGCGCGAAATCGCTTAAATTCGCGTAATTTCCCTCGCCGTAGAATAAATTTTTACCGTCTTTCCATACCGACTGGTGCACGTGCATGCCGCTGCCGTTGTCGCCGTAGAGCGGCTTTGGCATAAAAGTCGCGGTTTTGCCGTTTAGGTGCGCGACCATTTTGACGACGTATTTATAAATTTGCACGTTATCGGCGGCCTCTACGAGAGTGCCGAATTTTACGCCGATCTCGCCTTGACCCTGCGCGACTTCGTGGTGCCCGACGAAGACTTCAAGGCCTACTTGCTCTAAAACCTGCATCATTTCAGCGCGCAGATCGACCATACTATCGGTCGGCTGCGTCATCAGATAGCCGCCTTTTCGGCGCGGTCTGTGGCCTGTGTTGTAGCCGTCGGTAAAGTCCTTGGCGTCGTTCCACTCGCCCTCTTCGGTATCTACTTCGTACATCGCGCAGTTTGGGCTATCGACGATTTTTACGTTATCAAATATAAAAAATTCGTTCTCCGGCCCAAAATACGCCGCGTCGCCCACGCCGCTTTCTTTTACGTAGGCCATCGCTTTTTTAGCTATCGAGCGCGGGCATTTTTCGTAAATTTGCCCCTTGTAAATGTCGTAAATATCGCAAAAAACGACTGCGGTAACGTCGGCGGTAAAAGGGTCTAAAAAGGCGCTAGTAGCCTCCGGACGCATTATCATATCGCTTTTATCTATCGGCTGCCAGCCGCCCAG
Organism: uncultured Campylobacter sp.; assembly: GCF_938039245.1. Classification (GTDB taxonomy): domain Bacteria; phylum Campylobacterota; class Campylobacteria; order Campylobacterales; family Campylobacteraceae; genus Campylobacter_A. Next base: position 34,602 of record NZ_CALHVN010000043.1, on the reverse strand, counting down.
CGAGCTCGCGTCCATCGGCACTCCGTGCTCGAAATGCGCCTTTTCGACGGCTTTTACGTTATACGTGATGCTGTGCCAAGCGCCGTTCATATCGGTAAATCTAAAATCTACGAATTTAACCTCGTGCTCTTTGCAAAAATCAAAAAAATGATCGACGTTTTTTACGAATTTTCCCATTTCCCGCTCCTCTGTTTATTAATTTCGTAATTGTATCATAAAATATTGCTTTTAAGATTAATTTAAATAATTTTTTCTACCCGATCTAAAATTTTACAAATTCTCTATCGCGGTTTTTAAATACCGCACACTTGCTAAAGCCCAAATTTCTAGCGATTTGTTCGCATTTTTCGCCGTTTAGACCGACTTGGTCTTTTGCGTGCGCGTCCGAGCCAAAGGTGATCGGTATGTCTTTTTCGGCGATCATTTCTAGCAAATTTACGCTTGGATACTGCTCGCCTATCGGCTTTCTAAAACCGGACGCGTTTATCTCCACCGTCAAATTTGCCTTTTTTATAGCGTTAATCGCGTCTTTAGCAAGGAGTCTAACGTCGGTTTTTGGCATAAATTTAAATACCTTTAGCAAATCCAAATGTCCGACTATGTCAAATTTACCCGACTTTGCCATCTTTTCTACGCAGTAAAAATAATCCCGCCAAATTTGATCTATGTCGCGTTTTTCGTATTCGCCGATAAATTCGGGATTGTCAAAGCCCCAGCCGCCCAAAAAATGCACCGAACCGATGAGATGATCTACGTCGCGCGATAAAACCCGCTCGTCCATAAAGCCCTCTAAAAAATCGACCTCGTAGCCGAGCATTATTTTTATCCGCCCGTCAAATTCGTCTCTAAGGCGCAAAATCTCGCTCTCGTAAGCGTCCATCTGCGAAAACTCCATGCGGTACGCTTCGTCAAATTTCATCGGCGCATGATCGCTAAATCCAAAATACTCGCAACCCGATTTTATCGCGCTTAAAACATACTGCCTAGGCTCGTCTACGGCGTGTTTGCAAAGCGGAGTGTGATTGTGAAGATCGACTTTCATTTTCGTCCTTTTATTTCCGAGATGCTACCTAAAATTTGATAAATTTAAGGATAAAATTCGCTTTTTAAACTTACATTTCGTTAATTTTTTATATAATCAGCCTAAATTTAAATAGGAGTTTTTATGACGCAAGAAGAACTTGACGCCTTGATGGCGGGCGATTTAGAGGGCGTTGCCGCCGAGACCGACGACGCGCAAGCTAGCGACGATGAAAATTTAAACCTAGAAACCGCCGAGGAAGCCTCGGTAGAGAGCAAAGACGAAGATGTTAAATTCGACTCTGGCGACTACAAAGTATCCTCAAATATGCCGTGGCCTCCGCCTCCACCGACGGATGATCACAAGATGGTTCATCAGCTAGACGACGTCACAAAAGATAGCGAAGAAAAAGCTACGCAGATGTTTGACAAGCTTGACGCGATCAATAACTTCTCTATGGACGCTGAAAGCGGGCTTAGCGAGATTATCAGCGGTATAGAGGCTAATATCGAAATTTTTACCAAACTGCATGAAAAATTCCCGAATATCGCTACTTTTGCCGATGCGCTAGAGAAAAATAACGCCCTAAAAAGCTCTGCAGAAACGACTCTAGATAACGTCAGGATGGCCGAGGACGAGATAATGATGGCGATGGATATGATGCAGTATCAAGACATCCACCGCCAAAAAATCGAGCGCGTAATTAACGTCATGCGCGCGCTTAGCAAGTATATGAGCAGCCTGTTTGAGGGCAAGATCGACGACGAGAAGCGCGTGGCCTCGGCCGTACATATCGCCGGCGATACGCACACCGAAAATCTCGTCAGCAACGACGATATCGAGGCTCTGATAGAAAGTTTGGGCAAAAAATAGTGCTAAAGCCTGAGCTTTTATCCCCAGCAGGAAATTTAACCAAGCTAAAAATAGCTCTAGAGTACGGTGCGGACGCGGTTTACGCATCGGTGGCGAGCTTTTCGCTTCGCACTCGTTCGGCGCGCGAATTTAACCTTGAAAGCTTTAAAGAAGCTATCGAATACACGCACGCAAAGGGTAAAAAATTTTACGCGACGGTAAACGCGTTTCCTTTTAATTCGCAAATCGAGCCACTAAAACGCCACTTGCAAACGATTTCTGCAATGAAGCCAGATGCCTTTATCATCGCGACTCCGGGCGTCATGAGCCTGGCAAAAGAGATCGCGCCCGACATCGAGATCCACCTCTCGACGCAGGCAAACGTCATGAATGCGCTTGACGCTAAAATCTACCACGAAATGGGTGCAAAACGCATCGTCGTAGCGCGCGAAATGAGCCTAAAAGACGTCGTGAAGATAAAAGAGCAAATCCCGACGCTAGATATCGAAATTTTCGTGCACGGCTCGATGTGCTTTGCTTACTCGGGGCGCTGTTTGGTTAGCGCGGTTCAAAGCGGCCGCCAATCAAACCGCGGCAGCTGCGCCAACGACTGCAGGTTTAAATACGAACTCTACGCCAAAAATCCCGAGAGCGGGACGCTGTTTCGCCTAGAAGAGGACGAAGAAGGCGGTACGCACGTGATGAACTCGAAGGATTTAAATTTATCCGCGCACATCAAAGATATCATCGAAAGCGGCGCAGTGGGTAGCCTAAAAATCGAAGGCCGCACGAAAAGCGAATACTACGCCGCCTGTGCGACTAGAGCCTACCGCATGGCCGTCGACGATGCGGTAGCTGGCAAATTCGACGCGCAAATTTACGCCGGCGAACTAAATACGCTAAAAAATCGCGGCTTTACCGACGGCTACTTGGTAAATCGTCCGTTTGAAAAGGCTGATACGCAAAATCACGCCAGCAGCCTAGAAGAAGGTACTCATCAGGTAAACGCCATGACTTTAGACGGCGAGTTTTTTAAATGCAAATATAAAATTTTCCCGGGTAGCGAGTATGAGATCGTGGCGCCTCTGAGCTCGCAGATAGATGAGTGCGAGAGCGAAATATCTCAAATTTTCGCTCGTGGCGGCAAGAAATTTATCAAATTTAAAAAGCTCGTAACCAAAAAAGGCAAAGAGATCGCCGAGATCCACAGCGGCAACGAAAACGAAGTAAATTTGGGCGCGAGGTTGCCTAAATTTAGCTTTTTAAGAGAGGAAATAAAATGAAATTCGTTTCAATTATAATGGGAAGCAAGAGCGACTACGACGTAGTTAGCGAAGCGGCAAAGGTGCTTGAAAAATTTAACGTCCCTTACGAGCTAATCATCAGCTCGGCGCACAGAAGTCCGAAGCGAACGAGCGAGTACGTCGCTGCGGCCGAGGAAAAGGGCGCACAGGTATTTATCGCAGCAGCCGGCATGGCGGCGCATCTAGCGGGCGCTATCGCAGCAAACACCACTCGTCCCGTGATCGGCATACCGATGGCAGGCTCCGCGCTTAGCGGCGTGGATGCGCTCTACTCCACCGTGCAGATGCCCGGCGGCATGCCCGTGGGCACAGTCGCTATCGGCAAGGCGGGTGCGGTAAACGCGGCATATCTGGCGCTGCAAATTTTGGCTCTAAACGACCAAAATCTAGACGAAATGCTAAAAGCCGACCGAGCGGCGAAAGCTAAGCAAGTAGAGGAAGACTCGGCGAAGGTGGAAGTTTTACTCGCCTAAAGGAGCAAATATGCAGACATACTTGAGCATAGACGAATTTTGCAAGCTCGTGCACCTAGAGCGCGAGGTAATCGAGGGGATGATAAACCGCGGCGTGCTAAATACAAAAGAAGAAGGCGGCGAGATCCTCATAGAGGCTAGCCAAGGCACGATGAGCGTGGTGCCTAGCGTCGTGGCCGTTCCTGCGCCGCAGATCGGTGCCGACGGCTTTAGCTTCGTGGAAAAGACGATCGGCACGATATTAAATTTGCACGAAAAGGTGCTTGATGCTAAAGACGAAACGCTAGAGACCCTGCGCAACGAAAATAAGTTTTTAAAAGAGGCGCTAATCTCGATGCAAGAGCTCTACGACGAGGATAGAAAAACGGTCGAGACGCTCACGAAGCAGCTAAAAAATTCGCAAGATGAAGTCGAGTTTTTAAAGCGAAAATACAAACTCATGTGGAACAAAGCGGTTGAAAATTTTAAAGGCGACAAGGAATGATTATGGAAATTTTATCAGTAGAGGGTTTTAAAATTTACGGACTAAAAACTCGTACCAAAAATGCCGACGAGATAAACGGCGACGGTAAAATCCCGGCATTGTGGGCGAAATTTATGAAAGAAGTTTATGACGGCAAAAGCGAAATTTACGGCGTTTACTGCAACTACGAAAGCGACGTAAACGGATTTTATGATTTATTTATCGGCACGAAGTCGCTTTGCTCAGGCGGCGGAATTTTAGAGATAAAAAGCGGCAAATACGCTGTTTTCAGCTTTCCGAGCGAGCCGCAAAACGTAGCGAAATTTTGGGGAGAAATTTGGAAATATTTTGAAAACTCTGAGCTAAAAAGAGCCTACGAAACGGATTTTGAGAAATATTTAAACGAAAAAATAGAAATTTACATATCAATAAAATAAAAGGTAAAAAATGACGTTTTCAGAGATTATTTTGACGTTACAAAACTACTGGCGCGAGCAGGGTTGCGTGATACTGCAGCCATACGATATGCCTGCGGGCGCGGGCACCTATCATCAGGCGACTTTTTTAAGGAGTCTCGGGCCAAAGCCGTGGGCGACGGCGTATGTTGCCCCTTCTCGTCGCCCGACTGATGGCAGATACGGCGAAAACCCAAACCGCCTTGGAGCATATTATCAGTTTCAAGTGCTCATTAAACCAAGCCCGGAAAATATACAAGAGCTTTATCTAAAAAGCCTTGAAAAGCTCGGTTTAAATTTGAAAAATCACGACATCCGCTTCGTCGAGGATAACTGGGAGAGCCCGACGCTAGGTGCTTGGGGGCTAGGCTGGGAGGTCTGGCTAGACGGTATGGAGGTGACGCAGTTTACGTATTTTCAGCAAGTCGGCGGCATCGCGTGCGAGCTGGTTTCGGCTGAGATCACTTACGGCCTCGAGCGCCTTGCGATGTATCTACAGGACGTAAATAGCGTCTACGATATCGTTTGGGACGATAGGGGCGGCAATATCGTGACCTACGCCGACGTGCATAAGCAGGGCGAATTTGAGTGGAGCAAATATAACTTTGAAATCGCCGACGTTAATATGCTGTTTCGCCAGTTTGAAAACGCTTTCGGCGAGTGTAAACGCTGCTTGGAGGCTAAAATTTCGCTGCCTGCGTATGATTATTGCATGCTAGCGGCGCATACGTTTAACGTCCTTGACGCGCGCGGAGCGATCAGCGTAACGCAAAGGCAAGACTACATCCTAAAAATCCGCGAACTAGCCAAAGAGTGCGCGCTAACGTACAAGGCCAGCATTGATGCCGCGAACGACGCGAAGGGCGAATAAAATTTGATGAAAATCGGCGAAATTTATAAAATTTTAGACGAGATTAGTCCGTTTGCGAGTCAAGAGGAGTGGGATAATAGCGGATTGCTCGTGGGCTCGTTTGAGGCGAGCGCGGAGTGCGTTTACCTTAGCCTTGACGTCGACGACGAGCTTTTGGACGAAGTGCAGCCAAACTCGCTCATCATCACACATCATCCGCTCATTTTTAAAGGGCTAAAATCGCTAAATTTGGACAAATACCCAAGCAGCCTAATCGTAAAGATGGTGGCTAAAAATTTAAGCCTGATCGCTATGCACACGAACTATGATCTAAGCCACCTAAACGAATACGTGCTAAGCGAAATTTTGGGATTTACGCCAAAGGAGCGCGACGGATTTTTGCTTTATGCGGACGTAAATTTGAGCTTTGACGAGCTTTGCGAGAGAGTAAAAACAAAGCTAAATTTGAGCCATTTAATGGTTTGCAAAGGGCGAAAATTTGACCCCAATGCGCAGGTAAAGCGCCTTGCGTTTTGTACGGGAAGCGGCGGAGATTTGATTGATAGCGTTAAAGCGGACGTGTTTTTAACCGGAGATCTGAAGTATCACCAAGCCATGAGCGCCGCGCAAAATAATCTTACTATGCTAGACATCGGGCACTTCGAGAGCGAGCGGTATTTTGGGGAGTCGCTTGCAAAATATTTGCAAATTTTGCCGATTCCTACTATAATATCCAACTCAAAAAACCCGTTTTCATACAGTTAAAGGAAAAAGATGAATAAATATTTAGAACAGCTAGTCGAGCTCTCGACGATCGACAAAGATATCGACGATTTTACCCCGCGCCTCGAGAAGGTTCAAAGCGTTTTAAGAGCGACCAAGGACGAGCAGGCGGCAATTTTAGCGCAGATCGAGGAAGCGGCTACGAGCGTGACCGAGCTAAAAAATCAAAAATCTCAAACCAATGCGCACATAGCCGAATTTAGCGCGAAAATAAAAGACGTCGCCAAAAAAAGCGGCGCAGCAAAAACAGAAAAAGAGATAAAAGCGCTTCAGCTAGAAGACGAGCTAGCAAAAGAACAGCTAGAGGCCGCAAACGAAGAGGTTGAAAGACTGGAAAAAATCATAGACAGCAAAAATGCGCTTAAAAGCGAGCTTGAGGCGAAGGCTGCGGAGCTTGGCGAAAATTTGACCAAAATCGAGAGTGAAATCTCGGCCGAGGTCGGCGCTATCGAGCAGCAAAGAGATGAAATATACGCTAAGAAAAATAAGCTAGTCGGCGAGATGAATCAAAAAATCTTGACCTTTTACGAGAAAATCCGCAAATGGGCGCACAATACCGCCGTCGTGCCGGTCAAAAAGCAGGCCTGCTACGGCTGCTTTATGCAGATAAACGACAAGACTTATTCTGCCGTCATCAAGGGCGAAGACATCGTGACCTGCCCTCACTGCGGCCGAATTTTATACAAAGAAGCGGCGAACTAGCCTTTAAATTTGATAATAATTTATTACGTTTTAGTCCTCGCGGCGTTTGCCTTGGGGGCTTTACCGCTTGCGATTTTAGCTTTTAAGAAAAAGTACAGAGCCTCGATCCCCGCTAGATTTTTTTTGTTTAAAAATCCTAAATTTGACGCCTCGCGCGTGCATTTTCACGCGTGCAGTTTCGGCGAGGTGCGTTCTATCGCGCCGCTAGTTAGTAGATTTAAAGACGCGGCCGCAGTCTCGGTCGTAACCAAAACGGGATTTGACGAGGCGAAAAAAATCACGCAAAATACGGGCTTTTTGCCGTTTGAGATATTTTTACCGTTTTGGCTAAAGCCTGCTAAAATAACGGTTATTTTTGAGGCCGAGCTTTGGCTAGGGCTTGTTTTTTGGGCTAAATTTAAAGGCTCTCGCGTTATTTTGATAAACGCTAGGATTTCTGATAGGAGCTACAAAAGCTATCTAAAATTTGGCTTTTTTTATAGGTATTTGTTTAAATTTATAGATAAAATTTACACCCAAAGCGATCTGGATAAACAGCGCCTACAGCGACTAGGCGCTAAAAATATCGTCGTTAGCGGCAATATAAAATCAGCCTTTTTGCCAAGTCCGAGTAAAATTTACGCCAAACCAAAAGAGCGCGCGATCGTGCTAGCTAGCACTCATGCAGGTGAAGAGGAGCTGATTTTGCGCGAGTTAAATTTGAGTGCAAACGACAAACTGATACTCGTGCCGCGCCATCCGGAGAGATTTGGCGAAGCGGGCGAGATTTTGGCTAAATTTGCCGTAAAAAACGGACTTAGTTTTTCTAAATTTAGCGAAACGAAAAACTTTGACGCGCAGTGCGTGCTGGTCGATGCGATGGGCGAGCTGGTAAATATTTATAAATTTAGCGACGTCGTCGTGCTCGGCGGTAGCTTCGTGCCAAACGTCGGCGGACACAATCCGATCGAGGCGGCGCAGTTTGAAAACGCGGTGATAAGCGGAGAGTTTATTTTTAACCAAAAAGCCTTGTATAGCGCGGTTGACGGCATAAAATTTGCAAAAGCGGACGAGATAAGTTCGCTTTTAAAGCAAAATTTACCAAAAGCAAAAATAGTCGCCAAGGGCGATGCGAGCGAGATTTTAAAAGATATCGAGGAAAATTTATGAAAGAAGAAAAAGCCTATAAACTACTGGCGATCCAGGAAGGCATCTCAAACAACGAGGCAAAGGAGCTGATCGATGCAGGCCTAGTTAGCGCAAAAGGACAGAGGATCGCCGTGGCGCGCGCAATGATGAGCGCGGCGACTAAATTTAGCGTGCAAAAGCTACCGCGCCCAAGCGTGATTTTTGAGGATGAAAATTTGATCGCGGTTGATAAACCGGCGTTTTTAACGTCGGAAAAAGTGAGTGAAACTTATAAATTTCCTTTGCTTCACAGACTCGATAAGGAAACTAGCGGCGTGCTTTTGCTCGTGAAAAACGAGGATTTTCAAAAAAAAGCGATCGAGGAGTTTAAAAACTGCCGCGTAAAAAAAGAGTACGTCGCGGCGGTAAAAGGTATCGTGAGCGAGGAATTTAGCGTAAACGAACCTATAATCACGCTAAAAAATAAGGGCGGAGCGTTTTCTAAGATATCGCCAAACGGCAAAGAGGCGTTTTCGCACGTGACGCCGGTTATGGTCGCAGGCAAAAAAAGCCTCGTAAAAGTCGAGATAAAAACCGGCAGAACGCACCAAATCCGAGTGCACCTAAATCACGCGGGATACGGGATCGTCGGCGATGAAAAATACGCTAAAAATAAATCCGCAAGAATGTATCTGCATGCTTACAAAATCGAGCTTTTGGGATATAAATTTAGGTCAAATTTGAGCAGTGATTTTAACAGGCTCGGTTTTGAAATTTCAAGAAATTTTGAGATTTAAAGAGCGATAAAGCTTAAATTTAATAAAATACGCGCTTTAGCTATAAATGTAAATAAAAGGTAGAATGTGTTTGAGCAAATCAGCGAGTCGTTTCGTTTAGCCGTTAGTAAAATTCGTTTCGTAGACGATGAAAAAGCGCTAAATAACGCGCTTGACGTGCTTAAAAAAGCACTACTAAAAGCCGACGTTCATCACAAAGTTACCAAAGAATTGCTAGCTCTCATAGAGGCCGATCTAAAGCAAAGCGGGATAGGCCAAAAGCAATTTTTAGACGCTATCAAATCAAATTTAACGAAGGTTTTAACCGCGCCGGGCAACCAGGGCTTTGTATTTGCGCCAGTAGCTCCTACGATCGTGCTGATGGCGGGCTTGCAAGGTAGCGGAAAAACTACTACGACGATAAAGCTAGCAAATTATCTAAAGCTTAGAAAGAAAAAAGTTTTAGTCGCGGCGTGCGATTTGCAGCGTTTGGCGGCCGTCGAGCAGCTTCGCCAGCTTTGCGACGCAAACGAGATAGAGCTTTTTAGCATAGAAAACGAAACCAATCCGCTAAACGTAGCCAAACAAGCACTAGCTAAAGCAAAAAGCGGGCTTTACGACGTACTTTTAGTCGATACGGCGGGACGTCTAGCGATAGATGAAGCTTTGATGAAGCAGATAAAAGATATCAAATCAGAGCTCCAGCCGCATGAAATTTTTTATGTAGCCGACGCTATGAGCGGACAAGACGGCGTAAAAACAGCAAGTACGTTTAACGACGCGCTAAAAATAAGCGGCGTGGTGCTAAGCAAATTTGACTCGGACAGCAAAGGCGGCGTAGCTATCGGCATAGCCAAACAACTAAATATACCGCTTAGATTCGTAGGTATAGGCGAAAAAGTCGGCGATATGGAGAGCTTTATCCCCGAGCGTATCGTAAGCCGCATAATGGGCGAAGGCGACTTGGCGACGTTGGTTGAAAAAACTAGCGCCGTGATAGACGAGCAAGAAGCAAAAAGAATAAATAAAAAGATTAAAAAAGGGCAGTTTAACTTTAACGACTTTTTATCGCAAATGGAAAGCGTCAAAAAGCTCGGAAATATGAAAAGCTTAATCGGTATGATACCCGGCCTATCAAGCGTGGCAAATCAGATAAAAGATATAGACCTTGATAACTCGAAGGAAATTTTACATATCAAGGCTATGATAAATTCGATGACGCAAAAAGAGCGCGAAAATCCTGATTTGCTAAACAATAGCCGAAAAAGACGTTTGGCTGCCGGTTCTGGACTATCTCAAGTAGAGGTAAATCGCTTTTTGAAGCAGTTTGAAAGCGCATCGAAAATAGCAAAGAGATTTTCTGGCAAAGAAGGTTTAAAAGGGCTTGGAAATTTACTAAACCAGGCTAAAAACTCACGCCCTAATTAAAGGGCTTAAATTTAGTTACGAGCGTGACTAAATTTAAGCCTATTTAAAAAACAAAAGGAGAAATATAATGGCAACAGTAGTAAGACTAACGAGAATGGGACGCAAGAAAAAACCTTTTTATCGTATAGTCGTAACGGATAGCAGAAAAAGAAGGGACGGCGGCTGGATAGAGTCGATCGGCTACTACAATCCTATGATTGAGCCTGAGGTGGTAAAATTTGACGCTGAGCGCTTGGCTTATTGGAAAGGCGTCGGTGCGAAACTTAGCGACAGGGTTGCAAAAATAACTAGCAAATAATTAAAAAATGGTAGAAAATTTTTTACTTGAATACGCTAAACTCATTGCCGATTTCCCGGAAAAAGTGAAACTTGAACGAGTTAAGCTTGACGATGATTTTACCGAACTAGTAATATATGCCGACAAGGTTGATACCGGTAAACTAATTGGTAAAGACGGTAGAACAATAAATGCGATAAAAACCGTTATTGTCGGCTATAAAGCTAAAGATACTACTTCATACCGAGTTACGGTAAAACACCTTGAATGAATTTGTAGAAGTTGCACTGCTTGGCAAAACAGTAGGATTAAAGGGATTTGTCAAGCTTCATAATAAAGGTGACTTTCCTAACCAGTTTAAAAAAAATGCTATGTTTTACGATAAAGACGGAAAGGAACTTGTCGTAAAAAGCTACAATCGTACGAATGATACGATCTCTTTTTACGGTTTTGAAAACATAGATAGTGCAAAAACTCTTACAAATAAAATAATCTATTCTACAGAAGAAGAAACTAGAAAAAACTGCAAACTAAAAAAAGGCGAATTTTTCTATTTTGATGTCATCGGTTGTGAAATTTACGAGAACAACCAAAGGCTGGGCGAGGTAGAAGATATAGATGCGGTCGGGACAAATCATCTATTTCTAGTAAAAACCGATGAAAATTTGATTGCCAAAGGGTTAGAAAAAAGTTTTTATATTCCGTATATTGATGTTTATATAGAAAAAGTCGATGCGGAAAATAAAAAAATCTATACCAAAAATGCTATCTTAATTTTAGAAAATTCCTGATGAAATTTACCTTTGTTACGCTTTTTGAAAGCCTTGTACGACCATATTTTCAAGATAGTATTTTAGGTCGTGCCGTAAAGGAAAGTCTTATCTTGATTAATTTTTTAAATCCTCGAGATTTTAGCGCCGATAAGCATAAAAAGGTAGATGATTATATGGTTGGAGGCGGCGCAGGATTACTCATGACGTGCCAACCTCTTAATGATACTTTAAATTTTTTATTAAAAAATGAGCCAAGAATCCATACTATTTTCCTGGCGCCTGCCGGGAAAAATTTTACTCAAAACGATGCTAGGCGCCTAGCTAAAAAAGAACACATCTGCCTAGTTTGCGGTAGATATGAAGGTATAGACGAGCGCACAATAGAAAAATACGCGGACGAGATTTTTTGCATAGGCGATTTTGTGATGACCGGAGGGGAACTGGGCGCGCTTTGCATTACCGATGCGATTTCTCGCAATATCGACGGCGTTTTAGGGAATAATCAAAGCCTTGAAGTTGAGAGTTTTGAAGGCAATTTGCTAGAAGCCCCCTCTTTTACGAAACCCAGTGATTACAAAGGTTCTGGAGTGGTTTCAGCGTTTTTAAAGGGAGACCATGCTAAAATCAGAGCTTTGAAAAATAATATGGCGTTCTTAAAAACTAGGTTTTTTCGTCCGGATTTATACCGAAAATTTGAGCCGCCGACTAAGGAAAAAATATGAGAAACAAGTATATAGAGGCATTTGAACAAACTCAAATAGCTCAAAAGTCTGTGCCTGATTTTCGCGCTGGAGATACTTTACGTATAGCTATCCGCATTAAAGAAGGCGATAAAACTAGAATTCAAAATTTCGAAGGTATCTGTATAGCAAGACGCGGTAGCGGAACAGGCGAAACGTTTATTATTAGAAAGATCGGCGCAAACAGCGTAGGCGTAGAGAGAATTTTCCCTATCTATAGCGAAAGTCTAGAGAGCATAACCGTTCTAAGACAAGGTCGCGTGCGCCGCGCTAAGTTATTTTATCTACGCGATAGACGCGGTAAAGCTGCTCGCATTAAAGAGCTTAAAAAATAATTTTGCTCCTTGCAAAAGTCTATTTTTAGGCTTTTGCTCCCTACCCATTTTCTTAAATTTCAAAAATCGCTTAATTAAAATCAATCCCTTTATCTAAATTTAGAGTTACAATGGTGTTATTATTTTATAATAAAGGTTGTAAATGGAAAAGATAGTATGGCAAAATAGTATATTTGACGGTGTTACCATCGCTAAGCTTTTTGATGGTCCGCATAGCAAAGAGATACGTATAAATTTAGAAAAAGGCGCTGAAATGAAAGAGCATAAGGCATCTGGGGCGATAATGATTCAAGTTTTAAGCGGAAAAATAGATTTTAGCGTCAGTGAGGATTCTACGACACTGAATGCGCTTGATATGGTTACGCTTGATCCAAACATTCCTCATGCACTCATTGCGCTAGAAAATAGTATCGTAAGACTTAGCTTAAGCAAAAATGACGATGTAAGTCGAGTATTCAAGGTTTTAAAATCTTGAGGTATAAGCTTTTAGGCATTAAAATTTGCCAAACGCCTAAGCATAGCGGGCGCGAAAATCATCGGCACCAGCGCGCGCACGATCGACGTCGCCGAAGACCGCAAGAAATTTAGCGAATTTATCTCTAAAATAGGCGTCAAACAGCCGAGAAACGACACCGCGACAAGCGAAAAAGAGGCGCTAGAAAAGGCTGCGGCTATCGGCTATCCGGTACTCGTGCGTCCTAGCTACGTACTAGGTGGCCGCGCGATGAGACGAGTGCATAGCGATGAGGAGCTACGCCTATATATGAGCGAAGCGGTCAAGGTCAGCAATCACTCGCCAGTACTAATCGATAAATTTTTACAAGACGCCGTGGAGCTCGATGTAGACGCTATCAGCGACGGTAAGGACGTCTATATCGGTGCTATTATGCAGCACATCGAGGAGGCGGGCATCCACAGCGGCGACAGCGCGTGCATACTGCCTCCGCTAAATTTGACCGCGCAGATGATCGAAAAGGTAGAAAACCAAACCCGCGACATCGCGCTAAATTTAGGCGTAGTGGGGCTAATGAATATCCAGTTTGCCATATACGAGAATGAACTTTTCATGATCGAGGTAAACCCGCGTGCTAGCCGCACCGTGCCGTTTGTTAGCAAGGCCACCGGCGTGCCGATGGCAAAGGTCGCTACGCGCGTGATGTGGCAAGGAAATTTGCGCGAGGCGCTTAAATTTTACGATAACTACGGCGCAGTTTACGAGGAGCGCGGCATACTAAGGCCTCGCGTGAAAAATCACGTCTGCGTCAAAGAAGCTGTCTTTCCGTTTAACAAGCTCCCGGGTGCCGATTTGATCCTGGGCCCTGAGATGAAAAGCACGGGCGAGGTTATGGCGTAAAATAGCGCGTTAGTTAGCATGCTATCGGCCCTTGTCAGCATACCAACGCAGCATGAGATGCGAGGTAAATTTTATAACTTTTAACTACGGCGGGCGTCAAACAGCCGCGCAATCGAAGTTAGCGCCATAAAATCAACAACGGCTTTGATGCCTCATATAAACGCCTAATCAAGGCTCAAAACAAAAATATTCTTCTCAAATAGAGCACGAGCGCAGTAGTTAGACCCCCATTTGCTCCAGCAAGTAGGCGGAGTTGCGCTAATAAACTAAATTTAACGGCATTAAAAAAGAGGTTTTATTGCTCTATCTTAAAGAATAAGGCTTTATTTGCGTTTGCGGTTCTAAGACAGGCTATATAGCAAAGATAAGTAGAGCTTAGACTGCAAGAAGGAGTTTATCGCATTCTTTTAAGATTGATAAAGCTCTTATAGGCAAGGAGGGCGGTTAAATGCGGTTAAACTATATCCGGTCTAAATTTAAGCAAACGCTTGATTTGACCGGTTTATTCCGCTGCGCTACCGGCTGTGCCCAACAAGCAATGCCGAAAAATTAAAAGCAAAATTTCGCAAAAATGCGGCGGCAAGCATAAAAAAGATTGCCAAGGCCGCAGCAAATTTGCTTAAACTAGCAAAGCGCCGCCTGATGATAAGACGGCAAGCGAGCTTAAGGTTTATCTTTTTGAAGTTTTTTGTTTATCTAGCCTTCTAGCAAGGTGCAAGCAACCTTTTTGTTTCCGCCCTTCCTTACATATTTTTGTATTTTTGATTAAATTTATCGCCGTATCTAGCAACCATAAAAACGCGGTCAAAGCTTGCCATACGGCAAAATCTTTTAGGCTAAAGCAAAGACGACTCGCGGCGCTCAGAAACAAAAACTAAAAGCTCGTTTTAGCAATCCTGTGCCGAATTTAGAGCCGTTTTGCCGCCCTGCTTCGCTCATAATGCTCGATGATTTTGTTGTGAATCAGCAAAGAAATATAAATCACCGCACCGCCGAGGCAGAGTCTTAGTATATCCGCATCTTTGTGCCAAAAGACCAAATTTACGATGATGGCAGCAGGTATGAGAGCGTTATTCATGATGGCTAGGGTGCCGCTATCCACCTCGCACGCGCCTTTGTTCCATAAAAAATACCCCAGACCGCTAGCTCCGATACCAAGCCACAGTAGTACGGCACCCTGGGTTAGGTCGAGGTTGATTTTTTCCGGATTTCCAAACATAGCAAATGCTACGCCCGTAACCGCCGAGGCTCCTACGAAAAAGTAGCCAAAAACCCCTCTTTGCTCGCTAAAGCCTTGCTTTTCCAGCAGAAATTTATACGCGCTCTGTCCGACGCCAAAGCATAAATTTGCCCCCTGTACGAGCAAAAATCCATGCCAAAAGCCGGCATTTACGTTACCGTATTTGATGATGAGAGCGCCCAAAACCGCGATACCGACGCTAAGCAGATACAGTAGCCTCAGCCTGCCCGCTAGCACGTCGTAAACCACGCTCACGTAAAACGGCGTAAATATCGTAAAAAGCGCGACCTCGGCAACGCTAAGGTAGGCAAACGAGTTGTAGTAGAAGATATACATCGCGCCGATTTGCACCGCGCCGATCGCGGCTACTTTGGCGTAGAGGGCGAGGTTTTTCGCTGCAAAATCTTTAATCATAAAGGGCAAAAATACGCCAAGCGCAAGCACCACGCGCGAAAACGCGGCAAAATAGCTATCCACTCGCCCCGCCAAAAACTCGCCGATGAGGCTAAAGCTAAACGCCCAAAGCACGGTTACGAAAATTAGTTTTTTCACTTTTTCTCCATTTTTAAATCAAATTTTAGCCCAAATAGTAGCGAAATTCGCCTAAATTTTAAAGCCTAAATTTAAGCCGCAAAAGCGCCCGTATAAATCTACCCGCTCTGGCAAAATCTCGCGCAGCCGCTTACGGCTAAGCCCGTAAGTAGGCGCGTATCCGGGATGCCAAACGGGCGGCTTTACAAATTTTCTGGTTGGGGACTTTATCTTAAAAAAAGCCGACCGGCCTCGACCAAAGCTTAAAGCGCTAGATTATTTTTGCTTTTGTAAAAAAGCCGAAAAATGCTTGTATTTAGGCTCGTTGGCTAAATACTTTTGACAATCCTTTCTGATATCTAGATGCAGTCCTCTTTTATCCGTAAATCGCTGCAAAGTGGCTTGTATTTGCGGAGCGAAGCCCGCTATCTTGCGCCTAACCAAGCCCCAGATAATCGTGCTTGCAAACCGCGGATTTTCCCAAAAGTCGCTACGTTTTTGGACGATTTGTATAAATGGGATATCTAGCCTGTTTTCCCATAGCGCCAGGACAAAGTCGTGCCGTCCGCCGCCGTATTTTTCGTTTTCTATGACGGCTAAAATCGTATCGACGACCTTTTGAGAGGATTTTAACTGCGGATAAAATTTCTTCAAACCCATCATCAGCCGTAGCCCTACGGTAGCGACCCTGTACTCATACATATACTCGAAAGCAAAAGTATCTTTTTCCTTAAAGTTATCAAAAGCAAACTCGCAAGCCTCTAAAATCCACGCGCAAAGCGTATCTTCGTTAAAATTATGATCCGGGCTAATCAGCCTTTTTTCGTAGGCTATCATTTTTTCGACGATTATCTTTTTGCTTTCGTCCATTTTTGTTCCTTCGCGTTTATTTTTAGTTTATTTACCGCTTTTTAGGCGCGACGCAAACGGTTAAATTTGCGCCTACGCTATCTCGGGCGCGACCGTTTTGTCGTTTTTATCCACGATATACCATTTGTCCTCTTTTTGAGCAGAAGCGATACCGCCTTTAAAAGCGCTTGCCCTGCAGTATCTAAACGGTATCGCAACTCGTCCGTTTACGTCTAAAAAGCCGACTTTGCCGTTCTTCTCAGCCTTAGCCAGCCCATCCTCAAAAATGTCTATATCCTCAAAGTCTAGCGGAGCGAGTATATCGCCCGTGCTTGATATTAGCCCGTATTTTTCGCCCTTTTGCGCTATAAATACGCCGTCCTCGCACTCGTCTAGAAAATCGTATTCAAAGGGGACGGTTATGCCGTCTTTGCCCGCGATTGCGTACTTTTCGCCCTCGTACTACCGTAAAGCCGTTTTTGCCCGGTATACCGACCTCATTAAATTTAAAAGGTATCATAGCTTCACCGTTTTTATCTATGACTCCCCATTTTTCGCCCTTTTTCGCGCGAAATAAAGGCTCCAAGCCTGCCCCTTCATCGCCTACGATATCGCCGTATTCGCAGGGCAGGACGATTTTTCCTTGCG
Source organism: uncultured Campylobacter sp. (assembly GCF_938039245.1). GTDB lineage: Bacteria > Campylobacterota > Campylobacteria > Campylobacterales > Campylobacteraceae > Campylobacter_A. Next base: position 17,641 of record NZ_CALHVN010000043.1, on the reverse strand, counting down.
CGTTTGCTAGGCCGAGCTTTCCGTCTTTTTCGAGTGTAAAAAACTCGGGCAAATGCCAAACGTTATCGTAAACGCAGGGCAAAACCTCCTCGCCGCTTGAGTTTATTAGTCCCCATTTTTTGCTTTTACCGCAAATCGTAGCCAGACCGTCCTTTTAAAACTCGCCGATAAAGTCGTACTCTAGCCAGTTATCTCGCATTTATTTCCTCTAAATTTAGCTAGCGCAAAGCCCTCGCGCACCCAATTTTCAAGCCTTTTTAGAGACGCGATGCGTATTTTAGTTTAAAACGCCAAACGCACCGCAAGCGCGGTTTAACGGCGATGCGCAAAGCGACGAAATCTACGAGCTTTTGCGGCAAAGGCTAATTTTTATTTTTGTGCTACGGCTAGGATTTGATCTGATTTTCGGTACCGGCGAGTAGGCAAAGCGCCCTAAATTTAGCCTAAAAATCCCCGCATCATATATGCGCCGGTCGCGCCCGCATCCTTGATCTCGCCTAAATTTTCAAAATTTATCCCGCCGATAGCGTAGGTTTTTATTTTTAAGCTCTCGCAAATCTCCCGCAAAAATTTAAGCCCCCTACCCCGCTCCAGCGCATGAGACGGCGTGTCAAAAATATGCCCCGCCACGACGTAATCAGCACCGAGACTCTGCGCTGCCAAAGCCTGCTCTAAAGAGTGCACCGAAACGCCGATTTTGAGATTTTGCGTCAAATTCGGCGCATAAGTGCCGCCGACTTCGTCTTTATCCGCGCAAACGCTACCTGATTTAGCCGAATTTAAATCCGCTAAATTTACAGCCCGCTCGCCGCTTGACGCCCTAAATTTAGTAAAAGGAAGATGTATCTCGCAGATGCCTAGTTTACTTGCGACGCTTGAGTGAGTATGCAAAACAAGCTGCACGTTAGAGCCGCACTCTGCGATAATTTCAAGCGTTTTGCGGGCTAAATTTTCGTATTCGTCCCCTGGCAAATCGCTCTCTCTAAGCAAAATTTTATCCGCCTTGCCGCCCTGCGCTACGCACCTAACGTCCGCAAAAAAATCCTCGCTCAAACGGCGATTCGTCACCCAAACGAGCTCAAATTTACCAAAATCCATAAAACCTCATTTTTAAATTTAGATAAAAGTGCGTAATACAAAAAAATACAAAACGTCGCGAAGAATCAAAATTTAGGATTTTTGCGAATGCCTGGCGAAAAACCGCATCAAAAAAAGCCGTAAAAAGCAAATTTTACAAACCTTTTAAAGCGCAAATTTGCCCAATAAAAACGCAAAGCCTCCAAAAAGCCGCCCAAGCGCTTCAAGCCGCAATGCAAATCAAAGCAAAAACGTCACCGAATTTATAAAAAAAGCACAAGCGCAAATCCGAACCGAACACAGCGCCGACCGACCTCAAACGTAAATATGCTCGCTCATCACGGGCTGTAAATTTAGCCCTCGCACGGCGCCTAGTATCTCATCAACCGAGCGCGCGTCGCTGATCTCAAACTGCTCGTCGCCCTTTTTGGCCTTATCAGAGTGCGTCCCCACGCCCGTGCTAACGCCGGCTGAAATTTTGTTCGCGGCGACTGCGATGACGCCGTCCCTGAAGCGCGCCGACTCGCGCGTAGAGATCGTGATATTTGCATAGGGCAAAAAAAGGCGGTACGCACAGATGACCTGAAATAGCGCCCTCTCATCAACGTCCCTCGGGCCGACGTGAGCCTTGTTTATCGCGGGGCGAAGGCGCGGGCAAGATAGAGCGATCTCGGCGTGCGGGTACTTTTGCTGGATAAGATGCGCGTGCAGCGCGGTGGCTAGCGCGTCCTTCCTAAAGTCGTCAAGCCCCAAAAGTGCGGCAAATCCGACGCTGCGCATACCGCCCATAAGAGCGCGCTCCTGGGCGTGGAAGCGGTATGCAAACGAGCGCTTGACGCCGCCGAGGTGAAATTTCGCGTAGGCAGCAGGGTCGTAAGTCTCCTGAAAAACCACGACGTAGTCTGCGCCGCAACCGTGCAAAAACGCGTATTCGTCGGCATTTAGCGGATAGATCTCGACGCCTACGTTGCTAAAAAGCCTAGACGCCTCCTTGCAAACCTCGCCGATGTAGCCCAGGTCGCTTTTTTTAGCGCTTTCGCCGGTTAGGATCAGCACGTCTTTTAGCCCGCTTTTTGCGATGTTTGCTAGCTCCGTCGCAGCCTCGTCCACCTTTAGCCGTACGCGCGAGATTTTATTTCGCGAGCTAAAGCCGCAGTAGACGCAGTCGCTATCGCAAAAATTTGAGATATAAAGCGGCGTAAAAAACTGCACCGAGTTGCCAAACTGCCTGCGCGTCCTATCTCGCGCCGCCTCCGCCATCTCGCCTAAAAATGCGCCCGCAGCGGGGCTTAGAAGCGCTTTTAGACCATCTATGCTTAGATTTTCTTCGCCAAGAGCGCGCTTTACGCTGAGAGCATCAAATTTCTCGTAGTCGTAGCCCTCTCGCGCGGCTAGCACCCGCCGCATCAGCGTTTCGTCGATACGCTGGGCGCCCTGCGCATACTCCATCACGTCTATATTTTTCAAATATTTCTCCGTTTTTCGTCTAAATTTTAGGCGTTAAATTTGATAGTTTTTAGGACGCAAGGCGGCAAATTTGACGCGCCCGGACCCGCGCCTTTACGGCGCTAAATTTAAAACTCGGCAAATTTATCAAATTTAAAATTCGCAGAATTTAACGAGGCAAATTTAATCATCGCCCGCCTCAAATTTGACGCCGTTTTTATATCATCAAATTTAAAGCCGACTTTACTCCAAAAATCCCGTCAGCGGACTCGACGCCCTAGCACTCTCGCTTACATTGCCAAGCCCCGATAAATACGCCAGCCTGCCCGCCCGTATCGCTAGCGCAAAGGCTCGCGCCATCGTTTTTACGTCGCCCGCAGTCGCGATAGCGGTGTTTGCCATGACGGCCGCACAGCCCATCTGCATCGCTTCGCACGCCTGCGCTGGACTGCCGATACCCGCATCCACGATCACGGGCAGGTCTATCTCGGCGAGTAAAATTTTGATAAATTCGCGCGTACAAAGGCCTTTGTTCGTCCCGATCGGAGCGCCCAGCGGCATCACGCACGCAGCCCCCGCCGACGCCAGATCGCGCGCTACGTTTAGGTCGGGATACATATATGGCATCACGACAAAGCCCATGCTTGCGAGTTTTTCAGTCGCTTTTATCGTCTCGTAGTTATCTGGCAGCAGGTATTTGCTGTCTCTGATGACCTCAACCTTCACGAGATCGCCGCAGCCGGCCTCGCGCGCTAGCTTTGCGATACGCACGCACTCTTCGGCGTTCCTGGCGCCTGAGGTGTTTGGTAGCAGCGTCACGCCCTTTGGGATAAAGTCCAGGATATTTTCGATCCCGCCCTCGTTCACGCGCCGAAGCGCTAGCGTGACGATCTGCGCGCCCGCCTCGTGTACCGCGGCCTCCAAAAGAGGTAATGAAAATTTACCCGATCCCAGGATAAAGCGCGAGCTAAATTTATGCCCGCCAAGCTCTAAAATATCGTTATTTTCATCAAATTTCATCTCAACCTCCCCCGACAAAATGCACTATCTCGGCCGAGTCGCCGTCTCTTAGCACCGTATCAAATTTATCTTTTGGCAAGATTTCGCCGTTTAGCTCGACCGCGATACGCTCAGGCTTTAGCCCCTTTGCGGCTAGCAGTTGCGCTACGGTTTTGCCGATAAACTCGCCCCCATCTTTGCCGTTTATTTTTAGCATTTTCTTTCCGTTTTATTAAATTTAGCGCGCCCGTGCGGGTCAAATTTCGCGCTGCGTAAGCTCGCGATTATACCGCTTTTTGCTAAATTTAATCCAAATTTTTCATCGCAAGCGCGCATGCGGAAAGCCCGTAAAATGCGACGCAAAGGCTAACTGCTAGCCCAAAAACGCTAACTGCGGGCGTCTGGCTAAAACTAAGCGCAAAAAACGAGATAAAGCTCGTGATAAACGCGGCAAATATCCCAAAAACGCGCTCCCGCCGCGACAAGTCGTCGTTTAGCGCAAAAATGAGATAATCAATCCCGACCGCGCTTGCCAAAATGAGCCCGAAAATAGCAAAAATATTTACGTGGGCGCCAAGCGCCGCAAAAGCGCAAAGCACGGCTAGCACGCCAAGCGCGATGACGCTCATAACCAAAAGCGAGCGCGCCGCCCCGAAAAACGCCCATAAAAGCGCAAATGCGACCAAAAACGCGCCGCCTTTTAATACCGCGGCCCAGGCCTTGGCTTCGGTCAAATTTTGATTTAGCGCGCCGACGAAATCCACGCTAAAAGCGCCGTTTGCTTTTAAAATTTCATCCGTTTTCGCACTGCTTTCAAGCCCCTCGGCATATATCGCGCTCGTGCTAGCGTCAGGCAAAAATCTCGTCAAATTTTTCGCCGCGTCAAATTCTAAAATCTCGCTAGCGCCGATAGTTTTGGCATTTGCGATCTTTTCAAGCTCAGATTTTACTAGCTCGCTAGGCAAGCCAAACTGAGCGTAAATTTTAAAAATTCCCTCGTCCTGCGCGGCCTCTTTAAAGATATTTTTTACATTTTCCTGCTCGGCCAGGCTTAGGATAAATTTAGAAATCGATGCGTAGTCTTTGACGAGATTTGCCTGCTTTAGCTCGCACATCAGCCGCTTTTCGTCGCTGACTAGATCGTCTCCGCTCTTTAGCACGATGACGGAGTTTTGCGGCGCGGCGCCCGTTATCTCGCTGATCTTTTTAGACTGCTCCAGTAGCTGCGCGGGCGAGTTTGCGTAGTCTTTTATCTGCTCGGGCGCGCTTAGACTTTTAAAATTTAGCGCCAAAATTCCCGCGCAAAGCGCAAATGCGGCGAGTAAAGTTTTTAAATTTATCGCTCCCGCCGCGCGCTCGCAAAATCCCGCAAATTTATCAAAAAATCTCGAAAACGCGGCGCCTTGCGAAAACGTGGCACCCTCAAATATAAAAGGCAAGCAAAAATAGGTAAATAAAAACGCCCCAAGCAGCGTAAATAGCGAAAATATCGCGGTTTGACGCAGCAGCTCAAGCGACGAAAAAGCAAAAACGCCGTATCCGCTCATCGTGATGCAAAGCCCGAGCAAGAAAATCTTAAGCATCGGACGCACGCTCGCAGCCGCCACGGGCGCGTTTTGATTTTTACCCAGCCAGTGTAGCGCAAAATCAAACATAAGGCCCACGAGGCTCGTTCCGATAACCACGACCATGACGCTAAGGCTCTCGTAGATCAAAAGCGAGGCCGCAAGCCCGCACGCAAAGCCGAAAATCGCGACGAAAACGACGCAAAAAATGCGCAAATTTTTAAAAGCAAGCAGCAAAAAAATCGCGCAAAGGCTAAGCGAAGCCGCGCTCATAACGGCACTTTCTTTGTCGCCGCCCGCTTTTCCGTAGGCTCCGTATAGCGCGCCGCAGCTAGCGTAAGCCTGCACTGCGTCCTGCGCCGCCATCTCGCGTACGTCTTCATAAAATTTGATCAAATTTCGCGGCTCGTAGCCGAGCTTAAGGCGCGCTTTTACGAGGTAAAATTTCACGCCCTCGCTCGCGGCTTCCAGCATCAAATTTGACAAATTTAGGCTGATTTTTGATCTCTCTAGGCTCATGTGCGAGCTTAAGGCAAAAAAATCGTCCTTCGCGTTAAGCGGCTTAAAAGCGAATTGATTAAATAAATTTTGCGCGCTTTGTTTAAAAAATTTGTTTTTGTCTTTTACCAAAAGCTCATAGGTTTGCTCGTTTAAAAGCGCGATTTTTAGGGTATTTAGCTGAGTTAGATACGAGGTTAAATTTACGTCCTGCTTTGCGCGGTACTCTTCAAAAACTCCGCTTTGCGCGGCTAAAATTTCGCTTTTTTCTAAAAACTCGGGCGAATTTGAAACTAGCAAAAACTCGTTTGAAGCGCTATCAAGCATCGCTTTTAATGCGGTTTGCTCGGTAGAGTTTTCAAAATTTACGAGAGAAAAAATATCCGCGTTTATCTTTTTCGCGTTTGCAAAACAAACGGCGAGCGCGGCTAAAAACGCCGCTAAAAAGATAAAAAAACGCGCGGATTTTTTCATTTTACGTTGTAAAAATCATTTACCGTTTTATCGCCGCTAACCTCGTTTAGCACGATCTTGCGGACGAATTTATCGCCTCCGACTAAGATGCGCGTAAAGATTTGCTTTAGCAACAAATTTTTGGGCGTCAGCTCGATCTTCCAGTTGTTTTTATCGCCTGAGATTTTAAAGATAAATTCCTTCTCAAGCTCGTCTTTATCAAGCTTTATGATGGATAAAAAGAGCTTTTTATCAAAATTTTGATCGATTTTTATGAGCTGATTGCCGCTTTTTTGAAAGATGCCGCGCTCGTTTATGACGATGCTAACCGCGATGGGACTTAGCGTGTCGTAGAGCAGTTCGCTTTGACTGAGCTCAAATTTACCGTAGCTTTTAAACTCCACGTTAAAACCGCTCAAAAACTTCGTCTGAGCAAACTCGCCGCTGATATTTTGCGTTTTGATTTGAGATTTTATCTCGTTAAAATCAAGCCCCATTAGGCTCGCAGCCAAACTAAAAATTATCGCTATTTTTTTCATTTATATACCTTTTTACTGCATTTTGTAGCTCTTGCGGGATCTCAAAGCACGTCTGCATCGCGCGCATATCCACGGCCGCCTGCGAGCTCGCGCCCGTGCACAGCGTCTCGCCTGTTTTGGCGCTTTTTACGACGTAGCCGATCCTTAAAAAGCACTCGCACTCCTTTAGCGTCGCCTCCACCTCGATCTCATCGCCAAAAAACACGGGCTTAATATATTTTGCTTCGATTTTTACGATCGGGTACGCGTAGCCGTCCGCCCTCATCGCCTCGTAGTCGTAGCCTATCTCCTCTAGCAGCGCGCATCTAGCCGTCTCGAAATACTTCACGTAGTTGCCGTGCCACACGACGTTCATGCTGTCCACGTCGTAAAACTGCGCCTTTAGCGCGACTGATTTTGATATCATCTCATCTCCAAAAATCAAAAAAATTAAACCACTGCGTAGGCGTTTGCTTGCAGCGATTTTCCAGCTCGCGGACGTAAATTTGTAGATACTGGCGCGCTGCGGCGGCTTTGTCTCGCCCCAGTTTTACGGCGCTTGCTAGCGGTACGAGCTCGATCCTAAATTTACTGCCGATCTTCTGGCACCACAGCGAGCTTATCTTCACGCCTAAAATCCCCGCGATCAAGTAAGGACCATAGTTAAAGCTCGCCTCCTTGCCTAGAAATTTCACGCGCGCGGCCTTATCGCCGCCAAGAGGCGTCCTGTCGCCCATTATGCCGATGTGCTCGCCGCTTTCAACGATATTTTTTAGCTCCAGCATCGCGGCTACGTCTAGCTTATTTACCGCCATCATGCGCACGCTGCCGCCGTTTTGGCTGATTTCGCGCAGCACTTCGTTAAATTTACGCGAGTTCTCGTCATAGGTCAAAATCACCATCCTAAAGCCCTCGACCCGCGCAGCCAAAGCCTTGCAAATTTCGACGTTTCCAAGGTGCGCCGTGAGCAAAATTTGCCCCTTTTGCGCGCCGATTAGTTCGCTTTTTATGCGCTCTAGGTCTATGATCTCTAGCTCGTCATCTTTGATCTTGCCTTTCCAGACTCTAAATTTATTGCAAATAGCTCCGCCAAACGCCTCAAAATGGCTAAAAACGCTCGTTTTTTTTAGCGTCTGCGCGCCCGCAAATTCGCTTAAATTTCGTCTAAACTCGGCGATATTTTCGCGCTCGTTTTTTGAAAATAAATAATAAAACCAAACCACGATTTTAACGATAAGCTTTAGCGCAAACTCAGGCAAAATTTGCGACAAAAATAGGCTAAGCCTTAGAAAAAATACTCCTCCTCTTTCCTGCTTTTTCCACCAGAGGTTTTGCTCGGCATTTTCTTGAGGCTCTACGGAGATTTGGGTGCTTGTCCCGTTTTTTTCGCCCAAATTTAACCCGCACGCTCGCCAAATTTTACCCGGCGCGAATTTAGGCAGAGAAAAAAAGCATTTTGCGTGCATGAGGCTGATTAGCGCGTTATCGCGCAGCATCTTAAAGTGCGAAACGCCGCCCTTTTCGTAGCGTACGTACGTATCGATCCAGCGCACGTTAATGCCCTGCCTTACGGCATTTACGAGGATTTCGATGTCAAATTCCATCCTATTTGTTTTGCTTTTTGCCGCCGCTTTTTTAAGCTGCTCCAAAGGATAAACGCGAAACCCGCACATAGCATCTTTGACGACAAGACTTAGCGTATTTATCGCGACCCAAAAATTCGTGATTTTTCTGCCGTAAACGCGAGATCTCGGCGCATCATCGCCGTAGATGGGATTTGCGCAGACGATGCTTTGCGGGTGCGCCCGGCTCTGCTTCAAAAACTCGCCGATGAGGGCAACGTCGTGCTGAAAATCGGCATCGATTTGCAAAACATGGCTAAAACCGCGCTCCAGCGCAAATTTAAACCCGTCCTTCATCGCGATACCCTTGCCGCCGTTTTGCGCGCGCGTGAGTAGCAAGATGTCCTCCGTGCGCTCAAGCTCCGCTAAGATTAGCTTGCTAGCCTCGTCCGAGCCGTCGTCCACGACGATAACTGGCAGCTTGTAAGCTTTTAGCGCGGCGATCAGGGCTTTGATATTTTGCGGATGATTGTAAAAGGGCACTAAAAACGCAAATTTATTCAAAGCGCCGCCCTGCCGACCGAGCACTTTTCGCCGTTGCAAAATAGCTCAAAGTAAAGCTTGCCGCCGCGTTTTTCAAAACAAACTAGGAGCAAATCGCCCGGTCTTACAAACTTCATAAATTTTAGATTTTCCACAGCGCTAGCACCGCTAACGTCGATACCCACGCCGCAAGCTAGCTCAAAGACGTAGTCAAGCTGCATAAATCCCGGCAGCAGCGGTAAATTTGGAAAATGGCTCTCGAAAATCTCAAGCCCGGCGTGCATAACGGCGCTAAATTCGTATTTTTGCGCTGAGTTTTCTAGCCGCTCGCCGCTCCCCTCAAATTTAGCGCAGCCGCAGTTTAAGCCGCTCGCTAAATTTTGGCCGCTTTTATAAATTTGACCGCCGCAAATTTCGCCCGCCTCATTTACGCGCCCGCCGCTCCAGACGAGCTTAGGACTAGCAAATAGCGCATTTTCAAATTCGCTTTTTTCAAATTTACCCTGCTGATTTCGCGGCATTTTTTCCACGATTTTAAAGTATCGCACGCTGTTTTTAAACTCAAGCTTCAAAAGCTCTTTTAGCTCGGCCGCAACGCCTTTTTTGCCGATTTTTCTAAATTTTTTTAGCCCCTCACAGTTAAGCTCTAAAAGCGCGGCGATACGTTTAAATTTCGGATGCGGCGCGCAGTAGCAGTCCGCGAGCAGGCCGCTTTCTAGCAGCTTTGCTTCGATGCTCTCCAGGCTCACGCGCTTGTCGTTTAGCTTAACTATGCGGTCTATCCTGCCTTGTAGCGCGAGGCGGTTATCGCCAATGCTAGCCGCGTCGTTAGTCTGAAAAAACTCGCACCAAGGCGAACTCACGTTTAGCGCGCCCCTACCGTCCAGCCCGGCATTCACCGCGCCAAACAGCCTAAGCCCGCACCCCTCGTCTCTAGCTACTATGCCAGTTTCCGTGCTGCCGTAGATTTCGATGATCCGCGCGTCGCAGATTCGGCCTAGCTCGTCTCTTAGCTCTTTTTTTAGCGGCGAACCCGCGCTTACGATCCCGCTTAGTCCTTTTAGCGCGCTTGCGGCGGGGCTTTGAACTAGCGCGCCTAGTAGTACGGGACTAGCGATAAATACGTGATTTGCAAGCTCTAATCCCAAAATCGCCTCGGGGTAGTTTAGCTCGTCAGCGATGACGCTAGCGCCGAGAACTAGCGGCAAAAAGACCTTAAACGTAAGCCCGAACATGTGCCTGTGCGAAACGCTCGAAAAAAAGGTGTTTTGGCTGCTAAAATTTAGCTCGGTGGCCAGATACTCGCTCTCTTTTATCATCTGCGCGAGCGACTTTTCTATCATCTTGCTTTTGCCGCTTGAGCCGGAAGTCTGCAGGTAAAATTTAGCCTGCGGATCAAATTTGAGTCCGTTTGCGGGCTTGATTGAGAGAAAATTTGAAAAATTTTCGTCGTTTACGGCAGTTAAATTCGGCTCATAAACCGGCTTTGCCAGCACGTAAGGCGCCGCGCCCGCTAAAAGCGAGCCAAAAAACGCGGCGTAAAATTTAAACGCGCCATCTAGATAAATTTGCAGCTCTTTTATGCCGTTTTTTTCTAAAAACGCGGCGACTCTAAGACACGCGTCAAAGACGTCGCGCGAGTCGTCCGCAAATCTAAAATTTTTTAAATTTTCTTCAAAGCTCATCGCTCTTTATAAATCTCTTTCTAAATAAAATTTCCCCGAAAAACAGCGCCCCCATCAGCGCGTAAGATACCGCGCCGCTATAAACGCTCCAGTAAAACTTATCCTCCATCAAGGCTAGCGCAAGCGATATGGCGGCGTTAAAAATAAAAAACGCGCACCAAATTTTAGTCAAATTTCGCGTATAGATCACGCCTTTTTCATCCAAATCAGGCTCTTTTAGCCTTGCGATTTTGGTGATGACGGCTTCGTTTTTTAGACTAAAAGCAAAAAACGCTAAAAACGCCAAACTAACCAAAACGGGATAAAGATACGCTAAAAATCCGCTTTTAAAAATCACACAAACTATGAAAAAAACGGCGGCAAGGACGCTAAGCTTCCTCTCAAAGCCGCTTGAATACGCTCCGCGCGCTATCCACAGCGCGGCAAGCGCCCAAACGACCCAAAAGGCAAAATCACCCGCGAAAAATAGCGCGAACGGATAAAGGACGCTAACTACGCTTAGGGCGATTTTAAGCTTGCTCGTCAAATTTTTTAGCCACCGCGTTTACGATGTCTTCGAGCGTTTTTACGTTTTTAAAGTCTTCAGGCATCAATCGGTGTCCCGTTTTGCGCTTGATGTGGTCTATTAGATCGATCGCGTCGATGCTATCTATCTGCAAATCCTCGTAGATGCGCGTTTGCGGCGTGATTTTGGCCTCGTCGATCTCAAAAAGCTGCACTAACGCGGACTTTAAAATCTCAAAAATTTCTTCCTGCTTCATCGTTATTTCCTGTTTTCAAAGATATATTGCGCGAGGCTTTTTACGCTGTAAAAAATCTCTTTTAAATTTGCGGTTTTAGAATCAAGCACTAGGCCGTAGCTTTTTTGCACCGCAAGGCCAAGCTCGAGCGCATCGACGCTATCAAGCCCTAGCCCTTCGTTAAAAAGCGGCGCGTTTTCGTCGATATCGCTTGGTTTCATATCCTCCAAATTTAAGCTCTTTATGATGAGCTCTTTTATCTCCTCTATTAGTTCGTTCATCGTTTAAACTCCTTCGTATAATTTTCGCTGATAAAAGCGTGCAGCTCTCTAGCCCTGATCGGGTTTGGCCTATGCGCGCAAAAACCGTCCAAATTTAGCCTAAAAAGCTCTTTGAACTCGTATTTTATCATAACGCCGGGGGTTTTGTACCAAGGCTCGTGTTTTTTGAGACTGGGCGGATCCATTTTGATGGCGAGGGCGACTAGCTGTTTTGCCGCATTTACCGCGATATAGGCGGCTGCTTTATGAAATACGATCTCGCCTGCAGTGCGCGTGCCTTCTGGAAATATTATCAAGCTCTCGCCGCTTTTTAGGGCATCCGCGCTTTTTTGCAAGAGCTCCTCGTTTGCCGTGTTTAGGATGTAGCCGCAGGATTTTATCGCGGGAGCTAAGAAAATATTTTTACCCAGGCCCCCTTTTACCACGCAGTTTGCGCGGGGGATGAGCGCTATCAAAAATACGACGTCTAAAAGCGACGGGTGGTTTGCGATGATTATCTGCGAAGCGGTGCCAAGCTCTGAGGGAAGGTTAAATTTAGTGCGCTGATAGCCGCAAATTTGCGTAGAAAATATAAAAAATCTCCAAGCCAAACGCACCAGATCGCGGCAAAAATAGCGAATAAATTTAAATTTATAAAGTCCAAGAAGCGCGACCGGGATAAAGATCAAATTTCCAAGCGCGCAAATGAGTCCAAATAGCGCGAAATTCGCCCCGACGATAAAAATTCTAAACCCGCGACGAGGGCTCATAATCCCACCGCCAAGCGGAGTTTTTATCCGCGCTTTGCCAAGAGCATTTTTGCTTCGGATTAAAATTTTGCAAAAACTTAACGAGCAAATTTTCATCCGTTTTGCCGTCTGATTCACATTGCGACAGGCTTAAATTTTCGCCCTCGCTAACTAGCAAACAAACCATACAAGAGGGCGCAAACTCATCAAAATACTCCTGCGAAATGCTCTCGTGATAGGCTAAAACCAGGACGTTTTTGGCTCCGCTTTTTAGCATCAGATGCGCCTGCACCAAAGCATACTCTAGCGGCGCGTATGCAGAAACGGCCGAGATTTCGCTATTATTTTTAAAATTTATCGCTAAAAGCGAGGAAAGGGCGTTGTGTACCGAGAGCGAAAACGAGGTCGGCGATATGAGTTCGCCGCGAGCTAGCGTATTTTGCAGCTCAAAACAGCGATTTATCTCGCCCTCATAAGAGCTAAAAACGATAGGCATATCAAGCGGCGCGATGTTTTTGGTTAGGTCAAAAGCGCATTTTGCCGCACGGCTAAGCCTGCGGCGCTCAAGCAGAGGCACGTGCGAGACGTCAAGCTCCCTCTCGTATGCCGCCAGCTTCGCATCTTGCGCGCCGTTAAAAACTACCGCGTCAAAAAAATCGAGTTTAAAATTTAGCCCCATTGCTCCTTTTGCCGCCTATTTTGCTATATCGCCTTTTAGCGTTACGCCCGCCATCAAAGCGCCTGCGCCGCACTGAAACTGCGTTTTGGAGTCAAAAGGCTGTTTTTTGTAGTAGCCGGTTAAATTTACCACTCTCGAGCCGCCCTCTTGCACCGCGCGCTCTTGGAAGGTTTTTACCGCCGATAGAAACGCCCACTCGCATGCCTCTTTGTCGCTTTTGTTAAAGGCATTGGTTTTTTTGTTCGCCATTAGGCCGCTTTTGATGATACCGCCTTTCGTACCCGAGCCAAAGCTTAGCTTGATGTTTGGATTTAGCACCTCTTTAGCCTTTGGCGAGTTTAACGCCTCCTCGATCGAAAAGTGCTGCACGTCGTCGCGCGCGCTCAAATTTAAAGCCAAGGCGCAAACGCCTGCTAAAACTAATAATTTTTTCATTTTTTCTCCTTTATTTTGCCGTATTAGCGCGTAATATTACCGTAAATTTCGTTAGTATAAACATAAAAGCTCGGTTTTAGCCCAAATTTTACCCCGCAAAGGCAAACGACGCTCGCGGTCTTACTTTGCTTTATCTTTAAAAGCATTTGCCTAGCAAAAGCGCCGTTTGGGGCTTTATTTTTTAAAGGCGACGTTAGCCGCCGATGTTTAGACTCGCTTTGCCGCTTGGTTTTAAATTTTTTTAAAAATTAGCGATGTATTTACTCCGCCAAAAGCAAAGTTGTTGCTCATCACAAAGTCTGTATCTATCGCCGTTTGCTCGGTCAGGTAAAAAAGCCGCGCGCACTCCGGATCGACGCGGGTCAAATTTATCGTCGGGAAAAATCTCTTCTCTCGCATCATCATCACGCTAAATATCGCCTCCAAACCGCCGCAAGCGCCTAGCGTATGGCCGAGGTAGCTTTTTAGCGAGCTAATAGCGATCTTATCGCCGAAAAGCTCGTTTGTAGCGATACTCTCGGCTATATCACCCTGCTTAGTCGCCGTAGCGTGAGCATTTACGTAGCCGATCTTTTCCGGCGTTAAATTTGCGTCTTTTAGGGCTAGAGCCATCGCGCCTTTCATCGTCGCGCTTTGCGGGCGAGTGACGTGCGAGCCGTCGCAATTTGAGCCAAAACCCACGACCTCGGCGTAAATTTTAGCTCCGCGTTTTACGGCGCTCTCTTCGCTCTCTAGCAAAAGTATCCCAGCGCCCTCGCCTAGCACTAGCCCGTCGCGCCCCTCGTCAAAGGGAGCGGGCGAAATTTCAGGCGAGCCATTTTTCACGCTAGTGGCATAAAGCATGTCAAACACGTACGCCTCGCTCGGGCACAGCTCCTCTGCGCCGCCAGCTAGCATCATGTCGATCTTGCCGCTTTTAATGCTCTCGTAGGCGTATCCGATCGCGTGCGAACCGCTCGTGCAGGCCGATGACGTCGGGATAATGCGACCTTTTAGCGAGTAAAAAAGCGCGATATTTGCCGCCGTGGTGTGAGGCATCATCTTGATGTAGGTGTTGGCATTACACTCGTTTTCGCCGCGCTCTAGCAGTTTTGCCATCGCCAGTATCGACTCGGTGCTGCCCGTGGACGAACCGCACGCGACCCCTAGACTGCCCTCTTGCACGCTAGGATCGAGGCTCGCGGCGTCTAAATTTTCGCCTCGCATCAGCCCTGCGTCTCTTAGCGCCAGACCCGCCGCCTCGACGCTATACATCGAGACTATGCCTAGGCTTCTTAGCTGCTTGCGGTCCCACGAGCTAGGGCACTCGTAGCCCTCTATGGGTGCAGCCAGGCGGGTATTTAGATCCTCATATCTATCCCACTGCCGCATATATCTCACGGCGTTTTTGCCAAGCTCAAATTTAGCCCTTATCTCGTCCCAACTCTTGCCAAATGCGCTCACCATGCCCATGCCGGTTATAAAAACTCGCATCAGCAAAGCCCTCCGTTTACGCCGATAACCTGCCTCGTTATGTAGGCTGCGCCCTCGCTTAGCAAAAACTCGACTAAAGGCGCGACCTCGTCTGCTTTGCCCGCTCTTTTAGCCGGGATCGCCTTTAAGATCTCCTCCATCGGCAAACCGCCGTCCGTCATATCAGTCTCGATGAGTCCGGGCGCAATGCAGTTTACGGTGATGTTCCTGGAGGCTAGCTCGACGGCTAGGGATTTTGCCGCGCCGATGAGACCTGCTTTGCTAGCCGCGTAGTTACTCTGGCCGCGGTTGCCGACGACGCCTGAGACCGAGCTCATGACGACGATACGAGCCGGCTTTTTAGCGCGGATCATAGGCATGAGAGCGGGCTTTAGGACGTTATAAAAGCCGTTTAAATTCGTATCCACGACGCCGAACCAATCCTCGTCCTCGATCGCTACGAATGTATTATCGCGCGTGATGCCGGCGTTTAGCACGACGGCGTAGTAAGCGCCGTTAGCCTCTATATCGGCCTCGATCGCCGCCCTTGCCGCCTGCGTATCGGCTACGTCAAATTTTAAAGCGCTCAAATTTAACTCGTTTTGCAAATTTAATAATTGCTCGCTCGCGCTTTTGCCGTGCAATACGACCTCGTATCCCGCCGCCGCCAGCCGCCTAGCTACCGCTTCGCCGATGCCGCGACTCGAGCCCGTTATCAGCACTCTTTTACTCATCTAGTATCCTTTTTACGTATTCCTCGTCCGGGCTTAGCACGTTTAGCGTCGCGCGCGCTCCAAGCTCGCCGTTTACGTAAAGCTCGCAGTCGTAAACTCCAAAACCGCTTGCGTCTTGTATCGAGCAAGCAGCTTCGATGACGACTTCGTCTCCGACCTTTAAAAACTGCTTAAATATTTCAAATTTTCTACTACCCAGCAAAAAGCCCAGTCCAAATTTCATCCCCTTTAGCTCGCGCATCTTCGAGTCGTAGATGCCCAGTGACTGAGCCATCATCTCGACGGTTTTATGCATGGCGAATTTGCTGTCCACTAGAAATTTATTATCCTCTTTTATCACGCTTTTGGTCTTTATGCGCCCTTCTTCAAATTTAAGCACCTCGTCGATAAAAATGATCGCCGTGCTGTGCGGGAGATAACCCTCTAGGCTCATTTCGCCCTCCCAAACACGATCGCCGCGTTATCGCCGCCGAATGCAAACGACAGCGACATAGCTGAATTTACGACCGCTTTTTGGCCAAATTTTACCAAATTTACCCTCTCTATCTCATCATCATAAACGCCGTCATACACGTGCGGCGGTAGCGCGGTTTCGCCCTTAGCGCAAAGCATGGCGCAAAGCGCGCTCTCGATGGCTCCTGCGGCTCCTAGCGTGTGGCCGATTAGAGGCTTGACGGAGCTTGCGGGTACGAGCGGCAAAAGCGAATGCACGATCTTTGCCTCGATTTTATCGTTTGCCTGCGTGCCCGTGCCGTGTAAATTTATATAATCAACGCTGCCTAAATTTGCAGCCCGAAGCGCCTTTTGCACGCACTTTGTTTGCATCTGAGCGCTAAAATCGGGCTGCGTCATATGAAACGCGTCGCAGTTTGAGTGCTCGCCCGAGATAACTACGTTTGAGATTTCATCCCTGCTCGCCACGAAAAAGGCCGCGCCTTCGCCGATATTTATACCGTCGCGATTTTTGGAAAACGGATTGGTCTCGCGCGCGCTTAGGATACCTAGGCTATCAAAGCCGTTTATCGTTAGCGTATTTAGGCTATCCACGCCGCCGCAGATCACGGCGTCGCAGATACCGGGTTCCAGCAGCCTTTTTGCCGTTATGATCGCCTTGACACCCGAGGTACAGGCCGTCGAGACGGAAAACGCAACCGAGCTAAGCCCGTAAAAATCGGCGATAAATTCGGACGGATTGGCTAAGGAGTTGCGACTGACGCCGAATTTTGAAGCATCAAAAAAACCCGTCGCGGCAAAATCCTTAAACGTTTCGTAGTTTTCCTCCACGCCGCTAGTAGTCGTGCCAACTACTACGCCGACGCGATTTTTGCCGTACTTTTTGATAGCGTCTCGCACGTCTTTATCTATCTGCAAAAGCGCGCTTAAAACCAGAGCGTTCGTGCGCGTTTGCAAGTGTTTTGGTGTATTTTGGCTAAATTTAGCCAGCGGCGCGCGGGCTTTGCCGAGGATAAAGCTTTTATCCGCCCTAAAGCCTTCACAAACGCTCAAAAATCTCTTTTCGCCGCATAAATTTGCAAAATTTTCCTCCGCATCGGCTCCGGCTGCGCTGATGAGGGCTGGCTTGCTAACGTATATCAAGGGCTCTCACCTTAAAATTTTCGTTATTTGCTGTTATGACGGCCCCTTTTTGATTTGACTTTACGATACTTAGCACTTTAATAAAAAGCTCGTTGTAGGCACTATTTGGCGGTAAAAAGCCGATAGCTTCAAATTCGCCGCTCGGCCTTAAAACTCTTCTAGCCAGCGGAGTACCCATGGAGTTTATCATCGTAAAATAAAAATCATCTTTTTCATGCGAAATATAGAGTAAATTTGAGCCGCTTTGAGAAATCACTTCAAACTCGCGTTTATCGAAATTTACGATCTGCGGAACATCAAATTTAGCCTTCGCCGCGCATCCGCAAAAAAAGATCGTCGCCGTAAAAATAAGTAAAAATTTAAAAGCTCTTTTAAGCCTCACTCGCTAGCCGCCATATTAAAATCTTTATTGTTTTTTAGAATAATTTTAAATTATATCTTTTTTACCTTAAACCTACAGCGCAGAGCTTGCCTCCGGCTAAAGGCCGCGCAAATTTACGAATGCGAATTTGGCGGCATACGAGATTTAAGCGCTTAAAATAAGCTAATCTACTCCCCCAGCCCCATCCTCACGCGGTTTACGCAAGTAGCCGCTAGTAAAAACACCGCTACGTAAAGCACCCAGACGCTCCACGCGGGCAGCTGTCCCA
>NZ_CALHVN010000042.1 GCF_938039245.1 uncultured Campylobacter sp. | reverse complement strand
TTTTTCTATATTATTTTCATAAAATTTTTTTATTTTTGATGGCATTGACTCAAAAATATTTTGAGGAATTTTTCTTATATAATCATATTTATGATATAAAACATCATGAGAAAATCCTATATAGGTTGGTTTATCAGCTATAAAATCTGCAATATTTGGAGTAATAATATATGGATTGCTATCTCTAGGTATATTATTAAGAGTTTCGTCTAAGTTTGGATTGGCTATATTAAAAGCATTAAATAGTTGAACGACGCCGTTTAATTGTAGCGGTTTATCGGTAATATAACTGCCATTAAAAATTTTTTCGACTACTCGCATAGTAGTATCAACACTAAACTCATACCAATTTAAGTCATTAAATTTTCGCCCTTCAAAGGAATCATAAAAGGTTTTTATTGATCCCTTTGAAATTTCATCAATGTTTCCCACTGGCTTAGAGCTTCCAGGATTTGCCAAAATAATATTTCCAATATGTGTAAAACTATCTCCAAACTGCAAAATAGTATTTAGTCTATATTTAAGTCCATTAAATTCAAAATATTGTGCATATACTTTCACTTTCCATCTCATCCTTTTACGCCACGACGTTTGGAAACTCAAACACCGTTTTTCCGCTTTTTATTGTGATTATCGCCGCGCCTTTTAGCATCTTGCCTAGCAGCGGGGAGTTTTGGGATTTTGATTTATTTAGGTTTTTGTCGTAGAGATACTCAAAACCCGGATCGATTATCGCGATGTCGGCGAGGTAGCCCTCCGCGATCACGCCTTTGTCTTTTAGTTTTAAAATTTTAGCCGCGTTATAAGACGTCAGAGCCGCCATTTTCTCGTAGTCTATCACGCCGTCTCTAACTAGATCGAGCGTCATAGGCACGAGGGTTTGCAGGCCAAGGATACCGAAAGGCGCCTTGTCGAATTCTAAAAATTTCTCGTCGTTATGGTGCGGGGCGTGGTCGGTCACGATGACGTCGATTAGGCCGCTTTTAAGAGCTTCTCTGATCGCGTCCACGTCTGATCTGGTGCGAAGCGGCGGCGACATTTTAAAGTTCGTATCATATCCTAGCAGCTCGTCCTCGGTGTAGGTAAAGTGGTGCGGCGTCGCCTCGCAGGTCACGTTTATGCCGGCCGCGCGCGCCTGCGCGATGAGCTTTAGCGACCACTCGGAGCTAACGTGCGCGATGTGGATGTGGCCGCCCGTGAGCTTGGCTAGCAGTAGATCGCGCGAGACCATGATCTCTTCTTGCTCGCGCGGCATGCCTTTGATGCCTAGTATCGCCGAGACGCGGCCCTCGTTCATGTGGCCGCCGCGGCATAGCGAGCAGTCCTGGGAGTGGTTGATGACGAAGCTGCCGAAGTGCTTTGAGTATTCAAGCGCGTATCTCATCACGTCGCTACTAGCTACGGGCAGGCCGTCGTCGCTAAACGCCACCGCGCCCGCCTGCGTCATATCGCCCATCTCTACGCACTTTTTGCCGTCCATCTTGCTAGTTATCGCGCCGATAGGCAGCAGGTCGATGAGGCCGCGAGCTTTTGCCTTAGCTACCATATCGCGCGTGACGACGGCGTTGTCGTTTACGGGATTTGTATTTGCCATCGGGCAGCAGGTGGTTACGCCGCCCGCGACAGCAGTCTCCGAGCCCGTGTTTATATCGTCTTTGTACTCAAGGCCGGGATCGCGGAAATGCACGTGCATATCGATAAGTCCGGGCATAACGAGCTTGCCGCTAGCGTCTATTACATTACCCGCCGCAGGCTCGTCAGCCGTGATAAGAGCGATCTTGTCGCCGTCTATGAGGACGTTTGCTTTTTGCGAACCGTCGTGGTTTACGATCGTGCCGTTTTTGATGAGAGTTTTCATTTTGCGCCTTTGTTTTTGATGAGAGTATCTAGGATCGCCATCCTGACGGCGACGCCGTTTTCGACCTGATTTAGCACGTGCGAGTAGCGTGGATCGTCGGCTACGTCGGAGTTTATCTCGACGCCGCGGTTTATCGGGCCCGGATGCAGGATCATGACGCCATCTTTGGCGTATTGCATTTTGGCTTGGGTTAGGCCGAAAAATTTAGAGTATTCGCGCACGGACGGAAATGCGATCTCGTCATCCTGACGCTCGAGCTGGATACGCAGCATGATGATGACGTCCGAGTCCTCGACGGCCTCGCGCATATCGGAGCAAATTTGACAGCCGAAAGCCTCCATACCCGTTAAAAACATCGGCGGACCAAAGAGCTTAACCTTGGCTCCGAGCGTTTTTAGGACGTAGATATTTGAGCGAGCTACGCGGCTGTGAAAGATATCGCCGATGATGGCGACCGTGAGATTTTCTAGGCTGCCGCGATTTTCCAGTATGGTAAAAAGATCAAGCAGCGCTTGGCTAGGGTGTTCGTTTAGGCCGTCGCCCGCGTTTACGACGTGAGCGTCCGTGTTCTGGGCGATAAATTTAGCCGCGCCCGAGCTGTAGTGGCGCACGACTACGACGTCCGTTTTCATCGCGACGATGTTGTGGACGGTGTCGATGAGCGTTTCGCCCTTTTTGGTGCTGGAGTTTGAAGCGGTGAAATTTATAGCGTCGGCTCCGAGGCGCTTAGCCGCGATCTCAAAGCTCGTCCGCGTCCTGGTCGAGTTTTCGAAAAAGGCGTTTATGGTCGTTTTGCCGTAGAGCGACTTGGCTTTTTTGGTCTCGGAGTTGTTTAGCGCCTTAAACTCCTTGGCTAAATTTAGGAAATGGTAAATTTCGTCTTTGGTTAAATTTGCAGCGGTTACGAGGTCTTTTTTGGTATAGCTCATCCGTTTTTTCCTTAGTAAAGATAGAGTTAAATCAAAAAAGCGATATTACCCCGTTTTTACTTAAGGTTTAATTTTGCAGCTTGCTAAACTCCGCGCCCAGACGCTGCCTGATCTCGTCGCCCGCGCGCTCGCCGTCTTTGAAATTTTCCGTGACGAGATCGTCTAGGCGGCTAAGCACCTCAAAGAGCTCGCTCTCCCATTTATCGGGGTTCCTAGCGGTGTTCATCGTCTCGATAAATGTTAGCTTCTTGCTCATCTCGCTTAGGCTTTCTAAAAATTTTTCTTTAAGATCCTCGTTTTTTAGGGCGTCGTCGTAGAGCGCTTTCATCTTTAACTCTCTTAGCTCGCCGTTAATGATCTCGCAAAAATCCTTGTACTTTTGCACCGAAATTTGACGCGCGGCCTCGGGGGAGTTGTTTGCTAAAGTGCCGTCCTCGTCGATCTTTCTGGTTAGCTTTTGTATCTGCGCGTAGAGCACGAGAGCGGCTATGACGCAGATGACGGCGTAAAATGCGATGGATGACATTGCTTTTCCTTTTTTGATTTAAATTTGCGGTTATACTGAAATTTTGCTTTTTTTACTATAAATTGCGCTAAAGCTAACCACCGCCAGCGCGCTCCAGATCAGCAAAAACGATAGCGCCTTAAGCGCGCTAACTTGCTCGCCGTAGTAAAAAACGGCAAGCAAAAGCTGCATCGAAGGCGAGATATACTGCAAATAGCCGATCGTGCTTAAATTTAGCCTAGTGGCTGCCGAGTTAAAAAGCAAAAGCGGCACGACGGTCGCAGGCCCGCAAAGCGCGATTAAAAGCCCAAACCATGAAAAGCTAAAGTGATTTTGCCCGCTAGCGGCGACGAAAAATAGCGCGACGAGCGCGATAGGAGCTATGAGCGCGGTCTCGACGAAAAGTCCCTCTAAAGAAGGCACGCTAAGTCGCTTTCTAATGAGCGAATAAAATCCAAACGTGATAGGCAAAATAATAGAGATTATAGGTAGGCCGCCCGCGTCGTAAATTTGCACTCCGATAGCCACAAAGACGATGCCGACGGCAAATTTTCCCGCATGCGATAGCTTTTCTTTTAAAATCAGCACGCCAAGGAGCATGTTTATTAGCGGATTGATAAAATAACCAAGACTAGTTTCCACGATCTTGCCGATATTTACGGCGTAGACGTAGATCCACCAATTTGCGGCGATTAGAAGCCCCGTGACAAACAGCCAAAACGTAGTTTTTTTGTCGCTTAAAATTTTCTTTGCGGCGCCTAGTTTGCGGCTAAATTTAAGCAGTAAAAACAAAAGCAGCACCGACCAAACGATGCGGTGAGCGACGATCTCGGTAGCCGAAAGCGCGCCAAGTTGCTTAAAATAAATAGGAAAAACGCCCCAGATAATAAATACCGACAGGCCGTAGATTAAGCCGATTTTGGTTTGATTTTTGTCCTTCATTTTTCCGCTTTTTTGGCGAAATTATATTTATTTGTCGTTAAGCAGAGCTTATGCGGCGAAAAAATGCGAATTTGAAGCTAAAATTTGAAATTTTATCTGTAATAAAATTTCTTTTAGCTAAAATCGGCGTTATTTTTAAGAAAGGTTTAAAGATGTGGAGTAGAGATTCGTGGAGAAAATTTAATATCTTACAGCAGCCAAGCTACCCCGACGAGGTCTTGCTAAAAAAGGCCGAGGATAAGCTAAAAACGATGCCGCCGCTAGTTTTTGCGGGCGAGGCTAGAAATCTAAAGCAAGACCTTGCAAAAGTTTGCAATGGCGAGGCGTTTTTGCTACAAGGGGGCGACTGCGCGGAGAGTTTTTCAAATTTTAACGCCGTAAATATCCGCGATATGTTTAAAGTAATGTTACAAATGGCGATCGTTTTAACCTTTGCTGGACGCTGTCCCGTCGTAAAAGTAGGGCGCGTAGCGGGTCAGTTTGCCAAGCCTAGAAGCTCGGACTACGAGGAGCAAGGCGGCGTAAAGCTACCTAGCTACCGAGGCGACATCATAAACGGCTTTGAATTTAACCAAGACGCCCGCGTGCCCGATCCAAACCGCATGATCGAGGCTTATTATCAAAGCGCATCCACGATGAACCTGCTTCGCGCCTTTTCTCGCGGCGGTCTAGCCGATCTGCACGAGGTAAATCGCTGGAACCTAGGCTTTATCAAAAAGCCCGAGCTTGACGCTAAATACGGCGAGCTAGCTAGGCAGCTGAGCCAAACTCTAGCCTTTATGGGGGCTTGCGGTATAAACGCCTCAAATACGCCCGCGCTTAGCGAAACTAAGGTCTACACCTCGCACGAGGCGCTCTTGCTGCCGTACGAGGAGGCGCTCACTAGAGAGGATAGCCTCACCGGCGACTGGTACGACTGCTCGGCGCATATGCTCTGGATCGGCGAGCGTACTCGCGGCATAAACGACGCTCACGTGCATTTTCTAAGCGGCGTGCACAATCCTCTTGGCGTCAAGATCGGGCCAAACGCTACCGCGCAGGACGTTATAGCGCTCGCAAATGCGCTAAATCCACAAAATGAAGCGGGCAGACTAAACGTAATCATCAGAATGGGCGCGGATAAAATCGGCGAGCGACTGCCTAAAATCCTACGCGATATAAAACGCGAAGGCCTAAATATCGTCTATAGCATCGATCCGATGCACGGCAACACGATAAAAGCCGCAAACGGCTACAAAACGCGCGAATTTGACAAAATTTTAAGCGAAGTTCGGAGCTTTTTTGAAATCCACAAAGCAGAAGGTACGCATGCTGGCGGCGTGCACTTAGAGATGACGGGTCAGGACGTGACCGAGTGCACGGGCGGATCGTTTAAGCTAAACGAAAACGATCTAGCCCACAGGTACGAGACGCAGTGCGATCCCCGCCTAAACGCCGATCAGTCGCTAGAACTAGCGTTTTTAATCGCTGAGTTTTTAAAGAAAATTTAGCTTTAGCGGGCGTAAATTTTGATGAAATTTGCGCCCTTTCATAAATTTGTAAATTTAGCAAGGCTCAAATTTGACTCGTAAATTTATGGAATCTAAACGAGCCAAATTTGCTCTCGCTCGCCTTTTATCTTTAAATTTGACCGCTTTTTGCGCTTTTAGATTAAATTTACCCCAAATTTCGCGAATTTCTTAAAATTTAATCCAATTTTCGCTACATTAATGAAAAATTATCAAAATCGGAGAAATTAATGAGCGATGTTTACGATATTATCGTTATCGGCGGCGGTCCTTGCGGTATCGCGACCGTCGTAGAGGCTAGGGCGAACGGATTAAAAAAAGTCTTGCTTCTCGAAAAAGGCGACAATCACAGTCAAACGATACGTAAATTTTACAAAGACAACAAGCGCGTGGACAAGGAGTACAAAGGTCAAGACAGCACCATCCACGGCATCGTGTCCTTTGAGGACGGCACGAAAGAAAGTACGCTTGATTATTTTGATAAGCTGCTAGACCACGACGAGATAGAAGCAGTTTTTAACTCCGAGGTCGAAAGCGTGAAAAAAAAGGACGATTTGTTTTTCGTGCACACCGCAAAGGGCGACTACAAGGCCAAAAACGTGATGATAAGTATCGGTAAAATGGGGCGTCCAAACAAGCCGGACTATAAAATCCCGCCTTCGCTAAACGGAGTCGTAAATTTTAATCTAAACTCCTGTTCCAGCGGCGAAAAGGTGCTGGTCGTCGGCGGCGGAAATTCGGCAGTAGAGTACGCTATCGAGCTGTGCCAATACAACAAAACCACGCTAGCGTACCGCAAGGACAAATTTAGCCGCGTAAATGACGTAAATTTAGCCGCGCTTTGGGAGCTGGAGAAGGCAAATAAGCTAAAAGTCCGCCTAAATCACGATATCACCGAGATAGAAAACGAATCAGGACGCGTGAGGGCGCACTTTTCAAACGGTAAAATCAGAGTCTACGATAGAGTCGTCTACGCTATCGGCGGCTCGACCCCGGTTGATTTTTTGCAAAAATGCGGAGTAGAGCTTGACGCAGATAAAGATCCTATCGTAAACGAGCACTACGAAAGCAGCGTCTCAGGGCTATATATCGGCGGCGATATAGTGCTAAAAAACGGCGGATCGATAGTGCTAGCGCTAAATCACGCGCATAAGGTAGTTCAAAACATCAAGGAAAAGTAGAGTTGAGAGCGTTAAATTTAGTCTTATTTTTTATCTGCGGTTGCTTGCTTACGCTTGGCGGTTATTATTTGTATTTCGAGTTTTCTAAACAAGGCGGCGACCAAAGCGCAAAACAGCTCGCCGTGCAGGTAATGAACGTCGAGGAACTGCCTAAAGACGAGCTTGCGCAGGCTAAAGACGATAAAAATTTAACCCCGCAAAATCGCATTTTGCCAAATTTGATAGATGAAAAAAATTTGGACGCAAACGATACCGACGCGCCCGTTTTGGGAAATGAGTCCGAGCTAAAAGAACAAATCCGCGTCTTGCGCGCGCAAAACAAGCTCCTATACGATGACAACCTCGATCTAGTCGGTAAAAACCTAGAGATAACAAATCAGCTAAACGAGCAAAAAGCCGAGCTGGAAGCTAGACGAAAGCAAGCTGCAGGCGCTAACGACAAACAGCGCCTAAGCGCGATCGATGAGCTAAATAAAAAACTAGCCAAAGCGCAAGAACAAAACGAAAAAAATAAAAATTTAGAGCAAAATTTAACTTCGCTACGAGCAGAGATAAAAAATCTAAAAGCCCAGCTTGAAAAAAAGCAGAGCGAATTTGACAAATCAAGCGCTAAAACGCAAAACGAAAATCAAAATGCGCTAAAACGACTGGAGGCGCAAAACGACGCGCTAAAAAACGAGGCGCAAACTAGCAAGGCAAAATTTGAAAACGAGCTAAAAGCGGTTGCGGCAGAGGCGGCGAAACTAAAGAACGAAAACGCAAGGCTAATGAGCGAACTGGGGCTAAAAGATAGCGAGATAAAGAGGGTTTCGAGCGAATTTAACGCTCAAATTTTATCCCTACAAAGCTCTAACAAAAATCAAATTTCATCTTTAGAAAAAGAGCTCAATGCGGGTAAAAGAAAAATAACCGAGCTTGAAGCAAGTCTTGAAATCGCAAATAAAAAGGCCGAATCAAAAGATAATCTAAAAGCGGTAAACGACGAGCTGAAAGTGGCAAATAGCGAGCTAAACGCGAAAATAGAAAAACAATCGCAGGACTTTGAAAAAGAATCGCAAAAGCTTTTAGTTCAAATAGACGCGCTGAAAATAGAACTCGAAAATGCTCGTCAAAGCGCGATTAGCGCTCAAAACGACCATCAAGCCAAAATAGACGAGCTAGTAGAGCAATCGGCTAAAAAAGATGAGCTTTTGCAAAAATCAGACGCCAAAATCTCGGAGCTAAACGAATCGCTAATCGCCCAAAAAGAGCTGCTAGCAGACGAGATCGCCGCCGGTAAAAAAAATATCCAAAACTATAAAATTTTAAACAATAAAATCACTGCTCTAGTCGATGAAAATCTAAAATCAAACGAGAGCTTCAAAGAGCAAATAAACGAGCTAACAAACCAAATAGCAAAAAAAGACGAGGAGATAGCGGAGCTAAAAAAGCAAGCGCTAAACGAGGCGCAAAACCTAAATCAAACAAAGGAAAATTTAGCTAAAACCAGCGCGCAAAGAAATCTCGCAAAGGGCGAAGTATCGCAAATAATGGCTAAAAACGAGGAGCTAATGAGCGAAAATGAAAACCTAAAAAAGATAATTCAGCTAAATTTTAGAGCCGAAGTGCCTAAAAAGGTAGTTTTCATCGCCTCCGTCGAGTGTACGGATATGAGCGCGGGCTCGGATAAGCCGACGCAAACGTGCAAAAATAAAGTAAGCGACTTTTTGCAGAGCTATAATTCAAATTATTATTTTGAAATCACGCCGATAGTAAGCCGCGGTAACTTTATCGCCACCTCAAAAGTAGCAAAAACCATCCCTCAAGACGAACTTGAAAAGATCGATTCGTATGCAAATTTCGGTATCGGCAAGGAGCGCGCTAAGGTCGCCGGAGAGCTGATAAAAGACGAATTCGGCGACTTTTCGCGCATATCGTACAGCAACGACATAATAACATCCGAGGATAAGCAGGGCTTTATCATAAAGGTCTATAGATGATAATCACTCAGCCTAAAAACGGCTACCGCTACAACAGCGACACGATGTTTTTGTACGACTTCATCCGTGAGGGCGGAGTGCGCGGCGAGGTGCTAGACGTTGGCTGCGGTAGCGGGGTTTTGGGACTGCTTTTAAAGCGCGATTTTCCTAAAATTTCGCTTAGCTTGCTCGATATTTTAGAAGCTAACGTAAATTTAGCCGCCGCAAACGCTAGCCAAAACGGGCTTGAAGCCGAGTTTATAACGGCTGATCTTGCTAAATTTAAGAGCGAAAAAAGATATGATCTCATCGTCTCAAACCCGCCTTTTTATCACGACGGCGCGAAAAAAAGTGAGAACGAACACCTTCGCACCGCTAGATACAGCGAAAATTTGCCCCTTAGCAAGCTTGTAGGCAGGGCAAATTCGCTCCTAAAGCCGCGCGGAGTTTTTAGCTTTTGTTACGACGCTAAGCGCCTAACTGAAATTTTGTTTTGTTTGAGCGAGTTTAAATTTACGCTTACTAGGCTTTGCTTCGTGCATCCAAAAGCAGACGCCACGGCAAATTTAGCACTCATCGAGGCCAAAAAAAGCTCAAAATCCTTAGCTCAAATTTTGCCTGCGATTTTCGTTTTTGAAGGCGGAGTTTATAGTAAAAAAGCGGCCCAAATTTTTGCCGCGGCAAATACGCAAAGCAAGGACGCGGAGCAGTGAATTTGCTAAGACAAAATGGCTTTAGTTATGAATTTGACGCTAGCAAGTGCGAGCGGTGCGGCGGCAAATGCTGCACGGGAGAAAGCGGCTATATATGGATAAGCTCGGCGGAAATTTCGGCACTAGCGGAACATTTAAAAATAAACGAGGACGAGTTTAGATCGCGATTTTTGGATAAATTCGGATATAAATTTAGCCTCAAAGAAAAACCCTACGAGGGCGGATTTGCGTGCGTATTTTTTGACGAAACGGCAAAAAACTGCTCGGTTTACGACTTTCGCCCAAGCCAGTGCCGCACCTTTCCGTTTTGGGACTATTTTAAGGATAAAATCAATGAATTGGAGAAAGAATGCGCGGGAATAAGGCGATTTTAAAATTTATATTGGCGGCCTTGCTTGTTTGTTTTGCTACCGCCAAAGACGGTTTTGACGAGAATTTATACGTTATCAAAGCGCTTTTAGCGGTAGAAAACGCCAAGCACGACGAGGCGACCGAGCTTTACGAGCAGCTTTACGAAGAAACTAAAAACACGGACTATCTAAAAGAAGCGCTTAGGCTCGCGTTTTTTTCTAAAAACGTAAATTTTAAAAGCATTTTAGCGCTCAGCCAAAAGGTGCTAAAAGACGACGTGGACGTGCTTCGCATACAGGGCGCAAATTTGATGAGCGAAAACAAACTAGACGAAGCCGCAAAGATAATGCAAGAGCTGGTCAAAAAAGAGGACGTTTCTAAAAACCACGTCATGCTCTCTGCCGTCTACTCGATGCAAAACGACAACAAGGCCGCTCTAGGCGAGCTCGAGCGCGCGTACGAGCTAGATAGGAGCGTGGAAAATCTACTGCGAATAGTCGATCTTTTATACAATAAAATGAACGACAAAAAAGAGGCGATCAGGCATCTGGAGAGCTCGCGCCGTATCGACGGCTGCGAGGTCGAGACCGTCTCCGCGCTAGTAGATATCTACGCGCAAGACGGCCGCTACTCAGATATGATCGATGTTTACGAGGGACTTTT
Source organism: uncultured Campylobacter sp. (assembly GCF_938039245.1). GTDB lineage: Bacteria > Campylobacterota > Campylobacteria > Campylobacterales > Campylobacteraceae > Campylobacter_A. The sequence continues at coordinate 96,195 of NZ_CALHVN010000042.1, read as the reverse complement.
TGAAGCAACGAAAGAAAAAATCTATCTCGAAAAGGCTCTTGGCGTCTACGTCTATCAAAAAAACTACGACGGTGCTATCAAATTTTTGCAAAAATACTCCTACAATGACGACGCTTTGATGGATCTTTACGCCGCGACGGGGGATTTTGCTAAGGCTTATAAAAAAGCGCAAGAAGCCTTTGATAAGAGCTTTAATCTCGAATATCAAGCCAAAATGGCGATATATCAATACGAAAGAGACACAAACAAACAAACCAAAAAGATAGATAAAGATAGCCTAAAGCAAGTCATAAATAACTTTGAAAAATCAGCCGTAAAGCTAAATAACGCGCTATATCTAAACTACTACGGCTACCTACTCATCGACCACGATATAGACGCTAAAAAGGGTATAGATCTGGTAAATAGAGCCCTTGAGCTAGAGCCGGGATCTGTGTTTTATCTAGACTCGCTAGCGTGGGGATACTATAAGCTTGGCGAGTGCAAAAAGGCCGACGAGATAATGCAACAAGTCCTGCACGACGAGGAATTTGTAAATTCGCCCGAGGGTAAAGAGCACATAAACGCTATCAAAGGTTGCTTAAAAAAGGGTAAAAAATGATACTAGATCAGATAATTGAACGAACGAAAGAGGACTTGGCGCTGCGAAAATCGCAAACGCCTTTTGAAAAGCTACAAGAGCTCGCAGCCAAAAATCCTCGCGAGATAAAAGACGCGGTAAAAGCGCTAAAAAGTAGCTCAGACGAGCCGTATCGCATCATCGCCGAGGTCAAAAAAGCAAGCCCTAGCAAGGGGCTAATAAGGCAAAATTTCGCGCCCGTAGAGATAGCCAAAGAGTATGAAAAGGGCGGCGCAAACGCCATCTCGGTTTTAACCGAGCCGCATTTTTTTAAAGGAAATTTAGAGTATTTATCCGCTATCAGAAGGGCAAGCTCGCTACCGCTACTTCGCAAGGATTTTATCGTAGACGAGTATCAAATTTTAGAAGCGCTCGTTTACGGGGCTGATTTTATCTTGCTTATCGCAAAGGCTCTTAGCGCGGGCGAGTTAAAGCGGCTGCTTGATTATGCGCGCTCTTTAGGGCTTGAGGCTCTGGTAGAGACGCACGACGAAGAGGACGTAGAAAAGTCAAATTTCGCACGCGCAAAGATAGTCGGAGTAAATCACCGAAATTTAAGCACGTTTGAGATGGATATGAGCCTTTGCGAGAAGCTGTTTTCTAAAATCAAAAACGCAAGCGTCATCGTCGCCGAAAGCGGTATCTACGAGCATTCGCAGCTAAAAGAGCTTCATGCGCAAGGAGCCGACGCGTTTTTGATAGGCGAGCATTTTATGAGGCAAGAGGACTTGGCAAAAGCCGTAAAAACCGTAAAGGAGGGCTAGGATGGATCATATTTGCGCGCCGTGGAGGAGCGAATATTTTAGTAAAAAGGAGCAGGGCTGCGTCTTTTGCAACGTCGTAAATCATCCCGAAAAAGATGCTCATACGGGCGTTTTGTTCCGCGCGAAGCGGTGTTTTGGGATCATGAATCTCTACCCGTATACGCCGGGGCACTTTATGGTGATACCTTACGTGCATACCGATAATATCGAAAGCCTAGACGAGCAGACGTGGTCGGAGATGAGTGTTTACGTGCGCGAGGGTGTGAAAATTTTAAAACGCGAACTAAACGCAGCGGGCGTAAATATCGGGATGAATCTGGGCAAAGCAGGCGGTGCGGGTATCGCAGAGCACGTGCACTATCATCTAGTGCCGCGTTGGAGCGGCGATACGAACTTCATCACTTCCATCGCCGAAGTGCGCGTAAACGGCGTGCCTTTTACTCCGCTTTACGAGAAGCTAAAAGCCGCGTTTGCGGACGTTTGCTTTAATGAGTGGTAAATTTATTTTTACCAAATTATTTTTTGGTAGAATTATCAAAATTAAAAGATATTGAGGCATACGATGAGATTTATTTTGCCGATATTTTTGTCGTTTTCTTTTGTTTTTGCAGATTTTAGCTGTGATGACGCTTTGACCGAAAAGCAGCGATTTTTCTCTCAAAATTTAACATTTTCGGGAGAATTTGAGCCAAACTGCAATGACTCTATCCTGGGGATAAAAGAGGCTCAAATTTTACTCTCGGCCACTCAAAAGATCCGCGCCGAAAGCCTTGCTTGCGTCGGAAATTTGGCGACTAAAAATTTAAACGAGTTTAAATTTAAGATCCTAAAAGCCTCCTATGCGCCAGAAATTTACGCCAAAGAGCTAGAGAGTCCAGACGAATACGAAAAACTCGTATCGCAAAACAGAGCCAGGCTTCGCTACTGGGGACATCAAAGTTTAAGTAACTTCACGGTTTTTAAGGACTTTAACAAAGACTACAACGCCGTACTGGGGCTGCTGGTAAACTACTACAAATCAAATTTCAAAATAGACGAAGGCAGCGCGATTTATTATGCTTCAAAGGTCGCAAACGAGTTTTTAAAATTTGCCGCCGCAACTCTGCAAAACGGCGATATGGACGAATTTGCCAGAAGGGTTAGCGACCCGACTTTTACAAAATACGGCATAAATGAGGCGATATATTCGGGCACCGTTTCGCAAAGCTCGCTACAAAACGCCTTTAACGCCGCGCTTCTTTACGAAAAAAGCGAGGACGTGATAAAGGAATTCTTGCGCGCGGGCGTAAATTTAAACTACGGCTTTGAGAGTCCGCTGTTTTTCGCGCTTAAAAATTTAAATAACGTAAAGCTCCTGGTTTCTAGCGGAGCGGACGTAAACTACGAAAATTTGCTCGGTATCACTCCGCTTTTTAAGGCCGTGCAGCTAAACGACATAAATTTGGTCAAATTTCTGCTCAAAAACGGAGCGCTGGTAAACAAAAGGCTGATAGACGTTAGCACCAAGCTTGCCTATAGCTCAAATTTGAGTGTCCAACTGCCGAGCTTCGTAAAGCTCTGCGACTTTGACGAGGCGTCAAAAAGCGTACTGATGAGCGCGGCGGGGGCGGCTGATGTGGAGATATTGCAGCTTTTGGTAGATAACGGCGCGGACGTGCAGGCGGTTGATGATAACGGACTAAACGCCCTAGACTACGCGATCATCGGCAAAAAGGAGATCAATGCGCAGTATCTAAGGGCGATGGGGCTTGAGTCAAATTTGATCACCGAATAAGGAGAAAATATGAAAGGAACGGCTTTTATCACGGGAGCTACGTCGGGTTTTGGCGAGGCGATAGCTAGGATGCTGAGCCGCGAAGGCTACAAGATCGTAGCGCTCGCTCGCCGCAAGGAAAGGCTCGAGGCCTTGGCTAAGGAGCTTGGAAATACGCATATCATCGTCGCCGACATCCGCGATAAAAAGGCGGTTTTTGACGGCGTGGCAAATTTACCGCAGGAGTTTGGCGACATCGAAGTGCTCGTAAATAACGCAGGCCTAGCGCTGGGGATTGAAGGCGCGGCGGAGACTAGCATCGAGGATTTTGAGACGATGGTTGATACCAACATTAAGGGCTTTTTATACTCGACCAAGGCCGTTTTGCCCCTCATGATCTCGCGAAAGAGCGGCTATATCTTTAATCTAGGCTCGACCGCGGGCGCATGGCCGTATCCGGGCAGTCACGTTTACGGCGCGAGTAAGGCGTTTGTAAAGCAGTTTAGCAGAAACCTGCGCAACGACATCCGCGGCACCGGCATACGCGTGACCGAGATAGCTCCTGGCATCTGCAAGACCGAGTTTAGCGAGGTTCGCTTCGGCGGCGATAAGGCTAAGGCTGACGCGGTTTACGAAGGTGTAGAGTACATCACGGCCGAGGATATCGCGCAGATCGTGCTAAACTGCCTAAATATGCCTCACCGCGTCAATATCAACGTAGTCGAGGCGATGGCGACGCAGCAGACTTGGGCCGGGCTTTTTATCGAGAAAAAGTAGGCTTTTAGCGTTAAATTTACTGATTTTAGGATTAAATTTAGCTGTTTTTGGTCAAATTTAATCCTAAATTTACGCCTGATCTCAAATTTGAGCGGCGGAAGCGAGGCTGCTTTTATATTGCCCCAACCCGCTCAAGCTTGAAACGAAAATCTAAATTTAACCTTCTTTCGTGCAAATGACGCACGGCGCGCTAAATATCAAATTCGACCGATAAATCAAAGCTAAAATTTCTCTCAAAATCTAAACTACGAGCAAATTTAAATTTGCCGCTCGGCGCCGTGCTAAGCAAAATTTACCTAGAAGCTTCATTTTTAACATAAGATTTTAATAAAGGGCTAAAATTTTTGACCGATAAGCGAATTTAAAACAAAAATTTAAGCCGCATTTAGCTAAATTTACGCCTTAAATACTGACCGCCTGCGCGGGCGGAAAATTTGATTAAACCGACGAAAAACAAAAAGGAGTTTTTGATGAAAAAGATTTTATTTTTGTCGCTTTTGCCAATCTTGGCGCTAGCCGTAGATCCAGAAGTAGCGAAAAAAAATGCCGAAATTTTCGGCATCTGGACGCTCATACCGCCCGTGGTGGCGATAGTTTTGGCGTTTATCACCAAAGACGTCGTTTTGTCGCTGTTTATCGGCGTTTTTAGCGGGACGTTTCTCATAAACGTTATGGACTCAAACGTGTTTTATGCTTTTGTTAAAGGGTTTATAAATATCGTACGCCGAGTGGTGGATTCGCTAGCAGATAGCTGGAACGCGGGTATCGTGCTTCAGGTGCTTTGTATCGGCGGCGTAGTCGCGCTCATCACCAAAATGGGCGGAACCAAAGCCGTCGCGCTGTGGCTAAGCAAAAAGGCAAAAACAGGCGTCTCGGCGCAAATTTCAACCTGGGTAATGGGGCTTTTCGTCTTTTTTGATGACTACGCAAACTCCCTCATCGTGGGCCCGATCATGCGACCGATAACTGATAAATTTAAAGTCAGCCGCGAAAAGCTAGCCTTTATCATCGACGCTACGGCTGCGCCGGTTGCCGGGCTGGCGGTCATTTCGACTTGGGTCGGGCTTGAGATATCGCTGATCAAAGACGGCTACGGTCAAATCGGCGTAACGAATATAAATGCGTTTGGCATATTCGTTGAGACGATGCCTTATAGATTTTACAATCTTTTCATGCTATTTTTTATCGTCTGCACCGCATTTATGGGGCGAGAATTTGCAGGTATGCTAAAGGCCGAGCGCAGAGCCAGAGCGGGCGAGCTACACTCGGGAAATACCCGCATAGACGATGTCGAAGACAAAACTCTAGAGCCCAAAGAAAATATCAAACTACAAAGCTCAAACGCCGTAGTGCCGCTTTTGGTGCTGATTTTAGGAGCGTTCGTTAGCTTTTATTTTAGCGGATTTAGCGCACTGGAAACGGATGCGAGCAAGGCGGCTGAGTTTGCGCTAGTGCAGGCCGCTCCGCTTTCGTTTCAGGCGTTTCAGTCTACTTTCGGCGCTGCCGATGCGTCCGTGGCGCTATTTCAGTCGGCTTTACTGGCTACGGTGGTAGCGATATTTATGGCCGTTTATAGGAAAATTTTAACCGTGCGCGAGGCGATAGAGACCTGGGGTAAGGGCTGGAAAACCATGATCACTACGATCATCATCTTGCTTCTTGCGTGGTCGCTTAGCTCGGTTATCAAGGAGCTTGGCACGTCTAGGTATCTAGTCGAACTGCTTTCGCAGTCTACGCCAAAGATCGTCCTTCCGGCGGCTATTTTTATGCTGGGTTCGTTTATCAGCTTTTCTACCGGCACCAGCTACGGGACGATGGGTATCTTGATGCCTCTTGCGATACCGTTAGCTAATGCAGTCGGTATGCACGGCGGACTAGTGGGCGACGCCTTGCACGCGTATATGATAGTTAATATCTCAGCCGTTTTAACGGGCGCGATATTCGGCGATCACTGCTCGCCGATCTCAGATACTACGATACTTTCGTCCATGGGCGCGGGATGTAACCACATCGACCACGTCCAGACTCAGATGCCTTATGCACTTACGGTTTGCGCGATCAGTATTTTTGTGGGATATTTCCCTGTCGCGCTTGGCCTAAGCGTCTGGATAGTGCTGCCGTTTGGGCTTTTGATTACGGCTTTGGTTGTTAGATTTGTCGGGCAGAGGGTTTAAATTTGCCCGGTAAATTTTGTAAATTTTTAGGAGAGTGCGGCAGCTGCACTCTTGATATGCCTTACGAGGAACAGGTTAAATTTAAAACCGAGTTTATAAGGTGCGAGTTTGCGCCGTTTTACCGCGGCGAATTTGAGTTTTTCGCCTCGCAGAGTGCCGCTTACCGCACTAGAGCGGAGTTTGGAGTCTGGCGCGACGGCGAGGAGCTAAGGTACACGATGCACGGCGCCAAAACTAGGCGCGTCATGATAGACGAGTGTCCAAAAGTAGCCGCTCCTATCGCAAATTTGATGCCGCGTTTACTTGAAGCGCTTGCGAAAAATCAAATTTTAAAAGAGAGGCTCTTTGGCGCCGAGTTTATCTCGTGTGCGAGCGGGATACTAGCGACGCTGCTCTATCATAAGCGTCTAGGCGAAGCCGAGCAGGGCGAGATAGAGAGCCTAGCGCGCGAGCTTGCCGGTCACCGCGTGACGATAGCCGCGAGGGCAAAAGGGCAAAAGCTGCTGAGTAGCGAGCTAAATTTACGGGATAGCCTAAATATCGGCGGTAAAATTTACAAATTTACATTCGGCGACGGGGCTTTTATCCAGCCAAACACCGCCGTAAACGAAAAGATGGTCGCATGGGCGAAGGGCTGCGTAGAGTGCGGCGCGGATCTGCTCGAGCTTTACTGCGGGCACGGCAACTTTACCGTTCCGATGTCGGAAAAATTTAAGCACGTTTTGGCAACCGAGATATCCAAAAGCTCAATCGCAAATGCGCTCAAAAACTGCGAACTAAACGGCGTAGATAACATCAAATTTTTGCGAATGAGCGCCGAGGAGCTGATGAGTGCGTTTAGGCGCGAGCGCGAGTTTAACCGCTTAAGAGAGCTTGATATCTTTAGCTACGACTTCTCGCACGTTTTGGTCGATCCGCCGCGCGCGGGACTTGATGATAGCGTGATAAATTTCATCAAAAACTACGAAAATATCATCTATATCTCCTGTTCGCCGCAGAGCCTAAAGCGCGATCTAGCGCAGCTTGCCCTAACGCACGAGGCGGTTAAATTCGCCGTCTTTGATCAGTTTGCAAACACCGCTCATATCGAGTGCGGCATGCTTTTAAGGAGTAAAAATGCTTAGCGAATTAAGGCGAATTTTATCCTCCGCTAAAAATATCGCGGTCGTGGGCCTTAGTCCTAATGAGAGCAAGCCTAGCAACGAGGTAGCAAAATTTCTCATTGAGCGCGGATTTAACGTATTTCCCGTCTATCCAAAATTTGATGAAATTTTAGGGCGTAAGGTTTATAGAAATTTGATGCAAATAGAGGGAGATATCGACATCGCCGTGATGTTTAGAAAGGGCGAGTTTGCTAGCGAGCTAGTAAAGGATGCCGTCAAAAAAGGCGTAAAAACGCTGTGGCTACAGCTGGGGATAACAAACGACGAAGCAGGAGCGGTCGCGAGTGAAAACGGGATAAATTTCGTGCAAGATAAGTGTATAAAAATCGAGCTTCAAAGGCTTGATTAGGCTAAATTTGACGGCGAAGCTTACACTGTAAATTTAGCGGCCCGCGGCAAAAAACAAAAATATAAATAAAAATAAAGAAAACGTAAGCAAAAATACGGTAAATAAACGCGCGAGCAAAAGCGACGAAAAGTAAAATTTAAACAAAAACGAAAGGCTAAAATGATCTCTCTAAATAAAATAATCCAAGCCAAGCGCACGATAAGCGGCTTTGTGTACAAGACGCCGTTTGCCTACAGCGCAAAGCTAAGTCTCGCAAGCGGCGCGCTCATCTACCTAAAAGAGGAAAATCTCCAGCGCACGGGCGCGTATAAGATCCGCGGCGCGTACAATAAAATCGCAAATTTAAGCTCAAACGAGCGTAAAAAAGGCGTAGTCGCAGCAAGTGCGGGCAATCACGCCCAAGGCGTCGCTATTTCAGCGCGCGAGTTTAAAACGCCTGCTACTATCGTGATGCCCGAGTCCACGCCGCTTTTAAAGGTACTAGGCACCAAAGATCTAGGCGCCGAAGTCATCCTAAAGGGCGATAACTTCGACGAGGCCTACGCCTACGCCGTAGAGTACGCCAAGCAGCAGGGCATGAGCTTTATCCATCCGTTTGACGACGAGTACGTGATGGCCGGGCAGGGCACGGTGGGGCTTGAGATGCTTGACGATCTAGCCGAGCTTGAGACTATCATCGTGCCGGTTGGCGGCGGCGGGCTAATAAGCGGCATATCAAGCTGCGTAAAGCAGGTAAATCCAGGCATCCGCGTGGTCGCCGTGAGCGCGAAGGGCGCGCCTGCGATGTTTAATAGCTTTAGCGCTAAAAAAAGCATAAACTCAAAGAGCGTGCGCACGATCGCCGACGGTATCGCGGTTCGCGACGCGAGCGAGACGACGCTGGCAAATATCTTAGAGTGCGTGGACGAGTTCGTGCAGGTCGATGACGAGGAGATCGCAAACGCGATTTTGTTCCTGCTCGAGACGCAAAAGATCGTGGTCGAGGGCGCAGGCGCAGTCGGCGTAGCTAGTATCCTGCACAACAAGGTCAAATTTAAAGCCGGCGAGCGTATCGGCATCGTGCTAAGCGGCGGGAATATCGACGTGCAAATGCTAAACGTCATCATCGAAAAGGGTCTCATCAAATCCCACCGCAAGATGGCGCTACAAATCACGCTGATCGACAAACCGGGCGCGCTCATGAGCCTAACCGATAGCTTAAAGATCGCTAGCGCCAATATCGTAAAAATCGACTACGACCGCTTTTCTACGAGCCTGGAGTACGGCGACGCTAATATCACTATCACGCTCGAAACCAAGGGCAAAGACCACCAAGAGCTCATCAAAAAAGTGCTAAGAGAGCATGATTTTAAATTTATTCAGGTGTTTTAGGCGGTTAAATTTGAGTTCAAATTTGCTTGCTAAATTTGAAGCGAATTTGAGCCGAATTTAAATCCGTATCTAAAAGGTGCGGGTTTTGCTAAATAGAGCCTACTCTAAAAGCTTGCTAAATTTAAATTTACGATCCAAATTTATACCGATATAAAACAACCAAAAGCTCAAATTTAACGATTATTTTAACGAATTTCGCTAAAATCGCCTTTTAAAGGAGCAAAGATGATAGATGTTACGAGCCTTATTTTAGTGATTTTGCTGGCGATTTGCGTATTTATGATTTTTAGATTTAATAAAGCCTTAAAAACCGCGCAAAAGCCCGCGACTACGCAGATTAGTACCGAGATATCGCAACTAAAATCCATCGGCGAGCTATCCGTTTTTCAGGTCTATAGCAAAGAGATCGTGACCAAGACCGACCATGCATTTGGCAACTTCGGCAAGGAGTATTTGCGCTGGCTGGTGAGCGAGAAAAAGCTCTCGATGATATTTGAGTTTGAGATAAATTTTATCTACGACCTAACGAGTCCGCGCCTAGAGATCGTAAACGTCGCGAGTGAGGAGTATCTCATCAAGATGCCGCCTTGCAAATACAAATTTTCGATCGCGAATATGAAATTTTACGACGAGAAAAACGGTAAATTTATCCCGTTTTTGCTGCCTGATTCGCTAAACGGATTTTTCGGTAGTAGCTTTAGCGAAGAGGATAAAAACAGGCTCATCGAGGAGGCGCGCGCCGAGGTCGAAAAGATGTCCGTACGTCTGATAAATCAACTCCAGTCCAAGATCCACAAATCCGCGCGCGATACGCTAGAAGCGATCGCAAAGAGCTTCGGGGCTAGGGCGGTGAGATTTGAGTTTAACGACGAGGGCGAGCAGGTTAGGCTAAATCTGCAAAACGTGGCGTGAGGGCAAGATGGCATTTATAAAAGCGCTTTTGATAGGTAAAGTAAGGCAGTACGGCAGCCCAGCGGCTACGGACGAGCTGGGCAAGGCTTGGCGCTCGGCGATATTTAAAAATGCGCAAACGGGCGAAATCTACGCGAACGAGCTTGGCTTTGAGGGCGACGAGGTGGCCGACACTAAGCATCACGGCGGCGTAAATAAAGCCGTGTTTGCAAATTCTCTAGAAAACTATCCCGCGTGGGAAGCTTATCTTGGGCTTAAAAATTTGCCGTTAGGCGCGATGGGCGAAAATTTGACCCTTAGCGGGCTGGATGAAACTAGCGTGAGCGTGGGCGACGTGCATAAAATCGGCTCATTAGTACTACAAGTAACCCAACCGCGAAAACCGTGCTTTAAGCTCGCAAAACGCTGGGGAAATGCAAATTTAGCCAAAGAGATTTTTGCTACAGGATTAACCGGCTGGTACTACAAAGTGCTTGAAAACGGGTCGTGCAAGGCCGGCTGCGAGATAGAGATCCTGCAAAAAAACGAAAATGCTCTAAGCGTAATGCAGATAAATAAGTTATTTTTTAATCCGAGCGAAAATTTGGATTTGTTGCCTAAATTTAGAGTGCTAGAAGTATTGCCTGCTAGCTGGCAGGACGATATAAACAGACGCTTAAACGGCTCATACAGCACGGCTTTTATGGAAAAACTTTGAAAAAAACGGCAAAAATTTGCCAAAAAGCTTGACAAATAAGGTAAAAATATATATAATTACCTTTCTTTTTTACAGACATTGGGGTATCGCCAAGCGGTAAGGCAATTGGTTTTGGTCCAATCATCCAGAGGTTCGAATCCTCTTACCCCATCCACTCAAATTTCATCGCGGAGTAGAGCAGTGGTAGCTCGTCGGGCTCATAACCCGAAGGTCGGCGGTTCAAGTCCGTCCTCCGCAACCAAATCCCCATTTTATCGGTGTTTGAAGCCACTTTTTAAAAGGCTTAATTTATTCTGAAATTGATTTAAGTAAATTTTCGATAGTTTCTTTAGATTTTCTTACGTTTGCAGTGATATATTTTTGAGTTGTAATAATATTTGTATGGCCGAGCGTAAACGATACTTGCTCGATCGGAATTTTAAGGTAATTGATTGAATATGTGCCGATTAGATGCCTTATATCGTGCAATCTAATCTTAGGTAGATTATTTCTTTTAAGCAATGAGTTCCAACTCTTACGTAAATCTTGATATTTATCGTTTGTCATAGGGTTTACAAATACATAGCCGTTTAGCTTGTTTCGCTTCTTTGATTCGATGTATCGACGATAAAGGCGATCGTATAGATCATCGCTCATTTTATAGACCATGTCGCGCTTTGCTTTGTTGATTTTAAACGGGATAGTGTAAGTCCTGGTTTTAAAATTGATATCGCTAAATTTTAAACTTAATACTTCGTTTTTACGACGGCCGTGAAGCAGGAAAAAGAATATATCCGCGCTTGGCTCTTTGTTTTCTGAAATAGCCTTGATAAACTTCTTTTGGATCGAAACGCTATAATCAAAATATCTTTTATTGTCAAATTTAGGCAACTCGATAAAGTCGCAAGGATTTTTATTTATTATCTCTAATTTTAACGCGAGCTTAAAAATAACCTTGAGCTTTGCCAGGATATTTTTAACGGTCTTGATCTTGTAATCTTTTTTGATGAGATCGTTGCAAAATTTCTGCACGTCGATGAAATTTATCTCATTTACGCTTTTTAAACCTAAACCGTCTTGAAAATGCTTCTTATACGTAGCGATATCACTTCTAAGCGTAGAGGGGCTTAAAATTAGCTCGTAATACTCAAGATAGTTTTTAAAAAGCTCGTTAAGGATCATCAAAACTCATACTCCCTTAATCCGCGCTCGATAAAGTCCTCAAGGTCTGGATTATTTAGATCGTGCTTTGTGTTTCTTTTTGTGAATGAATTTAGACCTCGATCAAGCATTATGTTTTCAACGTAAGCAAGGTGCTGGATATTACAGTTAGCCTTATCGAGTTTTGAATAATAATTATATAACTCGTAATTTTTCATCCATAAAGGCGGTTTTTTGAATTCTTTTCGCTTTTTCATTGCTTCGCGTTTGATTTTTTCTCCCTCGCGTACATACCAGGCATCAACCCAGGCTTCAAGATCGGGTTTTATACTTTGGGAAGTTACGTTTTTAGGCGGTTTTTTACGATCATAACTATTTATAAGCCTATCGCAGGCATAATGTTCGAGTTTACCGTTATCATAAATGATAACTTCCTTGCGATCTGGGATATTTATGTATATATAATCGCTTTGTTTATCCCACTCGAGCACGTTATTATCGTCGTTTTTAAAGTTGTTTAAGTGATAAAAGTCTTGCATGGTAGAAATAAAATTGATTTTTCTATATACCCATAAAGGAACGTTATTTTGAGAAGTTAAAAAGCGTCTTACTTTGTGCTTTACATACCAGGCGGCAAGATCATCAAACTCCTGAGTTTTTTCTAAATTTATAAAGGTTTTTTGAATATACTTCATTACGTAGCCGGCGGGATTGTGGATAGAAGTCTGAAAACCATTTGTTTCGCCGTTGGCTATTTGCTCGCGTGAAATAGCGTCCACACGTAAATTTTGAGGCGCGTAAAATATATCCTTGTAAGAACGCCTAAGAAAATCTATCGTATGCCCGGGCACAAAAAGCAAAGCGTGGATATGCGGCACGCCGTCCTTTTTATGAGGCTCAAAGCACCTGATGTAAGACCTAGTGACGCCTTTAAAATGGCGATTATAACGCATAATAAGCAAATGCCACTGATAATTTAATATCGCGCATAAATCGCTAATCGTGAGCGCGACACCGTTTTTAACCTTGTATTTGACTTCAGTCGGCAAAAATTTCATATCTTTATCCCTAAATTTAGAATAATCGCCAGCAAGAGCGCCGCGAAAGCAGCCGTTAAGCGTAATCGTAAGAAATACCGGGCGCTGCGCGTAGTCTATCGCAAACGAGCCGAAAGTATTTACACGGTTTGCCACCTCTGCGTAATACTTACGGCTTAAATTTGCGGCCATAGAACAATCAAGCAAGCTTCTAAACTCTCCGAAATCATTAATAAAATTAAAACTTCGCATATAAGCTTTTTGCTTTTCTAGCTTTTTTTGACATTGAATCCGGTCAAATTCAGATATTCCAAACACACCCAACCTTAAAGGTAACAGATTATTATTAAATTGACAAGGCGGCGCGTTACTTCGCGCGCGCTACGCGCCGCGCTCAGTTTCCGCTCCGCTAAATCATTATAGATTTAAACTTTTTTTAAGCGTATGGATCTTTACGATTTTTTTGAAAGTTCATAACGCAACAAAATATTATCGTGGATCCTTACAAATATTATCGTGGATCCTCGATAATATGAAAACAAATTTTCAAATAACTTGAATTGTCAAAGTAACTACGGAATTAATGTCCTGGTCTTGCTCGACCGAAAAAAGATATTTAAGAATGAAAATATCTTTTAAAATGGGGATGCCGTTACGTTGCCTTACGGTATTGGTCTTATTGATACCTGAAAGCACCAAAACATCGCCGCGACGTAAAGAATACGAGCTTTTTAGCTCTTTTTTAGACGTCGTGGGGGTTAAGGTGTTTGAGCTTGATAAAAGATCCTCCAAAATAAGGTGTAAATCAAAATCCACGTGATCTTTAAGAATAACCGGCTTAAGAGTGATTTTAAGGCCGACATCTTTGTATTCATAACTATTCTGAGTCGTGGTCTGCGTCGCGGACGTTTGAGAATTTTGCACCAAATAAGGGATATTCTGCACCGCGCTAAAATAAACTTCGGTGTGGTTTTTGGCCGTCAAAAAAGGGCTGGATATAATTTTAGTCAGACCGTTGGTATCGAGAAAATTTAAGACGCCAAAAAAGCCCTCGCTATCGTTTCTTATAACGTTTGAGTTCGTAGTGTAGGGCGAAGTGATTAAATTTACATAGTAGGCCAAATCGCCGTGGTTTAGCGGCTTAAGCAAACTTTGAAGCTTTGTGCCGCGGTCTTTGATGTCTTTTAGGTTGGTCTCCGTAATCGTGAGCTTAAACTCGACTTGCTCCAGGGGCTTATCTATCCCGGCTACAGCTTGCTTGATTTGCTCGTAAACCGCATCGTCGGCGCGAAAAAATACAGAGTTTGAAGTCGTGGAGTAAGTCGCATTTAGCTCAAAATTTGCCATTATTCGGCGAACATCATCGACGATATAATTACTAAGGTCTATGCGCCTTAGATCGTAATCGGGCAACTTCTTATTCGTGATATAGTAAAAATTGTCCTTTTTATAAAAAAACAATCCTTTGGACTCAAGCATCTTTTGAAACATAGGTAAGCTTAAATTTGTTTCTTGCTGGAAAATAAAATAATAATAGCTGCCGTCGATGCTGTCGTCGGTTACTATGGTTATGTTGTTGGACTTACTTGCGAGCTGGGCAAAGCTTGCAAGATCGGTATAGATCATTTCGGCTTTTAAAAAGCAACTATTTAAAAATACTAGGACTAGGACCAGGAATATCTTTGCTAGATTTTTCATTTACGGCACCTTTATAAGAATTTGATATTTGTTTTAGGGGCTCGAGAACGTCCGAACCCAGGACGATAAAATATTCAGTCATATATTTGCTTTTAGTCGTAGAATAAAAATACAAAGGCTTAGAGCCTGAAATAGCATGAGAAATGAAACCGTAAGGAAAAGTGTATTTTTCGTTTGCGAATCTGCATACGTCATCGATACATGAAAGATTGTAAATATATGTTTGCGGGGTTTGGATTTTATCTTGAGCTTGCGGGGTCGGCTTAGGTTGATGAGCAGGGAGGGGATTAGCATTTAAATCAGAAAGTTGAGCGCCCGGAGACTCAAGGTCGGGCCGAGTTTCGGAAACATCGGAGCTTAAAGATTTAAGGAAAAAGTAAAAGTAAATAGACAGCGCAATAAATAAAAATAGGGCGAAATAGAAAAATTTGCGAACAAATGATTTTTGAGATGACGATTGTCCAGAGTGATAAAGATCAAATACTTCTTGCAAATAGGGAATATGAAATTTTTGCATTGCATCTTTTTGATACATCTTATAAGAACCGTAAAGGATATATCGAAATTTATTTTTAAATAGGCGTTTGGCACTATCTACGGCTTTTAAAAAATGCTCGGCTATACGCTTGTATTCATTGCTTATAAGGCTCAGATCTTGGGTAATAAGATAAATATCCTGGTATAAGTGGCGATGATAGGTAAGCCACCAAACCAGAACCGAATCTTCCTTGACTTTTAAAAAGTTGTGAGCCTCATCAAGGACTATAAAAACACCACTTAAATTTAGCTCTTTAGCACGCTCATTTAACTCCGCATCAGTAACTTTAGATAAATAAAGAGCGTAGAGTATAGACATATCAGCATAAAATTTATCAAAGTCAAATTTTATAAATTTCTCGTGTAGGTCAAATTTAAACTCATTAATATTGGTATAGCAATAGGTATATTCTTTTTGCTTATCAGATTTAATAAATTTGCTTAAAAAACCTTTTGCGGGTTTAAATAAAAAAAGCTGATAAATTTTAAAAACGGCGTAATAGGTTTTACCGCTTCCAGGATTGCCGACTAAGTAAGTTATCATATTAAAAACCTAAACATAAGTTTTAATAAGCCCTGAAATGCTATACCTAAGCTTTTCAAGTAGCTTAATGCCTATTTTTGCGCCAATCATAAGAAACAGAGATATAAAAATAGGCGCGTAAAGGTTGAAAACATCCCAAAAAGCTTTAAAGACTCCAAGCGAAGATAAGACGGCCAGTGCAATAGAAGTTATTTCATTACCGCCTGTAGGGGAAGTCAAACTTTTAGTAAAATTAAAAATATCAAATAACTGACCGAATAAAAAATTAGCAATCGCAAGCAACGCGCCAAAATATATAACCATGAGAGCAAACATAGCGATCTCGATTAGAACAATCTTGCTAAAAGCTATCTTTTTGATAACAAAGCCCGCAAGTTCGCCAAGCTTTAAACGACCGAATATCCAAGAAAGTGCAGAAAGTAAAGCAGGCACGATAAATCCCTTTAGATTGAAAATATCAAAAGCTTAAGAAATAATAAAAAGCCGCCGATAGCAAAACCAGCATAAAAGGCATAATATGAAATTTCAGAAGCTGGAGATACTATTTCGCAATAATCGACTACAACCTCTTGCGATTTACCGTTAGGGAGTAAAATTTGTTTTTTTATAGGACAAGTAGTTTTTATATTTGCCTGAACTTTTTCAAATCCTTTACCTTGAACGTTTTTAACGAACTGATCTATACTATCGCGTATACCGTCAAATTTGGATAAATTATCGTTTATATGCTTTTTAATACCGTCATAAAGACCGTCACG
Organism: uncultured Campylobacter sp.; assembly: GCF_938039245.1. Lineage (GTDB taxonomy): Bacteria > Campylobacterota > Campylobacteria > Campylobacterales > Campylobacteraceae > Campylobacter_A. Next base: position 79,902 of record NZ_CALHVN010000042.1, on the reverse strand, counting down.
CTCTTTTCTTAGATCTTCGTCATTAAAATCATCTTTATTAAATTTAGCCTCTACGTCTTTATTTCCGCCGCCACCGTTATTATTACCGTCATTATTTGTAGAGTTTCCGTTACCCGGCTTTGGATTTGGTTTAGGATCGGGGTTTGGATTCGTATTATTTCCCGGGTTAGGGTTTGGTTTAGGATTTCCTTGGTTACCGCCGTTATTACCTTGATTGTTTCCTCCGCCGGGGTTGTTTGGATCGTCAGGATTAGTCTTATTATTGTCGGGATTTGGGTTGTCAGGCTTGGTTCTATTATCATCAGGTTTTTGATCGGGTTTATCATTACATTTTGGATTTATAAAAGGGATTTGAGAACCATCAGAACAAGAACCTTGAAGTTTACAATCCGAAGAAGAAGAGCCATCTTTACTCCAAAAAGTATTACCGCCGCCTAGACCAAAACCCGAACAAAAGCATTTTAAGACGGCAAAAGAATCTTTTTCACCGCTACAATCAATGCAACGGCCATCGGGAAGGCCGACTTTATTAATCTTACCGTCTTTAGAACAGTCTTTATAGCAAGTATTTGTTTGAGGATCCCACGACTGGCCGTCGGGGCATTTTTGGCACTGCTGCGTATCGGTGTTGAAATTTTCATCAGCCTCGCAACTTATTACTTTATTAATACTATATTTCCTATAGTATGAAAATTCAACCGGTAAAACATTCTTTGAACCTAAAACATAACTTCTAGAACAAGAACGAATATTATTAAAATCTGAACCTTCGCAAGGAATAGTTATTTTTTCAAATTTTGAGTCATAATAATATAAAGTAGAAATGTGAGACAAATTACCCTCGTAATAGTACCCGCTTGCATTACTTTTTGAAAGATTAAATATCAATTCATCAAAACGATAAACATATATATCATTATTTACTTTTAAAAAAGAGCTGTTTAAAATTTTTATATCAGATATAGGCTGCGCAGAAACGCCATAAGGTAAAAAACCTTGATTCGCCCGGTAGTTAAAACTATCATCGCCCAGAGACGAAAGATCTAAAGCAAAAGAGTTTATAAAGAAAAAAGTAAGGAGTAGTAGGATTTTAATCAAGCTTTGCATGGTGCGGACTTATAAAACCTTTTTCGTAAAAAGTACCAAGCCTGCAAAGACGGGTAAACAAATCAACATAAACCAGACCATAATCGAAAAGAAGTAATCAAAACTAAGAACGCCCGTAACTGTAAATACGCCTATTGACATCTTAAAAGCTCCTTTTCTTCGGTGTTGAGTTTGGATCAGCCTAAATTTTACTGACGACGAGAAAAATAAATAAACATAAAATAAAGCCACAAAGGATTCCGCTAAGGCTCATAAGGAAATGATATTCATTTAGGGATAAATTTAAATCATACATGAGGCTTAATCCAAACTCTTAAAAAGGTCTAAAGCTACGGCAACCTGCTTAACTACGGCAAAGAAACCGACAATAACGGCCATCAAACCATTAACGTAAATGCCGAGTTTAACAAGATCAATAAAATCATACATTTTAGAACTTTTTAAAAATTTCCCCTAAAGCAAAGCTAAAGGGGACAACGGCGCTATCTTAAAAGAGCAAGCCCTTTTTTCACGCCGAAAATAACGCCAAGAAGCGCAACAACAACACCAGCCAAGCCCATAAACGTAGCTTTGTCAATTTCACCAGAAACCGCACCGTCAGAGCCGATGGTTACGCCAGCAGCAGCAGCATTCATAGCGCCGATCGAACAAATGGCGACAACAGTAGCTATTTTACCCTTCACGGTAGAAAGAAACTTAGGCATATTAGCCTCCTTTATAAAAATTAAGCGGACGCGTACCACTTTGGCAAAAGCTGGAGTAAATCAGACTTTGCCAAAACAGTAAGCGAATGGCGGGGGGAGCGAACCCGCAAGCGGCTCCCCCTGCGACCCTGTTATGTGCGGCGGCGCGGGAACCCTTGCTCCCACGCTACGCGCCGCACTGCGAGCTTTTTTAAGAAAACAGAGTGGGTTCGATTTCGATATTGAGCTTGAAACCGCGAGACTCGACAAAATACAACAAATTCTTCACTTGTGCTTTAATGTCGCATACGTCATCGAGATAGCTGTCAAATTTACCTGTTCCGTCATCAAAGCTCCTAAATTCTCGCTCTGCTTCCTCAAAGTCGCGGTAAAATTTTTCAAAGAGTCCGACAAATCTGTCGGCGTTATAAGATTTTTTCATTTTTTCACCGCCTCCGTTAAAAAATCTTCGCAAGGAGTAAGCACGGTAACGAAATTATCCTTAGGAAAAGTGCCTAAAAAAAAGACCATTTCGCAAGAATCAAACTTTTTCAGAAAAAAATCGGCAACCCTTAAAGCGATAGAATCGTCGAGGCAAGGAATTTTAAAAAAAATAGATTGCACCTTACTTACGCCATCGACTTCAAAGGTATTTGAAGAATCAATAACAACGTAAGCGCGACCGTCATCCGCAACCGAACCGGAAGGCACAATCTTTACTTCACCGCGAAAAAGAGAATAATTGACAGAAAAGCTCATGTTATGCCCCCTTAGAAGCTTTATCGATTGGCTTTGAGTCAAAAAGGAAAAATTCATAAGGCTCAGCTACGGATATAATACGCTGATCGCCGACAGGGAAACCGCCGTGTAAAACAATCGGCCCCTTTTTAAGTTTTTCGCGCACCGCATTCCCAACGAGCCCGGCGGTAGTATCGTCCGGGCAAATGATTTTAAAAACTACGGGTTGCTGAATACTATCTATAATGCCGGTCTTTTTATTCTCGACATCATAAACGTTTACGGTAGATATTCGGACAGACGAGGAGTAGTCATTACCCTCAAATTTACCGGAAGCGGAACTTCTAATAAGCCCCTTAAAAAGTGTGTAGGTTAATTCGTAACCTTTATCGACTAATTCCATAATGGCACCTTCCCTTAAAAGAAATTTACGGCTAAATTACCCCGCCGGAAAGTGCCGTAAACCTACAAGCGGGGGAACAGTTTAACGCCGTATTCAGGGCGGAATTCCATATTTTTTGATATAATTTCATTGCAAACAAAAAACCAAAAAATATTTATGCACAATAATTGTGCATTTGGATAGTGAAATGATAAATAAAAAAACCTTAATAATTAATAAAATGCAAAATAATTTGTCAAAAAGTATGAAAAATGACTAGACAAGAATTAGCAGAAAAATTAAATATCACAAGAAACACTCTCACAAACTGGGAAAAAGAAAAGCCTGAACTAGTACGTTTAATAAATCAAGGATTAGCGCTAGATGAACAAATTTTAGAAACAAAGAAATTTTTAGAGAAACTAGAAAAAATAAAAGAAAAAGCAAGCAACGAAAAAATAAATATAAAGAAATAATTTGAGAAGACCAAGAAAATACTATTCAAAGAAAGATAAGGAAGATACCCAGCTAGCAATTTTTATAACCATAGCAATATTCGCAATAATCGGTTATTTTGCAACCCATCCAGAAATAGTAAATATGATAAAAAAGGCTTTTATTATAATCTTGATTATTTGTATAATAGGAGCCATAATATATTTTACAGCTAAATTTCTATTAAAAGACACAAGAGAAAATTTAAAAAACACTGAAGCACACGGCCAAATAAACACAAAAAATTTTATAGATCAAACAAATCAAAAAACTAAAGATATAACGGAAGAATACGAGAAAATAAAACAAGAGGCAAAAAATACAAATTTTCAAAAAGTCGCAAAAACCGAAGCCGAAAAAATCCAAAAAGGTAAACAATACGAATACGACGTAAAGTGTTTTTTTGAGCAAAGAGATTACAAGGTATATCCAAACGGCTATATAAACGGAGTCAAAGACGAAGGAATAGACCTGATAGCATACAAAGACAACGAAGCGGTTTTAGCACAATGTAAAAATTGGGCTAATCCACCAAAGCAAGATATCATAAAAAAATTTGTAGCCGATACGGATCTATTTGTAAACAAAAATCAAGAAAAATTTAAAAATAAGCGAATCCGAAAAATTTTCTTTACAAGCTGCCGACAAATGGACTACGGAACAAAAATTTTCCTGGAAGAATACAATCAATACAATCAGATCAAAATAGAATACGTGATATATAAAAAATAAATTAGGGGAAACCCCTAATTTATTTAAAATCCCCAACGGGGTAAAAATTCGGAGAGTTATGAAACTTTTAAAAAAATAGTTTCAAACCCCAACGGGGTAAAATCTCTCAAACTGATAAATTTAGAGAAATCCGAATTAACTAAAACAATAGTTTCAAACCCCAACGGGGTAAAATCTCTCCGACTGATGAAATAATACCTCTTATCATATTAAAAAAAACTTAATTATCGTTCTTTTTTTTGTATCCAAAATACTTAATTAAAACCGAACGGTCGGCGTCTTTTAAAAAACGCACCAAATTTTTTCTATAATCGCCTTTTGAAGCATTCCACCCCAAAAGGGTCGGGTATGGAATACCCGTAATTTCCGAAACTTCTTTAAGAGTCATCTTAAAACCTATACATATAATCAACCATCAAGCCAACCTTCTTGACGATATTCCTCTTCGGAAATTTCAAAAGCATCTTTCCCGGCAAGAGCAACGGCTAAAATTTTCCCATCCTCAAGAACAATAAAATGACCTATATCGTAATTTCCCCCAGGCTGAGTATCACGAGACAAAGTACGATAAATATAATATTTCTCACTATTTTTAGTAGAAACGCAGCGCTGAACTCGCCTTTGTAACTTTACGTCAAACCAGGAAACAACGTCTCCATCATCAACATAACAATATCGACCACGATCATAATGAAAAAAGCGAACATAATAGTGCCCTTTTTTATCAAAACTCTTACGATGACGAGGAGTAACCCTCGTCTGCCAACCGCTTACTATATTTTCCATCTACTCCTCCACAAATTTTGTAATAGAATTCTGTAAATTATCGTCTTCTACAATAAACCTTACTTCTTTGCCGTCTCTATCTTTTGCAGTAGCCCAACCGCTAGTAGCGCTATCCCAACCCATATCAAAATCGCTAAAATAAACCCTAGCCGCCAAGATATATCCTATACGCTCACTAAATCTATTATAACCATTACCATCAAAAGTAGCGTATTTTTCAATCTCTCCATACTCTCTAACGCGCTCAATTTGAATTCTATCTCGCTCAACATAGAAAACTCTGCGATCAAAATCCACAATCTTTGTAAAAACTGTTTTTTTCATATTATCTCCTTTTTTTGTTTTAATAAAAGAATTATAACAAAATATAGCTTAAATATTACTTAAAATATATGAAATAGATATAAAAAGATATAAAATAAATATTTTTATTTTTCCTAAAAAAGCACATAATTCTCATAACCCGAAGGTCGGCGGTTCAAATCCGTCCTCCGCAACCAAAACTAATTTTTCTTCATTTACTCCAGAGAAAATTGTTTATGAGCTTTAATCTTTCAAAAATTTTAATCGTTTTGTTGTTGTTCTTAATCGTTTTGCTGGCTTTAAAGCTATTTAAAAAGCAAAAAATCAAACAAACTAGATACAAAAGCGATAGCGGCTACATTGTAAAAAGTCGTGCTGAGCTGATTATTGCAAATTGGCTATTTTATAGAGGAATAGATTTTATCTACGAAAAGAAAACTCCGACAAAAGAACGTGTAATTAGTGATTTTTATCTGACGCAAAGCGATGTTTATATCGAATTCTGGGGCCTTGAGACGCCGCAATATTTAAAAAGAAAAAGTAAAAAAATTAAAATTTACAAAAAAAATCGTCTAAAACTAATCCAAATGGATGATGGTAGTCTACACGATCTAAATACATTTTTTGCCAAAGAATTCAAAAAATTTAAATCAAATTAATTTTTTACGCTTAAGATAAGTTAAAACCCTCAAACTACTACGAGTAGGAGTAGGAGGTAATATAGATATTGTTAAGTTCCTTTGAGTCTAAATTTATATAAGCTTTTTACTAGTTTGTTTTGTTAAAAGGTAAAATACAGACTATTTTTGCTATTTTGTATTGAAAACTATAATTTTCAAACAAATATTTATATCTCTTTTACATTGCTTCAATACCTTCATAAAAAACCGAAAATACGGTACTTTCAAACATTTTACCTTTTGTATTAAAACAATTTATCCGTTAAATTTCATGCTAAATTTAACGGATAATTTTTATGTTTATTTTGCTAAATATTTTGCTTGTTATTGTATGTTTTTTGAGATGATTTTTGAAGTAATTAAGTCGATGAAAAATGCAGGAATAAAATAGAGCTTTTAATCAGCCCTATTTTTTATGTTTTTTAGGATAGTCAAAAAACAGAGCTTTTGCACCGTGTTCTTTTAGTTCTTTAAAGCTACCGTCAAATTCAACGCAAAAGATGCCGCATGTAGGGATATTTCCGATAGCGGCATCGCTTAAAAGCTCACAAATTTCAGTTATAGCGTCGTTGTGGGCTATGACAAATATGCTATGAAATTTGTCGTCAAGCTCTCTTACAAAAGTCAAAAGATCATGCGTCTGCGCTCCGTATAGCTCATCTTTAAATTTGATTTTCTTCTTAAATTTGACTGCTTCGGCTAGCTTTTGAGCCGTTTTGGCGCAGCGTTTGGCGGGACTGGCAAATATAGCGTCCGCCTTTACCTCATGTTTTTTTAGCCGCTCGCACATCAGAGCTAGGTCTTTTTTGCCGCGTTCGCTTAGATCGCGCTCAAAGTCGTTGCTTTCGCCCTCTTCTACGGCTTTTGCGTGCCTGATAAAGTAGATTTTTTTCATTTATTCCGCCTTTTTGGCCTTTGATAGATTTTTTATGTGCTCGATCTCTGCCTCGCTAAAGCCTGATTTTAGGCGTGCGCTAACGTTTAGTTCGCGAGACTGCAAAAAGGCTTTAGGGTAGATTTTTTGCACGATTTGCGCGTAAATTTCGGGGCTTACGCCCTCTTTTTCACAGGCAAATTTAAACCAACGATCGCCCTTTGAGACGTGCGAGATCTCCTCGTCTAAGATGACTTGCAAAATTTCGCAAAGACGTGCCTTGCTCTCGTCTTTTTCACGCTCGGTTTCCAGCTTTTTTAGCATAAAAGCGTTTGCGTCAAGGCCGTTTGCCTCCATGTATCTAGGCAGCACCGCCATGCGCTCAAGCAGCGATGCGGAGGTATTTTGCAAAGCGATAAAAAGCCCGTCGTGCACGGTAAAATCGCCGTATTTCACGTCAAATTTAGCCATGTGATCCTCGATCATCTTAAAGTGCTTGATCTCATCCTCGGCGACCTCTAGCCAGTCGTCATAGTAGGCTTTTGGTAGCGCGCGGAAGCGATACGCCGCATCTAGCGCGATATCTACGGCGCTGTATTCGATGTGCGCGATCGAGTGAAGGAAGGCTTTTTGCTTGTCCGCTTGCTTTTTGCCGCCGATTTCTCTCATCGCTACGACCTCGCAAAATGCCGCGTAGCTTGGGCGCTCGAGCGGTTTTATCTCGTCAAATTTACCGCTCTCTTCTATCTGTGCGTCAAATTTACCGGCCTTGTATTCGGCGTAAAATCGTTTAAATTTATCAAATTTAAGCTCCTTGTCGCCGCACTCTAAAATTTCCCAAATTTGATCGAAAAATCTCATTTTATCACCTTAAATTTTACCCCGAAATATCCTAAAGCAAAGCCGATAATATGCGCGTACCAGGCGACGTTTACGCCCATGGCTACGGGTGCGAAGCTCATTAGCAAGATGGCGATTATTAGCCCTTTTCTGCTGCTTGCGTCCAAAAACGCCAAAACTCCTAGCAGCATGCTGATTGCGCCGCTAGCTCCTACTAAATTTATAAAAGTTCCGTTAGTTTTAAACATAATATAAATATAAACAAAACTAAGCAGCGAGGTCAAAACGCCTCCGACGCAGTAGATGACGGCGAATTTTTCGCTGCCGTAGCACCGCTCAAGAAGCGATCCAAACTGATACAAAACAGCCATATTCATCAGCAGATGGGCTAAATTTGCATGCATAAACATCGAAGTCGCCGGCTGCCAGACGAAAAGCCCGTCTATAAAAAACATATTTAACCCAAGCGTCGCGTTGTTGCCGCAAATGCCGCAGTAAACGGCAAAATATACTAGACAATTTAACGCGATGAGCGATATCGTAGCTTTCAAAAACGGCTCCTTTTTAAAGGCTTTATCATATAAAATTTAGACATAAATTTAGCTAAAAATTAACCTTGCCAAAGCCGGCGAATCTGTTTGACGTTAGGCAAGCAGCGTCGCCGCCTTTGCACGCTATGATGTAGGAGTTTACCTCTTTGCCGCCCATTTTATGGCTATTTTTTTGAAATAAATTTATAAATCCGCTTTTATTTTTGCCCCTGCTATTATGCATAAATCTTATAGTTCCGTCGTCTTCTATGCGGTCTATGATGCCAAGGTGGGTTATGATTTGTTTATTTTTGTCTTTGGTTTGGCTCGTAGTGTTATTAAAAAACACCAAATCTCCGAGCTTTGGGCTTGTTTGCGAGATCAAATTTCGCTTTTTGTAAAAATTGTAAATGGCTTGAGATTTCGATCCGTTTTCGTCGTAAAATTTGAGCAAATTCGTCTCAAAAAAGTAGACGTTATTTATGTTTTTATTTACGAGCGAGACGAAACCAGAGCAGTCTCCGCCGTCTTTTTTACCTAAAAATCCTTGCATAAAATTTGAAAGCGCTTTACCGCCTAAATAGTTAAATACGTCTTGCTGCGAGTTTAAAAATCTCGCGTTTAAAATCTGTCCGCTTTGATCGGTCGGGTAAATTTTGGGCGTATTGTTCGCGCAACCGCTAAAAATCAAAGCCGCAATCGGCGCTAGCGGTAAAAAAATGGTAAATTTCATTTAAATAATCCTATTTTATATTTGAATTTCAAGGCGAAGTATCTTGTGATAAATTTAAATGATCTAGAAATTTTCGACCGAAGATAGAACATAATAGTTCATCAAGGGAGAAAATTTCTAGATCATTTAAATTTACCCAAGAGACAAGCCGTAGAGACGAGCCGCCTAAAAGCAGGATTATATAAATAAATCGGTAAATATCGGCATAAATTTAAATTTATAAGCTAAATTTCACTATACTTTGGGTTTTATTTAAGGATTTAAGAATATGTATTACCTAGAAATCGAAGGAAACGCAAAACTTGGCGGCGAGGTCGCCATAAGTGGTGCGAAAAACGCCGCCCTGCCACTCATAGCCGCGGCTCTAATCATAAAAAACGACGTGATGCTAAAAAACATGCCAAATGTCGCGGATATAAAAACATTGGCGACACTGCTGGTAAATTTGGGCGCAAAGTGCGAATTTGCTGACGATCACACTCTAAAAATCAACTCAAACTACGTTAGCTCCACGAAGGCTAACTACGACATTGTGCGTAAAATGCGCGCCTCCATCCTGGTTCTTGGTCCGCTGCTAGCTAGGTTTGGCCACTGCGAGGTGAGCCTGCCGGGCGGCTGCGCGATCGGACAAAGACCGATCGATCTGCACTTAAGCGCGCTTGAAAAGATGGGCGCAAACATCGAGATAAAACAAGGCTACGTCGTCGCCACGGCGCCTGACGGGCTAAAGGGCGCGCAGATCGTGTTTGACAAGATCACGGTAACTGGCAGCGAAAACATCATAATGGCTGCCGCGCTCGCTCACGGTACGACGCATCTGATCAACGTCGCCAAAGAGCCCGAGGTGGTGCAGCTTTGCGAGGTTTTGGCCGCAGGCGGCGTAAAGATCGAGGGTATAGGCACGGACGAGCTCGTGATCGAGGGCACGGATAGGCGCTTGCTGGACGTCGGCGAGATAACGGTCATCCCCGATAGGATCGAGGCGGGCACGTATCTTTGCGCCGGAGCGATCACAAACTCGCAAGTAACTATCGCGAACGCCAATGCCGCGCATCTGCGAGCCGTGCTTACTAAATTTAACCAAATGGGCTTTGAAACCGTCGTGGACGGCGATAAAATCACGATAATGCCGGCTAAAAACGTAAATCCCGTCGAGATCGTGACGACGGAGTTTCCGGGATTTCCGACCGATATGCAGGCGCAGTTTATGGCGCTCTCGCTCGTGGCAAACGGCGTTAGCACGATCGACGAGAGGCTTTTTGAGAACCGCTTTATGCACGTTAGCGAGCTCACGCGTATGGGTGCGGATATCCGTCTAAACGGCCACATCGCGACGATCTACGGCGGAGGCGAGATAAACGCCGCAGACGTGATGGCTACCGATCTGCGCGCAAGCTCTGCCCTGGTGCTAGCAGCCCTTGCCGCAAACGGAACTAGCCGCGTGCACAGAATTTATCACCTAGATAGAGGCTACGAGGGGCTAGAGCGCAAGCTAGCGGCTCTGGGCGCAAAAATACGCAGGCTGGAGGAGTAAAATGACGCTAGAGCTTGCTCAAAATTTGATCCTAGAAAAAGCTAAATTTAACGGCTGCGGCGAGTTTGCGAGCCTTGAGCGCGCGACGGGCAAAATTTTAGCGCAGGACGTCGTTGCCGTTAAAAATTTGCCCTCCTTCGACAACGCCGCGATGGATGGCTACGCGCTTAATTTTGATGATTTTAGCGAGCCGCTAAGCGTCGCGGCAACCGTGCTGGCTGGCGACGAGGCCGAGATCACGCTAAAAAAAGGCGAATGCGTAAAGATAATGACCGGCGCTAAAATGCCGACAAACGCCGACACCGTAGTGCCTTTTGAGGATGCTATTTTGCAGGACGGCAAACTCTCGCCGCAAAGCAAAGTCAAAAAATTTAACGCTCTAAGATATAAGGGCGAGGAGGTTAAGGCGGGCGAAATTTTGCTAAAAAAAGGCGAAATTTTAACGCCCGCAAGAGTAATGATGCTAGCTGCTCAAGGCATCTACTGCGTCTGCGTAGAGCGCGAGCTAAAGATCGGTATATTTTCAAGCGGCGATGAAGTGGTCGAGCCGTGGCAAAGCGCTAGCGAGGAGCAAATCTACAACGCAAACGGCGCAGGCATCGCATCTTTGCTTCAAAGCTTCGGCTTTGCTAGCTCGTACGCGGGAATCATAAAAGACGACTTAGAAAGCACGACACGAGCGCTAGAGGCGACCGAATTTGACGTCATCATAACAAGCGGCGGAGCGAGCAAGGGCGAGGCTGATTTTATGAAAACGGCGCTTTTAAATTTAGGCTTTAGCGAGCTTTTTGACGGCGTAAATATCCGACCCGGGCGACCGAGCAAAGCGTTTATAAAAGATAAAAAAATCGTCTTTATCCTGCCGGGAAATCCAATGGCTGCGTTTTTGATGTGCTTTTTGCTAGTCGTTCCTTTTTTAAAGGGCGTACAGCTTGAAAAATTTGACGCCGCCCTAAATCAAGACGTAAAAATAAAATCTGGACGCCAAAATATCGTGCTCGGTAGCTTTTGCGAGGGCAAATTTAGCGTGACGGATAATAATAAATTCGGCTCCGGCATGATAACTCCGCTTATCAAAAGTAACGCCGTTTTGGTAACAAGCGAAAGCCTCGGCGAGCTAAAATCGGGCGAAATCTTAAAAATTTTGAAATTTTCTTGACAAATGAAAACGTTTTTGCTAAAATTGCGACTTCTCAAACGGTGCGGGAATAGCTCAGGGGTAGAGCACAACCTTGCCAAGGTTGGGGTCGCGAGTTCGAATCTCGTTTCCCGCTCCATTTTTTTCTTACTATTTTTTCCCATTTTTTTATTTTCTTCAGATTTAGCGCTTTGGCCGATGTATTGCGTTTCAAATGGTAAAATCACGCTTGCGGACTTGGGTTTTACGGATAAAAGTGACGAGATTTTAAATTTAGGCGAAAACAAAGCCGCAAAAATAAATTCGCAAAATTTAGCAGAGATTTTAAAAAAACGAGGCGTAGAGCTTGAGGACAAAAGCGGCGGAGAGACGATATTTGTAAAAAACTGCGACGCGTTAGCTCTCGTGCAGCGCGCGTTTTTGCAAGAGGTTACGAGTGAGTTTAAGGGGCTACAGTTCGTCAAATTTCCGCTTATCGAGCCCCAAAACGAACTTCCTAAAAACTTCCACGAATACAAATTCGATAAAATTTACGTAAATAAAATTAATCCAAAAGGCAGCTTTAGAGCCGGTTTTATCACGCCAAACGGCTCGCAGCCAAGCGTATTTTTTAGATACGAGATTAGTGCTAAAATGCCGGTTTTAAGGACTATCAAGCCGCTTGTGACGCGCCAAATGCTAGGTATCGGGGACTTTGCAAAGGACTGGGTCGAGCTTGGCGAGTTTAGCCCCGACATGATGAGCGATGCGCCAAATGCTAGGCTAGCGGCCAAACAAAACATAAAAAGCGGCGAAGTGTTGCGGTTACGGCAGTTTACCCCGCTACCGCTCATAAAAAAAGGCGAGCGCGTTAATGCCGTGCTTAGCGACGGGGCGCTTAGCATTATCGTCGAGGTCACGGCGCTAGAAAACGGCAATCTAGGCGAGACTATCAAGGTTAAAAATAACGACAAAAAGGTCTTTAGCGCGCAAATCATCTCGAAAAAACAGGATGATAAGATGAAAATTTTTCTAGGTATCAGCGGTGCAAGCGGCGTAAATCTGGGGCTAAAGCTCGCCCGCGAGATAGCAAAAAGAAGCGAGCTACATCTGTGCGTGAGTAAAAACGCAATGAACGTGCTAGAAAAAGAGCTAAATTTTACGGATTTTTTTTATAAAAACGGTTCGGACGTAAATTTTCAAAATTTAGAACAAAATTTGACGCCCTGTAATAAAAATGACTCGCATGCGCACGAAGACGCAAAATTTGCAAATTTTGGCTCCGCCCAAGGCGAGCTAGATTTTGGAGGCGGAGATGAAAGATCGCAAAACCAAAGCGTCAAATTTGCGGATAATGCGCAAGATTTGAGCGATAACGGTTTAAAATTTGCCGGTTTAGATAACTATACTCTCGATGCAAACTGGCAAATTTGTAAATCTAATGACGGCGAAAAAAACGCAAGCCCTAACGATGAAATCGCAAGCAAATTTGACGAGCGTAAATTTCAAAACCAATGCAGTATTGATAAAAACCGCGTTCAAAAAGACGCCAAACAAGACGAAATTTATCAAATTTGGCAAGATTTGCAAAATCGCGCCGCCATCCATGGCGACTCCGATCTGGCCGCAGCGCCGAGCTCGGGCTCGTTTGGCATAGACGCTACTATCGTCGCGCCTTGCTCTATCAACACCCTAGCCAAAATCCACGCCGGCTTTGCCGATACGCTGATAACTCGCGCCGCCGCAGTCGCATTAAAGGAGCGAAAGAGGCTGGTTTTGGGCGTTAGAGAGATGCCGTTTTCTACGCTAGCGCTAGAGCACGCGGCAAAGCTCTCCGCTCTTGGCGCCGTTATCGCGCCGCCCGTTTTGGGTTATTATTCTGGTCAAAGTAGCCTTGAAGATATGGAAAATTTTATCGTCGGCAAATGGCTTGACCTGCTAGACATCAAACACCGAATTTATCAAAGATGGTCGTAGGCACGCAGTTAAAAATTAGTATTTATCGTTAAATTTGACGTAATTTGCTTAATCCATCTAAAATATATGCCGTCTATTGTATTTAATCTAAATAAACATCGTTTTTACTGCTCTTTAGCCTACTTAAAGCCGCGCATTTAATACGCAAAAATAGTTGCGCCGTTTGCATTGCTAGGCGTCATTATCTTAAATAGCCGTAGCATTTCGCGCCTTTACCGCCCTATTTAAATTTTAGCGCTCAAAATCGCTCAAAAGCCGTATTTTAGGCAAAAAGCTGTAAAATCGAGTCCAAAAATATCCTAAGGTTAAAAATGAAATCCTGCATCTATCCCGGCACCTTCGACCCCGTTACAAACGGCCATCTAGACGTCATCAAACGTGCGATAAAGATCTTTGACGAGGTCGTCGTTGCAGTAGCGGCCAGCCAGAGCAAAAAACCGCTCTTTAGCTTGCAAGAGCGCGTCAAAATGGCTAAAATTTCAACCGCAAATCTAAAAAACGTAGAGGTCGTCGGGTTTGATAACTTACTCGTGGATTTTGCCAAGAGCCGAGGTATAAACGTCGTTATACGCGGCCTTCGCGCGGTTAGCGACTTTGAGTACGAGCTGCAAATCGGCTATGCAAACGCCGTACTTTGGGATGAGCTTGAGACCGTTTATCTGATGCCAAGCCTCCAAAACGCATTCATATCAAGCTCGATAGTGCGCTCGGTTTTAAGCCATGGCGGAGACGTCAGTAAGCTGGTTCCAAGCGAAATTTTAAAAAATTTAAAGTCGGCTCGCGACTAAAACAGACCCATAAATGCGGTAAAATTTGATGTTTGTAGATGGAAATTTACGTAGCTTTTGCGTCAAAGCTATTTTTGGCGCCTTATTTAATGTATTTTAAATTAAAATGAAAGCACAGAGCGTAAGGTAGCTCAAAATAACTAAAGATTTGCTTTAGGTAAATCGGCTCGTAAATTTAGTAACAAACGCGAGTATATCGCTTTGCGCTTTAGGTAAAAAAGGCTAAATTTATAGCAACTAAAAATAGCTAAACTTAAATCAAAATTCGGAGATAAAATGACTGAGCAAATGAGTGAAATAAAAAATCTACGCAGGCTTTTTGAAAACGCGGGCAACGACTATCTAGCTCTAAAAAATAGGGCCGAGGCGCAGGTCGTAAACAGGCGCTGGGCATCTACTAGCTATATAAATTTAGAGCCGTTTTACTTTGAGCTTCACGGTTTTTCAAGGGGTAAAATTTTAAAAGAGTCGCCCAAAAATCTAGCAGATGCCTACGACTACGGATTTGACGCGCAGGGGCGGGTGGTTTTGGTAAAGCAATACGCGGACGAAGAGCGATTTTACGAGGATTTTTATTTTTACAAACAAGACGAGGTTTTGGGCTATAGATTTGATTATTACGACAAAAAATGCGTAAGCGTGCAAAAATATGTTTATGAGGGCGGCCTGTTGGTTAATATTTACTCTGCATTTATAGATAATGGATACTGGATTGAAAATTTTATTTACTCAAATGCTAAACTAGCGCAAAAGCAGTGGCGCGGCATAGACCGGCTCGGAGCGAAAATAGACCGCGACTATTTTTATGAGTACGACGAACTAGGCGAGCTAAATTCGATAACTTTGGAGGGAGGCTACGTCTGCTATAAAAAACCGGATAAAAAAACGAGCTACAAAAAGCTATACGAATTAGCCGCGCAAAGGCTACTGCCCGCGCTAAAAGAGACGATCAAAATGCACGCGCCTATCCAAAAACTTTACTGCATAAATTTAGCTTACGACGGCGAGGTTTCGTTGCCGCCTATTATCGGTTTTGGTACGCAAAAGCAGCGCGAGGAGCTTTGTAGAGAAGATAAAAGTCTAATCATCTGGAACGTCGCTGATTACGAATTTAGCGCCGAGATAAACGAGGACGACGAAACGGCGAAAATCTTTGACCTTTTTAATCAAGAAACGCAGCTAAACGATAAATATTTGCAGGCTAAAAAGCTAATTTTAGAGTGCGCAAAGCAGCTAAAAGCAGATATTTGCGAGCTTGAAATAGACGCGACGCCGGATTTTGTTATCGTAGCTAGCTATCACGATTTAGGCGATTTGCGTAAAAATTTTAAGGCGATAAACCCTGAACTAATCAGCGAATATAAAGGATTGATTTAAAATTATATTTAGAATATTCTTATATTTTGTTAAAATTTGGCGCAAAAATCTTGCGGTGTTTTTATGCGGTAGAAACAAAATCGCCCTAATCTGGTTATGTGTTACGCGCTTTAAAAGCCGCTATTTAGCTATAAATTTGTAAAATACCGCTCAAATTTAAAGGCGAAAAATGTACGTGATTTTTGAAGGTATCGACGGCGTAGGCAAAAGCACGCAGATAGCGCGGCTATCGGCTGCTTTCCCGCAAGCCATCGTGACCAAAGAGCCCGGCGGTACGAAGCTTGGCGAAAATTTGCGCGAGATTTTACTAAAAGAAAATGGTCTAGATAAAAGGGCTGAAATTTTGCTATTTTTGGCCGATAGAGCCGAGCATTCGGGCAAGATAATAAAACCCAACTCAGATAAAATGATTTTGAGCGACAGGGGCTTTGTTTCGGGCATGGCTTACGCGCTGGCGGGCGGAAATTTTAGCTTTGAGGAGCTTTTAAGCTTAAATAAATTTGCCCTGCAAGGAAATTTTCCGCAAAAAATAGTATTTTTTAAAGCGGACGAAAACACGCTAAGATTGCGCCTAGGCTCGCGCGCGCAGATGGACGGCATAGAGGCTAGAGGATTTGCGTATCTACTAAGAGTGCAGGACGCGATGGAGGAAATTTTGCAAAAACTAGACGTCCGCTACGTCACAATAGGCGCCGCCTGGGACGAAGAAAAAATAACGAATTTGATAAAGGAGTTTATAAATGATTAGCGCATTAAGGGGGATGAAGGACGTTTTGCCGCCCCAGTCGGGACTTTATGAGAGGATAATCAAAATCTGCGAAGAGGTCGCGAAAAACTACGGATACGAGTTCGTGTTATCTCCGCACCTGGAGCAAACGGCGCTTTTTTGCCGCAGCGTCGGGGAGAGCAGCGACATCGTGGGCAAAGAGATGTATCAGTTTGAGGATAAGGGCGGCAACGACGTTTGCCTGCGCCCTGAGGGGACGGCGGGCGTCGTGCGCGCATTTATCGAGGCTAAATTTGATCGCGCGGGCGGCGTGAGACGGTACTTTTACCACGGCTCGATGTTTCGCTACGAGCGCCCGCAAAAAGGACGTTTGCGCGAGTTTCATCAGTTTGGCTGCGAGTGCTTCGGTGAGCCCAGCGTTTATGAGGACGCGAGCGTTATTTTGATGATAAGCGAGATTTTCTCGCGCCTTGGTATCAAAACCAAGCTACTCGTAAATTCGCTCGGAGACGCCGCTAGTATGGGCGCATACCGCGAAAAATTGGTTAAATTTTTAGACGAGCATGAGGGGCAAATTTGCGAGGACTGCAAGCGCAGAAAGCTAACAAATCCTATCCGCGTGCTAGATTGCAAGGTCGAGAGCTGTCAGAAAATTTACGAAAACGCGCCGCTGATAATCGGTAGCCTAAACGACGAATGCGCGGGCGAGTTTAAAAAGCTGCAAGAAATTTTAAGCGGCAACGGCGTGGAATTTGAGATAGATCCAAAACTCGTGCGCGGACTTGATTATTACTGTAAAACGGCGTTTGAGTTCGTTTCAAGCGAGATCGGCGCAAAGAGTGCGGTCGCAGGCGGCGGACGCTACGACAGGCTGGTTGAGTATCTAGGCGGCAAGGCCAGCTACGGCGTGGGCTTTGCGATGGGTATCGAGCGCATAATGGAAATCCTAAGCGGCCGCGAGAGCCAAAGCGCAAGAGGCGGCGTATATATCGGCGCGATGGATGCCGATGGGGTGGATGCGGTCTATAAAATAGCGATAAATTTAAGAAAAAGCATCCCGGTTCTCGTGAGCTACGAGCCTAAAAAACTACAAAAGCACCTAAACGCCGCAGATAACGCAAATGCTAGGATTTGCCTTTGCGTCGGCGAGGACGAGCTAAAATCGGGCAAAATTTGGCTAAAAGATCTGAGCGAAAAAGCCGAAAAAACGCTTGATTTGGTTGATTTGGAGACGGAACTTAAAAGGATTTTAAATGTATGATTACGGTTTAAATTTATGGGGAAACAACAACTTCATCGTCGAAAACGGTAAAATTTGCGTCAATACCGGCTCAAAACCCGCCATCATCGACATCGTAAAAAGCATCAGGAGCGAAGGCTACCGAGGCCCGCTATTGCTGCGCTTCCCTCACCTCATACACAAGCAAATTTCGCAAATTTACAAAAGCTTTGAGAGTGCTAAAAACGAATTCGGCTACAAAGGCAGCTTTAACGCCGTCTATCCGCTAAAAGTAAACCAATATCCGGGCTTTGTAAAAAACCTAGTCCGTCACGGCCAAAAATACGGCTACGGGCTGGAGGCGGGTTCAAAGGCCGAGCTGCTGCTAGTGATGGCGTATAACAACGAAGGCGCGCCGATCACCGTAAACGGCTTTAAGGATAAAGAGATGATAAACATCGGCTTTATCGCGGCTGAAATGGGACACAACATCACGCTAACGATCGAGGGATTAAACGAGCTTGAGGCTATCATCGCCATCGCAAAAGAGCGTTTCGCGCCAAAGCCAAACATCGGTCTGCGCATCAGGCTGCATAGCTCAGGATCCGGTATCTGGGCTAAAAGCGGCGGCATAAACTCAAAATTCGGCCTAACCGCGACCGAGCTAATCGAAGCGGTAAATTTGCTAAAAGAGGCAAATTTGCTCAATCGCTTTAATATGATCCACTTTCACATCGGTTCGCAAATCACCGAAATCCACCCGCTAAAAAAAGCTCTAATCGAAGCAGGAAATATCTACGCCGAGCTGCGAAAAATGGGCGCAAAAAACCTAAAGGCTATAAATTTAGGCGGCGGCCTAGCCATAGAGTACTCGCAGTTTAAGGAAAACTCGAGCCGAAACTACACGCTTAGCGAATACGCCAACGACGTGGTATATCTGCTAAAAACGATGGCTACGCAGCGAAACGAGGTGGAGCCCGATATCTTTATCGAGAGCGGCCGCTTCGTCGCGGCATCGCACGCCGTGCTAGTAGCGCCGGTTTTGGAGCTCTTTAGCCAGGACTACACCGAGGAAAAGCTCGTGCTTAAAAAGAAAAATCCTCAACTAATCACCGAGCTAAACGACCTGCTAAGTACGATAAAGCCATCAAACGCGATAGAGTATCTGCACGACAGCATCGATCATATGGAGAGTATTTTGACGCTGTTTGATCTGGGTTACGTCGATCTGCAAGATCGCTCGAATGCCGAAATTTTAACCCACCTAATCATCAAAAAAGCGGCTAAAATCCTCGGCACCAAACAGCACAACGCCGAGCTTTTAAAGCTGCAAGAGGAAGCGCAGGAGCGTTATCTCGTAAACTTCTCGCTATTTCAGTCGTTGCCTGATTTTTGGGGTTTAAAACAAAATTTCCCTATCATGCCGCTTGACCGCCTAGACGTGCGCCCTACCCGCTCGGCGTCGCTGTGGGATATCACGTGCGATTCTGATGGCGAAATAGGCTTTGACGACGAGGAAAATCCTCTGTTTTTGCACGATGTGGACGTGGAGCAAGAGGAGTACTTTTTAGGATTTTTCCTAGTCGGAGCATATCAAGAGGTGCTGGGTATGAAGCACAATCTCTTTACTCACCCAACAGAAGCTACTATCGAGATAAACGAGAGTGGATTTGAAATCTCGCACCTGTTAGAGAGCCAATCGATCCTTGATATCATGGAGGACCTTGACTACGACATCTACGAGATCCAAGACATCCTAAGCGAGCGCATCGAAAAGTCAAAGCTCGTAACCGACTCGCAGCGAAAGCAAATTTTAGGCGAAATGTATCTGTTTTTAAACGATAACGGCTATCTAAAAACTATATCTTAAATTTAATAAAGGAGTAAAAATGCTATCAAAAAGAGTACAAGTACTAGGCGAGAGCCTAACCATCGAAATCAGCACCAAGGCAAAAGAGATGAAAGCTCGCGGCGAGGATGTGATTAGTTTTGGCGCGGGTGAACCGGACTTTGACACGCCAGAGATCATCAAAAACGAAGTAAAATCTGCCCTAGATAAGGGTTGCGGCAAATACACGGCCGTAGCGGGTACGCCCGAGGTTAGAGAAGCTATCGCCGCAAAGCTAAAGCGCGACAACGGCCTAAACTACGCGCCAAATCAAATCATCACCAACGTCGGCGCCAAGCACTCGCTTTTTAACGTATTCCAGGCGCTAATCGACGAGGGCGACGAGGTCATCGTACCAAGCCCGTACTGGGTGAGCTATCCGGAGATGGTCAAATTTAGCGGCGGCAATCCAGTTTTTATCGAAACTAGCGAAAAGACCGGCTTTAAAATCACTCCCGAGCAGCTAAAAGCGGCGATCACGCCTAGAACTAAAATTTTAGTATTAAACAGCCCTTGCAATCCGACGGGCGCGATATATAGCTGCAAAGAGCTCGAAGCACTGGGCGAAGTGCTAAAAGGCACAAAAATCATCGTAGCTAGCGACGAAATGTACGAAAAGCTAAACTATGAGGGCGAATTCGTCGCGACTGCGGCGGTGAGCGAGGATATGTTTAACCGCACGATCACGATAAACGGCCTAAGCAAATGCGGCGCGATGCCGGGTTGGAGATTTGGCTACATGGCTAGCCCGTTTAAAGAGCTAAACGCCGCGGTAAACAAGCTACAAAGCCAAAGCACGAGCAACATAAACTCCCTAACGCAAGCCGGCGCCATCCCTGCGCTGCTGGGCAAAGCCGACGAGGATATCGCGTATATGAAGGGCGAGTTTAAAAAGCGTCGCGACCTAGGCGTAGAGATGATAAACGCTATACCGGGACTTAGCGTGCTTAAGCCCGACGGCGCGTTTTATCTTTTTATAAACTGCTCCGCGGTCGAGCCAGATAGCATGAAATTTTGCAAAGAGCTGCTAGAAAAGGCCAAGGTTGCCGTGGTGCCAGGCGTAGGGTTTGGTATGGACGGATACTTTAGGCTATCTTTTGCGACCGATTTAGAAAGTATAAGAAAGGGTATCGCAAGGATCGGCGAATTCGTAAAAAGCTATAAAAAATAGCGTAAATTTTGACTCAAATTTGACGTGGCTTAAATTTGCAGCGTCAAATTTGGGTTTTAATAAATTTAGCTTCCATAAATTTGATAAGCCGAGAATCAAATTTAAATCGTCGCTTTAATCTAAATACTCAAATTTCTCCTCAACGTTCATCATCACTTCGCAGTCGCAGTATCCGCCCTGCTCTTCAAGCCACGCAAGCACGCTCAAAACGTCTTTTACTTCCAAATTAGATAGGATTTGCTTGGTGAGTTTTAGGCTGTGATCGCAGCCGTGCGCGTGAAGCTCGGCGTCCAAAAGCTCGAAAAGCCGTATAAATTTATCTTCGGGCATAGGCAATTTTTGTCTAAACTCGGCTAGTTCTTTTTCTTTTATAGCTTTTAAAATTTCTTTTCTTTTGCTTTTTTTCATGGATTTTGCGTTTAAATTTATGTCTTTAAATTAGACGGCTATTACGTAAAAGCCGTCTAATTTTAGTTTTTCTTAAAAAATCTCGCGATCTTAGCTTGCAGTTTGAAAAACTCAGCCAGCTCCATTATCGGATATGCGCCTGCGTATTTTTTGCCGCCAGCGATATCCTTTGACACGCCACCGCGCGCCGCTATCTGGGCAAAGTCGCCGACTTTTAAATGTCCCGCAGAGCCGCTTTGTCCGCCCATCACGACGTTGCGTCCCAGCTTGGTCGAGCCTGCGAGCCCTACCTGAGAGACCAGTATCGAGCCGTAGCCTATCTCGCAGTTGTGGCCGATTTGCACGAGGTTATCGATCTTGGCGTACGCTTTTACGACCGTGCTTTCAAACACGCCGCGGTCTATCGTCGTGCACGCGCCGATCTCGACGAAATCCTCTAAAACGACGTTGCCGTTGTGGTAAATTTTCACGTGTTCGCCCGTTTTCGTGTGTGCGTAGCCAAAGCCGTCGCTACCGATGACGGCATTTGCGTTGATACGGCAACCGTTGCCGATAACGGTGTCGTTATAGATGACGACGTTTGGGTGGATGACGCAGTTTGCGCCGATTTTTACGTTATCGCCGACGTAGGCGCCGGCCATAATGAGCGTGTTGTCGCCGATCGCGGCACCTGAGCCCACGTAGACGTTTGGCATTATCTTTGCGCTTGGCGAAATTTGCGCCGGCTGCGGCTGGGATGCTAGAAGCTCTTTTGCGAAATATTCGCTTAATATAGCAAAGGCAAGGTGCGGGTTTTCTACTACTACCGCCCTACTTTGCGCGCCAACGAGCTCTTTTAAATTTGACGCGACTAAAATAGCGCCCGCCTTTGAGCCTTCGATAAATTTAGCGTTTTTCTCGCTATCGCAGTAGCTAAGCTCGCCGGCTCCTGCGTTTGAGAGCGAATTTAGAGCCGTGATCTCTAGTTCTTCGCCGCTAAACTCAAGCCCCAAAATTTTATAAATTTCGCTTAATTTCATCACAAGTCCATTAGTACGGAACCGCCGCGAACGACGTCTGCGGGGTTAAATTTTTTGATAGCTTTGAGGAAATTTTCTATCCTACTCGCGTCGTCGCTAACCATGACTACGATGTAGTTTTCGTTGGTGTTGGCTACGATGCCGTTGTAGGCCTTTAGTATCGCATCCAGCCCGCCGAAATTTTCGCTTAGCGGGATTTTTACCAGCGCCATTTCTTTTTCTACGAATTCGCCGCTTTCGATGACTTTGTAGGTCGGTATTAGTTTGTGTAGCTGCTTTACGATCTGCTCTAGCACGCGCTCGTCGCCGCTAGTGACGATACTGATACGAGAAAGCTCGGTGCTCGGGATCGGTGCTACCGTGAGCGTGTCGATGTTGTATCCGCGCCCTGCAAAAAGCCCGGAAATGCGCGATAAAACGCCGTGCTCGTTTAGCACGATGACTGAAATCACTCTTCTTATGCTCATTTTTATTCCTTGCTTTTTAAGATCATATTATATATCGCTGCGCCCGCAGGAACCATCGGCAGTACGTCCTCAAATCTATCCACGCGCACGTCTAACATCGCCGTTTTGCCACAGATCATCGCCTCTTTTAGCGCGGAGCAAAACTCGTCTTTCGTGCGGCAAACAAAGCCTACCGCGCCAAATCCCTCCGCGATTTTTACGAAATCAGGCTGCAGGCTAAGGTCGGTCGAAGAGTAGCGCTCGCCGTAAAAAAAGGTCTGCCACTGGCGCACCATGCCTAGGAAGTTGTTGTTTAAGATAATGTTAATGACGGGCTTATCTATCTCGGTGGCGGTCATCAGCTCTTGGATATTCATCAGGATCGAGCCGTCGCCGGTGAAATTTACGACGATGTCTTCAGGTTTTGCTATCTTTGCTCCGACTGCTGCTGGTAGGCCGTATCCCATAGTCCCCTGACCTCCGCTAGTTATCAGCTGACGCGGCCTATCAAACGGATAAAACTGCGCGACCCACATCTGATGCTGGCCGACGTCGGTGGCGACCAGGGCGTCTTTGCCGGATTCTTTTAAAATTTTAGCCGTTTCGCGCACGACCAACTGCGGCTTTAGGACTTCGTCGCTATCTTTGTAATCCAGCGGATTTAGCGCGTCGTAGCGAGCCAAGATCTCGTGCCACGAGGTCAAATTTTGCTCGTTTACGGTTACTTTTCCCAGCATCTCTTCTAGGACGAAATTTAGATCGCCCACGATCGGGAAGTGCGCGTTTACGATCTTTGAGATCGAGCTAGGGTCGATATCGACGTGGATGATTTTGGCGTGTTTGGCAAATTCGCTTAGCTTGCCCGTCACGCGGTCGTCAAACCGCACGCCAAGCGCGATGATGAGATCGGTTTCGCTCATCGCCATATTTGCCGCGTAGCTGCCGTGCATGCCGACCATAGAGAGTAGATTTTTATCCTCGTGCGCTAGGACGCCAAGCCCCATCAGCGTTTCGACTGCTGGGATGCCCGTCTTTGCGCTAAATTTACGCACAAGCTCGCTAGCGTTCGCCGCTACGACGCCGCCTCCTAGATAAAGTAGCGGGCGTTTGGCCTCGGCGATGACCTCGAGCGCCTTTTTGATCTGCTTTGCGTTGCCTTTGTAGGTCGGTTTGTACGTCGGCATCTTTATCTCGGTCGGGTAATCAAAATCCCCAACGGCCGCGGTTATATCCTTTGGGATATCGACGTGAACGGGCCCCGGGCGTCCCGAGCGAGCGATATAAAAGGCCTCTTTTAGGATGCGCGGCAGCTCCTCGATACTGCGCACGAGGTAGTTATGCTTCACGCACGGGCGAGAGATGCCCACGGCGTCGATCTCCTGAAAGGCGTCCGTGCCGATAAGCGAGGTTGGAACCTGGCCGCTGATTAATATAAGCGGAATACTATCCGAGTATGCGGTTGCTAGACCCGTGACCGCGTTTGTAAAACCGGGGCCGCTCGTCACAAACGCCACTCCGACCTTGCCGCTAGCGCGCGCGTAGCCGTCTGCTGCGTGCACGGCAGCCTGCTCGTGACGCGTCAAAACGTGTCTGAAATAACTCTGCTTGTATGTCTCGTCGTAGATGTTTAGCGCCGCGCCGCCCGGGTAACCAAAAACCGTGTCTACGCCCTCTTCGCGCAAGGCTTCCATAACCATGCGCGAACCAGAAATACCTTTTATCATCTGTATCGCCTTTTGATAAATTTGACCCCGATTATACAGCTTTAAGGTTTAAAAAGGCGTAAAACCGGGCTTAGAATTTAGGCCGTGCTTTGAAAGGGCTTAAATTTGAGTAAATTTGTGAGCGAAATTTAGAAAGGCTCAAATTTGGATGGTTTTTAAATTTTGCTCGCCGAGACCCGCACCTTTAAGATACTAAATTTGGTTTAATCAAATTTAGTTAGGGTTTTTGCGCAAATCAATCTTTCTTGTTAAGGCGAAAAGGGCTTGAATTACGCTCTACTTTGCAGTTGCGAGCGTAGCGATGCAAAAGAGCTCCCTTTTTCTTTTTTTCGGGAGAGGAAGGGGATTCTACTTACGAAGCGTCGCCCCTTCCTCTCCCAAGCCCTCTCTAACCCCACTGCACGTGAGATGTGGCGACACTGCCTTGCCTTGCAGGCAAAGCGTCGCAAATTTAAATTTACGTTTTCAAGGTACGGGTTTTGGCGGCTCAAATTTTTAAATTTAATGTCAAATTTGAGCGTAAAACGATAAGGCGAAGTATTTTTTCTTTAGACGAGGCGGAAATGAGCCGAGCGAGGGCGCGTATAAATAATACGTAACCGAGCTTCGGCGATATTTCTAACGATGTATAAAGAAAAAAGACAAGCCGCCAAAAAACAAAGGAGACTAAAAAGGCCAGATAGCCTCCATAAGCTTCGTCCCCCACGGCTTCCTCGTCGCCCTATCCACGTCGCCTTCGGTTTTATATAAGATCTTGGCGTCGGCGATGTAGCGCGAGTCGATCTCGTTGGCATTTGAGATGTCGTACGGGCGGATCACGCCGCTAAGCTGCATGATCTGTTTTTCGCCGTTTATGAGCAGTTCGCGCGAGCCCTCGATAAAGTAGTTGCCGTTTTCTAGTACCTTGATGATGCGCGCTGAAATCGTAGTCGTAAATGCCTCTGCGCGCACGCTAGATCCCGCACCCGTAAATTCGTTTTTATTGCCCGCGCTAAAGCCGATATCTCCGGCCTTGTTTAGCTGGGTAGCCAGCGTAGATAGCGGCGCAGAGCCCGCGCTAAACAGTCCTCCGCCAAGGCTTATCGCGCTGTTTTTGCTCGTGTCGTGCTTACCGCTGGAGCTTTGGTTGGCGCGCTCGCTGATGACGACGGTTACGATATCGTTTACGTTCATCGCCTTGCGGTCGGCAAAAAGCGGGTTGTCGCCGCGACCAAAAAGACTGCCCGCGTTTGGTTGGTTATTGACCTGTTTGGCGGGAAGCTGCTCGACGTAAACTGGCGGCTTCATATCTATGCGAGGGTCGGCGCTAGGTAAACACCCGCTCAAAAACGCTGCTGCAAGGGCGCAAAAGTAAATATTTTTTCTCACGTTTTACCTTAAAGTGAAAATTTTACGATAAAATAAGCAAATCAAGTTCCAAAAGGAAAATTATGGCCGATTCTATCCTTGCGCTTGGCGCGAATTTTCAAGAAATTTACGAAATTATATCAACAAAATTTGAAAATGTAGCCGTTTTTGACCCCATCAATGATTTTTACGGGCTCGAAAATGCCAAAAAAGCTTTTGAAAACGGCAGCGAGCGTGAGTTTTTTAAAAGCATGATAGATGAGTTTGACCGCCTAGCCGAGAGCGCTGATTTCGTACTTGTTAAACCCACAAAAAGTATCGCAAATATCGGCGAAATAGAGCTAAATTTACAGATAGCTAGAAATTTAAACGTTCCGGTTTTTTGCCGCGAAAATTTGAGCTTTTTTACGCGAAACTCAAGGCTGATCGTAAGCGGAAATTTAGATGAAATTTTAAACGCAAAGCAAGATATAATCACGCCTTTGAGGTTTGAAAGCTCACTATTTAAACTCGCCGCAAAAGATAAAAAAACCGTCGTTTTGCCCGAAAGCGAAGACGAGCGGATACTAAGAGCGAGCGAAATTTTACTAAAAAGCAGTACTGTAAATTTGATTCTTTTGGGTGACGAAAACAAGGTTAAATTTGACGCGGAGAAGCTCGGAGTAAATTTAAGCGGCGCGCGATTTATAAATTTAGAAAAAAACGAGTATGCAGATCACCTAACCGCCGCGCTTTTTGAAGCTCGCAAAAGCAAGGGCGTAAGCATGGAACAAGCCCACGAGCTCGTGCGAGATAGGACGTATTTTGCTACGATGCTGGTGCAAGAAGGGCTCGCGGACGCCATGGTGAGCGGCGCAAACACGACCACGGCGCACACTATCCGACCTGCGCTTCAGATCATCAAAACCCGCCCTGATAGCCCGCTAGTTTCAAGCTCGTTTATAATGTGCTTTGACGAGGAGATCCTGATCTACGCCGACTGCGCGATAAATCCAAACCCGGATGCCAAGCAACTAGCCCAAATCGCCCTAGCCTCGGCGGATACGGCGCGCGCGTTCGGACTGGAGCCGCGGGTAGCGATGCTAAGCTACTCTAGCGGAGATAGCGGCAGCGGTGCGGATATAGACCTGGTTAGGAGCGCGGGCGAGATAGCGCGAGAGCTAGACCCCGCCCTAAAAATCGAAGCTCCCGTGCAGTACGACGCAGCCATAGATCCGGCCGTAGCGCGCAAAAAGCTGCCAAACAGCGACGTAGCCGGCCGCGCGAACGTTTTTGTATTTCCAAATTTAAACTCGGGCAACATCGGCTATAAAATCGCGCAACGAAGCGCAAACTGCGTCGCCGTCGGACCGATCTTGCAAGGTCTAAAAAAACCCGTAAACGACCTAAGTCGCGGATGCGGCGTGGGCGACGTCGTAAATACGGTTCTAATAAGCGCGATACAAGCCGCAAACGAAGGAGGAAAATAGTGAAAATTTTGGTTTTAAACTCAGGCAGCTCGTCGGTTAAATTTCAGCTTTTTGATATGGCGGATAACCGCGTCATCGCTAGCGGCCTAGTCGAAAAGATCGGCGAAACAAGCTCCTACGCCAAGCTAAAAGACGTTAGCGCGGATAAAATTTACGAGGAGCGCGCGCCGCTAAAAGACCACCACGAGGGGCTTGAGGCGATGAGGCGGCTGTTTGCTAGCTCAAATATTTTGCATGATTTTAGCGAACTTGACGGCGTCGGACACCGCATCGTGCACGGCGGCGAGAGCTTTAGCGACTCGGCTCTAGTCACCCCTGACGTGATCGCCAAAATCGAGCAAAACTCCGTTCTAGCGCCCCTTCACAACCCAGGCCACCTAGCAGGCATAAGAAACGCCATGCAAGAAACGGACAAAAACGGAAGCGGCAAAAAAGTGCCTCATGTCGTTGTTTTTGATACCGTGTTTCATCAAACTATCCCCGAGTACGCCTACCGCTACGCTCTGCCGTTTGATCTTTGCAAGAGGCTACATATCCGCAGATACGGCTTTCACGGTACTTCGCACCACTACATAACCAAAAAAGCAGCCGAGTATCTAGGCGTGCCGTACGAGGAATTTAACGCTATCTCGCTGCATCTTGGCAACGGAGCCTCCGCCTGTGCCGTGCAAGGGGGTAAAAGCGTCGATACCTCGATGGGCTTAAGCCCGCTAGAAGGCCTGATAATGGGCACTAGAAGCGGCGATATGGATCCTGCGGTGCTTACTTATCTTTTAAATTTAGGCGAGCTCACGGCTGATGGCATAGACGCGTTTTTAAACAAAAAAAGCGGACTGCTGGGCATCTGCGGCTCAAACGACATGCGCGAAGTGGTCGCCAAAATGCACGAAGGCGACGAGCGCGCGCATCTAGCCTTTGAGATGTTTTGCTACCGTATAAAAAAATACATCGGCGCGTATTACGCGGTTTTGGGCCGAGTGGACGCAGTCGTTTTTACCGGCGGTATCGGCGAAAACGCCCCGTATAGCCGCGAGAAAATCTGCAATGATCTAACGCACATGGGTATCAGGATCGATCACGAGCTAAATTTCGCCGCTAGCGGCGGCATACGCGATCTAAGCGCCTCTGGCGCTACGGTAAAAACTCTCGTCGTACCCACTAACGAGGAGCTAGAAATCGCGCTAGAAACAAAAAGGGTGATAGAAAATCTCTAAATTTGACCGCTTAAATTTGAGCTTTTGTCGGCGCGTTTGCCGCTTTGATTTGGCGCTTAAAGCAAATTTGACGAGTCGCTTCTAGGACTCGGTCAAATTTGATCTTAAATTTACGATTAAAAGCGGCGGTAAATTTCAAATTTACGCTGAGTCGAATTTTACTCCAAATTTTGAAATTTCTAGCTCAAATTTACCCGCCCGAATTTACTTTATTTTAAGCCGCGCTCGGTCAAAATTTACGTAAAATTTAATCAAAAGCGAGCAAATGACCCTTTCGCAAGCATTTTTATTAACCGTGAAAAAACAAAAAGAGTGCCGAGCCGCAGCGGCTGGAACGCCCACTCTTATCGCCCTTTGTATCGGCGTTTTTGCCCTATTTTTAGCGGCGCTTAAGATTTTTGATCTAGGTAGCGGAGTGGCCCCTGTTTTACTAATATTGTTCTTTTGTCTGCTATTTTGGCTATCGTCAAAGTTAGTAGATATCGACAGGGCACAGAACGAGTACAACGAATTTTATAAAGAAGTTTTTATCCCCGCGCTCATCAAAGATATCGACGAGAGCTTTACGTATAGCTCTTACGGCGGCATCTCGCAGAGCGAATTTGACGCGGCGGGGATTTATAGACCGAGCATATTTTACAGCGAAGATAGCGTGCGCGGCGTATATAAAGGCGTCAAATTTAACTTGTGCGAGATTATTAGCCATGAGCGCGAATATCCGCGGATAAATAACAAATACGTCGCCGCATTTATCCTGCTAAAGTATGGGTTTGATAAGTATTCGGACTTTAAAGGTAGCGTGCTAAAGTGCGAGTTTAACAAGAAATTTAACGGCAAAACAATCGCCGTTAGCAAGGATTTTAATACTAAATTTTTAGGCGAAAAAGAGTTGCTCGACGACGTCAAATTTAACGAAAATTTTAGAGTTTTTACGACCGACAAGGTGGAGGCGAGATATCTGCTCACGCCTGCGTTTATGGGCAAGCTAAATATGCTCAAGGCCTACAAAAACACGCTAAAATCGCCGAGCGCGGCCTTTATGGATAACAAATTTTATCTATTTTGCTTTAGTAGGAGAAATTTTTTCGAGGGGCAGCTTTTTGATAAACTAGACATCGCCGAGGCTCGCCGCGAGCAAAGATACGTGAGGCAGATGCTTAGCGTCATCGACGAGCTAAATTTGAGCTTAGATATTTATCTACAATAATTTTCGTAAGCGATTTTTCGACTAAATTTAGGCTCATTGGGTTTGGGGGTTTTGTGCGACGTAAATTTATGCGCGTTACCGCAAAAGCGCAACTTTAAGCCTAAATTTTTGCGTAAATTTGCCCTCTTTTGCTAAATCCGAACGCAAAATTTAGGTTTATCGCTACCTCGTAATTTAGTGCGCTTAAATTTATCGCCTTTTGCCGTTTAAAGCTTTATTTGCGACATTAAATTTATACAAAGATTAAACGATTTTAGACGGGCAAAATAGCGCAGATTTTAGCTATAATGCTTTTCACATTTTTATAAATTTAAGGAAAATATCTTGAAATACGCGCTTGATTGCAAGGATAGTTTTGAAAACTCGTTTATATTTTGGCTGACTCGTTACGTCAAATTTAAGCTTAGCTCGCTCTCAAACAAAGAGCTTCGCGACCCAAAGGCGCTAGCAAGCGTAAATTTCGCCCTTAGCCGCGAGATAAAAAACATCGACCAGCTAGACGGCCTCGTAAAATCGGCTAGAAACGCGGGACTAACTGGCATAAATACATACTTTAATCCGCTTAAAAAGATATTCGAGACGCTCAAATTTTACGAGCTAGAGAGCCTAAAGCAGATCGACGAAGAGCTGCTAAGCGAGGTGCTAGCTAGCGTCACGGGCGGGCTTAGCGACGCGAGTAAGAAAAACTACCGCATAAGCGCGATAAATTTTTTCGCATTTTTGGATAAGCAAAACGAAGAGGACGGCAAGGCGCACGTCTTTGACATCGAGCTAAAAAACTGGGGCGGCGTGGGCGGAGCGCGCGGGCAAAAGCTGCCTGAGTTTATGAGCGAGGATGAGGTCAAGAGATTCTTGGAAGCGATCGAAAATGCGGAGTTTAAAAGCAACGCCAATCGCAATAAGCTCATCATCAAAATTATCATTTTTACCGGCATACGCGTGAGCGAAGCGCTAAACCTAAAGCGCAAAGACATAACCGAGGACGGCGAGCTCTACGTCATAAGAATCCGCGGCAAAGGTAACAAATACCGCGTCGTCATGATCAAGCGCCGCCTCATCGAAGTCCACCTAGACGCGATCGCGATAAACTACATAAATAAAGAAGGCTATCTTTTTATCAATAAAAAAGGCACGCGCCTAACGCAGGCCTACGTGAGCCGCATCGTCGAGCAGATACTCTTTAAAGCAGGCATCCGTAAGGAAAAAAACGGCGCTCACATGCTGCGTCATACCTTTGCCACGATGCTTTACAAAAAGCAAAAAGACCTGGTTTTAGTGCAAGAAGCGCTTGGGCACGCGAGTCTGAACACCTCGCGCATTTACACGCATTTTGATAGCGAAAAGCTAAAGCTCGCCGCGCAGGTAGCCGAGGAACTAAGCGAGGAGTAACGCCGCTAAGCCCGTTGCTTGAGGCATTTAAACAGCCGTAATCCTCGCGCTTTGCTTGCCCGTCTGTAATTTTTATTTCGGGCTTTTTGGATTTTTATGCGATGTTTTTAAAAAATTTATTTTAAATTCTTACTCGTTTGCGTCTTTGTTTTTTAGCGTTTGTTCAAGTGCGGATTTTGCCAGTTTTGCCCAATTTGCCACATAAATCCGTACTTTCACGGCGTAAGCTTCGCGCATTTATCGCGTTTTAGCAAAACGAGAAAAACGAGAAAAATTAGCTAAATTTGCACGGTACTTTTAAAAAAACCAAAAATGATTTTTTACTTTCTAATTTTTTTAAAATTTTAGGCGACATTATATGTTTTTGGGGCCGGATTACGAGCTCGGCCGTAGGTTTAAAAATTTAAGAGTTTTTTGGGTTTATAAATTAGCAAAAATATTAAATATTTTCTTTCAGATTTGATTTGGCTTACTAGAAATAAATTTTAAATTTACCGCCGCTTATTCCCGAGTCGCCGTATTTTTGTATCAAATTTAACGTAAAATGCGAGATTCGTTAATCCTAAAGCGCAGAATATCTATGAATATGTAATTTTACGGTCGTAAAATTTAATAAACCGCACTAATATGCAGCAAATTTACAGAAATACATAATATTTTTCGTAAAATTATATATAAAATATTACGGAATCTTACCGATTATGCCGATCTGATCGCTAAATTTTTGCGATTTGTGCTAAAAAGCGGCTTTTTACCGCAATGCCGTAAATTTAGCTATTTTAATCTTAACCGAAATTTTGTTACAAACATCAAATCACGGCGGTATTTTGGCGCTATATAGCGCTTTAGGCGTTACTTCTGAAGCGATTTGGCGCCTTAAGCCGCTGCGCCGTATCTACACAAATAAGCTTCCCTTAAAGCAATAAAAAGGCGGTAAAATAGCGCCCATAGCCGCCTTAACGAGCCGAGTAAAATCAAAGCCTTAGACTTCGCGACGGATATTTTATAAACACTATTTAAATTTAACTACATTAATTATTTAATGCTAAAGCCATTTTAATCGCCGAGCAAGTTTAACTAAAATCTAACCGCAAGAGTTTGTCGGTATGCAAAAAACTAGCGCTATATCACGCCGCAACGACCCTAAATCGGCTATAAATTTTTAAAACGGCTAAAAAAGCGAGCCGATACGTAGCCTAAATTTTAAATAAAACAGGCTAAAAACTCGGAAACGGAGGCAGTACGGCGCTTTCTAGCTCCTTACCCGCCGCACAGGTAAAGCTCTGAAAAGCCGTAGCCGTCTGCACGATACGCCCCTCATCCATCAAAACGATACGGTCACAAAATATCCGCGCGAGCCTAATGTCGTGCGTGATAAAAAGAAACGAAATTTTACCCTTTAGCCGCTCAAGCACACGCAGGATCGATGTTTGCAAAGGCGCGTCAAGAGAGCTTAGCGCTTCGTCTAAAACGACCAGCCTAGGCTCAGCCGCCAAAGCGCGCGCAATCGTTACCCGCGAGAGCTGTCCTCCGCTTAATAACGAGGCTTTTTTGTTTAAAAAACTCTCGTCTATCTCAAGCGTTTTTAGTAGCCGCCTTATGCGCTCTAGTCGCTGCGCCGCGGGCATGCGGGTTAGATATAGCAGCGGCTCTTCGATAACTTCTCGCACGCTTAATCGCGGATTTACGGCGCTTGGCGCGTCTTGAAATACGATTTGAGCTTGCGAATAAAACTCCCTTTTTGCATCCAAATCCGTTAAATTTAGTCTACGGCCATCAAATTCCACCCAGCCCTCGCTAGGATGCAAAAGCCCGGTCAAAACCTTGGCTAGCGTACTTTTGCCGCAGCCTGATTTGCCCAGTAGCCCCAGAGCCTCGCCCTGCCTTATCTCAAAGCTAACGCCCTTTAAAACGTCCTTGCGAGTACGCTTGCCCAAAAACGATACGCTCTCAAATCCGAAGCCGATACCGCATGACTTTAGTAGAGGCGAGAGCTTGGGGTCGCGAGTGTTTTCTTCTGCATTAGGCCAGGTCAGGTCCTGGTGCGTTTGCCAGCAGTCAGCAAAAGCAGCATCGTCTAGCGCGGCTTTGTTTGCGTCCTCTTGTGCGGACGCTGTTTGACTCTGCGTTTTGGTTGCGCTATTTTCGGCGTTTTTATCCATCAAACTTGCATGCGCTTTGGCCCAAACGGCTTGATTTTTCGTTAAATTTATAGCGCTTTTATCTACCTTGTTTTTGACGCCAAAGCTCGTTTTTTCGTTGTTTGCACCGTTTGTATCTTTGCCTTGCTCTAGCAAGTTATCTTTGCTGGAGCTAAAGACATAGCCGCCGTCATAGCTGACACGCTCGTCTTGCGTGTCTAAATTTGGCTCCGCCGCTTGAGATTTTAGTTCAAAAAAATCGGCCTCGTCGTTAAATTTAAAAATCGGCGCGTCCTGGCTAGGTAAATCCTCATTTGCGCTTACCGAAGCTGTTTTTCGCCCATTTTCCGGGCTCAAAGCGCGGTTTTGCATATCCTTATCGTTTTGTGCTATTTTGTTTGCGTCCGAGCTTTGCGCGTCTTGTTCGTTTTTAGGAGCGCCCGTTTGGGTACTTGTTTTAGGGTTTGTCTTAGCATTTGGGTCGCTAGCCTCTGCGCAGAGGCGTTTTTCGTCCTTGTAGCCCTCTTTTAGATCGTCTCCTTGCGGCTCGCTTGGAGCGTGGAATTTCGCCTCCGCCGCGCAAAGAAGCCCTCCCGGGGCATAAATTTGCTCGGGTTCCTTAGGCTCGTTAGCTTGGGTAAATTTATCCTCGCTAAATTTTAGCTTGC
Source organism: uncultured Campylobacter sp. (assembly GCF_938039245.1). Lineage (GTDB taxonomy): Bacteria > Campylobacterota > Campylobacteria > Campylobacterales > Campylobacteraceae > Campylobacter_A. Next base: position 46,189 of record NZ_CALHVN010000042.1, on the reverse strand, counting down.
AAGACCCCGGCTTAGAATCCTGCGCTACTTGCGCGCTAAACGTCCGCAAATCATAGGCGCCGGGTTTTATAAATTTAGCTTCATTTGCGGTTTTTTGGCGGCTAAACTCTCCCGTCATACCGGCGTAAAGCGCAAAATGAGCCCGCAAAAGCTCTCTTGTCGCAGCCAAAGTCGGCGCCGAAAATATCTCGCGCGTATCGCCGCTTTGAGCTAGTTCGCCCCGCTCCATAACGTAAACATCGTCCGCAAGCTTAGCCACTACGGAAAGATCGTGCGTTATCAGCAGCACTCCCGCGCCCGTTTGACGCGCCGCGTCGCGCAAGAGAGTTAAAATTTTAGCCTGCGAAACGAGATCAAGGTCGGTCGTAGGCTCGTCTGCGACGATAAATTTAGCCCCGCTAAGCAGAGCTAAAGCTATCATCGCTCGCTGCAACATGCCGCCGCTCATCTCGTGCGGATATAGCTTTAGTGCGCCCTCCTCAAGCCCTACCGCGCGCATGGCTAGTTTGATTTGAGATTGCGCGGAAGCGGGCTGATTTTTAAAGGCGGCCTTAGCTCTTTTAACTCCTAATCCCATCGCCTTAAAAAATCCGGCTTCTGGCGCTAAATTTCGGCTCAAATTCGCCGCATCCGCGGTCTCTTTAGCGTGCGCGCCGATGCTTAGCAGAGGGTTAAACGCGCTTTTTGGATTTTGCATAACGGAGGCGAAAATTTTACCGCGCCGCGCCGCGACGTCAAGCCTTCGTCCGTTTAAAAAAATATCCGCGCTAGAGCTTAAGCCCGTGGGCGTAAAGCCTTGCAAGGTTAGCGCGCTTAGCGTCTTGCCGCTGCCGCTTTTTCCGACGAGGGCGGTTATGCGTCCCGAAGCTAGTCGTAAATTTAGCCCGCGTACCAGCTGCGTTTGTCCGGCGCTTACGCATAAATTTTTAATTTCTAAAATATCCTTTGCCAGACTCTGACTCATCTATCCTCCGATACCGCGCCTAGGCGCTCTTGTAGGTTCTCGCCGATGATATTAAAGCTCATCACGCACAAAAATATCGCGATACCCGGATAAAAAATAAGCTCGGGATGGCTAAAAACGTACTCCTTGGCGTCGCTAATCATCACGCCCCACTCGGCCGCGGGCGCTTTTACGCCAAGACCTAAAAAGCTAAGCCCTGAAATATGCAGCACGATATGTCCTATATCTAAAGACGCCAGCACCGCACACTGAGCGATGATCGGACGGAGCATATTTTTTTTGAAATTTACCGTTTCGCTTGCGCCCGAAGTCCTAGTTATCAGCACGTAATCGGCATTTTTTAGGCTTAGTACGATACTGCGCACTATCCTAGCGTACCACGCCCAGTGCGATGCGGAGATAGCGATAACGACGTTTATCATTCCCGTCCCTAAAACCCCCACTAAAAATAGCGCTAAAATGACGGTAGGCACGCTAAAAAACACGTCGCAAACCCGCATTAAAATTTGATCCGTTCGTCCGCCGACGAATCCCGCCGTCCCGCCGACTAAAATCCCCAAAAAAAGTATCAAAAAAATAGTCGCAAACGCCGAACCCAGCGATATGCTAGTAGCCGATAAAAGCCTAGAAAATACGTCTCTGCCAAGATGATCCGTGCCTAAAAAATGAGAAAGACTGGCAGGCTCAAATTTAGCTGCTAAATCGATCTCGTTTGGATCAAATGGCGCTAGCAAAGGCGCGAAAAGCATGATAAAAATCATCGCAAACGCGGTAAAACAGGCAAAAACCAGCCAAATTTTTTTCACGCGTTAGTCCTTATACGGGGATCTATAAAGGCGTAAAGCACGTCTATAACGAGGTTGCTAATAGCAAACGCAAACGCCATCAGTAAAATAAAGCACTGAATCACGGGATAGTCGTTGTTTATGATGGCCTCGACCGCATATCTGCCGATGCCCGGATACGCAAATACGCTTTCTATCACCATCGCGCCGCCTACTAGCTCGCCTATATGCATACCAAGCGCCGTAACGACCGGCAGCGAAGCGTTTTTAAACACGTGGCTAAAGAGTACGCGAGAGGCGGATAATCCGCGCATCCTAGCATAGCTCACGTGGCGTTTGCTTTTGATTTCGAGTAAATTTGCGCGGATGAGGCGAGAATTTACCGCGATAGACATAAAAGATATCGCAAAAGCCGGCATCAAAAGATGAGAAATTCCGCCCGCGCCAAAAGGCGGTAAAATTTTAAGATGCACGGAAAATAGCAAAATCAACAAAAATCCTAGCCAAAAATTCGGCGTACAAACGCCCAAAAACGAAACAAACCTCACGGCGTAGTCGATAAATTTATCATTATAGATCGCTGAAAGTATGCCCATCGGAACGGACAAAACAAGCGTGAAAAATAGCCCTAGCGCAGCTAGCTTTAGCGTGGCCGGAAAATAGTGCGCCATATCCTCGCTAACAGCCCTACCGGTAATGTATGACGCGCCGAAATTTAGGCTAGAGGCGTCTTTTAGCCAAACCGCGTACTGCTCAAAAATCGGCTTATCTAGGTTAAGCTGCGCTCTAGCGTGAGCCAAAGCCTCGTCCGTAGGCGCGATACCCGAGGCGTTTAGATAGCTCATAGCCGCGTCTGTGCCGTTTAGCCGCAGTAGCGCAAATATCAAAACGCTAACCGCAAACATGACGGGAATAAGCAAAAGCAGGCGTTTAACGATAAATTTAAGCATATTTAAGCTCTAAATAATATACAAATAAGCGCGGCGCAAGAGGTAAATTTAACTCAGTACCGCGCAAAAATAGCCCGAAAAACGACTCGAAAAAAACAAAAACTAGCCAAAGACGATTGCCGTAAAGAAGCGATTTACGCATTATTTTGCAGCGTCCAGGCTCATCTTTTCAAACGGTATGCGGTCTTTTAAAGCGTCAAATTCCACGCCTTTTACGCGCTTGTTCCAAAGCGCCTTAGTCGTCTCGTAAACGATAGGAATATACACCGCGCTCTCGTGCAGGCGCGTTAAAACATCGCGAGTTAGATCACGTCTTTCTTTTGCGTCCAGGCTAAGCGCGATACGTTCGATTTTCTCGTCGATTTGCGCTTTATCAGCTAGTCCTAGCTGAGCTTGATAATCGGCGTGCGCGGGCAATCTCATCGAAGCTAAAAAAGCCTGAGGATCGTAAGGCGCGCCCCAAGTGGAGTTAAATACGGCGCCAAAATCGCCGGTTTTTTGCTTTTTGTAAAAGATAGTCGCCTCGTCGGCTTTTAAATTTAACCTAACGCCGATTTTAGAAAAATTAGCTCTCAAAACCTCTCCTATAGCCTTTTGCACGGCGTTTGAGCCGATATATACGAGCTCTATCTCAAGAGCTTTTCCGTCTTTATATCGCACGCCGTCCTTGCCCGTCGCGTAGCCTGCGGCATCTAGGATTTGATTTGCCTTTTTAACGTCGAAATTATACGCGCTAGCGTTTATGTCGGCGTTTTGAACCGAGGCGTCAAATAAAAAATCAGCCTTTTTAGCCGCGTTAAAAAATATTTTTTGAGCTATAGGATCTTTGTTCGCGCTTAAATTTAACGCCTTTCTAACCGCTTCGTCGTTCGTAGGAAATTTGGCCGAATTTAATGCGATAACTAGAGTAAAAACCGGCTGAGAAACCGCCCAGCCAAACTCTTTTTTAAGCTCGTTAAAGCTATCTATCGGGATCTGTTCGCCGCCGTATACGAGATCGACCTCTCCTGTTTTTAGCGCGATGATTTTGGTATTTGGCTCCGGTATCACGCGCGCGACTATTTTAGAAATTTTAGGCAGCTCGCCGTAAAATTTATCGTTCCTCACAAAAGTATCGCTAACGCCCCGCTCGGTGGCGACTAATCTCCATGCGCCGGTGCCTACGGGCTCTTTTACGCCGTCTTTCGTACCGCCGTCCTTCATCGCGCTAGGAGCGATAAATCTAAACGGACGTATGAGGCTAAGCTCGCGTAGAGTCGGTTCGTAGGCGTTTTTTAGGCTTAGTTTTACTTCAAATTCTCCCGCTATCTCGCAACCGTCTATCAGTCTAGCAAGCTCTAACCACTCATGGCGCTTGCGGTTGGCTAAAACGGCGTCGAAATTTGCTTTTACCGCGGCTGCGTTAAATTTTTCGCCGTTTGAAAAAACGACGTCTCGGCGCAGCTCAAACGTATAAATTTTACCGTCGTCGCTTACGCTCCAAGACTTGGCGAGCCAGGGCGAAATTTTGCCTCCGTTTTCAAATTTAACCAGTCCCTCGTAAACCATATCTTGCGCGAACATTTCATTTGGCGAGTATAGATGCGGATTTAGCTCGCCGACGTTTTTAGAAACGGCGAAATTTAGGGTATTATCGTTTGGATTTTGCGCAAAACAAGCCGCTAAAAAAGCTGCGGAAACGAGAAGTTTTTTTATCATTTTAAATCCTTTTTTGAAATCATAAAATTTCAATATATTACCTTTTTTGATAAAAAAGTAATACACAATACTTTTTTGTATTATCTGTTGCCATTATATAAATTTTAGTATGAATTGTCAAGGAAATTTTAAGCTATAAGTCTGAATTTTAGCGGTATCGCTAGAAACCAAAGTATGAAATTTAAAGCAGTTCTGCAGAACAAGTCGCTTTACCGGCTTAAAAAAATCAAGGCGACTAAATTTGCCGCCTTGAATTGCTAGTCGGTTTTGTTAAAATAAAATCAAAAATTTAACGCTGCCTAAAAAATTAAACTAAATTTTACTTATAGTTATATTTTCTCCGTTCGCGCCGATTACGATTTCATCTCCGCTTTCAAGCTCGTCGCGCAGGATCATATCGGCTAGCGGGTCTTCGACTAGCTCGTAAAGAGCTCGGCGCAAAGGCCTAGCGCCGTAAACGATGTCAAAGCCCGCTCCCGCGATGAATTTCTTCGCCTCTTCGCTTAGGCTTGCTTTTATACCACGATTTTGCAGCGTTTTTTCAAGCTCTTTAAACATTATATCCACGATTTTTATTAGCCCGTCTTCATCGAGAGGATTAAAGATTATCGTGTCGTCTAATCGGTTTAAAAACTCCGGCTTAAAGTAGTTTTTAAGCTCGTTTTTGACCGCTTGCTCGCACTCCTCGCCTTTTAGATCCATGATAAAATTTGACGCGATGTTAGACGTGAGGATGATGATCGTGTTTTTAAAATCGACCGTCACGCCCTTATTATCAGTCGCCCTTCCGTCGTCTAGGATGCCTAAAAGCACGTTAAACACGTCCTTGTGAGCTTTTTCGATCTCGTCAAAAAGTATGACGCTATACGGACGTCTGCGCACGGCCTCGGTTAGCTGTCCGCCCTCGTCGTATCCTACGTATCCCGGAGGCGCTCCTAGCAGGCGAGAGACGCTGTGTTTTTCCATGTATTCGCTCATATCAAAGCGTATGAGCGCGCGCTCGTCGTCAAATAAAAATTTAGCCAAAGCCTTGGCCGACTGCGTTTTACCCACGCCGGTAGGTCCCAAAAACAAAAACGATCCGATCGGACGCGCGCCCTCGTTTAGGCCTGCTTTGTTTCGCTTGATAGCTCTTGCTAGCGCGTGCAGAGCGGCATCCTGACCGACGACGCTTTCGCGCAAATGCTCCTCGATCATCAGGAATTTTTGCTTTTCGCTAGTTAGCATTTTGCTGACCGAAATTCCCGTCCACTTGCTTAAAATTTCAGCCACCAGCTCCTCATCGACCTGATTTTTGAGCAGCACGCCTGATTTTTTCATCTCGTCCCATTTTTTTTCGAGCTCTTTTTGGCGGTTGGCCGCTTCTAAAATTTTGCCGTATTCTATCTCGGCTGCGCGCTGCAAATCGCCGTTTCTGCGCGCTATCTCGGCCTCGCTTTTTAGGCTATCTATCTCTTTTTTTGCTTTTGAGATACCGCCAAAAACAGCCTTTTCGTTTTCAAATTTACCGTCAAGGGCGTGCTTTTGCTCGTTTAGATCGGCGATTTCTTTTTCTATTTCGGCTAGACGAGCGGCATTTTTAGCCTCGTCTTCCATTTTTAGCGCCTCTTTTTCGACTTGTAGCGTTACGATCTCGCGCTTGATGCGGGCGAGTTCGTACGGCTCGCTTTCTATCTGCATTTTGAGCTCGGCTGCGGCCTCGTCGATGAGATCGATGGCTTTATCCGGCAAGAAGCGGTTTGAGATGTAGCGGTCGCTTAGCTTTGCCGCCGCAACCAGCGCGCTATCGGTGATCGTCACGCCGTGATGCACCTCGAGGCGCTCTTTTATACCGCGTAAAATTTGAAGCGCTTCGTTTACGCTAGGCTCTTTTACGTCAATGGGCTGAAAGCGGCGTTGCAACGCGGCGTCTTTTTCAAAATACTTGCGGTATTCTTTTAGCGTCGTAGCGCCCACGGCATGCAGCTCGCCTCTAGCAAGCGCGGGTTTTAGGATATTTGCCGCGTCCATGCTGCCTTCGCTAGCTCCCGCGCCAACGATGGTGTGTATCTCGTCGATAAAGAGGATGATATTTCCCGCGCTTTTTACCTCGTTAATGACGGCTTTTAGCCTGTCTTCAAATTCGCCGCGGTACTTTGCGCCAGCGATCAAAGCGCTCATATCAAGAGCTACTACGCGTTTGTTTGCTAGGCTAGTGGGCACGTCTTTTGCCACGATTTTTTGCGCTAAGCCCTCGACGATAGCGGTTTTACCCACGCCCGGCTCACCTAATAAAATAGGATTATTCTTGCTTTTTCTTATTAAAATTTGCATCATGCGCGTGATCTCTTCGTCGCGCCCGATAACCGGGTCTAGCTCCTTATTTAGCGCCTTTGCGGTTAGATTGATGCCGTATTTTTCCAGACTGTCTAGCGTCTCGTCGCTAGTTTGGCTGTCTATCTTGCGCCCTGCTCTTATACTTTCTAAATTTTTGCGGATTTCTAAAACGTCGGTAAATTTGCCTAAAATTTGCTTGATCTCAGGCAGCTCAAGCGCTGAGATAATCCATGTATCCACCGCGATATAGCTGTCTCCTAGACTCACCATCAGAGCTTTCGCGCTTTCAAGAGAGTTTATTAGCTCCTTTGAAATTTGCACGTTTTCTTTGCTCACGTTTGAGCTTGTAGGTAGCTGCGCGGCTTTGCTTTTTACTTCAAGCTCCACGGCGTCTTTGCTAACGTTCATTTTGTTAAAGACTTGGTTGAGTAGCGAGCCGCTATCTGCGACCAGCGCCCAAAGCAAGTGAAGCGGAAAGGTTTGCGGATTTTTCGCATGTATCGCTAGCGCGACGCCCTTTTCTACCAGCTCTTGCATTTGCGCGGTTAAATTTTCGCCTAAATTCGCCATTTTTTCTCCTTTAGTTTATAATGAGCGTATTATATAACTTTAGTCGATTATTGTCAAGTTATCTAAGCGGTTTTATATAAATACTTACGAAAGAAAATTAAATTTTATTAAATCTTTTATCCTATTTTTAGGCAAATTTAACTAAAATACCCCCACTTAAAAAGGCAGGAGATTAACTTTGAATAAAAAAAAGATGTTTTTGTTTTCAAGCGTTGCGGGCGCGATGATTTTCGGAGCCGTTTTTAGCGCAAATTTAAACGCTAAAGCCACTGAGGACGGCTCAAATTCTAAACTACAATCGCTCTCAAAACTCACAAAAACCATTTCTACTATCGAAAAATACTATGTTGATGATTTACAGTTTAAAGAGATCGTGGATAAAGCCATAGAAGGGCTTTTAAACAACCTTGACGCGCATTCCGGATTTTTAAACGAAAAGGCATTTAAAGATATGCAGGTGCAGACAAACGGTGAATTTGGCGGCCTTGGTATCACGGTCGGTATGAAAGACGGCGCGCTAACGGTCATCTCGCCTATCGAAAACACGCCTGCCGATAAAGCCGGCATAAAAAGCGGCGACATCATCCTTCGCATCGACGGCAATACAACCCTAGGCACCACCATAGACGAAGCGGTAAATAAAATGCGCGGCAAACCAAAGACGCCTATTACGATAACTATCGTGCGAAAAGGCGAGCAAAAGCCGTTTGACGTGAAGCTCGTGCGCGACATCATCTCGGTCGAGTCCGTTTACGCAAAGATGATCGAAAAAGACAACATCCTCTATCTTCGCGTGACGAATTTTGATAAACACGTAACCGAAAAGGCCGAGGAATTTATCAAAAAATATCCAAAAGCAGAAGGTATCATCCTTGACCTTCGAAATAACCCGGGCGGACTTTTAAATCAAGCGGTCGGACTGACGAATTTGTTTATAGATAGCGGCGTGATCGTATCTCAAAAGGGTAGAAACGAGAGCGAAAATAGTGAATTTAAAGCCGCGAGAGCAAATAAAATCACAAATTTACCGCTTGCGGTGCTAGTTAACGGCGGAAGCGCGAGCGCAAGCGAGATAGTGAGCGGATCGCTACAAGACCACAAACGAGCCGTCGTTATCGGCGAAAAGACGTTCGGTAAAGGCAGCGTGCAGATCATCCTGCCTGTAGACGACAAAGAGGCCATCCGCCTAACGATAGCTCGCTACTATCTGCCTAGCGGCCGCACTATACAAGCAACGGGCGTGGAGCCTGATATCGTCGTATTTCCTGGTAAAGTGCCTCAGCATGACGAAAATGCCTTTTCTATAAAAGAGAGCGAACTAAAAAAACACCTAACCAACGAACTGAGCAAAATAGACGCAAATAGCGACAAAAACTCTACGAAAATCACGGATAATAAGACTATAATAACCGAGGCTAACGTAAACGACGATATACAACTAAAATCGGCGATTGACGCGATCAAAATTTTACAGCTAAAATAAGGAGTGCAAAAATGCAAAAAAAAGAGCTGATCTACGAGGGCAAGGGAAAAAAGATGTTCGCAACGGACGATGCGAACTTACTAATAGCGGAATTTAAAGACGACCTAACCGCCTTTGATGCGCAAAAAAGAGGTAATGAAGCGGGCAAAGGCGCGCTAAATAACAAAATTTCGACACAGCTTTTTAATCTTTTAAAAGAAAAAGGCATCCCGACTCACCTGGTCGAAACTCTAAGCGACACCGAACAGCTCGTGAAAAAATGCGAAATCATCCCGCTTGAAGTGGTCGTAAGAAATATCGCAACCGGCTCGCTAACGAAGCGCCTTGCGATAAAAGAAGGCACGGTTTTATCGTTTCCATTGGTAGAGTTTTACTACAAAAACGACGATCTGCACGATCCGCTCGTAAACGACGAACACTGTCTAATCATGGGCTTAGTTAAGAGCGAAAACGACCTTGACAGACTAAAACACATGGGCCGCGAGATAAACGCTATCCTCTTTAAATTTTTCGCAGACAGAAATTTAAAACTAGTCGATTTCAAAGTCGAATTCGGCGTCGATAAGGACGGAAATATCCTGCTGGCAGACGAGATCAGCCCGGATAGCTGCCGCTTTTGGGACGCGACTACGAACGAAAAACTCGATAAAGATAGATTTCGCCAGGATCTGGGTAGCGTAAAAGTCGCCTACGAAGAAGTTTTAAAAAGAATTTTATCTAAGGTTTAAAATGAAAGCTATCATCAACGTATCCTTAAAAAACGGCGTTTTAGACCCGCAAGGAAAGGCAGTCGAGCACGCGCTCGGCTCGCTTGGATTTAACAACGTAAGCGGCGTGCGAATAGGCAAACAAATTGTGCTTGACATAAACGCCGCAAGTAAAGACGAAGCGCGCAAGGAGCTAACTAAAATGTGCGAGGAACTGCTCGCAAACACCGTCATCGAGGACTACGAGATAAATTTGAACGATAAATGCGAGAGCGCAAAATGAAAGTCGCCATCGTTTTGTTTCCAGGCACGAACTGCGAGCAAGATACGAAGTACGCTTTTGAGCTTTTGGGTTGCCAGACGCAGATAATCTGGCACAAAGAAAGCGAGATAAACGCCGATCTAATCGTACTTCCGGGTGGATTTAGCTACGGCGACTACTTGCGCACGGCGGCTATCGCTAAATTTAGCCCCGCGATGAGCGCAGTCGTAAAACACGCCCAAAAAGGCGGATACGTGCTTGGCATTTGCAACGGCTTTCAGATGCTATGCGAGCTAAAACTGCTTGCAGGAGCGATGAGACGAAACGAAAATTTAAGCTTCATCTCAAAATATCACCACCTAAAAGTGATCTCAAACGCAAATAAATTTCTCTCAAATTTAAGCGTCGGCGAGATCGTAAACATCCCGATCGCTCACGGCGAGGGTAACTTTTACGCCGACGAGGCGACGTTAAAAGGTCTCTATGATAACGATCAGGTCCTGCTAAAATACTGCGATGCAAACGGCGCCACGCTAAATCCAAACGGATCGGTCGACGAGATAGCGGGAATTTGCGATAAGAGCAAAAAGATATTTGGCCTCATGCCTCACCCAGAGCGCGCCTGCGAGAAGTTTTTGGGTACGGACGACGGACTAAAGATGCTAAAAGGGCTAGTTTGCTAAAGCCCTTTTTAGCCTTTTTTACTATATTTGTTTTAGCTTGCACGGCCACCGAGCCTAGCGTATTTGATATGATGGGTGACGAGCAAAGCCAAAAAGTGATCAAGCCTGCTCCGCAAACGCCCGCGCAAAAGCCAAATTTACAAAACAAAGCGCTAAGCGCGCAAAATAGAACTCCTGCCCAGGCACAAAGCGCGGCTACTCAAAACAGAACCCCCGCAGCGCAAAGCCAAACCGTAAGCAACCAAGGCGGCACGCATCTGCGCCAGCCTATCCCGCAAAATATCGCTCCTACGAACGAGCCTGAGTTAAATTTAAAAGACAGCCAACTATACGAGCGCGTGCAGCCAAACGATATCATCATCAAGGCTCTAAACGCACCAAAGCAAGTCTACGTCGGACAAATTTTTAGCTTTACGCTCTCGGTCGATATCCAGGATAACATCGCGGTAGATTTGCAAACCGTCTTACCCGAAACCGAAAACCTAAAATGGCTAAGCTCAAATTTACGCTGGGATAACGACGGCAAGGGCGTTTATAAAGCTCAAATTTACGCAGAGGCTTCCGCTCAAGTCGTGCAAAATCCAAAAATCACGGTAAATTTAAAGCGCAACGGCGAGTTTTTTCAGACGGTAAATTTGACGCTTTCGCTACCTAAAATCGTAGCGCTAAAAAGCGGCGAGAAATACAACCACGTCGTCGCCCAAAATCTCGAAGTCAAAAAATACAAAACCAACAAATTTGACGACAAAAATCTCATCATGATCGTCGAGGTAAACGCGCAAAAAGGCAACATCGCGGACTTTTTCATCGAGGATAAGGACATCATCAAACAAGGCGTGGACTCCACGAGCGGCGAATTTGACGCGCAAAGCGGATATTATTTCGCGATATTTTCGCCCGAAAAAACCTCGATCGATTTTAACTACTTTAGCCTCGCCAAAAAAGATTTCGTGAGCTTTTCGCTCCCGGTAGTCGTGGAGGACGACGAGATCAGCACGCAAATAGGGCTAAATCCAAAGCAAAGCAAATTTGAAATTTACAAAAATATCGGAGTTTACGCGCTTTTCGGTATATTTTTGATCACGTTTTTGTTTAAGCGCGATGCGATATTCCTTGTCGTCGTAGTAGGCCTTGGAGCTTATATCCTTTACAGCTACAACCCGTTTGGCGGCGCGACGCTAAGGCAAAATATAAACGTAAAAATTTTACCTACGCAAAACTCTAGCGTATTTTATACTTCAAAAGCGGAGGAAAAAGTCGAGATCCTCGGCGAACACGAGGACTACGTCAAAATTTTACTAGACGACGGCAAGATAGGCTGGGTGAAAAAAGATGATATTTTCTAGGATAAAGGCCGCTTATTTCGCGGTCGAGTTTCTAATCAGCATACTTTTGGTCGTATTTTTTATGTGGCTTTTTAAAAAGCACATCCACGCCGTAAGGAAATTTTGGGGCAGGAGCCAGCGATTTTTCGGCTTTTATTCGCTCGAAGTCGTCGGCAAATTCGACGAGCGCGCGAATATGATCATCATGAACCACCAAAGTATGTTAGATATCGTCGTTTTAGAAGAAATTTATCCTAAAAATCTCTGCTGGATCGCTAAAAAAGAGATCGCCGACCTGCCCGTCATCGGACAGATCATCCACGTGCCGCAGATGATTTCAGTAGAGCGCGAAAACAAACGCTCGCTCATCAAGCTCGTAAAAGATGCGCAAGACCGCGTCGAAAAGGGGCGCGTACTGGCGATTTTCCCGGAAGGAACGCGCTCGCACTCAAAGGAGCTTTTGCCGTTTAAAGGCGGCGCGAAAATCATCGCCGACAAGCTAAATCTAAAAATCCAACCTATCGTGATCGTGGGCTCAGATATCATGGACGTGAAAAACTTTAGCTTTAAAAACGGCAAAATCAAAATCATCTGCCTAGATCTTATCGACACCGCCGAGCCCGAGTGGCTAGAAAACGCAAGGGCGAAAATGCAAGAGACGCTAGATAACGAGAGGTAAAAAGCGGCGATTTAAACACCGTTTTATCATAAATTTTGCCGCGCGCGTAAATTTGACGAACTTTTCAGCTAAAATTTGAGCCAAATTTACCGCGAGCAAATTTAGCCCTTAAATCCGCTAGTCAAATTTGACCGCCTCGTAAAAGCCGTAAATTTAGGAGGATTTATGAAAAAGCGCGCCGTTATATTTATGATTTTAGCTCAAATTTTATTTGCTTCAAATTTGCCGGAGCCTCGTTTTGAGATTTTTTTCGACGAAAATGCCACAAGCAAGCAAATAGACGCGGGGCTTGATCAAATTTTGGAGTTTTTATCGCAAAACCCGCACCGCGTAAACGAGGAATACGGCGAGTTTAACGACCGTCTTTTTTCGCCGTTTATCTGCAATGTAAAAATCATAAAAACGGGCAAATTCGACTTTGAACGCATAAAAAAGGCGCTCAAATTTAAGCCGGATCTAAACTATAAATTTATGATTTTTACTCCTCTTGACGCGGTTATAGCGCTTGGCATAGATCCTAACGGCAAATATAAATTTGATCAAAAAGAAGCGATACGACTCATCGACCTACTCGTAGCAAACGGCGCTGATATCGGCTCGCCCGAGCTTTTGCGAACGGCTTGCAATGCCGAGGCGTTTGAGATTTTTAGTCACCTTCTTAGCAAAGGCGCGCACGGCGACAAAGAAACAATGCTTTGCGTGGCCGGCGGGATAGCTATTTTTATGGGTCAAAACGGCGCCTCGCCGATCGCAAACGCTCCGCTTGATCCAAAAATAAGGCAGTTTACGAAAACCGCAAAATTTACAGAGTTTTACCGCGATAAAATGCGCTACCTCGAAGAGCTTTTAAAATTTAAACCGCTTAGCGAATTTGAGGCTAAAGAGCTGGAAATTTTTACAAAACTAGCCGCCGTTTTAGATAGCGAGGATATGGTTAAATTTCTGCTAAAAAACGGAGTTTGCAAGCAAGAAAATTTACAAACCTCGTGCGAAAATTTCAAAAAGTACGCAAAACAATTTGGCGCAAAAGATAGCCTAAAGCTAATAAACAACAAGGCCGTAAGCCCGAAATAGACGAATTTTACGAGACATCGCGTTAAAAGCCTTTACGGCTCGCGCGCTGAACTAAACTCAAATTTTTTCGTTAAATTTAGCGAGTTTTACTTTAATCGCCGCAAATCAGCCAAACTCATACCGATAAAAGCGTAAAATTTAAAGCTGCATTTAACAAACTAAAACGCCCTATTTTTCATATTTTTATCAAAATTTAAAAAAATTTGGGTATAATCCGTTTTTTCTACAAAAAAGGAATCCCCAATGAGTGCTGCAAAAAAAGAAGTATTGACGCAGGTCGAAGAGCTTTTTAAGGAAAACGCAAAAGGCTATGTCACGTATGAAAAACTGGTTAAATTTTTAGACAAAGCTCCTACGGCTATGGTCGCTAAAAAAATAGAGGCTCTAGCCAAAGCAAACAAAGTAAAACTCATAACCTCCGCCGAAATCGCAAAAATGCGAAATATCGAGGACGCAAAAAAGCGCCGCGAAGAGTTAGCGAAGTTAGCCGACGATAATCTCGAAGAGGAATTCGACCTCGCAAACGAAAACGACTTGCTCGAGTGGTCGCGCTCAGACAGTCCAGTGCGTATGTATCTACGCGAGATGGGTCAAATCGCGCTACTAACCAAAGAAGAAGAAGTCGAAATCAGTAAAAAAATCGAACTCGGCGAAGACATAATCATCGACGCGTTTTGCTCGGTGCCGTATCTTATCGACTTTATCCTAGACTACAAAGAACCGCTAATCAACCGAGAACGCCGCGTAAAAGAGCTTTTTAGAAGTTTTGACGACGAGGGCGAAGGTAGCGACAGCGAAAGTGAAGACATCGACGAAGAGGAAGAAGACGAGGATATAGAAAACGACGGCGAAGACGGCGAAGAGAAGGAAACAAAGCCTAAAAAACATAGCAAAAAAGACGACAAGCGAGCCGAAAAAGTAATCGAGAGCTTTAAGGCTCTAGAAAAAGCAAAAAAAGAGTGGCTAAAAACGGCAAATAAACAAAATGACGCCGAGATAGAGGATGAATTTTTAGCCAAGCTTACGCTCGCGTTTAAAAAGAAAATTTTAAAAGATAAACTAATGGATCTAGGTCCTACGAGCAAGCTCATAACCGAGATAGTAAAATCAATGGAAACGGCGCTAAAAAGCGACGATGAATTTGATAGAGAACTAAAAAGGCTCGAGTATAAGCTGCCGATGTTTAGCGACGAACTAAAGAAAAATCACAAATCGATCCTAAAAGATATCATCAAGCTAAGCAAAGACGACATCATCGCGAGGGTTCCCGAGGCTACGATGGTCTCAACCTACGTGGAGATAAAAAAACTATTTGCGACAAAAGAGGCTAGCAAGAGCGGATTTAACCTTGATCCGGTACTTTTAAAAGAAATTTTAGAGCAGATAAAACGCGGTAAAAAGATCTCCGACGAAGCAAAAGCTAGAATGGCGAAGTCGAATTTGCGCCTAGTCGTAAGCATAGCCAAGCGTTATACGAACCGCGGGTTGCCGTTTTTAGATCTCATCCAAGAGGGCAACATCGGCCTAATGAAAGCGGTTGATAAATTTGAATATAAAAAAGGCTATAAATTTTCGACCTATGCGACATGGTGGATACGTCAGGCCATCAGCCGCGCCATCGCCGATCAAGCCCGTACGATACGTATCCCTATCCACATGATAGAAACGATAAACCGTATCAATAAAATCAACCGCAAATATCTCCAGGAAGAGGGCAAGGAACCGGATATAAGCGTCATAGCAAAAGAGGTCGGACTAAGTGCGGACAAGATAAAACAAGTCATAAAAATCACCAAAGAGCCTATCAGTCTAGAAGCTCCGATCGGCAACGAAGACGACGGTAAATTCGGGGATTTTGTCGAGGATAGAAACTCGCTAAGTCCGATGGATCATATACTAAAAAACGACCTAAAAGAGCAAATAGACGAGGTATTAGATCAGCTAAACGAGCGCGAAAAAGCCGTTATCAGGATGAGATTTGGCTTACTCGACGACGAGAGCGACCGCACTCTAGAAGAGATCGGCAAAGAGCTAAACGTAACCAGAGAGCGCGTCCGCCAGATCGAAAGCTCTGCCATCAAAAAACTAAAACACCCAAAAGTCGGTAGAAAACTCAAAAACTACATCGAGGGCTAAATTTAGCTCTCGATACGCTCCGAGTTTGTTTGCTCCGTTTTACACTATTTTTAAATCTACGAACAGATAAGATTTAGCAGAGGCGTTTTGTCCGCAAGCAAAAATTAGGCAAACTCGCCGCCGTACAAATGCAGCCCTCAAATCCATATACAAAAATCGCGATCAAATTCGTAAGAATCGGCTAATTCTAGTACTAAATCGCTATAAGCAAAGCAATAAATTTACGCCGTTTTCGGACTTTTATAGCCTTTAAAACAAACCCGCACTACCCGCAATATCGGTAAATTTGCGGATAAGCTACCAAAGCAACTCGTAAAACATTTTGGATAGAAGCTTGATAAAATCGTATCTACTTAAGGTAAAAAAGGGTCAAATAAATTTAAATTTTAAAAAATGATGAAATTCCGCCCGAAATTTAGGCGGAAAATAAAGCTATTTCGAGCAGCAAGAATCGCAGTAATCAGCCGGATCAGGCTCGTGCGTGATACGATTTCGCAAATCTCGCCTCATAAGCTCGGTAAACCAAATATAGCGCGTGCCTGGCAAACTCAGAAACGTGCTCGTACCAAGGCAGCGTTAAAAGCGGCGGCGTAAGGCCGAGAATAGGCAAAGTAATCACGTGAACGGCGATATTGACTAAAATACCGTCGGCGACGCCTTGCCAAAGCGTGATTTTAGGAAATTTCTCCGCAACAACGCAGTAAGCTACCGCAAAAACGATCAAAAACAAAATATGCGTAAAATGCACGTAGTTAAACGCATGCCCCGCAAATTCGTAAATCGCGGCATACGGGCCCTATAATACCCAAATAATTGCGTAAAAATATATACGGTGGGTTTAGAAAATTTCGCGAGCAATTTGGTCTGATCCGCCGCTCTAATAAAAGAGCCGCAAGCGGCGTCAAATATATCTTTGGGGCTGCGCGGCGGCAACGGAAATTCCCCGCCCCATTTCACAAAAAGTAGGCATAATACCGATAGGAATGCCTAGCAGCGCGGCCAACCCGAGATCACTCTCTAGGCTAGCTTTACTATACGCGTCGCAAACATAACCAAACGATAAATTTACGACCGAGCGTAAAATTTAAATACACTAAAATAAATCTATAAAATTCACAACCGAACCGCACGTAAAATTTAACATTAAACTACGTTTTGGTAGACTACGAAAGATAAAATTTAAAGGAGAAAAAATGAAAATTTTACGGATGCTTTTACTGGCATTTTGCATATTTTTTGCGGTAGCAAACGCTAACGACGCACAGAAATGGGCGAGCGAGATCACGGCGGGTAAGCAGATACCTACGGGTAAATTTTTGGCCTTTTATCTAAATAAAGACGATTCAAAAAACGTGGTTTCCTCTGAAACGGTCGAAAATATAAATTTAAATTTTGCTTACGACGAGTTTCATAAGATACCTTCTGAAAAATTTATCGCCTACTGGGTTGGGAATTTCGATTTCAAACAAGACGCGCAGCAGATGATTTTAGCCGATTTTAGCCAGGCAAATTTACGCATCTCGGTAGACGGCGAGCAGATATTCGATTCCGAAAACGCCGGAAGCAAAGCGCTTATGCATAAATTTAACAAGGGACGCCACAAGATAGAAGTTTGGTTTGTTAACAACTGGCACACGACTAGCCTTTTAGTAGATTTTAAAGATGAACCGAAATTTCACAAACAAAGCGAAGTAGTCACGAAACTAAAAGGCCAAAAATTTGATATCTGGCTTGCTGCCGTTTACGACAGCGACGCACGGGATAATAAGGTAGTCGTAACGCTAGACAAATCGCAAAAACCGCTCGTGGTGATGTTAAGCTCCTATCGCGCCGTGCGCTGGGATGTATCAAATCCGCACGGCAATAAAATTTTGGCCGCACTAATTTATAATCCAATCAGCAGCATAAATTTAAATAAAAATGTTTACTTTATGGACGAACGCATATACGACGAAGATATGGAGATAAAATGCCATTGTTCAAACGGCGGAGCGCACTTTCACTGCGAAGGCGGAGACATAAATAGCAAAAACGATCGCGTCAGAAAAGATTTCGGGCAAAATTTAGGCGGTTTTAGTGGTTCGCATAACGCTATTATGCTAAATTTGCCGAGCGTTTTAATAGACGAAAGCGTATTAGCTAAGGGTGCAGAGTCAAAAAAGCTAATCGAAGCCGAGCGTGAAAAATGCCAAAAAAGCGGTAAAATAAACGACGCTTTTAAGTAATTTAAAAGCCAAATTTACGCCTAAGGGTTACGGGCGAGCCAAGATACTCTAGTTCGCCTTTTGCCTGCACGAAATAGCCTATTGCTTTAAAATTATTTTGGGCGCTTTATGCGGTAAAATTTAAATTTATCGTCTTGATTTTAGGCTGCCGTTGCGATTTAGCTAAATTTACCGTGCCGCAAGGTTTATCCAAATTTAACGAAAACCTTTGCTGCCGTCATCCATGCGGCGAGTTTAGCCTCGTCTTTTAAACTTCTAAATATATTTAGAATTTTTTATTTGTTTCCTTGCTCGCCGATATTTAGCCGTTGCGCCGCAAGGACAAGGGTGGCCCAAGCGAGCAAACTTGCCGTTAAACGGCCAAACTCCAGTCTACTTCATCAAATTTACCGCCGCAGCCCGCCCTACTCGCTAAGCCTCTGCGCTAATTTTTCCCAAAGCTCGCTTAGGCCTAGGATATCGTTGTGCCCGGCGTTTAGCTCGTAAATTTTATCTCCAGGCTTTAGAAATCTAAGCAATCTGCGCGAGTTATCCACGCCGATTAGCTCGTCATGCTCGCCGTGAAATATCGTCACCGGCCCGCCAAAACCGCCTACAAACTCAAACGTAGGGATTTTATATTTGATTAAAAATTTCGGCACGAAGGGCATTTTCTCCTGAGCTAGCTCCTCTAGGCTAAAATAAGGCGCGATCAAAACTAGCCGCTTAGCGCCGTATTTTAGCGCCGCGCGAGCCGCCAGTCCGCTGCCTACCGAGTAACCCACGGCCGCAACCTCGCCCGCATCATACTCCCGCAAAACCAGCTGCATCATCGCGTCCGCATCCGCGTAAAGCTGCTCCTGCGAGCCTATCTCGCCGCCGCTCTTGCCGTAGCCTCGGTAGTCAAACAGATAAAAATCATAGCCCAAATCCGTAAAAAACCGTGCGTAACCGCCCCAGCCTTGCAGATTGCCCGCATTGCCGTGGAAAAATATCGCCGCGCCGTTTTTTGCTTTTCGTTCGCCGTTCGCATCGCGCGCGTCACCGTAAATTCGCCCGCCGTCCCTACTCTGCGCTAAAAATTTAAGTCCGCTTATGCGCGTACCGTTTACGTCTAAATTTATCTCCTCAAACGGCTGATCAAAGCTAAAATCATGGTTTGGCTCTAGCTTGCTCGGGAAAAATATCAGCCTCTCTTGAAAAAAATAAAGCAGCGCCAAAACCGCGACGTAGACTACTAAAAATATTACGCAAAGCCGAAAAATCGTTTTCACTTTTGTCCTTTAGATTTATCTTTGGCGGATTTTGTATCCAAAAACGCCCAAATTTAGCCGCGCAAACGCTAAATTTTCATCGCGCCGCACGCTAGATCCTGCCGTTCATGCCGAAATTTTAGCAAAAATTCGCGCAGCAATAGCAAATTTAAGCAATTACGCTTTTAGAAAAACGAAAAAACGCCTTTTTACCGAAGTTTATACTGATTTTAAACGACTTTTTGGCAAAATCTACGGTTTAAAAAGTCAAATTTAAGGAAAAATATGCTTGAAGTAAAAAATTTACTGATGAGATTTAACGCGCAGCTGCTATTTGAGGACGTAAATCTAAAACTCACTCGCGGCAACCGCTACGGACTCATCGGCGCAAACGGCGCAGGAAAATCGACGTTTCTAAAAATCCTAGCAGGCGAGATCGAGGCAAACAGCGGCGAGATCGTCATCGAAAACGGGCTAAAAGTAGGCGTGCTAGGTCAAGATCAGTTCGCGTTTGAAAACTTTAGCGTCAAGGACGCCGTACTATACGGCAACAAACGCCTCTACGACGCGGTAAAAGAAAAAGAGCAGCTCTACATGAGCGAGGAGTTTACCGACGCCGTAAACGACCGTTTAGCGCAGCTTGAGATGATAAGCGCCGAAGAGGATCCTAGCTACGAGTACGAGGTTCGCATCGAAAAAATCCTAAGCTCGCTTGGCTTTAGCGACTTTGAAAAGCCGATGAGCGAGGTCGAAAACTCGGATAAATTTAAAGTCCTGCTCGCTCAAGTGCTATTTCCAAAGCCGGACATTCTTTTCCTTGACGAGCCCACCAACAACCTTGATATCGAGAGCATAAAGTGGCTGGAAAACGAGCTAAACCGCCACGAAGGCACGATGGTGCTAATCAGCCACGACCGCCACTTTTTAAACGCGGTTTGCACGCACATCCTAGACGTGGATTTTAAGAAAATTAGGCAATTTGCGGGCAACTACGACGACTGGTACATCGCCTCGACGCTGGTTGCCAAACAGCACGAGATGGAGCGCGACAAAAAGCTAAAAGAAAAAGAGGAGCTGGAGAAATTTATCGCGCGATTCTCGGCAAATGCGAGCAAAGCCCGCCAAGCCACGAGCCGCCAAAAGCAGCTAAACAAACTCGACATCGAGGAGATCAAGGTATCAAGCAGACGCGATCCTAGCATACTTTTCCGCACCAAGCGCGACATCGGCAACGAGATCCTAGAGGTGCGCGGCATAAGCAAAAAATACGACAAGGTTTTGTTTGAAAATTTTAGCTTCAAGCTCGAAAAGAACGACAAGGTCGCTATCATCGGCGCAAACGGCGTAGGCAAAAGCACGTTGGCTAAAATCATCATCGGCGAGGTGGCTCCGGATAGCGGCGACGTGCACGTGGGCGCGACGATAGAGCCTAGCTATTTCGCGCAGGACACGACAAATAAAATCACCGGCGAACTAAAGCTCTACGAGTGGCTGCAAGACGAAAATAACAAGGACCTAGACGAGATCCGCAAGTGCCTAGGCAGGATGCTATTTAGCGGCGCCGAGCAGGAAAAATCTGTCGGCAGCCTAAGCGGCGGCGAGAAACACCGCCTGATGCTAAGCCGCCTGATGCTAGAGCGCGGCAACCTACTCGTGCTAGACGAGCCGAACAACCACCTTGACCTCGAAGCCATCATCGCTCTAGGCGAGGCGCTGTATAAATTCGGCGGCAACGTCATCTGCGTGAGCCACGACAGAGAGCTCATCGACGCCTTTGCTAACCGCATCATCCACCTAAAAGGCAACGGCGAGGTCGTCGATTTTAAAGGAACCTTTGAAGAATACGCCGCGATGAACGAAGGGGCGACGGTTTAAATTTTGATTTTGGCTTTGATTTGGCGGGCAAATTTGACTCCCGCCAAATTTAAGCGGCAAATTTAACTCGGTTTTGCCGCTTGGATTTAAATTTTACCCACCGAGACCAACATCTTTAAGATGCTAAATTTTGTTTTTAAATTTTATGCTTACAGGCGTCTCACTTTTATATTAAGAAAGAAGGGGTTTGAATTACGCTCTACTGGCAGCTACGAGCGAAGCGGTCTCAAGCCCATAGGGCGACGGTAGCGAACGTATTGAAGCTTAACCTTCCTTTGCTTCGGCTTTGCCTCGCAACTGCAAAGTAGACCCCCCCCCAAGCCCTCTCTAACCCCACTGCACGTTAGAGGTTGCTGCACTATGCGTAGGTTTAAATTTAGTGCTATCGTGCCACGTATTCAAATTTGACGTTTTCAAGATACGGGTCTCAGCGAGTAAAATTTGAAGCCGAAATTTGCGAATTTGTAAATTTGAACGTAAAACGATAAGGCGAAGTATCGCGAGATGATTTTTAGGGTTGTACGGTAAAATTTTGGCGAAGATAGAACACGTAGTTCATCGAGTCAAAATTTTACAAACTCCGTAAAAAGCACTCGCGAGACAAGCCGTTTCAAAAAGACAAGCCGCTATTTTTTAGAATACTGCGCATCAAGATATGGTATCAGATACCCATACCCCTGCTCCTCCATCTCCTCCTTTGGCACAAATCTCAGCGCAGCGCCGTTTATGCAGTATCTTAGCCCTCCTTTGTCCTGCGGACCGTCGTCAAATACATGCCCCAAGTGCGAGTCCGACATCGCGGTTTTGACCTCGGTGCGCACCATGCCGTGCGATAGATCGGACTTTTCGGCGATTAGGCTCGCGTCGATCGGCTTAGTAAAGCTCGGCCAACCGCAGCCCGCGTCAAATTTATCGTACGAGCTAAAAAGCGGCTGACCGTTGGTGATATCGACGTAGATGCCGATGCGCTCCTCGTCGTTTAGCTCGCTACTGTGCGGGCGCTCGGTCGCGGCGTGCTTTACGACGTCATATGAGATGGCGCTTAGCTCGTTTTTTAGCGTCGCGTCGTCTTTGTTTTTGTAGTTTTGCAAATTTTGCTTCATATCGCGCTTTTTGTCGCTCAAAATTTCGCCCTTTTTAGGCAGGCTCTCGAAGGTCACGTGGCAATAGCCGTGCGGGTTTTTGTCCAGATAGTCCTGGTGATACTCCTCGGCTTTGTAGATATTTTCTAGCGGCGCGACCTCCGTTACGATGGGTGCTTTGTAGTTTTTTTGTTGTTCGGCTATAAAGGCTCTGATCGCCGGCTCGTCCGCCGCATCGGTGTAGTAGATGCCCGTACGGTACTGCGTGCCGCGGTCGCCGCCTTGCTTGTTTAGGCTGGTGGGATCGATGGTGTTAAAATAAAATTTGAGCAAATGCGGCAGGTCGATCACATACTCGTCGTATTCGACCCAGACGGCCTCGGCGGCGTTCGTGTCGCCCGTGCAGACCTGCTCGTAGCTAGGGTTTGGCACCTTTGAGTTCGCGTAGCCCGTATAGGTGCTAACCACGCCCGGAAGCTGCTTGAGATAGGCCTCCGTGCCCCAAAAGCACCCGCCCGCTAGCACGATCGTTTTGTTCGCGGCCGCAGGCTCTTTTGTTTTATGACTCATCTGTTCTCCTTGTAAATTTAAAAATATACCTAAAAATAGCGCCAAAGCGCCGACTATTCCAACTGTTTTTAACGTTTTGCCAAGCATTTTCGCTCCTTGTGGCTTAAATTTTTGATTAAATTTGATTCGCGCAAATTCGGCTTCAAATTTGACGGTTTTAAATTTTACACACCCAGATCCGCGCCTTTAAACTTCAAAATTTGTCATCAGGCGTTAGATTTTCAAATTCTTTTTTTGGAGGCGGAAGGGGCTTTACTTCGCCTGCGGCTCGTAACTGCGAGCAGAACTACTTACGAAGCGTCGCTCTCCTTTGCGTCGTGCTATACACTCGCCTTGTGCTTAGCCGCACTTTGTTTGCTACTGTTAGGACGCACTCTCTCTGAGAGCTGCCAGAAGCATACCCGCCCCCGTCTGCTTGCAGCTGCTAGCGCAGCGACGCAAAATCCCCACCAACCCCACTGCACATGAGATGTTGCTGCACTTGGTGTAGGTTAATTTTAGCGCTGTTGCGTAGCGAGTTTAAATTTACATTTTCAAGGTGCGGGTCTTGGCAACTCAAAATTTGTAAATTTAGCTTCAAATTTAAACGTAAAGCGATAATACAAAGTATCGCAAGACAAATTTAAAGTCGTGCGGAAATTTAACCAAGGCTAGGCTGGAGCCTGCCCTGGATAAAATTTCCTCTGCTTGCAGCTACGAGTACAACAAAAATCTCTTTCAAAAGCGCTCGTCTGCAATTCGCAAACGCAGCAAAAACCCCAAAGCCAAATTTGACAAAATTATAACGCCCCACTCTAAAGTTAGCGTGAATTTAAATCATTCCTCCCGCGATTTACCGATGGATGCATAAAATCATCAATAACGCAAAAATGCTTATTTGATTTGCACCTTTTGCTTAAATTTGCCGTAAATTTAAGCAAAATTAAGAGTTTTGCGCCTCTTCCTCGGCTTTAGCTCGGCTTCTTTGTCTTTGGGCGGCTTGTTTTTGGACGTTGGCTTTATAAATTTTAAATACGTGATCTTCTAAAACAACCACTTGAAACGTACCCTCAAAAACCTTGATATCGCGCGTTTTGCCGATCACCCTTACCTCGCGTTTAGCGCTATCGTTAAACTGAGCCCTAGCATCAAATTCCACGCTTTCGCCGATCTTAGTCGGAGCGAAAAAATGTATCTTAGCCCCTATCACGACGCTGAAGGTTTCGTTTACCGCAGCCATCGCCGCATAGCTAGCCGCCGAGAAAACAAAACCACTGTGAATAAGCCCTTCGGCGTCAGAAGCCATCTCTTCGCTAGCAAAAAAATTCGTTTTTGCTTGATTTGAACCCAGTTCGGTCACGGTGCCGCTTAAGCTGGTTTTTATATTCGGCGAGGTTTTTAGCTCGTTGCGGAAAGGGTTTTCATCCTCAGGCAGTATCGTATCCTCGCTGCCGCCGTCTTTATATATATTTTCGTCCATTTTTTACCTTTATACGCTTAGTTTTAGATAGACCCGTTTTGGCGCGGGATAGCCCTCGACCGTGCGCGTAGGGTCTGCGGGATCGAGGAAATCGCCTAGGCTCTGCCCCAAGATCCACTCTGTTTTTCGCTGCTCGTGCGCGTCCGTGGGCTTTGTAGCCAAAATTTGCGCGTCTTTAAAATTCGCCCTCTCGCACCAGTTTAAAAGCGCACTAACGGTCGGCACGAAGTAGATATTTGGTATCTTTGAGTATGTATTTTTCGGGCTCAGAGCAAAATCGCCCTGCATATCAAGATACATCGTGTCCAAAAAGAGCTTGCCGCCCGCATTTAGCGCGCCTTTTAGCTCTTTTAGCGTACGCACGGGATCGCTTCTGTGATAGAGTACGCCCAGACAAAAGAGCACGTCAAATTTGACGCCGTAGTGCAGCAGATGCTCGACGCCTAACAGCTCGTACTCTATGCCCGAGCGCGCAAACGCGTCGATAAATTTAAACTGCAAAAAGCTCATCACGCCAGGATCAAAGCCGATCAGTTTTTTGGGACGCTTGGGCAACATACGAAAGAGATAATAGCCGTTGTTGCAGCCGATATCGCCCACGACTTTGTCCGCTAGATCCATGTGGGGCGCGAGTAGGTTAAATTTAACAAAACTTCTCCACTCGCTATCTATCAAGATATCGTCTATCTTAAATGGCCCCTTGCGCCACGAGCGCAAATTTAACGCCGTTTGCAGCGTCTCTTCGCGCTGGGCTGGATTTAAATTTTCGTTTATCTCGACTATATCGTCAAATTTGAGCTCAAATTCGCGCTCCTTAAATTTAGCCGCTAGCTCCTCTACCTCCCGCATCAAAGGCGCGTAGGTTTTACCCGCCAGCTCCCTAGCCTTAGCCGCTCTAGCCGCTTCTAAGCTCATCACTCCGTCCAGTCGATGATGTTTTTAGGGCACTCTTTGTGATAGACGCCCGTCGCGTCGTAGTACTCCTTGCACTCGTTGTAGTACTTCGTCGTCACGCCGCGGTCGTTTAAAAACACGCAACCGCCCAGCATCGCCGCCAGAGCCGAGAAAAATAAAATTTGCGCTAGAGTTTTCATTTGAAAAATTTAGCGTGCTTTTTCTTCATGTATTCGACGACTTCGAGCACCTCGTCCACGCCCTCGGCATCCGAGCTTTCCAGCGCGTCGTCGATGCACTCGATGTAGGCCTCTGCCGCGTCCTCGAGCCTATCTTTTTTCACGCCGGCATAATACAGCATCGCCTCTAGCATCATCGAAAGCTCGTAGCTTAGCTCGTCTACGGTAGGTTCTATTTCTTTCATTTTCTATCCTTGTAAAATCGTTTTTTTAGTTATTAGGTCGGTTATCTGCGCTTTTACGTTTTCATAGCTAAAGCTATCCTTAAAGCCCGCAAAAAGCCCGCCGCTAGCATTCACGTGTCCGCCGCCGCCGACTAAATTTTTAGCCATCTGGCTTACGTCAGCTTTGCCGTTAGCGCGAAAGCTCAGAGTCTTTTTGCTCGTAACGTCGATGAAAAAATCAATATCGGGGTTCGCGACTAAAAAATCATTGCCGATAACCGAGGTGTTGCCGATATTGTAGGTCAAAATGCCGTTAAGATCGTTATATTTTATGCTAAATTTCTCTTTTTCCTCGCTTAGTTTTTTTACGACGAAGGCTGAGATCAGGTTGCTTAGCGTATCGTTTTTATCCTCTTTAAAAAAGTCCTTTTTAAACCCGAAAATCGCCTCGTCAAGCCCGACATAGTCGTCTCCCGCGTCAAAAAACTCCCGCGCTCGTTTGATTAGATAAAAAAGATAGCGCGAATTTTCAGCCTCAAACATCGTTTTGTTTATCTCTTTTGCGTTTGCGACGAGTCCGAGTCCGACCTTGCCCATTTCAAAATTTACGTCGTCTTTTAGCCAGATATCGACCGCATTTACGACGTCGCTAAAGTGATTTAGGCTAGCATCCACCCCGTAAATTTTAGCGAAAAAATCATGCGTGATCTTAGTCGCGCACCTTGAGCTATCTAAAAAATACCAGCTAAATTTGCTCGCGCACTCGGCACCGCTTTGGTGGTGATCAAGGAGCAAAATTTTAGCGTTTTTGTTTGCGATCGCCTTTTCGTAGGCTTCGCACTGCTCCACGGTCAAATTTAGATCAGTTATCAGGATGAGCGCTTTTTCGTCATTTTTAGCCGCTTCGCCCTCGCCGCGATTTTCGGACGCATTTTGCGAGTTACCATTTTGCTCGCCGCTTAAATTTGACTGCGTCTGGGCTGCGTTTTTATCCGAAATTTGAGCCAAAATTTGATCAAATTTCTCGTCGATCTCCTTGCCGTAGTTTGAGTTATAAAATTTAACGTTTTTAAAATAGTGATTCGTTATTACCTGCGCGCCGTATCCGTCAAGATCGGTGTGCGAGAGGTGATGGATGGTCATTTTATTCCTTACAGATTTTGTATTTCTATCGTGCCTAGCGTCTCAAACGGCGTATTTGCCGCAACTTCGGCAAAGCTAAGCACCGTGATATCTATGGCGAAATTCGCGCAGATATCGGCAATAAATTTACGCAAGCTAGGCTCCACGCAAAGTATCATCGAGCCGTACTCAGAGATCGGCCGCTTCGCCCTCGCCTCGCGCAGAGCCTGCACGATCGCCGACGTCTGCGAGACGTTTATCATCAGGTGATACGCGCCGTCTTTATACTGCACGGCGTCGATCAGCTTTTGCTGCGCGGCAGGCTCCATCACGTAAAAATTTAGCCGTCCGCTCTCATCGACGTAAAGCGAAGTGATAGCGCGAGCAAGCGCGGTGCGGACGTGCTCGACGATCATATCGAGGTTCTTGCTAACCTCGGCGATGTCGCTTAGCGCCTCTAGGATACTTAGCATATCTTTTATCGGGATGTGGTCTTTTAGTAGCGCTTTTAGCACCTTTTGGATCACTCCGATAGGCGCGATACGTAGCGTATCCTCGACGATGACGGGGTATTCAGATTTTAGCTTGTCGAGCAAATTTTGCGTCTCTTGACGAGTTAGGAGCTCGGCGGCGTTTTGTTTTATCAGCTCGCTCATGTGCGTAGAGATGACGCTCGCGGGATCTACGATCGTGTAGCCGCTTAGTATCGCGTCCTCCTTCACGCTCGCATCGATCCATAGCGCGTCTAGGCCAAACGCCGGCTCTTTAGTCGGGATGCCTTCGATGTTGTCGCTAACTAGTCCGCTATCCATCGCGAGGAATTTATCCGCGTAAATTTCCCCCTGCCCGATCACGACGCCTTTTAGCTTGAAGCGGTATTCGTTGGGCGGTAGTTGGAGGTTGTCGCGGATACGGATCTTTGGCATCAAAAAACCAAGCTGTGCCGCGATATTTCGGCGCATCGCTCGTATGCGCTCGATGAGATCGGTTTCGGCGATCTTTAGCAGTCCGTATCCCAGATCAAGCTCTAAAATTTCAAGCTTTAAGATATCGTTTATCTTAGCTTCCTCTTCGCGAGCGATCTCTTCTTCGCTTTTTTTAGGAGGTTTTGGTGCGGCCTGCCCTTCTTCTTCGCCTTGAGCAGAGCCTGCGCTTTGGGCCTTGGCGGTCAAATTTATCTTGCCCTCTTTTACCTCTTTCATTATAAAGCCCATACTTAAAAACAGAAGCGAGATAAATCCGAGAGATAGCGTCGGAAGACCGGGAACTAGAGCAAAGATAAATAGTATAAAGCCGACTATTAGTAGCGTTTTATATTCGCCTAGCAGCTGCGTTAGCGAGCCTTCGGCGAAATTTTCATCATCCTTGCTAGCTCGAGTGATGATGATCGCCGTAGCCGTCGATGTGATGAGGCCCGGGATCTGGCTCACTAGACCGTCGCCGATCGTTAGGATCGTGTAGTTTTGTGCCGAAGTAGCCATATCTAGGCCGTACTGAAACGAACCGATGAGAAAGCCGCCGACGATGTTTATGATCGTGATGATGATGCCTGCGACCGCATCGCCTTTTATAAATTTAGACGAACCGTCCATTGCTCCATAGAAATTCGCCTCGCCGATGATGGCTTCGCGGCGCTCTCTAGCGGTCTTTTCGTCGATTAGACCGGCGTTTAGGTCGGCGTCTATCGCCATTTGCTTACCCGGCATCGCATCGAGAGTAAATCTCGCCTGCACCTCGCTCACGCGCGTCGAGCCCTTGGTAACGACCATGAAATTTATAAGCACTAGGATCGTAAAGACGATCACGCCGATGACGTAGTTGCCACCTACGACGAACTGCCCGAAGCTTGAGATTATCTCGCTTACGGCATCGGGGCCGTTGTGTCCTTCGCTTAAAATCATGCGCGTGGTGGCGATGTTTAGCGAGAGTCTAAAAAGCGTGATGATGAGGATGAGCGTCGGAAACGTGCTAAGGTCGGTAGGCTTTGGCACATAAACGGCGATCAGGATGATAAGCACCGAGATAGAGATGGAAAGCGCAAGAAAAAAGTCCAAGACCGCGCTAGGAAGCGGCACGATGATGATCGCTAAGATGGCGATTATGACGCCGACGATCGTGAGCCCTTTAAATCTTACGATAGGCTCTAAAAACGGTGCGACCAGAGTTAGGATATTGCGCTTTTGTTTTGCCAAAATTTACTTCTTGATTATATTTGCTAACGTAATTGTATCTAAAAAATCGTCGATTTTAGACTGAAGCGCGCTAAACATCGGCCAAATTTGGCATATTCCGCCCTTACTGGATGAGCAACTATCGGCCGAGATCGAGCACTCAAATACCGCCATTTTACGCTTTTCGGCGCTTTCAATTACTCTTTTTATGCTGATTTCTTCAGGCTTTTGCGCGAGCATAAATCCGCCGTTTGCGCCCTTAAACGAAACCAAAATGCCCTCTCTGGCCAAATTTTGTAAAATTTTAGCCAAAAAGCTTTTTGATATATCAAGCTCACCCGACATCGTATCAACGTCCGAGGGAGCGTCCTTTTGCGCTATGTAAATCAGGGAAAGCAGCGCGTATTCGCTTGCTTTTGTCAAAAGCATAAAATTCCTTTAAATTTTTTGCGGATATTTTATTAAATTTTATCTGCAAATTTGATTAAATCAATATTTTTTAAAGCAGGCGCCGCATTTTTTAATTTTTATGCTATAATCGCCTTTTTTAATCTCACCAATCAGGAGGTCATTATGGCTTTGGATTCGGCTAAAAAAGCAGAAATTGTTGCGAAATTCGCTAGAAAAGAGAAAGATACGGGTTCTCCGGAAGTTCAAATCGCATTGCTAACCGCAAGAGTCGAGGAGTTAACCGAGCACCTAAAAATCTACAAAAAAGATCACTCGTCTCGCCTCGGACTACTTAAAATAGTCGGTCGCAGAAAACGATTGATGAAATATCTAAAAGCTAAAGATTACGCAGCTTATACAAAAGTTATCACTGAGCTAAATCTCAGAGATAAATAATCCTAAGCCCCAAATTCGGGGCTTTTCTTCACAAAATTTTATTCACTCCAAATTTTCCGTACAGAATTTTACATTTTTTCATTTTTTAAAGATTTAGCAATAAAACCAAATTTACCATCCTCTTACATTAAATAGATTTAAATTTTCCCACATACCGCTCATTTCACTCAAATTTTACCTTTCCAACATTGAGCTTACTACGCTAAAGTTATCTAAACAATTTTTTTTAACTATAGCCCTTGACAATTATCCGCTCAATGTTGTATAATGCGCCTAGCAATTTAAAGGAGAGAGTGCTAATATGATAAAGGTAAGTAAGCGAGATCTGATACTTGATTCTATCATTCAAGCTTATCTTAGCGATAACGCTCCGATCGGCTCTAGCGAGCTTGGTTCGCGCATGGCAATGTCGATCCCGGCCTCTACGATCAGGGTTTATTTTAAAAAGCTCTCCGACGAGGGCGCGATTACGCAGTTTCACGTTAGCGGCGGTAGGATACCGACGGCTGCGACGATGAGAGATTATTGGCGAGCTAGGTTAAATCTTGGCGAGACGCTAGATATCGCAAATCCTAACCTGCTAAAGTTGCTAAGCGATAAATTTGAAATTTACGCGATGGTTTTTGAAAGCAAAACCCAGACGCTAAACGAGGTATTAAATTTAAATAATAGATTTTTGATTTTGAGCTTTAGCGAGGACGAGATCGCGCTAAAATTTAACCCAAAAGTAGAGAAATTTTTGAGTAATCTCATCGGCACTGATCTAGGCAAACTCGAACTTACCTGTATGCAGGTGGGCCTAAACGAGTTAAGAAACAAGATAGCCGAGCTAAAACGCACTAAAATTCGTTTTTTAGAAAACGAAAAGATAGCGCTTGAGATTTTCGGCAAGAGTTTTAAAAATGCGCTAAACCCTAGCTTTGAGATGGTTTTTGACTCAAATTTAGTCTTTTTCGGCGAGAACTATCTGGGTATGAAACTAGACGTAAATTTTGGGGGCAAAGAGGCCAAAATGCTTTGCGCGGGCAGTATTTATAACGACTATGAAAGATTTTTAAACAACTTAAAGGAGGCGGCATGAATGAGAATGAAAAAGCGGAGTTTGAACAGCAAATCCCGTCAAATTTCGACGAGAGCATCAGCTTTGAGGGCCTAGATGCGAAGTACGTCGAGCTTCAAAAGCAGCTTGAGGAGCTGACGGATAAGTATTATAGAGCTAACGCAGACTTTGAAAACATCAAAAGGCGTTTTGAAAAGGAAAAAACAGACATCGCAACGTATGCGAACGAGAAATTCGCGCGAGACCTGCTTCCAGTGATAGACGCGCTTGAGATGGCGGTAAATTTTGAAACCGAAGGCGACGAATATGCGGCAAAAATCAAAGAAGGCATCTATATAACGATAGATCAGTTTAAAAAGTGTTTTGAGAAAAACGGTATCACGCCGATCGAAACCGAGGGCGAATTTGACCCGAATTTCCACAATGCCGTACTGCAAATCGATAGCGAGGACGTGGAAAAAGGAAAAATCGTGCAAGTGATACAAAAAGGCTATCTAATCAACGGCAGAGTTTTGCGACCTGCGATGGTATCGATAGCAAAGTAAAATTTAAAATAAAAATTTAATAAAAAGGATAAACAATGGCAAAAGTAATAGGTATAGACCTAGGAACGACGAATTCATGCGTAAGCGTGTATGAGAGAGGCGAAAGCAAGGTAATCCCGAACAAAGAAGGCAAAAATACGACTCCTTCGGTCGTAGCGTTTACCGATAAGGGCGAAATTTTAGTAGGCGATAGCGCAAAGCGCCAAGCCGTAACCAACCCTGAAAAAACCATCTACTCTATAAAAAGAATAATGGGTCTAATGAGCAACGAGAAAAACGCGCAGGAGGCTAAAGCCAGGCTGCCGTATCACGTCGTAGATAGAAACGGCGCGTGCGCTATCGAGATCGCGGGCAAGGTCTACACTCCGCAAGAAATCTCGGCCAAAGTGCTAATGAAACTAAAAGAGGATGCCGAAAGCTATCTGGGCGAAACCGTCGTAGATGCCGTCATCACGGTGCCTGCATACTTTAACGACAGCCAAAGAAAAGCTACTAAAGAAGCAGGAACCATCGCGGGACTAAACGTGCTTCGTATCATAAACGAGCCTACCGCGGCGGCTCTTGCTTACGGTCTAGATAAAAAAGAGTCCGAAAAGATCATGGTTTACGACCTAGGCGGCGGTACGTTTGACGTTACCGTACTAGAAACCGGCGATAACGTGGTCGAGGTTCTAGCTACCGGCGGTAACGCGTTTCTAGGCGGCGATGATTTCGATAACCGCCTAATCGACTGGCTAACAAGCGAATTTAAAAGCGACTCGGGCATCAATCTAAAAACCGACGTGATGGCTATGCAACGCCTAAAAGAGGCAGCCGAAACGGCTAAAAAAGAGCTAAGCTCGGCTCAAGAAACGACGATAAATTTACCGTTTATCACCGCTGATGCTACCGGTCCTAAACACCTCACAAAAACACTAACTAGGGCTAAATTTGAAGGTATGATCGAGGATCTAGTCGCTCAAACGATCACCAAGATAAACGAGGTCGTAAAAGATGCCGGACTAGACAAAAAAGATATAAAAGAAATCGTCATGGTGGGCGGCTCAACGCGCGTGCCTTTAGTCCAAGAAGAGGTCAAAAAGGCGTTTGGTAAAGAGCTAAATAAAAGCGTAAATCCGGACGAGGTCGTAGCTATCGGCGCAGCGATCCAAGGCGCGGTCATCAAAGGCGACGTGAAGGACGTGTTGTTACTTGACGTCACTCCGCTAAGCCTAGGCATCGAAACTCTAGGCGGCGTGATGACGAAAATCATCGAAAAAGGCACGACTATCCCGGTCAAGAAAAATCAAGTATTTTCAACCGCCGAGGACAACCAAAGCGCCGTCACGATCCACGTACTACAAGGCGAGCGCGAATTTGCCCGCGACAACAAGTCTTTGGGCCAGTTTAACCTAGAGGGCATCCCTGCTGCTCCTCGCGGAGTGCCTCAGATCGAGGTTGAGTTTGACATCGACGCCAACGGCATCCTAACGGTCTCAGCTAAAGACAAGGCTACAGGCAAAGCCCAAAATATCACGATCTCAGGCTCAAGCGGCCTAAGCGAAGACGAGATTAATAACATGGTCAAAGACGCCGAGCTACACAAAGAGGACGATAAGAAGCGCAAAGACGCGGTAGAGGCGCGCAACCAAGCCGACGCGCTCGCACACCAAACGCAAAAGAGCCTCGACGAGCTAGGCGAAAAGATCCCGGCCGAGGACAGAGAGCGCATCCAAAAGGCGCTTGACGAGCTAAAAGAGACGCTAAAAGACGAAAACGCTAGCAAAGAGCAGATCGACGCAAAGGTCAAAACTCTAAGCGAAGCCAGCCACAAGCTAGCCGAAGCGATGTATAAAAAAGACGGCGCCGCAGGCGAGCAAGCAAACGGCGGTAAGAAAAAAGACGACGACGTCATCGACGCCGAAGTAGAGTAAAATTTAGCCCTTGTTTTAGCAAGGGCTTCAAACCTAAATTTAAGTTTTGAACGTTTTACGCGCCCTTAAATTTGTCCCGCCCGTTAAATTTGACGGGCGGTTTTTATAAAATTCTTTCAAATTTTACACAATCTTAAATTTACAAATCTATTCAAATTTGACCTCGCAAAGATTTTTCACGAATTTGCCGCCTCACTGATAAATTTTAAATTTAACCCTCTTTTGCGCAATCCTTAATCAAAATCATCCCTTTGGGCAGCTTATTTAAATATAATCAAGCAAAAAGGCCTTAGATGTATCTATTTTTCCTCATCATTCATATTTTAAGCGCCGTCGCCTTCGTCGGTTACGTATTTTTTGACGTTTGTATATTTCCGTTTGCCAAAAAGCACATAGACGAAGATACGCTCGCTCGCGTCAAAAAAGCCTACACCAAAGGCAGCGCGAAGGTTTTTGGTACGGCGTTTTTGATGTTAATTATCAGCGGCATTTTTATGGCAAAGGAATATCTAGGCGGTGAAAATGGATGGTTTGGTAGCTCGTTTCAGATCTTGCTAATGGCAAAAATCGGCGTGCTAGGACTGATGTGCCTAGTTACGGCGATATCGCTCTTTTTCATCTATAAGCTCAAAAAGCCCGATCCTTTCGGCAAATACTCGCACGTCATCGCCCTTGTTTTGTGCGTCATAATGATAATCCTAGCAAAGCTAATGTGGAGGGTTTAGGTAAATTTAACGCGAAAGTAGCCCGCTCCGATAAATTTAACACGGCAAGCTTTTTTGATCGCAAAGCGCGGAGGCATGTTAAACGCGAAAGTAAAATTTGATAGATTGATTCAAGGCACGATCAAATCGCAATTTAGAATAAAATAAAAGCGTTTTAGCCGCCAAGGAGCATAGCGGCTAAACGGTATTTAGCTAAATTTAGCCCAAAAGTCTGCCAAACTGCGCCTGCAAGCTTGCCGCATTGTGCGCTTGAGCTAGGACGGCGGCGTTTGCCTGCAAATCATTTTGCTTAAACGCGCTTAGATTTTTAGCGATGTCGTTATTTTGTAACTGAGACTCACTTTGCTTTAGCGCGACGTTTTTCGCCAGGCTTGCATTTATACCGGAGAGTATGCCGTTTTGTGCCGCGCCGATTTCGCCGCGCAAAGCATTTACGCCGCCGATAAATTTATGCACGCTATTTATATCGCTCACGTCGATACTACCAAATTTAGGCACAGATAAATTTACGCCCTCCATACCGTTGCCGGTTAGAAAACTCATCTGTCCGCCAAACACGTTTTTACCGTTAAAGCTAGCCTGATCTACGCTATCTTGCATTGATTTAGTTAGCGCACCGACTTCGCTTTTTATCATTTTTTGCTGGTCGGCATTTAGGATACCGCTGCTATAGCGCACCGAGAGCTCGCCGATACGGTCGGCGCTTTGCGTGATATTTGCTAGCGTGGAGTCTGCGATCTGTAGGATGCCGATAGCGTCGTTTGCGTTTGCGACGCCCTGCTCTAGCGTGGAGCTTTGAGAGCGCAGGGAGTCCGCGATAGCGAGATTTGCGCTGTCGATGCCGCTTAGAGCGCGCTGTGCGGAGATGTTATTTAGGGTTTTTGCACTGTTGGCTTGAGCTTGTTCGAGGTAGTGGCTACTCATGCTTGCATTAGTCGAAAAATTTCCTAGTTTCATATTCGCTCCTTAAATTTTGTCCGATTATAGCGAAAATTTGATTAAAAATTTATCATTATACGAATGTAAAAATTTAAGCCCAAATTATACGCCTAAATTTATCAAACGAATAGTAAAATTACGTCTCTTTACCGGGCATCGCGCATAAATTCACATCCGCTTTTTTGATGGCGCTTAGACGCTCTCGTGAGATATTACGCTTGATTCAAGCGAGAAATTAGCTTAAAATAGCGCCTAAATTTATGCTATATCGAAAATTTACTTAACTTTTATCTAAATTTTGGTTCGCTCTTGATAACTCATCGCAAAACTTGACGCAAAACAAGACAAAATATATCTTAATAAACTATAATTCCGAATTATTTTTAAAAGGAGAAAATATGAAAACGCTTATTATCCTAGCGCATCCTGATATCGCAGGCTCTCGCGTAAATCGTCGCTGGAAGGAAGAAATCCTAAAACACGCCGATAAATTCGAGCTTCATGAGCTTTACTCGCTTTATCCCGACTTTAAAATCGATGTAACTAAGGAGCAAAAACTACTCGAAACTCACGATAAAATCGTGCTTCAGTATCCGCTATATTGGTCAAATTTTCCGCCGCTTTTAAAAAAATGGTTTGACGACGTATTCGCATACGGCTGGGCTTACGGCACGGGAGGCACCAAGCTAAACGGCAAGCTATTTTCGCTAGCTATCTCAGCGGGCGCGAAAGAGGATATGTATTCCAAAGACGGTATCGAGGGCTTTAGTCTGCAAGAGGTATTGTCGCCGTTTAAAGCTACTTTAAATTTCGTCGGAGCAAAGCCTATGGCGGATTTCGCCTCGTACGGCTTTTTGCTAGGCGCTAGCGACGAAGACGTCGAAAATAGCGCAAAAGAGTACATAGACTTTTTGCTTAAACTTTGATTTTGCGGGCGGAGATTTATCTGCGTAAATTTCCGCCGTTTATCGTTTTGCCCAAACGGCTTTGCCGCCGAATTTAGACTTTGATTTCGGCTCGCTTGTAAAATCTGCCACAAAATTTTACTTTACCGAGGACTTTTTCTTGATTTTTAGCCACTTAGCGCTCTTTATAGCCCTAAGCGCGAGGCTCGCAACGCCCGCTAAAAGCGCAAATGCGGCGACTCCCCAAAAAAGATAGGCCTCGCCGCTTTCGTAATAAGTAACCGCCTCAAAAACAAGCTCGCCACGCGCCGGCACGAGCCGCTCCTCTTTTATCATCTTGCGGATGTCCGCGCCGCTTATGTTTTTCCCGCTCGGATCATACGGCCGCGTCAAGGCCTCTATGGCGCTAGCGTCTGCAATCTCGTAAACGCTAGCGCTAATCCCCTGCTGCGTCCCAAGCGCGTCAAAATAGTAAATTTTATCGCCGTTTGCGTAAACCGCGCCGTATACGCCGTCTCTAACGAGGCCTATTTTGCGCCACCGCTCGCTAGTTTTGAGCCTAAAAAGCTCCGTACGGCGCGAGCTTAGCCGTTTGTCGCTTTTGCCGCGGCTCCAAATTTCGCGGCTCTGCACGAAATAAGTCTGGGCGCCACTAACAAAAACGCTGCCCGCAAGCGGCAAAATTTCACCCCTAAATGGATCCGCCGCCGCGCGTTTTAGCTCGCCGTTTTTGTCGTCGCTATGACGCTGCCAAAAGTAAATCCCGTCCTTGCCGCGAAAAAGCAGGTGATAGGCGTGCGCGCCAAAGACGCCAAACGGTAGCGAATAAGGCGCAAATTCGGGCGCAAGTTCATTCCCGTCCGCATAAACCGCGCCGCTAGCGGGCTCTAAAAGATAACGCACTCCGCTAAAATTCGCCGCCTCGTGCAACCCCACCGTAAATTTAACCGCAAGCCGCAAGCTTTTAAAATAGACGTTTTGTCCGTCCGTGACGTAAAAATCGCTAGTTCGCCCGCGCGCGTCTCTCAAGTATCTTAGCCCGTCCGCGTCTGCGCCATCTAGCTCCTCGCCCTCGAAATAAGCTTTTTTACCACCTTTATCGCCGCCGATTTGCGCTCCGTCTCGGACGTCTTTTTTATCGTCCGCATCGCTATTTTCGCCAAATTTGCCGCCTTGGCTCGCGCTTCCCGCCGCAAAGCCAAAACCCAAAACCGGGGTCAAATTTACGCTTGAAACGCGCTTTATTTTATAAATATAGCTTTGCGGTTTATCAGCGCCCAATATCGCGTACGCCGCGGTTTGAACCGCCTCACTAAACTCGCCTAGCTCGTGGTTTCTCTCGCCTACGTCGCTACAAAAATAGCTAACCCGACCGTCTGTGAAATATCCGTTTCCAATCGCCCTAGCGCGCGTGGGATCAAGCCCGATCATAGCTAGATTGCCGCAGTAGACGGCGCTTTCGTCAGCTCCGACGTTTCGCCCGCGATAACCACCCGGCGCAAGAACCTTAAATTTATCCGCCCGCACGCCTTTTAGCTCAAATTTGCCTCCGCTTGGGATTAGCGCGTAAATTTTACCCTGCAGCGTAGCGTAAAATTCGCTATCGCCTATCTGGGTAAATTCGCCCTCCTCCTCGTAGCTAGCGATATAAACCATAAAAAATACCGTAAAAAGTACGGCAAAAAGCGCAACTGCGCAAGCAGCGGGGGAATTTTTTATTTTCATAAATCGCCTAAATTTAAACTAAATTTAGGCGATTATATTATGATTTTGTTTAAGAGTTTAAATTTGACGCAAAAACCCGCAAAAGCACTGCAGATTTTGCATTACGGTTACGCTGATTCGTAGGAAATTTCGCTAATTTTAAAAACGCCGATTAACGGCGTTTGCTTGTCTTGCGGCGCATTTTTATCTATCAAGGCGCAGTTTTAAATGATAAATTTAACTTTTAGGCTTAAAATTCTCCGCCAAAATGCGCTCAAACCGCAGCGCCAAATCCTATCTTTTGGGAATTTATACGCCGCGACTCCAGGTAAAGAGCCCAGACGTTATTTATTTTAAAACGGCAACCGCGTAGCCCTAAATAAAAACGCAAAATCGCTTTATTAATCGCCCGAGTTAAAGCAAGGCCGCACCAAAATAAGTATGATGCGGCACGCGCAAAAGCAAATTTCATCTATCCAAAACGGCAAACTCCACATAGCCTTCCATGGCTATAAGCATTATCCAAGCGGCCTCCGGGCTGTAAAAATAGTGATGTTCGGGGATATTTTCTAGCATAAATTTTAAAAAATCGTAAAAATACTCGGGCACAAATTTGACTTCGGCATTGGTCAGATTGTCGCCGACGTAGCTTATGTCTGCGCTTAAAATTTTACTTTGGATGTTTGGATTTGAGCTTATAAAATCTTTAATATCGGTAAAATTTTCGTAATCGACCGTTTCGTAGTCTTTTAAATTTTGCAAAACCGGCTTTGAGCCGACGAAGCTAAAATTTTGCCCCATAAACTCCGCCCCGCCGTCGATCGCGCGCCACTCGTCGCCCAAAGCGTACAAAAAAGCAAGCATCTCGTCATCGGCCCAGCTAAAATTTTCAAAATCCATTTTCACCCCGTAAAGTCGTTGTAAATTTAAATTGCGCCGCCACACATTTTTATAAACTGCGCTGATTTAACTCAAATTTCGCGTCCCAAACCCGCGGCGAAGAATTTTTGAGCAAATTTTGGACGTTTTTATCAAAATTTTATCCAAGAACAAAAGAGATATTATATCTTGGAGAGATTTTAAGGGTTACGAAGCAAAAAATAGGCGTAGGCTAGACAAGCCGGTCCGCCAAGCCGATTTTTCGCGAGTTCCGTTAAAAGCTCCCAAGAGATGATATCTATTTTAAAGCTTCGAGTCTAACCGCAACCGAACGCTTATGTGCCCCCAGCCCCTCGGCATCGGCTAGCTTCATGCATGCGTTTGCTAGCTCGCTTATGCCTTTTGCGTTTAGCGAGATGAGCGAAGTGCGCTTCATAAAATTTTCAACTCCGAGCGGCGAGTAAAATCTCGCGCTACCGCCCGTAGGCAGCGTGTGATTCGGCCCGGCTAGATAGTCGCCCATCGCTTCTGGTGTAAAATGCCCGATAAATATCGCGCCCGCGTGCCTGATCTGCCCGGCTAGCTCCATCGCGTCGTTTGTGGCGATCTCTAGGTGCTCGGGCGCTAGCTCGTTAGCCAGCCTCACGCACTCATCAAGGTCGCTAGCTACGATGATAGCGCCCTTTTTATCGATGCTAACCTGCGCGATGGGCTGCCTGGCTAGAGTCTTGATCTCCTCGTTGATATGTCTTTGCACCGCCGCGCCGAAGGCTTGGTTAGGCGTGATGAGCACGGCGCTAGCCATCTCGTCGTGCTCGGCCTGCGAGAGCAGATCCACGGCGATGTGGCGAGGGTCGGCGCTCTCGTCTGCTATGACGCAGATCTCGCTAGGGCCCGCGATCATATCGATATTTACCTCGCCGTAGACGAGCTTTTTAGCCGTCGCGACGTATATGTTGCCGGGACCCGTGATGACGTCGGTTTTTTTGATCGTTTGAGTGCCGTAGGCCATCGCCGCTACCGCCGAGGCGCCGCCGACTTTATAGGCCTCCTTGATGCCGCAAACGTGCATGGCGGCTAGAAGCAGCGCGTTTACCTTGCCTCCGACGGCAGGCGTGCAGACTACTATCTCGCTAATGCCCGCAACCAGAGCCGGGACGGCATTCATGAGAAGCGAGCTAGGATAGGCGGCCTTGCCTCCGGGGATATATAGTCCGGCGCGGTCTAGCGGGGTGTACTTCGCACCTAGCAAAACGCCGTGCTCGTCGTGCTCCATCCATGTTTTAGGCAGGCTTTTTTCATGATAGCTTTTGATGCGCTCAAAGGCTAAATTTAGCGCGTTTCGCAGGCAGCTATCTATGCCGTCGTAGGCCTTTTGCATCTCGTCGGTGCCGATTTTTAGCGTATTTGCGTCGGGCTTCCAGCGGTCGAATTTCTCTATCTGCTCAAAGAGCGCCTCGTCGCCTCTAGCGCGCACATCCTCAAGTATCTGCGAAACGGCGGGCATAACCGCGCCCATATCGCCGTTTGAGCGGTTTACCAAAGCCGCGAAATACTCCTTAAAATTTTCGTTACTAGTGAGTAAAAACTTCATATCGTCTCCTTAAATTTTCTTTCGTATCTTAGTTTTTGACTGATATTTCCGAGCGCGCCGCCTTGGTGGATGTATAAAATCTCGTTTTTAAACGCGCCCAAATTTGCCATCATCGTTAAAAAGCCGACCGGATCGTAGATGAGCTCAAATTCTATCCTCGTTTGCTCGCATACTTCGCGCCAAATTTGATAAAGCTCCGGCTTTAGATCGCCGAAATGATATTTTTTGGGTGGCTGCAAAATGCGCGCCTTCGAGTTTGGCGTAAGCGCTTCGATCTCGCTTTTTAGGTAGTCTGCGTCGCCCACGCAAGGACAAGTATAGACGTCAAATTTGACGTGCTTAGCCAAAAACGCCGCCGACGTGCCGGTACCTGAAGGCAAAAATATATCCACGGTTTTACTCTCTGCCTCAGCCCAGCGCTCTATCTGCCTAGCCTGCGAGATAAAGCCGGCCTCCGCCTGCGGCTGCCAAACGCCCTCGTTTATAAAAAGCGAATCGCCGATGAAGCAATCCTGCGCGGCAAGTAAATTTGAGCTTGTTTGATCTGCGGATTTTTCAAAATTTGAGTTTTTATGGCTTATGTATTCGCTGGAATTTGCACTCGCGAGCTTTGCTGACTCGTCAAATTTACTTGAAATTTGCCCACCTAAATCTTGTGAATTTGATTTTTCTATTTGCAAATTCGGCTCGACTTCGGCTTGCAAATTTGACGTATTTTTTACATTTAAATTTATATCCGTAAAACCGAGCCGTTCGTCAAATTTGCTCAAATTTGTCTCGCAGGCGTTTTTTAAATTTGACCCGTTTTGGCTGCGATTGTCCGTCAAATTTGCAGTCTCAACGCCGCAAATCTCGCTCTCTTTTAGCCCGGCGAGCTCATAAGCTAAAACCCTAGCCCGCGCCCGTCTATCTTTATCTACATAAATTTTCATCCCGTTTTCAAGGGCGAATTTAAAATTTCCGATCGGATTTGCCGCTAAATTTGAGTTTAAATTTGAAACTACGTAGTGAAACTCAAGACCCTTTATCTTTGCAAAAACGCTTAGGCTATACATCGCGTTTGACTGGCTTGAGCCGTAGCTAACGACGCGCTTTATGCCGCCTAGATCAGCATGCAGGAAATACTCCAGTTTTCTAGCTTTATTGCCGTTAAATTCGCCGTCCATCAGATCGTCGCGAAGTACGTAAAACTCGAGTCCGTTAAATTTAGTCTTTTGAATACTTTTGATTTTGCCGCTCCAAGAGATCTTGCATCTCCTTTATCGACTCTTTATCCGAGATCGAAAATTTGATCTCGATACGCCTTGAAGCATCGGGATCTTCTTTGCCGTTTTTCATCACCAGATCGCTAAAACTACGCCCGCTAGCGATAAGATAGCGCTCTAGGCGCTTATCTTTGTTCCACGAGTAGATAAAATCTAATACCGAATACGCGCGCTTTTGCGACAGATCAAGGTTGTACATGTAGCTGCCTACGGAGTTCGTATGCCCCTCGATCACGATCCTGTCGATGTGCTTTGCTATATCTTCACTATTTAAAATCGCCTCGAAATAAGTCTGTAAAATTTCTTTTAGGCGCGCTTTTGCTTCGTCTCTTAGCTCGTACGAGCCCGTGTCAAAAAGTATAGACTCAGGCAGCGATACGACGCCCGTGCTAGGATCTATACTGACCTTATTTCCGAGCTTGGCGCGTAAATTTGATATGACGTTTGAGCGAAGCGAGCTGATGTCTTTTATCTTGTCTCTTGTTTTATTAAAATCCTCTTCCAGCGCTGCAAATTTTGAGACTTCATTGCCGTATTTTGCATTTAGCTCGTTTAGCGCCTCCTCTTTTTGCGCTAAAATTTGCCCAAGCTGCACCACTCTACCCTGCAAATCGGCGATAGTTTTGTTTGCGTCGTTTAGGTTTATCTCGTAGGTTTGGGTTAGATTCGTGAGTTCGTTTTTCTCTTTTTTTACGCCTTCAAGCATCTCATTTACGAGTCTGTTTATATTGGCAAGCTCTTTATTTTCGCTCTTTGCGCGGTCCAAATTTGAAAAAATTTCTTTTATGACGTTTTCTTTGCGCACAAGCTCGCTTTGAGATGAAACGATTTGCTTTTCGCGCTCGCTCAAATCTTTTTGTAGTTTTGCCAAATCGCTTTGGCTAAGGACGTATTTTACGACGACGGCGCCGATGATGAGCATAAAAACAAACATCAGCCCGGCCATCAGGTCCGCATACGATATCCAAAAGGTCTGGTCGCCGCTTTTGCCCTCGTTACGCGTTTTCATCTAGCATACTCGCCTTTTCGATGGTTTGCAAGATCTCGTTTGCCTCTTTGTCGAGCTCGTCGATGTCTTGCTTTAGTCCTTCGATGAGCGCGCTATTATCGTCGTAAGCCTCGATAGCTTCGTCGTCAAAGGCCTTTTTAAACGCCTGCACTCCATCGATCAAGCTCTCTTTAAAGCCGTCCATAGCTAGTTTTTGTTTTTCTAAAATTTCGCTGCTAAATTTAGAAAGAGACTCGCTAAAATTTCTAACATTATGCTCTAGTTCGCCCACGCTCTTTTCAAGCCTTGCGATACGCTCGCCGCCCACGTCGTACAATCTGTTGTACTGCTCGGCAAATTTTAGCTGCATATCTTTGATGTTGCCGTTAAATTTGTTGATAACGTTTAAGATTTCGGCATGAACCTTGATGAGGTCTTTTTGATCTTTTGAGGATCTTAGCAGCGTATTCATCGTCTCTTTGATGTGTCCGCCGCTTAGTTTTACAGCCTCTTCCTCATTTTTTAAGATATTTGTAAAAGTTTTAAATTTAGCCTCGATAGTTTTGTCGAGTTCTTCGAAAAACTCGGCATTACTAACATGCTCAAATATCACTCCGATCTTCTCAAAGTGCCTTAAATTCTCTTGCAAATATCTTCTATCAAGCTCTTCTTTCGTCCAAAAAAAGCCGCTCGTAGCATTTTTTTGCCTTCGCACCAGCGTTTCAAATTTACTCGTTCCGTATTTTTCAAAAAATATCCACCAAAGCGCCAAAAAAATACCGTAGATAGAGACGTAAAACGCAGTCGCTACGCCGCTAAGAAGAGTTGAAATTTCGGTTTCAAGTTCGGTAGTATTTGAGGAGTTAAACTCCGGCATAGAAACAGCGATACTGATAAACGTTCCTAAGATGCCTAGCATCGGGAAGATACCGGCACCCACGGAAGCAAAATTTTCGTTACGCAAATTTCTGGTGTAATAAGCGACAAATTCGTCAAATCCGGCATTTGATTTCGTATCTTTACCGATAACCAAAAGATGCTTGATGATATATTCTTTTAAATTTCGCTTAAAATCAGCCCCGCTTTGCTCGAAATAGCAGCAAGCAAGCTCGGCGCTATTTTTAGCAAAGATTAGCGAGATCACCCAAATAATACCCATCATAACGACCGTATGTAGGCCGATTTGAAAATCTATATACCCAAAATATCCAAGAAGTGCCGCCAGATATATCGCCGTCGGCAAAAATATAATTTTCGCATACACGAAAAACGACTGCCTACCCTTTACCTCAGGCAGCGTCAAATCGGTAAAACTATCGTTCTTTGCTTCTTTTTTGGGTTCCATCGTAAGCCTTAATTTCTATTTAAGCAGTTTAAATCCTCAAACGCCGTTAGTAGGCGCTTTACCATCGACTCCTCGCCGGCACGCAAAAATTTACGCGGATCATAATATTTTTTATTTGGCTTATCTTCGCCTTCGGGGTTGCCGATCTGACCTTGCAAATAGGCTCGATTTTTCGCTTCGTAGCCGCGCACGCCGTCCCAAAACGCCCACTGCGTATCCGTGTCGATATTCATCTTTACCACGCCGTAGCTAACGGCGTCTTTGATATCCTTTAGCTCGCTACCGCTACCGCCGTGAAATACGAAATTTACGGGTTTATCGGTTGGAGTTTGAAATTTATCCGCGACGTATGCTTGCGAATTTTTCAAAATTTCCGGTCGCAATACGACGTTGCCCGGCTTATACACGCCGTGGACGTTACCGAAACTTGCCGCTATGCTAAATCTATCGCTGATTTTGCTTAGCCTCTCGTATGCCTGCGCGACGTCTTCTGGCTGGGTATAAAGAAGCGCGTTGTCTACGCTAGTGTTATCCACGCCGTCCTCTTCGCCGCCCGTTACGCCAAGCTCGATCTCTAGGCTAATGCCAAGCTCGCTAAGCTCCGCTAAATACTTCTCGCAAGTGCTTAAATTTTCATTGAGGCTCTCCTCGCTAAGAT
This sequence comes from uncultured Campylobacter sp., assembly GCF_938039245.1. GTDB lineage: Bacteria > Campylobacterota > Campylobacteria > Campylobacterales > Campylobacteraceae > Campylobacter_A. The sequence continues at coordinate 2,158 of NZ_CALHVN010000042.1, read as the reverse complement.
CAAGCATGTGCGAGCTAAAAAGCGGCACGCCGTGAACCTTTTTATATTCGCGGCTAAATTTAATCAACTCATCAATCCACGGCAGTAGCTTTCTAGCCGCGTGATCGGTGTGAAGGATTACCGGCACGCCGTAAGCCTTAGCTAGTAAGTGCACGTGCTGCGCGCCCGCTACCGCACCTAGTACGTCGGCATTTCCGCAAGCTTTGCCGGCGTAAAAGCCAGCTCCGCCGTTACTAAACTGGATGATAACGGGTGAGTTAGCCGTTTTTGCCGCCTCTAAAACGGCATTTACCGAGTCGCTTCCGACCACGTTTACCGCAGGCAAGGCAAAGCCCTGCTCTTTTGCGTATTTATATAGCCTAGTTACGTCATCGCCGCTTAAAACGCCGGCTTTTACTACGTCTAAAACACCCATTTTACCGACCTTATTTATATTCTACTTTAGCTTTAGCGCGAAGCTCGTCGCCTCTTTTTTTGATATCGTTTCTAAATTTCTCCATCTTTATACTGCCTTCGATCTGAGGTTTTACCTCGTTTAGACCTACGGTACCGGCAGCCTTGCTATCCTCTTTTAGGATTACGTGGTAGCCGAAATTTGATTTAACCGGTTTTTGAGTTACTTCGCCTTTTTTAAGAGCAAATGCGGCGTCTGCAAAAGGTTTTACCATCTGAGATTGACCGAACCAGCCTAGCTCGCCGCCATTTACGGCTGAACCTTGGTCTGTAGATTTAGATTTAGCTAGCTCTTCGAATTTTTTAACCAGTGCATCGTCTTTTAGTCCTTTTAGCGCGGCTATTACGTCGTTTGCTTCTTTTTCGGTAGCTACTAGGATATGTTTAGCTCTTACTTGCGCAGGTACGGCAAATTCGGCTTTGTTTTTATTGTAAAAGTCGCTAATTTCGCTATCGCTTACTTTTATATTGTCGAAAATTCTCTTCATCCAAAGATCAAGCGCAAGATTGTTTTTTAGCTCTTCAAGAGCGGCTTTGTATTCGTCGGTCTTATCTAGTCCGCTCTTTTTAGCCTCGTCTAGAAGCAGTTTTCTGTTGATTGTTTCGTCGATAACCTTTCTTTGCGTGTCTTTAGGTAGTTGCTCAAGAGTAACGCCAGGCATTGCAGCAAGCGTGAAAGCCACGTCCTTATCGGTTATGCTAGAACCGTTTACGGTGGCGTACTCCGCCGCGTTTAGGCTTAAAGCCGCAGCCAAACTAAGAGATGCGAATAAAATTTTATTCATCTTTGTTCCTTAAATTTAGATTTTTGCGAGGGTGATTATAGCAGGAAAGTCATTAAATATAAGTTATAATTCATCAAAAATTTAAATAAAAACGGCTAAAATCGGCGCTATGAGAACAAAAAAAGATATAAACGCTATCAAAAATTTATTTTTAGAAAATTTTAAAGACGCCGGCAGCGAGCTTAGATTTCGCAACCTTTACGAGCTGATTGTGTGTGTGATGTTAAGCGCGCAATGCACCGATAAGCGCGTAAATTTGATCACGCCTTCGCTTTTTGAGGCATACCCGGACGTCGCAAGCCTAGCGCAGGCAAATCTAGCTAGCGTAAAAGCACTCATAAGCTCCTGTAGTTTTTTTAATAACAAGGCCCAAAATTTGATCAAAATGGCAAAGAGCGTGATGAGCGAATTTGGCGGCGAGATACCGACTACCGAAAAAGAACTGATGAGCCTAGCCGGAGTCGGACAAAAGACCGCTCACGTCGTGCTGATTGAGCATTTTGGATCAAATTTGATGGCGGTGGACACGCACGTTTTTCGCGTGGCGCATAGACTTGGCCTTAGCAGGGGCAAGACGCCCGAAGCCGTCGAGCTTGACCTAACCAAAGCCTTTAAAACGCAGCTAAATACGCTTCATCAAGCGATGGTGCTTTTTGGCCGTTACACCTGCAAAGCGATAAAGCCAAACTGCAAAGAGTGCTTTTTAAACAAGCTGTGCAGCAGCAAGGATAAGAATTTTCCGTAAAATTTTAACTCAAGAACGCGAGCTTAAATTTGACGGAATTTAAAAAATTTGATTCTTGGCAGCTGTGTTTTAAAAAATTGCTGCAAATTTTAGATTAAATTTGAATGAAAGAATCTAAGGCGAAATATTTTTGAGATGAATTTGGATGTCATGCAGAAATTTTAAGTCAAGGCTA
>NZ_CALHVN010000041.1 GCF_938039245.1 uncultured Campylobacter sp. | reverse complement strand
GAGCTTCACGAGCTTTGTCAGCCATCGGCAATTTAACGCTGTGGCAGCCGGGCCTTGATCATGCGGGTATCGCCACGCAAAACGTCGTTGAAAAGCAGCTCCTAACCCAAGGCATCAAAAAAGAAGAGCTCGGACGCGAAAAATTCGTAGAAAAAGTCTGGGAATGGAAAGAAAAAAGCGGCGGCATGATCGTACATCAGATGCGAAAACTAGGCATCTCTCCAGCATGGTCGCGCCAAAGATTTACTATGGATGAGGGGCTAAGAAAAGCGGTCAAAAAAGCCTTCGTAAATCTCTACGAAAAAGGTCTCATCGTACGCGAAAACTACATGATAAACTGGTGTACGCACGACGGCGCGCTCAGCGACATCGAGGTCGAGCATAAGGAAAATAAAGGCAAGCTTTATCATTTGAGATACTACCTTGCGGGAGAACAAGATAAATTTATCGTCGTGGCGACGACAAGGCCGGAGACCTACTTCGGCGACACTGCCGTCATGGTAAACCCAAACGACGAACGCTATAAAAATTTGATCGGCAAAAAAGTCATCCTGCCGATAATCGGTCGCGAGATAAAGATTATCGCCGACGAGCACGTCGATATGGAGTTTGGAACGGGTCTTGTGAAAGTCACCCCGGCGCACGACACTAACGATTACGAGGTCGGCAAGAGGCATGATCTAAAATTTATCACCGTTTTTGACGAAAAAGGCATCCTAAACGAGCAGTGTGCGCAGTTTAAGGGGCTAGAAAGACTTGAGGCTAGAGACGTCATCGTAGCAGAGCTAGAAAAGCTCGGAAACGTCGAGAAGATCGAAGACTACGAAAATCAAGTCGGCTACTGCTACCGCTGCAAAAACGTCGTCGAGCCATACATCTCAAAGCAGTGGTTTGTCAAAAAACAGATCGCGGACGATGCGATCGCAAAGGTCGGCGAAGGCTTAGCCAAATTTTACCCGGCTCACTGGATAAACAGCTTTAACGCCTGGATGCGCGAGCTTCGCGACTGGTGTATCTCGCGCCAGCTATGGTGGGGACATCAGATCCCGGTATTTTACTGTAATGAGTGCGGACACGAGTGGGCGGACGAAGGCGAACCGACGCAGTGCCCAAAGTGCAAAAGCGCAAATTTCCATCAAGACCCGGACGTCCTTGATACCTGGTTTAGCTCGGGACTTTGGCCGTTTAGCACGCTTGGCTGGGGTAACGGCGAGGAGCTAAAAAACGAGAAGTGGTTTGAGGGCGATTTGGCGGAATTTTACCCAAACAACCTGCTAATCACCGGCTTTGATATTTTATTTTTCTGGGTAGCTAGGATGATGTTTCAGGGCGAAAACGCGCTGGGCAAGCTGCCGTTTGACGATATCTACCTGCACGCTTTGGTTAAAGACGAGCAAGGCAGAAAGATGAGCAAGAGCCTAGGCAACGTCATCGATCCGCTCGTTAGCATCGAGGAGTACAGCGCCGATATACTGCGCTTTACGCTTGCGCTGCTAGCCGTGCAGGGGCGCGACATAAAGCTAAGCGACGAAAAGATGAAGCTCGTGCGAAATTTTACGAACAAGCTTTACAACGCGAGCAAATACCTGCTGCTAAACGAGTCCAAATTTGCAAATTTAAGCGACGCGAAAATCGAAACAAAGCTTGGCAAATACATACTAAGCCGCTTTAACGAGTGCGTGCGCGAAGTGCGAGAGAACATCGACGCCTACCGCTTTAACGACGCGGCAAACGCGATTTATAAATTTTTATGGGACGAGTTTTGCGACTGGGGCATCGAGCTTAGCAAAGCCGATAAAGGCAGCGTAAGGGAGCTTGGAGCGATATTTAAAGAGGCGATGAGGCTACTTAGCCCGTTCATGCCGTTTATCTCCGAGTACCTTTTCCACGAGCTTAGCGGTTCAAATTTAGAAAACGCAAGCTCGATCATGATAGAGGCGTATCCGCAGGCTAACGAGCGCGACTTGCAAATAGAAAAGACCTTTGAGCTGGTGATCGAAGCCATCGTCGCAATCCGCCGCGCAAAGGCGACCATCGAGCAAGGCAACTCAAAAATCCCAAAAGCTTTCATCAAGCTAAACGGAAATGAAAATTTGACCGAGGCGACAAACTACATCTTGCTGCTAGCTAAGTGCGAACAGATCGAGTTTTGCGACGCTAAAATAGAAAACGCCGCGCGCGACGTGAGCGAAAATTTAGAAGTCTTCGTACCTCTTGAAGGCGTGGACATGAGCGCTGTTATCATGCGACTGCGGTCACAAAAAACCAAACTAGAAAAAGAGATAGCAAAGCTATCAAGCATGCTAAACAACGAGAAATTCGTAGCCTCCGCCCCGCAAGCCGTAGTCGAAGCCAACCGCGAAGGGCTAGCTAGCGCTACGCAAAAGCTAGAAAAGGTAGATAGCGAGCTAGCGAATTTGGGAGCGGTCGATTGATATTTTTTGGTTTTTGCGTTAGGACTTGGCAGATCCAAACGGTGCCTTGAGCTGTTAAATTTAAACTACGGCACGCCGTTTAATGCGTAAAAATTTAAAAAAATAAAAGGATAAAAAATGAACGAAAAAATAAAAATAGCGGTTTTAGGATATGGAAATTTAGGTCGCGGCGTAGAGCTTGCCGCGCGCAATAGCAAGGATTTAGAGCTTTCGGCCGTTTTTAGCCGTAGAAACCCAAACGAAGTAAAAACATACGGAGCTCCGGTATTTAGCGTGGACGAAATTTTATCGCACAAGGGCAAATTTGACGTTTTGGTGCTTTGCGGCGGTAGCGCAACGGATCTACCGACGCAGACGCCTGAGTTTGCGCTAAATTTTAATGTCGTCGATAGCTTTGATACGCACGCAAAAATCCCTGAGCACTTCGCCGCTGTGGACGCCGCAGCCAAAAAGGGCGGAAACGTAGGCATTATAGCCGTAGGCTGGGATCCGGGTCTGTTTTCGCTAAATAGACTATTTGGCGAGAGCGTGCTGGAAAACGGCAGCAGTTATACGTTTTGGGGTAAAGGCGTGAGCCAAGGCCACTCAGACGCTATCCGCAGAATCGAGGGCGTCGTGGATGCACGCCAATATACCGTGCCGATAGAAAGCACCTTAGAGCGAGTTCGTGCCGGCGAAAATCCAAATTTGACTACGCGCGAAAAACACCTGCGCGAGTGCTACGTCGTGGCCGAGGACGGCGCCGATAAAGCGCGCATAGAAAAAGAGATAAAAACGATGCCAAACTACTTTGCCGACTACGACACGAGCGTGCATTTCATAGATCTTGCGACGCTTAAAAAAGAGCACGGCGGCATCCCTCACGGAGGATTTGTTTTGCGAAGCGGAACGACGGGCGAGCACGGCGAAAATAAACATCTGATCGAGTTTTCGCTAAAGCTTGACTCAAATCCGGAATTTACCGCAAGCGTGCTAGTAGCCTATGCCCGCGCGGCGTATCGTTTGGCGCAAAAAGGCGAGTGCGGCGCGTTTAGCGTGTTTGACATCGCTCCGGCGCTTCTTTCGCCAAAGAGCACAGACGAGCTAAGGCGCGAAATTTTATAAATTTTAGTAGCGCTTCGGTGGAATTACGAACGAGGAAATTTGAGTGATAAAGATAGAAAATTTAAAGAAATTTTACGGAGCGACGCAGATCATAGACGGCGTCAGCCTAACCGTAGAAAAAGGCGAAATTTTTGCCATCGTAGGCCACAGCGGCGCAGGTAAATCCACCCTGCTTCGCTGCATAAACGGCCTAGAGGACTATCAAGGCGGCAGCCTAAAGGTATTTGACAAAGAAATCTCGGCGCTAAAAGATAAAGAGCTAAGAGAACTTAGGCGAGATGTGGGGATGATATTTCAGCACTTCGCGCTGATGGCGAGGAAAACGGCGTTTGAAAACATCGCTACTCCGCTTAAATTTTGGGGTTACTCAGACGGCGAAATCAAAAAAAGAGTGAGCGAACTACTAGAGCTAGTCGGCCTTGCAAACAAAGCCGCAAGCTACCCCGGCGAGCTAAGCGGCGGACAAAAACAGCGCGTCGCCATCGCTCGCGCCCTTGCGCTAAGTCCAAAAATTTTACTCTCCGACGAGGCAACCTCGGCGCTTGATCCAAATACGACAAATTCGATACTAGAGCTTTTAAAACAGATCAATCAAACGCTAAACATCAGCGTCGTTTTAGTCACGCACGAGATGGAGGTCGTAAAAAGCATCGCGCGCCGCGCAGTGCTGCTAGAAAGCGGCAAGATAATCGGCAGCGGCACGATCGAGGAGCTATTTTTAAAGCCAGATGAAAAGATGAAGGAATTCCTCGGCGAGGATGAAATTTTGCCGAGCGAAGGCGTAAATATCAGGCTCTTTTTCCCAAAAGAAGTCGCTCAAAACAGCGTCATCACGCATATGGCGCGCACGCTAAACATCGACTTTAACATCGTCTGGGGCAAGCTTGAAAAGCTAAACGAAAACGTACTTGGCTCGCTCGTCATCAACGTCGATCCAAAAGACGAGCCGCGCGTAACCGAGTACATCAAGCAAAGCGGCGTATTATGGGAGGTGGCGTGATGTTTGACATAGATTTTTCTAAATTTCCCGACGTTTTCGAGCGTATTTTGCTCCCGGCCATCGGCGAGACGCTTTATATGAGCGTGGTTTCGACGCTTCTAGCGTTTCTTATAGGTCTAGTGCCGGCTATCTTGCTCGTCCTTTCGGCACAGGATGGCCTAAAGCCGAACAAACCGCTATTTATCGCGCTTGATATCACGGTAAATACGCTAAGAAGCTTTCCATTTATCATCCTCATCATCGTGCTTTTCCCGCTCACGCGCCTGATCGTGGGCACCAGTATCGGCACTACCGCGGCTATCGTTCCGCTTACTATCGGCGCGGCGCCGTTTATCGCTAGGCTCATAGAAAGCGCGCTAAAAGAGGTCGATAAAGGCATCGTCGAGGCTGCCAGAAGCTTTGGTAGCTCAAATTTTCAGATCATTTTTAAGGTGATGTTCGTAGAGGCGTTGCCCGGCATCGTAGCTTCTATCACGCTTACGCTTATCGTTATTATCGGCTTTTCGGCGATGGCTGGCGCAGTCGGCGGCGGCGGACTGGGATCCGTGGCGATAAACTACGGATATCAGAGATTTCGCCCGGATATCATGCTCTATACCGTCGTGATTTTAATCATAATGGTTCAAATTTTCCAATCATTAGGAAATTTTATTTATAAGATCACAAAGAAATGATTTTTTACATCTGATTTTATTTTCTTTTAAACTTTTTTTGCATAAAATCCCGAAATTAATTTTACAAAGAAAGGATAGAAAATGAAATCAGATATGTGCGAAATGCGTCGCTTCACTGAACTTAAGTCGTCGAAAGACTAACGCTAAGCGCAAAATTTCTTTTTAAGCGCTTAGTTTCGCTAAGCATTTAAAAAGAAATTTAAGCCTCCGCTCATATCCTTTTTTAAATGCTAGCCAAATTTTAAAAAGGATATAAAATGAAAAATCTACTCAAATACTCTCTAGTCGCTCTAAGCCTAACAGTCGCAGCAAATGCCGCCGAGAAAATCGTCGTAGGCGCTACGCCGGTTCCGCATGCTGAAATTTTAGAAGTCGTAAAACCTATCCTTGCAAAAGACGGCTTTACTCTTGAGATCAAAGAATTCAACGACTACTCTACTCCAAATTTAGCCACCGAGGACGGCGATCTAGACGCTAACTACTTCCAGCACCTACCGTATCTTGAGGAATTTAACAAAAACAAAGGCACTCATCTAGTTAAAACAGTTGGCGTTCACCTCGAGCCTATGGGCGTTTACTCTAAAAAGATAAAAGATATCAAAGAGCTAAAAGACGGCAGCACCGTAGCGATACCAAACGACCCGACAAACGAGAGCCGCGCGCTTGACGTGCTAGCTAGCGCAGGTCTAATAAAGCTAAACGACAATCCTCTAAAAACTCCGCTTGATATCACGGAAAACCCGAAAAAGCTAAAATTTGAAGAGATCGAGACCGCTCAAGTTCCTCGTACGCTAGATGACGTCGCCATCGCCGTTATCAACACGAACTACGCTCTAAACGCCAACCTAAACCCGACCAAAGACGCGCTCGTACTTGAGAGCAAAGATAGCCCGTACACCAACTACGTCGTGGTCAAAGTCGGCAATGAAAATAGCCCGAAAATCAAAGCTCTAGACAAAGCCGTCACGAGCCCGGAGGTAAAGAAATTTATCGAGGAAAAATATAAAGGCGCGATAATCCCGACGTTTTAATCAAATTTAGCCCCGCCCGCTCAAATTTAGCGGCGCGGGTAAATTTAACGAAACGACGAATCCAAATTTAGTTTAGAGACCGCTCTTAAAACAAAACGGCGTAAAAGCTTTTACCTTTTTAGTGCCGTTTTTTATCAAAAAAAGGAATAATAATGCAATTTTCAAAAATACTTCTTGGCGCGCTTTTAGCTAGCGGCCTGTATGCTAACGACAAAACCATCACCGTAGGCGCATCTCCTGTACCTCACGCCGAGATTTTAGAAGAGGTCGTAAAGCCGATCTTAGAAAAAGAGGGCTACAAGCTCGACGTCAAAATCTTTAACGACTACGTGATACCAAACCTCGCCGTCGAAAACGGCGAACTCGACGCCAACTACTTCCAAGGCCTGCCGTATATGAAGTCGTTTAACAAAGACAAAGGCACTCACATAGTGCCGACCGTGGGCGTACACGTCGAGCCTATGGGCGCGTATTCTAAAAAGATAAAAAGCCTAGACGAGCTAAAAAACGGCGATATCATCGCTATCTCAAACAACGCCGCAGACTCGACGCGCTCGATAAATTTGCTCGAAAAAGCGGGTATAATCAAAGCCAAAGAGGGCGAATACAAATCCCCGCTAGATATCATAGAAAATCCGAAAAATCTCAAATTTAAAGAGATGGAATCCGCGCAGACGCCCCGCTCTCTCGACGACGTCGCGCTAGCATTTATCAACGTAAACTACGCCCTGGACGTAGGCCTCAAACCGACCAAAGACGCGCTAATCCTCGAGGATAAAGATAGCCCGTACACCAACTACGTAGCAACCAAGGCCGGCAACGAAAACAGTCCGAAAATCAAGGCTCTAGATAAAGCGATACTAACTCCCGAAGTTAAAGACTTTATCGTAAAGCGCTACCAAGGCGCGGTGATACCGAGCTTCTGATCGCGTCAAATTTGACTGATTTGCCTTCGTAAAATTTAGCTTTAAAAATCGCAAAAGGAATATTTTGCGTAAATTTTACGGCTCAAATTTGAAAAACCGAAAATAGTCGAGAAAAGTCTCCAAAAACAAAACGGCGTAAAAGCTTTTACCTTTTTAGCGCCGTTTTAAAAAATAAAAAAGGAAAATATAATGAAAATTTTTAAAATTTTAGCAAGTTTGGCGCTAGCTTTTAATCTCTATGCAGCAGACAAAGATCACACTATCGTAGTGGCCGTCTCGCCCGTACCTCACGCAGAGATCATGGAGTTTATCAAGCCTGCTCTAGCAAAAGAGGGCTACGATCTAGTCATCAAAGAGATAAACGACTACTCGATCCCAAATTTAGCGACGCAAGACGGCGATTTGGACGCAAATTTCTTTCAACACTGGCCGTATCTAAAAAACCACAATGAAACAAAAGGCACGACCCTGATAACCGCCGCGGCAATACATCTTGAACCGCTGGGCTTTTACTCAAAAAAGATAAAGAGCCTAAGCGAGCTAAAAGACGGCGCTAAAGTCGCGATCGCCTACGATCCTACTAACGGCAACAGAGCGCTGAATATCCTGCAAAAAGCGGGTCTAATAGAGCTAGATAAGAGCGCTGAGCTAGCCACGCCAAAAGACATCGTGAAAAATCCAAAACATCTAAATTTCGTCGAGCTTGAGGGCGCGCAGATACCTCGCACGCTAGATGAAGTCGATCTTGCCGCTATAAGCACGAATTTCGTCCTTGATATCGGCATGAATCCTAAAAAAGACGCGCTAGCTATCGAAGGCACCGAAAGCCCGTACGCCAACATCATCGCGGTCAAAGCAGGCAACGAAAATAGCCCGAAAATCAAAGCTCTCGTTAAAGCCGCAACCAGCCCAGAGACGAAAGAGTTTATCTTAAAAAGATACGACGGAGCGATCCTGCCCGTATTTTGATTTAGCCGGCTCAAGGCCGGCTTTTATAGGATTAATCATGCACGATATCCAGTAAGCCCTAAAAGCGAAAAATTTTTCTTATTCATAATCCATGCGTATAGCAGGCTTTTTAAAAACTTAAGCAAAATGTCTATGCTTTATTAGATATTAAAATACTATCCAAAACTGTAATAATTTTAGATTTTTCCATCGCACTTTCCTCTAATAGAATGTAAAATATGGTTGCGCGCAAAATTAGAATTATTTAAAGCTAAGTTAAATGTAAATACTTGCAATATAGAGAATTTATTGTTTTTAGAGATGTAGTGGTGCGCTCGAAGGGAAACGAGCACGATACTTAAAACCCCAAAACACAGGCGTTTTAAGATAACTAAGGAAGTTTTTTAAGTATCTTCCTAACTCTTTTAAGAAAAAGCCGAAAAGTAGGATAAAATAGTAGAAAACTTAAGCTTTTTAAGTCATTGTCGTAGATTTTAAGGCTAAGATAATTAACCCTTTTTAAACGGCTTAAGGTTTGAAAGCTTAAAGTTTGTTACTAATTCATTCCCCGCTTTTGGTAATGAGGATCATATCACAAAATTTTATTTTTTGCAAATCGTATCCCTACTTCGGTCAAGCGTAGCCGTATTTTTGAGATAGGCGAGAAATCGGCGGAGCGTAAAAAAATACAACTTTTGTTATACGGAAGCAATAAAAGACGGCACGGGCGGGCGCTTTGATACTCGCTGAGGCTCGTATCGAAAAAATAAGCTAATGCACGCCGCGAACAGCTAACGGCGCGCATAGAGCCTATTTTTTCTCGCTCTGCATTTTCGCTTTTATGCGGTAATTTTAGCGAGCCTGCGTCTAGGCGTCAAGGGTCAAGACTAGCTATTTTTGCGGGCTCCACACTCGCCTCGCAAAAATTAGCCCTTGACATCCTAGCCGACAGTTCGCAAAATACCGCAAGCTCGGAAAAACAAAAAACAGCCGCCACCGTGCCTTAATATGCATTGCTCTTTTGCTTTGAAGTTGTTTTTTGATTAACGCTTTGTAGATTTTTTGGTTTTGCCATATATCTTATTTTAATATATTAAGAAAACGGAAAAAACTCGCGCAAACGCCGTATTTCCAGACGCGCGCGAGGGGTTAGAGGCTAAAGGCTTAACCCGTTTTCAGGCTGACTTATTCGCGGAACATAGCTAAGAAGGCCGCTTTTTATGCCATCGAAGTTAGAAACGGCGATTTTGCCGTTTGATATGTCGTATAAGCTCTCGATAAGATACCTACCCTTCGGCTCGACATATAGCTTTCCAGAGCCCACAAGCTCGGAGAGCATAGAAGCTTGACCGAGAAAAAAGCTATCGTTAGCAGGTTTTAAACCCTCTTGATTCTTTTGCAGCTCGGCAATCTGAACGTCCTTTGCTTTAAGAGAGTGCTCGGTAGTTTTCAAAAGCCCTTGTAGTCGCTCGTTTTGCTTTTGCAACTTATCAAAATTTTGACGCATTTGCAAATTTTCAGCTTGCAAAGCCTCGACATCAACAGCAGGCTTTGAGCTAGTAGCCCCGAGGAATGAGCCCAGAATACGGTTTTCCTGTAAAGCCCGTAGCTGTGCGCGCACGTTTATTTCTTTCTTAGCAACGACCTCTTTTAAAGTCGCTTGAGCCTCTTTTATCGTGCTTTGCGCAGCGTATTTAATAGCCACAGAATCAGCAACATAAGCCATTATACCGTCTTTATCAAAACCACCCAAAATACCGCTTCTTAAATTGTTCGCATTAATAGCCTTTTCGACTTCGACGTCAATCTTAGGGTGATTACGTAGCTTTGCGATTTTCTCTTTAAAAGTTTTTTCAAAGTCCTCAAGGTTGCCAAGATCGGGTGCTTTTTTAAGTTCGGCGAGCTCGTCCTTGAGCTTACGGTTTTCGGCTTCTAAGGTCGCATAATCCTCGCGTTTGCCCCCTTGTTCTTTGAGTTCGCTTCTAGCCTCAAGGTTTGCGGCCTTCAAAGCCGCCTCTAATTCCTTGATTTTTTGCTTAGCATCCTTAAGCTCGTTTTTTGTAAACTTCAGTTCTTGCTTAATCGGTTCGGCGATTTTTACAGCTTGCTTATACTGGCGCGGCGTGAGATGTTCCCGCCCGCTTATCCTTTTGTCAATCCCGCGCTCCATATTTAATACGTGGGCGACTTCGGTCTGAATATCGCGCATAAGCTGACGCTTTCCGCGCGTAATTCGGTGCATACTATTTCCGTCCTCATCGAGCGAAATAAAAAGCACTTGAAAGTGAACGTTTTTTACAAAACCCCCTCGTCGTTGAGATGCCCTTCGTCACGATGAATTGCCCCGTAAACCATACGATAACCGGTCTTTTGTTCAATTATCCCGGCGGCGCGCTTTAAATCCGCCAATGTATGGTATTCTCGCGCATTGATCGACGCTTCCCAGAATATTTTTTCCTCGTCAAATTGCGGCTTTTGATTATATTTTATCTGATAGGCGGCTACGGCGTCGTCTCGCATCCGTTTGGCAAAACGGCGAGCCTCCTCGAAGCTACACGTATATTAGTTTTCGTGAACTAGCTCTTTGTGACAATCGTTAGGCAAAAATCCACGCCTAAAATTGTGCCAAAAGTTGCCAGGTTTAGCTAGCAAAATACTAACGCATGCTTTAGCATTATTATCCATATAATACCTCTTTTTATTTTTTCTAGCATTTAGGCACTGTAACCCCCTTGCGGGGTTATCGGTGCACGTAATGCGCATTACGTGCACCTACCCACAAGGGGGTAAGTGCAGAAACGCGCCCGCAAGGGGAAAGGCAGAGGTCAGAAGGTCGCAAGATCGAACTTTTTAAGAAGCTCTGCGTATTTGACCTTTTCAGCGCCGATTTCGTCGAGCTCTTTTTTCGTTTTGTCGAAAGCGGTCTTCGCGCTCTTTTCTCGCTTCTCTAAAGTCGCTATTTTTCGGAGAAGCTTTTTTAATTCCTGCACGAGCTTAGCGTTTTCGCTTTGCGGTTTTTGCTCTTGCGGTTGAGCAGGTTTTTGACTCTGCGTTTGCGCTAGAGCGACGTTTTGGTTTGATTTTTGAATGTTTGATTCCATAATGGACTCCTTTTTTTATTTTTTACGATATAAAGATCATGCCGGAAAAGAAATTAAAAATTGCTACCTTTTTTGATGACTGTAGGGACCAATTCCTCGGGCGAAAATAAGCAAGGCTCGGGCTCATTTTGCAGCTCGCTTTCATTTATTTTTAACGGCGATTTTTCTAAAATCGGCGTGCGTTCTCGCTTCGGGAAAAGCTCGGCTAACTTTTGTTTTTTCTCGGCAATCGATAAATCGAAGAAATCTTCGGTGTCAAGTAACTCATCTACGAAACTATCAAAGGCCTTACTAGAAGCGTCGCTCATTAGCCCCTGTTGCCACAGTTTCGTATGCCAAACCTCGCGAACTTCGACTTTTATTTCGCCCCAAAGTTCACGGTGTAAATGATAGTCGTACAGCCATTGGATATCGTCTGCGCCGTATTCGCGAGCAAGTTTGCGGTTTGCGCGAGCCTCTTTTTCTTGCGCCCGCTTTTGTTCAAGGACAAAATTTAAATACGATGCCGCACGCGACGGCGACAACGCAGGGGTTAGACCGTTTTGATAGTTTGAAAAAAGAGTACGGACTAGGCAGATCAACCCGCTTTTGTTACGCTGTTTTTTAGCCGCAATTTTTAAGGCTTTAATTTGTTTATTATCCAAGAAAACGCGGCAGTTAGAAGCGTGATATCTATCGCCGTTTGCCGCGCGCAAATCTAAATCAAGAGGTTTTGTGTTTTTTCTCTTGTTTTTTTGGGGCTTTCGATTTTTTTTGATCGACTGTGGGAATATTACGGTTTTGTCAAGAAAATACGGGGCTTTTGCTTCTTCCTTTAATGCGGATGATGCCTTTGCGCGGTCTTTTTTAGCTCCAAAAGTAGCGTTCCATTGTTCTAAAAGCGCATTCATAAACACGTCTATTTCGACGTATGCGCTCGGATACTTACGAGCCATTTTAAAATTTTGCATGCTGTGTAAAATTTTGCAATCCTGCAAGCCCTTAATTTTATCACATTTATAGGTTTTCTTTTTTCCGCCCTCATATTCGCTTGCGGTCTTTCTAAGCAGCTTTGAGACATCATAACCTAGGATTTGTGCCGTAGCTTGCTCTAAATGCCACTCGCCCGTTCCTTCCTTAAAAAGATACGAAGGCGATAAAACATCCACGGTTACGGCTTTGCGATCTAGATGCGATTCGAGAAATGAGGCTATTTTTTGAAAATGCAAAGGTAAGCAAAAGACCAGAGCATGAATGTGCGGCATACCTCTGCGGTGGGCTTCGAATACATAACTGACAAAGATCGGATATTGCTTTAGCTCTTTTTCGATAAGCGTTTTTAGATATCGCTTTAAGGCTTTAGCGGCTTCGACGGCAGTCATACGGCCACAAGTGCCGCGTTTTTTAATGCCCGAATTATCAAGAGTAACGGCTATACCAAGGGCGGTAAAGCCGATTTTTTCGAGGGTTTTTGAGATATCTACGGTTCGTAGGCGGACTTCTCGGTCTATTGACGAGCGGGCGAGCAGATAGTCATGGACGACTTCGCCGTCATCTATGCTTAAAAATTTTCTATTTTCTAGCATACTAACCACCCACAAAAAATAGGATTTTTTAGCAAAACTTCCCGAGAGATTTTATGCACAGATAAGCTTAAATTAGCTAATATTTCAGAGGTCGAAAGGTGAATGCTTTTACGAGTTTCAACTAATTCGGCCCCGCTTCTTTTTTTATTCATAATGCCAATCCCAAAGATTTTAAGTAGTTAAACCACCACGTTATAACTTTTCTAGTCATAGCGATATTCGTAGATTTATTATAAACGCCGGCTACGCCGCGGATAGCGTGAAAAAGCGTGCGCTCAACCTCATAAGGTATAAGCCCGTTTTGCGGCATATTTTCGTGGCAAAACGTAGAGGCTATCTTCCTAAAGCTATGGAATACAAGACATACGCCGCTCCCTAAATTTTCAGAGTAATAGTCGCCTAGCGCATTTGACAAGGTTCCGTCGCTTAACGGCTTGCCCTTTGTATTTCCAAAAAAGAGCTGCTCGTCTTTTAAATTAAAGCCCGATAACCATTCGCCCACCTCGCGTGGAAGTCCTAAGTATTCATCGCCGTTTGCTTTGGTTTTGTTTTCATTTTTTGAAAAATGCAGATAAAATTCGCCGTTTTCATCAATTTTTAAATGATTTGCAGACATCTTTCGGACATTTCCAGCGCGAAGCCCGGTAGCCAAGCCCATTATTAGAGCTTTTTTGATAGAGGGTATAGGACTGCGATAATTTAGAATATACGAGATTAAGCTCTTAAGATCGGCTTGCTCGCTAATCAAAGCATAACCTTCGCTAGGCGGGCAGTCGTAGCTTTCTTTTAAGAGAATGCCGTCAAAAATATCTTTTTTTAAAATGCCTCGCTTTCTAGCAAAACTCCAAAGTTGATGAACAAACTCGCAATAATCGTCAAGACTAGCGTATAGTTTTTCGCGAAAGATTTCATCGGCGATGTCTTGCAAATGTTTTCTTTCAATTTTTGAAATATCCCTATCGGCAAGCACTCCAAGCCTTTTGCTAAAAATAGTTTTCTTTTTTTAACGGTTGTTGCAGCAAGCGAGGGGCGAAAGGTTAGATATAACTCGAATACGCTTCGTAAAGTATTTTTGGAAGTTTTAGCAGCGCTAGGAACGGCTAGTAAAAACTCATCAAGAGCTTTTAGAGCTTCTTTGTAGGTCATATCGCCAAAACTTCCCAAAAATTTTACTAATTTTCCGTTTGTTGAATAATAGAAATCTTTTCGGTATTTTACATGCGTAGTGTTTTTCTTGTGAAGCTTTTTAATTTTCAAACACAAACCCGTATCGGTAAGCATTTGGCGACTTTCTTTTTTATCGCTCGGGAGCTTGTAATCGCGAATAGCGTCATCAGGCGCAACTTTAAAGTTTAGCTGTTGAGTGAGTTTCATTTTTTGACCCCGCTTTTAATTTAATTATAAAAGCTTTGAGGCCTACTCGCCGGGTTTTGCTCAAAAAAACTTCCCAAAAACGCTTGGGAAGTAAAGTTAGGAAGTTTTAGGGCGTTAAATTTGATAAATTTCGCGTTTAACGGTTTTCGTTAGTTAAATAAAAGCGTGAATTTTGGGGATTTTTATCGGTTTTGTAAGTATCGTGGTGCGCTCGAAGGAATTCGAATCCCTGACCTTTTGAACCGCAATCAAATGCTCTATCCAGCTGAGCTACGAGCGCACTTTAAAAGAAATGTGAAGTATAGCCAAAGGTTTCTTAAATCTTTCATAAATTTTGATATATTTGTAAAAATTTCATTTTTTACCCACCCTACTACATCAAAATTCAAATTTATGTACTAAATTTGCCACATTTAATCGTCTATAAAAAATCTTTATGTTATCTTATACGGCAAATACGGCAAATTTAATTAAAAACAAGTGTGCCTGGTAAAGCAGTCGCAATCACTAGAATATAGAAACAAATTAAGGAAAAAGCCAAAAAATTAATAGTAAAACAGCAAAGATAACAAAAAGAGCAAATTTAAAGACAGCGTGCAAAGATCGAGCTCTAAAAAAGCAAATTTCAAGCATCAGCAAGCAAAAAAGAGTAAAATTTGAAAAACAATAAAGAAAGGAAAGCCAAGTGATACATAAAATTTTGATCGCAAACCGCGGAGAGATCGCCGTTCGCGTGATCCGTGCCTGCAAAGATCTGCACATCAAAAACGTTGCCATTTACACCAAGCCCGACCAAGACTGCCTGCACGTCAAAATAGCCGACGAGGCCTACCAGATCGGCATCGACCCGATCAAGGGCTACCTAGACGCCAAACGCATAGTCGAGGTCGCAAAAGCATGCGGCGCAGACGCGATACACCCGGGATATGGATTTTTGAGCGAAAATTACGAATTTGCCAAAGAGGTCGAGGATGCGGGGCTGGTTTTCATAGGACCTACCGCCGACGTCATCCGAAAAATGGGCAATAAAAATATCGCTCGCTATCTGATGAATAAAAACGGCATCCCTATCGTGCCCGGCACCGAAAAGCTAAACAACGAAACGATAGAAAACATCAAACTATACGCCGAGCGCATCGGCTATCCGGTCATCCTAAAAGCTAGCGGCGGCGGCGGCGGACGCGGCATCCGCGTAGTGTGGAAAGAAGAAGAGCTAGAGTCTAGCTTTGAAAGCTGTAAGCGCGAGGCTAAGGCGTTTTTTAACAACGACGAAGTTTTTATGGAAAAATACGTCGTAAATCCGCGCCACATCGAGTTTCAAATTTTAGGAGACAAATACGGCAACATTATCCACCTAGCCGAACGCGACTGCTCGATCCAGCGCCGCCACCAAAAGATCCTCGAGATAGCGCCGAGTCCGACGATGAGCGAAAGCCTTCGAAAAAGCATGGGCGTGACCGCAGTCGCAGCCGCAAAGGCCGTAAACTACACCAACGCCGGCACGATCGAGTTTTTGCTCGATGATTACAACAACTTTTATTTTATGGAGATGAACACCCGTATCCAGGTCGAGCACGGCGTGACCGAGGAGATCACGGGCGTGGATCTCATCGTGCGCCAGATCCGTATCGCGGCGGGTGAAATCCTAGACATGGAGCAAAGCGACGTTATCACGCAAGGTTTTGCGATCGAGGCGCGCATCACCGCCGAGGACGCATGGCAAAATTTTATCCCGAGCCCGGGCGAGATCAGCGGCTACTACCCTGCTCTAGGCCCTTCCGTTCGCGTGGATAGCCATCTATATAAAGACTATCAGATACCGCCGTTTTACGATAGCTTGCTAGCTAAGCTCATCGTACGTGCGCCTAGCTACGATCTAGCCGTAAATAAACTAAAACGCGCGCTGGATGAGTTTACGATCGAAGGCAGCGTCAAAACCACGATCCCGTTTTTGCTCAGCATCAGCAAGGAACGCGACTTTAGGCGAGGATTTTTCGACACGTCCTACGTCGAAAACAAGATGCCTACCCTGCTAGAAAAGATGAAAACCAAGGACAATGAGGACAACGAAGAGGTGATCGCCGCCATCGCCGCCGCGATACAAAGAGTAAAAGACGCTAGGAAATTTAAAGAGGAGCACGCGGATGAATGATTTTTTCGATAGCTTAAAGGATATAAAAAAAGAGCTTCAAAAGGAGCAAAATGCAAATTTGAGCTCAAATTTAGCCGCCAAAAATGCCGCAAAGCAAAATTTAAAGCCTGAGCCAAAAACCTTCAGCAAAGAAGAAGCCATCGCACACAAAGAGCAAATTTTACGCGATGAGTTTCTAGCCTACGTCAAGGACGCGGATATCAAAAAGTGCTAGTCGTGCCGTTTTCCACCCTGCCTAGCCCCTGCCCCTACCTCAAGGACAGGGACTCGCGCATGGAGTATCGCTACATAGACGGCTGCGACTTTGCCGTAAACGACGCTCTAGCTAGGCGTGGTTTTAGGCGCTTTGGCAAATATTTCTCCAAGCCAAACTGCGCGGGTTGCCGCGAGTGCGTAAATATAAGGGTCGATGCGCTAAATTTTAAATTTAGCAAATCCGCCCGCCGCACTATACGCAAAAACGAAAACACCAAAATCATCCTCACAAAGCCGCTCATAGACGACGCGCACATGGCGTTATACAAAAAATATCATAAATTTATGCAGCAAAAGCGCGAGTGGAAGTACTACGAGCTGGACTTCCGCCGCTACTACGAGCTCTACGTCGCGGGGCACGCGGAGTTTGGCAAGGAGATTGCGTATTTTGCAGACGGCAGGCTCATCGGCGTAGATCTCGTGGATATCCTTAGCGACGGTATCTCGGCGGTTTATTGCTACTATGATCCTGATTTTGCGGACCTTAGCATCGGCAGATACTCGCTCTATCAGCAAATTTTACTGGCTAGGCAGCTAAATTTGCGCTGGATATACCTAGGCTACTACGTCAAAGACTGCCCTAGCCTAGCTTATAAGGCCGACTACAAGCCCTACGAGCGCCTGTGCGAATACGTCGCGCTAGATGAAACGCCCGTATGGGAAAAAGCGGAATAAAAAATGCTTTCAAATGCGTTTTATAAAGGTAAAATTTGATAAAAGTAAGTCAAAATCTAGAATCTCTAAGCATAGAAACATCAGACGTGGATCTGTTTTTCGAGCTGCAAGCACTCATAAAGCGAAACTTCGCCAAGACGCTGGGGCAAAAAGGCAAAGTGATGTCGTTTTACGACGAAAACGAGAAGGTTCAGCGCAAATATTTCGTCAAATTTCTAAAAAAACTCTGCCAAAGATACGAGCTAAAAAACGTAAATTTAAACTTCGCCGAGTATAAAACGATCAAACTCCACTACATCCAACCAAACTCGCTCAAAGCCATGGTTTTCGTCGATGTCGCCTTCGTGCGGGGCGGCGCGATATTTAGCTTCGATCGCTCAAATGAATCTTTTATCTCGCACATAATTAGGGGCTTTGAGTCAAAGCAAATTTTATCCGCCGAGGGTCAAATCGCGCTAAATATCGCAAATTTGGGCGAGTGCGCGCGCCTAGAGGAGCTGTTTAACAAAAGCGAATATATGAAATTTTCGATCATCTTTAACTATAATGAAGAGGAATTTGAAAAATTTAAAAAACGCATCAAAATCTGCGCCAAGAAAAATGAAGCCAAATTTGCTGCTCTTGCTAGCCTTTTTGAGGATCATTTTGCAGTGCTTGGATGCGATAAAAACGATAGCTTCGAGGATGTGCGAAACCGCTACCTGGAGCTTGTTAAAGCCTATCATCCCGACTTTCACGCCGCGCTTAGCCCCGAGCTTTTGGACGAGTGCAAAATGCAGTTTCAGCGTATCCAAAACGCATACGAGAGCTTAAAGCCGTATTTTAAGGAGCTTGAAGCGGAAGCGGAGTAAATTTGCTTTTTTAAATTTGAGCAAATTTGACGCTAAATCAAATTTGCGTTTTGGGGCGCAAACCCTGCCTCGGCTGGCTAAATTTAAACGATATGGAGACAACTTTGCAAGAAAATTTTTTATATAAATATTGTAAAACCCACGATAAAATCGCTATGAATGTTGCTTTGGCAATTTATCTTATATTTGCCCTCGGCATTTTTATCATTCCGGGCGATATCCTCTCTCGCTGCGAAATTTGCCGCGAGTTCGTAAATTTTATGAAGCAATACTTTCCAAATATCCAAATTTTTAGCGATGTCAGTCCGTTGAAACAAGAGATAGAATTTTACACGAGCTATATGTGGGTAGTTGGGCTACTTTGGGCGGCGGAGATGGTATTTTACGTTACCTGCATGTACACCGTATTTATGGACACGGATATAGGCGAGCGCGAGGGTATAGAAAAACTAAACTGGAAAATGCTCGTATTGAGCTTTATATTCGGTTTTTTTGCGATATACGTGTATTACACGGGCTACATCGTCACCGGCGGCGTTACTTTTATGGGATGGCCGCGTTTTTATATAGATTTTGCGACCAAATTTGAGATATTTCAGTATATACCGCTTTTTCAGGGTATTTTCTCTGCCGTGGGAATATATTTACTGACATCGCTAATCTATATGCTTTATTACAAATTTTTTAGCCGCAAAAGCCGAAACGACCAAATTTAAAATTTAAAAGCAAAAAGCCCCTCGCCAAACCCCCGGCTTAAATTTAAAATTTATGCTCAAATTTGACGTTACGCGTAAATTTATGATCACGCGGTTAAATTTACTTACCAGATTGCAGCAGATAGGTCTTTTTACGCTCGCTGGAGCTGCCGATATTTAGCGCAAGGCGGTATTTGGTTATCGTGCGGCGGACGACCTCGACGTTAAATTCCTTCTTTATAAACTCCAAAATTTTTAGATCGCTAAGCGGCTTGGCGGGGTTTTCGTTTCGGACGAGATTTGCCACGAAGTCCTTGATGGCCTTGTTTGAGACGTCCTCGTCGATCGCAGCGGAGAAAAAGCTCTTTATAGGCACGAGCCCGCGCGAGCACTCTAGGTATTTGTTTGAGATGCCGCGCGAGATGGTCGACGGGTTTCGCCCCAAATCCTCGGCGATGTCTTTTAGGCGCATGGGCTTGATGTCGCCGCCAAAAAAATAATCGTACTGATACTCCACTAGCATGAGGGCGATCTTTCTAAGCGTGGCTTTTCGCATATCAAGCGCGTCTATGAGGTCTTTTGCCTCTTTTACGCGCGAGGCGACGAAGCTCTCTTTTTCGTCCAGCCCTTCGACGTCTATGACGATCTCGGGATAAAAGTCGTCGTTAATGCGCACCTCGATACCGCCCGAGCTCGTGTCTATGACGATGTCGGGGATGATCGCCGCAGCCTCGCTCATATACTCGATCGCGGGCGGATTTTTTAGCCTCTTGATGACGGCGAGAGCTTCGTTGTAGAGCGGAATTTTGCGCATTTGGGAGAGGTTTTCGAAATTTAACGCAAGCTTTTTAGCGCTTTCAAAGAGCTTCTCGTCCAAATTTAGCTCCTCAAGCTGAAACAAAAAGCTCTCTTTGTAGTCCTTTGCGCCGATGCCGGCGGGCTCTAGGTAGGCAAACCGCTTTCGCACCGACTCGATCTCCGCCTCGCTAAATTCGTCAAACGTTTCAGGCTCGTAGTAGCCCTCCTCGTTTATGCATTCGATGATTTTCATCGCGATTTTTTGGGACTTTTCGGTCGGAAAAAGGGGCTTATCTATCTGCCCCATTAGCTTGTCGTAAAGCCCCGTTTTAGCCACGCTAAAGCTTTCGATACTATCAGTTACGCTGTTTTTTGATATTTCTTTGAAGAAATTTTTATCTTTTTTAGATGGTGCGGCGCTTGGCGACTCGGTTAAATTTCGCTGCTGCACGCTTGCAAACGGATTATCCGCTAAAAACGGCTCAAGCGTCTCCTTTAGCTCCTCGACGCTGCTGCTAAGTATCGGCAGCCACGAGCGCAACGTGTGCGAGAGCTTATTTTTGGGAGCTTGAGTTTGCTTTAGCATTATTCTACAAATTTAAACTCTTCGCCCAGATAATGGGTGCGCACGAGCTTGTTGTTCGCGACTTCGTTCGCGCTGCCGCTAGCTAGCAGGCTACCGTCCTTGATCACGTAGGCGCGGTCGCAGATGGCTAGCGTCTCGCGGACGTTGTGGTCGGTGATGAGTACGCCGATACCGAGTTTTTTTAGATCGCGAACGATGCTTTGTATATCGCTAACGGCGATCGGATCGACGCCGGCAAAAGGCTCATCCAGCAGCAAAAATTTAGGCGTGATGATGAGGCTTCTAGCGATCTCGCAGCGCCTGCGCTCGCCGCCGCTTAGGCTCACGCCCTTTCGCAAGCGTATAGGCTCGATATTTAGCAAATTTAGCATCTCGTTTACTTTTTTCTCGCGGACGGCTTCGTCTTTATACAAGATCTCGGCGCCGAGCAGTAAATTTTCCTCGACGGAGAGGTCTTTAAATATACTTGATTCTTGCGGCAGATAGCCAATCCCCATGTGTGCGCGCTTGTGTAGCGGCACCTTCGTAACGTCCGCGCCGTCTAAAAACACGCTGCCGTTAGATGGCGAGATAAGCCCGCAGATCATATAAAACGTCGTCGTTTTCCCCGCGCCGTTTGGGCCCAGCAGCCCTACTACCTCGCCGCTTTTGACCTCTAGCGAGATGCCTTTTATGATGTTTGTTTTTTTGATCGTTTTTTGTAAATCTTTAACTTCTAATTTATGCACCGTAAACCTCGTATTTTCGCCCTTTTTGGCTAGGCGAGATAACTACCTTGACGCATTTTTCGCCCAAATTTTCTAGCGCCTTTTCCAGTCGCTCGTCGCCCCACTCTACTAGATGAAGCCCCTCTTCTAGCAAATTTTCAAAAAGCCCGTTTTGTAAAATCGCGTCAAGTCCGTTTTGATAGATATCGTAGTGATAAATTTTATCTCCGTAGCTTTGCATGACCGAAAACGTCGGCGAAGTAACCTCCGTATCGATGCCGCGAGCCTTTACGATAGCTTTAACCAGCGTCGTTTTACCGCTGGCTAAATTTCCTTGCAATATGACGACGCCGCTTTGGGGTAAAATTTTTACCACCTCCTCAAGCTCGCCTAACTCCAAATTTAACTCTATCATAGCTCTTTTACGTATAGCGCTTGGGCTGATTTTGGGATACTTTTGGTCTCCGGGATCGCTAGCACTTCGTAGCGCGCCTCTCTCGTTAAAAATTTGATCGTAATCACGTCGCCGATCTTGACCTCTTTGGCCGGTTTGGCGACGACGCCGTTTACGCTCACGACGCCGCTTTTACACATATCTTCGCTGACCGCGCGCCTTTTTGTGATATTTACGGTATTTAAAAACTTATCTACTCTCATAGCGGCGATTTTAGCCAAATTTGGCTTAAATTTTTAATTCCTCGCCGCTACATATTAAATTTAATGTAAATTTGACGTTTAGCGTACGCGATTTTAGCGGAAATATTTATTCCAAATTAATCAAATTTGGCTAAAATACGCGTCATCTCAATATAAAGGATAGAGAATGAAAAAAGACGTGAAAAAAGTCGTTCTCGCCTATTCGGGCGGACTTGATACGAGCATTATTTTAAAATGGCTGCAAGACGAGTATAAATGCGAAGTGGTGACCTTTACCGCCGATATCGGCCAGGGCGAGGAGCTAGAACCCGCACGCCAAAAAGCGCTGGAGCTCGGCATAAAACCCGAAAATATATTTATAGAGGATTTAAAAGAAGAATTTGCGCGGGATTTCGTATTTCCTATGTTTAGAGCAAACGCCGTTTACGAGGGCGAGTATCTGCTAGGCACCTCGATAGCTCGCCCGCTGATAGCTAAAAAACAAGCCCAAATCGCCGCCAAAGTAGGCGCCGACGGCGTGAGCCACGGAGCAACCGGCAAAGGCAACGACCAAGTGCGCTTTGAGCTAGGCTACTACGCGCTGGGGGATAACCTAACCATCATCGCTCCTTGGCGCGAGTGGGATCTAAACAGCCGCGAAAAGCTACTAAAATACGCCGAAAAAAACGGTATAAAAATAGAAAAGAAACCGGGCAAAAGCCCCTACTCTATGGACGCAAATTTGCTCCATATCAGCTACGAGGGCTTAGTGCTTGAAAACCCTGCTCACGCTCCGGAAGCCGATATGTGGCGCTGGACGGTAAACCCAAAAGACGCTCCAAACGAAAGCGAAATAATAGAAATCGGCTACGAAAAAGGTGATCCCGTTAGCATAAACGGCAAAAAAATGAGCCCTGCCGCACTGCTAGCCGAGCTAAACCGCCTAGGCGCAAAACACGGTATCGGTAGGCTAGACCTCGTCGAAAACCGCTCGGTCGGCATGAAAAGCCGCGGCTGCTACGAAACTCCTGGCGGCACGATAATGCTAAAAGCTCACCGCGCGATCGAGAGCATCACGCTAGACCGCGGCGCGGCGCACCTAAAAGACGAGCTGATGCCTCGCTACGCAGAGCTCATCTATAACGGCTACTGGTGGTCGCCTGAGCGTATCATGCTGCAAGCGCTCATCGACAAGAGCCAAGAAAACGTAAACGGCACGGTCAAAGTCGAGCTCTACAAAGGCAACGTAATCGTGCTAGGACGCGACAGCAAAACAGATAATCTCTTTAGCGAGGCATTTTGCACGTTTGAAGAAGACAGCGTGTTTGATCAAAAAGACGCGAACGGATTTATCAAGCTAAACGCGCTAAGATTTATCATCGGACGCAAAAACGGACGCAAATTTAACTAAATAAAGGATAAAAATGAAAGTACTACTAATAAAAGACGTAAAATCGCTCGGAAAAGCCGGCGAAATCAAAGAGGTAAAAGAAGGCTACGGAAATAACTTCCTAATCGGCAAAGGCTTTGCTAAGGCCGCGACTCCCGATGTTTTGCGCCAGTACGAAGCCGAGCAAAAACGCAAGGCCGAAGAGCTAAAATACGAGATCGCGAACATAGAAAAGCTAAAATCTGAGATCGAAAAAATCACGCTCAAGGTTAAAAAGCCGCTCGGAGCAAACGGTGCGCTATTTGGGGCGGTGACGAAGGATGAAATTTCGGAAGCTTTAGAAAAAACCCATCATCTAGTCGTAGATAAAAAGGCGTTTGACTTTGCTCACACTATAAAAGCGACCGGTATCTACGAAGTAGACGTCAAGCTCGGCCACGCCGTGCGCGCCACGCTAAAACTAGACGTCGAGGGAGAATAAGTGTTTCATGCGACTACCATTTTAGCCTACAAAGGTAAGAATAAATCAGTTATCGGCGGCGACGGACAAGTAAGCTTTGGCAACACGGTACTAAAAGGCAATGCGGTAAAAATCCGCAAAATCCACGGCGGCAAGGTTCTAGCGGGATTTGCCGGCAGCACCGCCGATGCGTTTAATCTCTTTGACATGTTTGAAAACAATCTCGAGCACGCCAAAGGCGACCTGCTAAAAGCTGTGATCGAGTTTAGCAAAGAGTGGCGCAAGGATAAATATCTGCGCAAGCTAGAAGCCATGATGTTGGTGCTTGACCGCGAGAAAATTTTCCTTTTAAGCGGAACTGGCGACGTCGTAGAGCCGGAGGACGGCAAGATAGCCGCTATCGGAAGCGGCGGCAACTACGCCCTCTCTGCCGCCCGCGCGCTGGATAAATTTGCCCAGATAGACGAAGAGGAGCTCGTAAAAGAGAGTCTAAAGATCGCGGGCGAAATTTGCATTTACACGAACACGAATATAAAAACCTACGTTTTAGAATAGAGAAAAGATGAATTTAACCCCAAAAGAGATAGTGAAATTTTTAGACGATTACGTCATCGGGCAAAAGGACGCCAAAAAGATCATCGCCATCGCGCTACGAAACCGCTACCGCAGGATGAAACTAGATAAAACGATGCAAGACGACATAATGCCAAAAAACATCCTGATGATAGGCTCGACGGGCGTGGGCAAAACCGAGATCGCAAGACGCTTGTCAAAGATGATGGGCTTGCCGTTTATAAAAGTAGAAGCTAGCAAATACACCGAAGTGGGCTTCGTCGGACGCGACGTAGAAAGCATGGTGCGCGACCTGGCGGCTGCATCGGTAAATTTGGTCAAAGCCGAACAGCGCGAAAAAAACCGCGAGAAAATCGACGAATACGTAAAAGATAAGATAATAAAAAAACTCCTGCCGCCTCTGCCCACAGGCGCGAGCGAAGAGAAAAAAGCCGACTACGAAAAAAGCTACGAAAAGATGATGAACAGGCTAGAAAACGGCGATCTAGATGATCTTAGCATCGAGATAGAAGTCGTGCAAAATAGCTTTGACGCGGGAGCCAACGTGCCGCCCGATATGGCGCAAATGCAAGAAAGCTTCGTCAAAATCATCGGACTAAGCAACAAAACCGTCAAAAAAGAGATGAAGGTAAAAGACGCTAAAGAGGCGCTCAAAAACGAAGCTAGCGATAAAATTTTAGACATGGAGAGCATCAAAACCGAGGCCGTGCGAAGAGCCGAGAACGAAGGCATAATCTTTATCGACGAGATCGATAAAGTCGCGGTGAGCTCCGGAAACTCGGGCAGGCAAGACCCGAGCAAAGAAGGCGTACAGCGCGACTTGCTACCTATCGTGGAGGGCTCGACGGTGACGACCAAATTTGGCGCCATAAAGACAGATCACATCCTTTTTATCGCCGCGGGCGCCTTTCACATCAGCAAGCCAAGCGATCTAATCCCGGAGCTTCAGGGGCGTTTTCCGCTGCGAGTAGAGCTTGATAGCCTGGATGAAAATGCGCTGTATCAAATTTTAACTCAGCCTAAAAATTCGCTACTCAAGCAGTACCAAGCGCTTTTAAAAACCGAAAACGTGGAGCTTAAATTTAACGATGAAGCCATCAGGGCTATCGCTAAAATAGCTCAAAACGCTAACGAAAAAATGGAAGATATCGGCGCCAGGCGCCTGCACACCGTGATCGAACGCGTGATCGAGGATATCAGCTTTGAGGCTAACGAGCACGGCGGCGAAACCGTAGAGGTGGACAAAGCCCTCGTAGAAAAGCGCCTCTCGGACGTCGTCGAGGATCAAGATCTAGCGAGATACATCTTATGAAATCAGGCTTTGTCAGCATCATAGGCCGTACGAATGCGGGCAAAAGCTCGCTTTTAAATTTTTTGCTTGATGCGAAGATCACCATCGTCTCGCACAAGCAAAACGCCACGAGGCGCAAGATCAGCGGTATCGTGATGAACGGCGAAGACCAGATCGTTTTTACCGATACGCCGGGACTTCACGAGAGCAACAAAACGCTAAACAAACTCATGATAAACGAAGCGATAAAATCGATGGGCGACTGCGATGCGATCGTGTTTTTGGCGCCTATTCACGACGACATAGACGATTACGTCAAATTTTTAAATCTAAATCCGCAAAAACCCCATATCTTGGTGCTCGCCAAGGTTGACGAAGTCTCAAACGCCAAGGTGCTTGAAAAAATCGCGCAGTATCAAAAATTTCAAGACAAATTTACCGCGCTTTTGCCTTTTAGCGTCAAAAAGCAAACCTACAAAAAGCCGCTTTTGGATGAAATTTGCAAACTTTTGCCTGAGCACGAGTATTTTTACGATCCGGAATTTTTAACGCCGACAAATGAAAAGGAACTTTTTCGTGAATTTATCCTTGAGGCGCTCTACGACAATCTAAGCGACGAGATCCCCTACTCTACCGACGTGCTCATAGATAAGGTCAAAGAAAAACCGGAAATAACCGAAATTTATGCCACCATAATCACCGAGCGTGAGATACACAAATCTATGATTATCGGAAAAAACGGACAAACCATCAAAAGAATCGGGATAAATTCAAGAAAGTTAATATCAAATTTTACAGGACAAAAAATCCTCGTAAAGCTCGTTGTAGTCGTTAAAAAAGACTGGCGAAAAGACGAAAAAACTATAAAAAGCTTGAATATTTTATAAACGTTTGTTAAGTTGCGTCACTTTTTATGATATAATACATATGTGATTTGTCTATGATTTAGCAGTGGCTAAATTTGAAGCAAGTCGCAGATAAAGGAAGGATAAAAATGGCAAAAAGTAAAAACGCTACTCCGGCAATAGTCGCGTATGATCCATACTTGCAAACATCTTTTGCTTTTTCCGACAACAAAATTCAACCCGTGGAATTAAGCAAAGCTAATAAAAATAGCTATTTTGTGTCATACATAAAATATAAAGATCTTATTGTAGGAAATGTAGAGATACCGTCCTCAACCGAAGAAGACGATGTATCTAATTTAATAACGATTAAAGCCTATGAATTATTTAATTTGGATCCGGCAGCCGAGTATAAAATAGTATATAACGAATTTAACGGGGTTTCGTCCGAAAATAAAATTTTCAATGTCTTTATATCAGATGTATTGTCAAGCAATAAGTTATTTTCGCTATTTGTCAAAAAAATACCGTATATTGACTATGTAGTAGCCGCTCCTTTGGCTTTTGAGGCGCTGTATAAGAAAAATATACTATCGGCTCAAAACGTAGATGCATTTATAGTAATGCAAGAAGATGATGCATTTATAGCCGTATATCAAAACGGAGAATATGCACAATCAAGGCCGTTTAGATACTCATCAAGAACTATCAGCGAAAAATTTTCCACCTTAAGCGGCGATAAGTTAAACGATAGTTCTTTTTTTAATATCATAAAAGACGGCACAAATACGCCAAACGAAAGAAATAAGTCCTTTATAGTAGAAATTTTTGATGAGATAATTTATTATACTAGCGATGTAATTGATAGTTTAAATAGATTCGGCGGAGCCAATGTATCAAATTTATATATAGTCTCAGATGTCCCGATGGGAGATTTTTGCGAGTGCATTAAAGAAAAAATTGGCTTAACGGCAAGCAACCTTAATGTTTCAGTAGCCATAAACTCAAAAGAAGTTCAAGCCAGTACCCTAAATGAAATCTTAGTAGTTAATGCGCAGTACTATCAAGAGACACGCGACAATAGCTTCAACTTTTCAAATTTTTTAAGGCCGCTTCCGTTATTTCAGCGCAGTAGCGGTAAGCTAATAATGTATTCTCTGCTGGGTATTTTAGGCGGTATAGCTTGGCCGATATATCTTTACGTTTTTGCTACGATAACAGATATAGATACGGCTGACAAGAGAAGCGAGCTTGAAGTAAACCAGAGAGACTTACAGAGAATAGAAGCGGAGCTAGCAAGGCTACAACAAGAAAAAAACAATATAACCGCAAATATCGGGCTAGAAGAAGAAAAGATGAATTTTAGAAAAAATACGATCTCTGAAATTTATAATAAAAAAGTAAAATATCCTATGAAAAGTATAGTTTTGTTTGAACTTAGTAATCTAATAAACAACAAAGATATACAAACAGCCAAGATAGTAAATTCAAATAGAGATATGAAGATTATGCTAGTTAGTAAGGATGAGAAAAAACTGACTGAACTTATACAAAATATTAGTAATTCAGATAAATACTCTATAACGACAAAAGAGATATCTCTAGATAAAAAATACGGCGTTCCTTCATATGAAACAAATGTTACTATAAAGATAAAATAATGAGAAATGATAATATTTTTACGAAAATCGATAACTATTTCGATAATAAGAAACCGAGCGAAGTTTCCGTAATGCTTCTTGCAAGTCTAATACTTAGCGGAGTCGTTATATACTATGCAATCATGCCGTATGCACAAGAGTACCATGACAGCTCAATGTCTGAAAATAGCTCTGTGACAACCAATCTAAACGAAGTTAATAATAAGCTTGATAGTCTAAGTTTAAATAACGATAGAAATAACGATAGAAATTTCAAAATAAATCAAGAAAAAAATGATATTGGACAATTACAGATAAAACTTGCAGATACGCAAAAAATGAACCAGTACTTTGATGATAAGCTAAAAGAGTTATCTTACTTGATATTTAGCGAACAAAGCTGGGCCGACTTTTTAGATAACTTAGCTTTACTAGCAAATAAAAATAATGTAAAAATAACAAAAATATCAAACACCTTTAAGGAACCTAGTGCCGAAAAGATAGAGCAAATGCTAGATATAAACATATCGGTGGACGGTGGCTTTAAAGATATAGTAGGATATATTAATGCCATTGAAGAATCAAAATTGGTTGTTGATGTGAGCAATATCGACATCAATTCCACAAACGGAAAACTTAATGGTAATCTAGGAGTGTATGTATGGGGAATGAAATATCAATGAAAACATACGGTATTGCTTTACTATTGTTAGCAAATTTGGCATCTTTTGCCAGCGATACCCAAAGCGAAATTGAGGGGTATGAGGATAAATTTGCGGCTATAAACAAAGAGAGAAAGGGACTTGATGCTTCTGATTTAAATAAACTGTCGGATCCTTTTCTTAAAACAAAAGCTACCGTCTATAACACTGAAAGTAACTCTACGGCTAGTATATTTGAATTACAAGCTTTATTTAATAATAAAGCAAAAATTAATGGAAAATGGTATCAAATAAGAGATAAAATAGGTGAATATGAACTATCGGCAATCAGAGGATCAAGTGCTATCCTAGCAAATAAAGAACAAAAAATAGATTTAAATTTAAAAAAGGGGGAAAATAAAAATGTTATCATTAAAATTAAATAAAATCATACCTATTTCTATATTTACTGCATTATCACTATCTTCTCTTAGTGCTGGTAGTTGTGACAATAGGGTATTTAATCTTAAAATAAACGAGCAAGTTACAGTACAAGAAGTATTAACTCAGCTCTCAGATATGTGTCATTTTAGTATCGTATCAAAAGATCAGTTTGCAAAAGATGCAATAGGCGAGCAAATATTTGGTGTAAATATAAAAGACAAAACGCTAAATGAAATTTTTACTTTATTGTTATCCGAAAAAGATATGAGCTATACGTTTTCTCAGGATGTGTTAAAAATTTCTTCTCTCCAAACAAAAACTTTTAAGATTGATTACATAACTTCTATTAGAGAGGGTACCGCAATAACAAAAGCATCTGTTGATTCAGCCCCGGCGGAAGTTGGGCAGGATAAAGATGATCAAGCCGCTGGGGAAATAGGTGCCGGCGGGGGTAAGCTTGATAATATTATAAAAACTACGGAAAAATTTGATTTTTGGGAAAAGCTTGATACTGAGATAAAAGCCATCCTAAACAATACCACAGAAAGTATAGTTGCACCAGATCCTGTAATTAATGCAAATGCCGGACTAGTAACGGTTACAGGTACTGCGGCTCAGCTAAAGAGGGTTTCCGAATACATTAAAGATATACAAGAAAGGCTAAAAAAACAGGTGGTTATTGACGTATCAATAATATCTGTCGAACTTGCAAATAGCTACACAAAAGGCGTAGATTGGAGTAAATTTAATATAGGATTTAAAACTGGACTATACAATCGTCCGGTTACAACCGGGGTAACAGAAACAGTAGGACAAGATGCCAACGGTAATCCTACAACTACATTGAGTAGAACTTATGGATTAATACCGGCAAATGATCTGTTTTGGTCAAATAGAGGAAATGGTCTTGGGGGCGGTTTTTCTCAAAGTATGAATTTGATTGCCGGATTTAACTTTAACCTAGATGGCGTACTCAATTTTCTTGAAACTAATGGGCGTACAAAGATAGTATCAAGCCCTAAAATTACAACACTAAACAATCAACAAGCCTTAATATCCGTAGGTGATAATGTAAACTATCGCGTTCAAGAAGAAAGTCAAAACAATAACTCTCTAAACGGTAAAACTACTATTACATATAAGCAGTATTCTGTATTCATAGGCATACTACTAAATATTCTACCGGAAGTTTCAGACGACAATAAAATTATGCTTAGAATAAACCCGTCATTAAGTAGCTTTAAGTATACGGAAGACGATACAAGACAAAGCACTGCCATACGAGAAATAGCTCCAGATACTATACAAAAGAAACTTTCGACGGTAGTACAGGTTAATAGCGGCGATACTATTGTTTTAGGGGGTCTTATAGCTCAATCCAAAGGTAAAGACAATACCAAAGTTCCTTTTTTAGGAGATATTCCAGTTCTCGGGAATGCTTTCAAGAGCACAAAAGATAGTCTAAGAACTACTGAACTTGTTTTTATAATAACCCCAAGAATAGTTGATATATCAAATCCAACACCGATAAATCAATCACTAAAAGATTTGGGATTTTCAAGGTCGATATATGAGCGGTAACAAATATACTACTATAAAAAATATTTTTGCCGATATAGGGCAAGAATCAGACTATATCAATTTGGATAAGTCTATAGTAGCATATAAGAAAATTTTGGATTTATTGCAAAAACCAGTAAAGCTTATCGTATTTTACGGTAAGCCTGGGTGTGGCAAAACCTTTTTATTAAAAAAGATAGTCTCAGACCTAAAAGAGCAAGGTGATATAGTTTTTTTCCCTTATCCTTTTTTCAATGAAGCGGAATTCGTAACGTCATTATATGAAGGAATTTTTAAAAAGGAACCTCAAGAAAAGATAGGGAGTTACGAGCAATTTATTAAAATATACAAAGCAAAAACAGATGACGTGCAAGATAGAAAACCGGTAGTAGTCATATTAGATGAATCTCAGTTGTATCCAGAAATTTTACT
Source organism: uncultured Campylobacter sp. (assembly GCF_938039245.1). Lineage (GTDB taxonomy): Bacteria > Campylobacterota > Campylobacteria > Campylobacterales > Campylobacteraceae > Campylobacter_A. Next base: position 13,422 of record NZ_CALHVN010000041.1, on the reverse strand, counting down.
GGAGAAGATTCGCATAATGTCAGATAGCGGATTATTTAAATTTTTATTTGCTACGCATGAGTATATAGACAAAGATATACTTTCAAGAGATTATTTTAAGACTAGAGTATGGGAAAATATCGAAATGGGATCTGTTGATGTCGGCGAGATGAAGGTTTATTTGGAGAATAAATTTCAGAACAATCAGTTTTATTATATTTTTTCAAAATTTACAGAAAGTCAGTTTGAAATTTTAAATAGTTTAAGCAAGGGTAATTTAAGGATGTTAAATAAGCTTATGTTTAATATTTTTGAACTTTACGAGTATTTTGACGCAAATCAACCTACTATAATAGGAGGCAATACGATGGTAACTAAAATAATAGAAATGGCAGCCATTAAATCGGAGCTTATAGATGCTTGAGACATACGAGGTATTGGAATTAGAAAGGCGATGGAGAGCCTATGACAAAAAAAGAAAAGAGTTTAAGTTTAAAGATAAAAAAACTTATATTTATGCAGTATCTGCCGTACTTGCTATATCCGTATCGGTATCATCGCTTACATTTTATCTACTAAAAGATTCACTGGTTAGCGGTGTTGCCAGTAGTACTATAAGTAACGATATTAAAGAGCCAAGCAAAGACTCTAAACATTCTGAGATTAACGAACAAAAGAAAAATCTAGACCCATCAGATAATACTCTTTTAAATTCGGATAATTTTGGGATAAATGAAAACCTATCCGAAAAGCAAAACAACAATGTCAGTATAGCTGGAGATATCGATCCGCAAGAAGAACAACATGGCTGGGTAAATGTCAATGATTTGCCAAATAATGCAGATACTGTCAGTAATTTTTCAGCGGCTAGAAATATAGGCGGTAAACAAGTTGCCGTAAAAACACCTAAGGAAGAAAAGATAAATTTTGATTCTGATGGCTCCTTTTCATCAAAAAATACATCAAGCGGACAAGACATTAATAAATTTCAAATACAGTCATCTGCCTCAGAGGTTTCAGTCGATGAATTAAAGGCAAAATTTGATAAAGCCAACAGCTCAGACATAGCCGTCTTGATAGCAAAAAGATACTACAGTACAAAAGATTATCAAAATAGCGAAAAATGGGCTCTAATCGCTAATGAATTAGATAGCAATAATGAAGAAAGCTGGATTATATTTGCTAAATCTAAATATAATCTTAAGCAAAAAAACGATGCCATAAGCGTTTTAAAAATTTACAACGATAAGGCAAATTCTGCCAATATCGAAGATTTAATGAAAAAGATAGAGGACGATACTGCACTGTAAAATTTGTGCAATATCTTGCTTAACGTATTTTTATTTTAGAAAATAAAAGGATATTTTTTAGTGAAGAAAGTTTATGAACTATTTTTAGCTACTGCGCAAAAAAATGAATTAATATCGAATACTCAGTATCAAAATATTACAGCACAGTTAAGAGAAAAAGATGATTTTGAGACAATAATCCATCAGGAAATACCAGACTTAAAAGACGAACTCGTCTACGATATCTTAGGTGAATTGTATAAAAAACAAAGATTAAATATCAACGAAATAACAGAAAATTTTGCAATAAATTTAAAAGATTTTCTAAAATATATAGCTTCTAAATTTAAACTAGAGTATATTGAACTAGATAATGTGGACATAGATTATAGGCTTTGCGAAAAAGCACCATTGACGCAACTTAAAACGCACGAAGCCCTTCCTGTCAAAGAAGATGAAATTGCGGTATATGTCGCCTTTAAAAATCCATTTGATATGTCAGCCCAAGATAGGCTTCAGTCTATATTTAGTAGAAAGCTACTAAAAACCGTTATTGCAGATCCTGCCAAAATAGACAAATATCTTAGCAAAGTCGAGCTAAACGATAGCGTCAAAGGCATCGTAGCAGAAATTAGAAAAGAGCTCTCGTCTACAACGGTTATTGGCGGTAATGCCGACGAAAATAGTTCTGGTATTTTAAAACTTATTGAAGTTATCTTAAGAACATCTATCGTTAGTAGGGCAAGCGATATACATATAGAAGCTACTACGACAAACTGCGTCGTCAGAGGTCGTATAGACGGCATGCTAGCCGAGCTTTTTATATTTGACAAAGACTTATTTCCCCCTTTAGTATCGCGTATGAAGCTACTTTCTAATATGGATATAGCAGAGCGCAGAAAACCGCAAGACGGTCGATTTTCAGCTCAAGTAGCAGGCAAAGAATACGATTTTCGTATCTCTACATTGCCTATTTTACATGGCGAAAGTATAGTTTTACGTATCCTAGATAAGTCAAAAGTTCTAATAAGTCTTGAGAATTTAGGTATGCATCCGGCTACTTTTGAGAAATTTAACAAAGCAATGAAGGCGCCTTACGGTATTATATTGGTTACCGGCCCGACCGGCTCCGGTAAAACAACTACGCTATATGCGGCTCTAAACGATATAAAAAGCGTAGAGACTAAGATCATTACCGTTGAAGATCCGGTGGAATATCAACTAAATATGATTCAACAAGTCCACGTCAATGAAAAAGTCGGTCTTTCGTTTGCCGCCGCTCTTCGCTCTATTTTAAGACAAGATCCCGACATTATAATGATAGGCGAGATCAGAGATCAGGAAACTCTTCGCATTGCTATTCAAGCAGCCTTAACCGGTCACTTAGTATTTTCAACGCTGCATACGAACGATGCGATAAGCGCGGTCACTAGAATAGCAGATATGGGCATAGAACCTTATCTTATTAGTGGAGCGTTGGTAGCCATAGAGGCTCAAAGACTTGTAAGAAAATTATGTCCAAACTGCAAACAAAAGACGATTTTACCTTCAAATTTACAAGAGCAGTTTAAAGACTTTTTACCGCAAGAATATCAGTTTTACAAACATGTCGGTTGCGATCAATGCTCTCAAACGGGATATATGGGCCGAGAAATGATAAGCGAGGTTTTACCGATAAGCGATACTATTTCAGCCATGATAGCAAACGGTACAACAAAAGAAGCCATTAAAGAAGTTGCATACAGAGAACACTTTATAGATATGTTTAAAGATGGAATCATAAGAGCAGCTAGAGGCGTTACAACGATAGATGAAGTATTTAGGGTGGCTAAAATATGAAATTTTTTGAAGTGGAATATATGGCTAACGGTCGTAGGCAAAAGATGACCCTAAAGGCCAATAATAAAAGCGAGGCGCAAGCCATAGCAAAAACTAGGAATGCCGGCGTAGTCGTAAAAGTCGGAGAAACAAAAAATGTCCCCATTCAAGAACAGTTTGGAGGTTTGGTAGAAAAGATGTCCGTCTTTTTAGGCGGCTCAAAGATAAAGATAAATAATCTAATTGCTTCTTTTAGACAATTAAGCGTTATGACAAATGCCGGAATTTCAATCCACGACAGCATAAAAGAGGTAGCAAAGTCCACCGAGGATAAAAAACTAAAGGCGATATTTACTACGCTAAACGACGATCTTAACCAAGGTCAAAGTCTTACCGACGCTATTATGAAATTTAAAAATCAATTAGGCGACGTAGTTATAGCCATGATAAAACTAGGTGAAAATACAGGTAATATGTCGGAGTCTTTACAAAAACTATCTGATATATTGCAAGAAATTTGGGAAAATCAGAGAAAATTTAAAAAAGCCATGAGATACCCTATAACCGTAATGTCGGCTATGGCTATTGCTTTTATAGTGCTTATGATGTATGTCGTACCTAAATTTAGAGAGATTTTTGAGCAACTTGGGGCAGATTTACCAACCCCGACTATTATCCTACTCGGCATAGAAAGCGCTCTTAGTAATTACGGTCTTTATATGTTAATTGGTTTTATAGCTACTATTTTTATTATGAAGCATCTATATAAAACCAATCAAGATTTTAAGTATGGCTTTGATAAATTTTTATTAAAGGTGTACTTAATAAATAAAATCATATTTTATTCTACCATGAATAGATTTAACCTAATTTTTACAGAACTAGTTAGAGCCGGTATCCCGATAGCAGAGGCTTTAGAAACAGCGACATTGACGGTTGACAACCAAGAAATACACGATAAGCTAGCAACCATAAAAATAGCCGTCCAAAGAGGTATATCGCTAACGGAAGCTATGAGAGATACCGAACTTTACGAGAGTATGCTTATTCAGATGCTAAGCGCAGGAGAAAGAGGCGGCGCGATAGACGCAATGCTTGAAAAAGTAACGGATTATTATAAAGCCAAATTTAGCGACCTAGTAGATAATATATCAGGCTATATAGAGCCTATTATGCTTTTATTTATGGCGGCCATGGTTATACTCTTGGCTCTTGGTATATTTATGCCTATGTGGGATCTTGGAAATGCGGTTCAGGGTCGCAAATAAGAAACAGGAAAAAGGAAGAAAGCTAATGCAACAAAACTTTCAGGAAAGACAGGTTAATAGCGATGCTTTTTTGGTCTCTAAAACAGATACCAAGGGCAGGATAATATACTGCAACGTACCTTTTGCTCAAATAGTAGGAGCAAAAGGTAATGAGCTTATCGGTAAGCCTCACAACATCGTAAGGCATCCTGATATGCCTCGCATAGTGTTTAAAATTTTATGGGAGTATGTAAAAAATAAAAAAGAAGTTTTTGCTTATGTTAAAAACAAAAGCTTTGACGGTTCTTTTTACTGGGTATTTGCCAACGTAACCGCATCCTTGGATCAAAAAGGCGAAATTATCGGTTATTATTCTGTTCGCCGTAAGCCAAATCCAAAAGCGCTAGATGTTATTATACCGCTCTACAAGCAACTTTTAGAAGCCGAAAAAAACGGCGGAATGGACGCTTCATCAAAACTTCTTGATAGCATATTGCAAGAAAAAAATAAAAGTTACGATGAGCTAATGAATAACTTGCAAAGACTATAAACCAAGGAAGAAAATGTTTTTTAAGAAAGAAAAAGTAAATTACGATGAAATTTTAAACGTAGTAGAGCAGGCTAGAAACGGCTTTTTAGAACCTAGAATTTTACAAATCGATCCAAATTCGCAGATCGGTAAAATCGCCCTTGGAATAAACGATTTACTTGATCAAATCGAAGCTTTACAGCGAGAAATGGGGACTTGCGTAAAATCTGCAGAAAACGGAATAACATATAGGAATATCTTTACGGAAGGTTTTCGCGGCCTTTTTAAAAGTAACGCCGTTTCGATGAGCGAGGGCGTAGAGGGCATAAAAGCCGGGCAAAAAGGCAAGGTAAGAGGTCTGCTTTCGGAGAAATTTAGCGAACTAGGAAACGGTAACGACGGTATTTTGGAAGTACAAAACGACCTAAATCAAAGCATTAAAAATCTAACTCAAATAGCTACTATGGCGCAAGATACTTCGTCTAAGGCAAACGAAAGTATGTCCGCGGTAAGCGAGCTAAGCGTTAATATGGGCGACCTTGAACTCCTGATAACCCAGTCTACGGAAGCTATTAGAAATTTAACGCATAGAACCGAAGAGATTTCTTCAGTTGTAAATTTAATCAAAGATATCGCCGAGCAAACGAATTTACTTGCTCTTAACGCCGCTATAGAAGCCGCAAGAGCCGGCGAACACGGTAGAGGATTTGCCGTCGTTGCCGACGAGGTACGCAAACTAGCCGAAAATACGCAAAAAGCCACGAGCGAAATAGGCATAAATATCCAAACCCTTCAGCAACAAACAAACGATTTAAACGAAAATTCCAACAAAATCACGCAAATAGCGCAAGTAGCCAATGTAAGCGTAGCTAAATTTAAAGATGCCGTAAACGTCTTTAGTCAGGGCGCGACGCAGAGCGCAAAAATTTCAAAATACGTCGAAAATAAAACCATCGGCATCATCGGCAAGATCAACCGCGTAACGTATTTACAAACGGCTTACTCTAACGTTATAAACGAAAGAGGATATGATGAAAATATGGAGCGCCAGGCTCAAAATTTAAGCGCATGGTATGAGAGCGCCGCGCCGTATTTCGTAAACTCAAAAAGCTTTGAAAAAGCTAGCGTACCGGCAGCGCAAATCAGCGACCTAGTAATGGCAAATCTAGAAGAGTCAAAGAACGGATACGACGTAAAAGATATCCAAAAATTCGTCGATAGATTTACCAAAGTCAAACAAGCAAGCGGCGAGATATTTAAAATCATAGACTTGGCCATAGAAGAAAGCGCCAAATAAAAAACCTTAGAATTTAAGTCATTTGGCTTAAATTCTAAGCCTATATATACAGCAAATATCGCCGTACATCAAATTTGCGCTAAATAATCTTAAGCGGATTCTTCCGCTACTTCATATTGCTACATATAACTCTTACAGATTTTAAAATAACGCTATACGGCCCTTTTATCAAAACTTCATCGCGAGCGCTTTGCTTATTTCGTATCTTTAGTGTTGCTATATGCATAAAACCCAGCCTCTCTGCATCCATAGCTAAGAGCCACACAAAACTATTTCTATAAGTGAAGTGAAGTGCGAAATTTACTTTTGCTTAGCGTTATCATTGCTCCATATTTGAGAAGTTTCTTTTAAATTTAGTTAATCTATATTTAGCATACCTTTGTCTGCTTGTAGCGATAAAGCAAGTCACGGCTCTCGTGCTAGCTTTACTTTTTTTGCCACTAATAGAACGCGCTATATTGAGAAACTCTCATAATATAGGCAATTAACTCGTTAGCATAGCAGAAATATAAACTCTTTGCCGTCATGCTTTAGCATATCTACTTCGCTACATTTGCACTCTTTAAAAATATAGTTTTGGTCATAACTACTATTTATTTGCTTAAGCTTAAATTAAAAAAACTTTTAAGAAATATCACTGTTCTCTCCAAATTTTAAAGCGTAAGGTTACTGATCTAACCAAAAATCAAATGCAAGTCCGCAAATTTTAAATACAAAACTCAAAAACGGCTGGAAATTTTTACCTACTTGAAATTTAACCGGATTTCAAATCCAAAACCCACTAGCCTCGGCTGATTTAAAGACGGCACGCATTAAATATACCGATCAAAATATAAAGACAAAAACTAATTTCCCTTCACCAAGGCTTGAAGTTAAACTCGGTCAAATAGCCCTGACAATCGGGGTTTTAGTTTATTTTATACCTAAAATTTGAAAGCTTTTTATAAAAATTAGCATAAGCACAGCTACTAAATTTAACAAACGCAAGCAAAAGCCCAAGTATGGCTAGCGGCTACGCGCTAAATCGCTAGCAACATCATATCAAAACTACCTGCGTAAAATCTCAAATTTATTAAAGGCAAAAACCCGTAATTTGCTAAATTTACCTTAGAAACGGCGTACAAAATGTGCAACTCAAAACCGTAAGTCGTGAAAAATAGTAGGTTTGTGCCCGCCGTTTAAGCATTTAAAATTTTAGCCAACTTAACAAAAACAAAAGCAAGCAAAGTTCACCTGCACTCGTTTTAAATTTGACCGAATTTCAAAGCAAATTCGGTCAAATTTAAATGCAAAATTTAGCCCAGCAACCTCTTTGCGCACTCGCTTATGCTCTTGCCGTCGCTTCTAGCGCCGATTTTTTCTTTAGCCGCTTTCATTACCGCGCCGATATTTGCGTCCTCGCCTAGCCCCGCGATGATTGCTTTTATCTCGGCCTCTAGTTCGTCCGCGCTTAGTTGCTTCGGTAGATAGCCGTTTATGATGTCGATCTCTTTTTGCTCGTTTTGCGCCAGATCGTCCCTGCCGCCGTTTTTATACTGCTCGATAGAGTCCATGCGGCGTTTGATCTGAGTTTGTAGGATCGGTAGTACCTTTTCGTCGGTCATTTCGGCGCGCTCATCGACTTCGACTTGCTTGATGACCGAGTTTACGAGCCTTAGCGTGTCGCGGCGAAAGTTGTCTTTTTCTTTCATCGCAGTCTTGATGTCCTCTAAAATTTGCTCTCTAATCGTCATTTTTTCTCCTTTAAATTTAAGTAGGCAAATTATTATAACGAAGCTAAAATTTAAAGCTAATAAAACCGCTTAAATTTGGCTTGCTTAAGAAAAATATAGTTATAATTAGCCATTCATTTTTAAAAGGACTTGCTTGAGAAGCGACAATCTCTTTGCATTTGCGATCTTTATAATCACCGCATTCGGATTTTTCGTTTGGGGTTACCAATATATCCCGACTCATCACTTTTTACTTTTTAGCATCGCTAGTATTTTCGGTATCTTTATGGCGTTTAACATCGGCGGTAACGACGTCGCAAACTCCTTTGGCACGAGCGTAGGCGCCAAGACCGTCACGATAAAGCAAGCCCTAGTTATCGCCGCTATTTTCGAGCTTAGCGGCGCGATATTTGCCGGCGGCGAGGTGACTAAAACCATCCGAGAAGGCATCGTGAGCTTCCCGCAGGAGGGCACGGAGCCGATGCTTTTCGTGCTGATTATGATGTCGGCGCTTTTAAGCTCGGGCATTTGGCTTTTTATCGCGTCTAAAAAGGGTCTACCCATCTCCACGACGCACTCGATCGTTGGCGGTATCGTTGGCGCCGGGCTTACGATGGGCTTTACGACGATGGGCGGGGATAAAGCGCTAGCTATGGTTTCTTGGGGCGAGATAGGCAGGATCGCCGTTAGCTGGGTTATCTCGCCGCTGCTAGGAGGCATCCTTTCTTATTTTATCTACGGCTACATAAAATCTAAAATTTTGATCCCGACTCGTAAATTTACCCTAGAGCTAAAGGTACTAAAACGCGAGCGTAAAGCCTATAAAGAGCGCTATCTACAAGAGCTAAAAACAAAACCCGAAAGCGAACAGATAAGGATACTAAGTAAGATCGCGGTCCTTGACGACGACGACGTCGAAAGCGGCGAACGCAGCGAATACAAGCTCGCTATAAAAGCCATGAAAGAGCGAGAAAAAGAGATCGATACGTCAAAGGCCATGCGTAAACACATCCCGATGGTGGCTGGCATCGGCGCGATCATCATCTCGTCGATGATGCTTTTTAAAGGGCTTGAGCATCTAAATTTAGACCTAGGTTTTATCGGTACGATCTGGATCATCTGCGTCATCGGTATCGTCACCTATCTCGCCACGCTTGCGATGATAAACGTGATGAAAAAAGACAACGCCGAAAAGAGCACGAACCGCATTTTCTCATGGTTTCAGATATTTACAGCCTCCTCGTTTGCATTTTCTCACGGCGCTAACGACATCGCAAACGCCGTGGGACCGTTTGCCGCGATCCTAGACGTGCTAAAAACAGGCTCGATAAACGCTACCGCACCGGTGCCGGGCATCGCGATGGTGACTTTTGGCATCTCGCTCGTGGTCGGGCTTTGGTTTTTAGGCAAAGAGGTTATCGCTACCATCGGTAGCAAGCTAGCAGAGATCCTGCCTACGACGGGCTTTAGCGCCGAGCTAGCAGCCAGTACCGTCATCCTGCTAGCCACAAAGCTCGGCATCCCGGTCTCCTCGACGCACATCCTTATCGGCGCGGTGCTTGGCATCGGTATCCTAAACCGCGACGCCAACTGGAAAATGGTCAAACCTATCGTGCTTGCGTGGGTTATCACCCTACCGATCGCAGGCGGCTCGGCGGCGCTCATTTATATGCTGTTAAAAACGGTGCTAGGACTATAAATTTAACCCGTAGTTTGGGCGCAGATTTATCGTTTGCTTACGTAAATTTAATCTAAAGCTCGTAAAATCGGCGATGATTTTATAAATTTGGGCTAAATTTAGCACGCTCTTTGTCTTGCAAATTTGTGTTTAAAATTTATCGCTTGCGTTCGGCATTTGCGCTAGGTCGGTAATTTTTAAAAAGGAGAAATATGAGTAAAATTTTATCCGCCGCACTTGCGGCCTCGCTTGCTTTTACGCTCATAAACGCGCAAGGATACGCAGCAATGCCGATGCCTAGAGCAGATACGTCAAATTTTATGCCGAGCAAAAATGCTAAATTCGTATCGCAAACGGCCGACGATGCGCCCCAAAAAGTAAATTCCGTCGATATCTACGTCTCAAATCTCTACTCGGCAAGCGGCGGCGTGCCTAATTACGTACGCGTTTACGATGCGATAGACGGCCTACTCATGGAAAATAACGTAGAAAGTCTGCAAAAAGCGATAAAAATTATCGAGGACGCGCCGGGACTAGTCGCGCCTAGCACGTTAATGACGGTTGCCGCGCGCGCCTTTGATCTGGGGCTAAAGGACGAGGCGGCATTTTGGTTTTATGTCGGCAAAAATAGATTCATCGTTTTTACCGAGGTCTTAGACGTAAAAGACCCAGTATTTGCCTCCACTATGGACGTAAATTTAGCCTTCGTTAAGCTTGTAGGCGACGTAATAAATCCCTACGCCTTTTGCGATCTAAAAAAGCAACGAGCCGCCATTTTACGGGCAAACGAATGGACGAAAGCCCACCCTACGAGGCGGTGTTTTTAGAGCGATTCCCGTCTAAATTTAAAGATCGCAAAGCCGCACTCAAAAATGCCGAAGGCTTATTAGAAAAAAGTCTGCAAAAGCAAGACGAATATTTTGCGGATCCTAAAAATAAAGAAGAATTTTTAAAAAAACGCAAGCAAAATCGCGCCGACGAGAGATTTTGCGACTAAATTTCGCGGCTAATCACAAACTAAATTTAAACGCGTCGGCTAAATTTGCAGATAATTTTTGCACTCTAGGCAAAACGGGCGAGCGAGCTTAAATTTAGCCTAAATTTGCGGTTAAATCTAGCAAGCGCGTAAAATCATGCTAAATCAGCTAGAATGCAAAGCGGCAAAAATCTAACGCCTAAATTTAAATGAAGCGGTTTTATAAATTTAGCTTCAAATTTCGGCTAAAATTATATCAATCGCCGCAGATAAAGCGATAAAAGCTCAAAAATGCGGCTCTAAATTTAAGATAAAAAGCAAGCAGCCGCCACAAGCCAAACGCGCTAAAAAGCTGAAAAACAAACGAAAGGAGCAGACGATGGATACAAACGAAAAATCCGAAAACGGCTTTAGCATTCGCGACTCGTTTTTTAAATCAAGACGCGACGATTTGCGTTACCTTCGCACCCCCCCCCATAGCCTTGAACGAGCGGGCTACCGAAATAGGCGAATTTACGCGAGTGTCTTGCGGTAAATTTAAACAAATACAAACTAAAATTAAAGGAAAAATATGGGACTATTTAAAAAGATATTAGGCGACGAGTCGGACGCAAAAAGCGGCGAAAATACAAACGATAAAGAAAATGATCCGGTATTTTACGCAGACGGCGAAGACGCGGCGATGCTAGAGGCTTTTAGGCGGGCTAGAGAGAGCTTTGGGTACTTTTGGCGCGAGCTATACTGGGAAAATCACCGCATTATCCCGGGGCTTAACTTCGCTTGCGTCAAGGTTGCCTTTTCGCAAGATATCGGCGGCCGTACGGAAGTCGAGCATATGTGGATAAACGACGTGTATTTTGATGGCGAGCGCGTTTACGGCGTGCTGGCCAACGACCCAGGTATACTAACTAATGTCTCAAGCGGCGACGAGGTCGCTGTACCGCTAGAGCAAATCAGCGACTGGATGTTTGCGGTAGATGATAGAGCATACGGCGGCTTTAGCGTGCAAGCCATGCGTAAAGCTATGAGTAAGGACGAGCGCGCCGAACACGACGAGGCATGGGGGCTGGACTTCGGCGATCCGGACGTAGTTTTGCTAGCCTACGAGCAAGAAGAGCATCCGCAAAATCTCGCCGAGCATCCGATGAGCGTAAACATGAAAGAAGAGTTGAAAAAGTTTTTAAGCCAAAATCCAAAAGAGATAACGCAGGCCGACGATGAGGGCTATACGATGCTCCACCGCGAAGCGATAGCCGGCAACCGTACGGCGGTCGAGATTTTGCTCGCTAAGGGCGCTGATAAAAACGCTAAAAATATCCACGGCAAAACCGCGCTAGACTACGCTAGGGCGCTTGGTTGGGATCACGTAGTACAGGCGCTTAGCCAGTAGTTTATACTAGCAATCAAGCTTAAATTTACGGCTCAAATTTTACTTTGCGAGCTTACGACGCCACGCACGAGGCCCTTTGCCGTCGGTAAATTTAACTAGATCGACTAAACGCAAAATCGCGGTTACGGGCTTGCAAACAAGCCTTTTGCCGCGGTTGCGTATCTAAATCCCTTCTGCAAAATCAAGCCCGAAGAATTTAACGTATAAGTCCGCTATCTCTTTAGATGCTTCTTCTACGACTAGGTTTAGCTCATCGTTATTTATCGTTGCATTGTTATCGCTCTGCGGCATTTTTGCTCCTTCGTTTTTGGATTAGTTTATTTGATATTAGTTTTTCTTTATCTTGACCACTTATGTTGGCGTCGATATAGATTACTTTGGATGGATTATTTTTTAAGCCATCCCAAAAGTTTATCATATTTTTAAGTTTATTTTTTTCGTTTGCCCAGTACATAAATGTGCGAGTGTCGCCAAATGTCCCATCTTTATCTGGACAATACCGCTCTCCATTTTCTATAGACATACGTATCAATAAAGGTATGGTCTGATTTTTGTCTATTTCTTTTTTCCACGTATCAACGTGCCATCTATAACTTTTATAACACTTTTCATACGCCTCTTTTAGCTCCTCTTTAGTAGGTTGCCCAGAAACGTTGTTGTCTAGTAGCAAATTTAGCATAGGTTCGTAGTTTGGCATATATTCCATATCTTTAAAATAGTTGCCGTTCTCGTCAAAATACCCCATACTAAATAGTATTTGTAGCATCTCGGTAAAGTTGCCAAAGGTAATATAATCAAAAGGTAATATCCAGCCTTTTGAGCCTTCATTTTTTTGGCCGTATTTTACTTCGTACTCTACAAATATATTATCTCCGTCGATAGTCAAGCTCTTTATCCTATCGTTTTGGGGCGCTTTTAAGTACCTTTGAATTTTTTCTTTATTGCTAAATTTAACCCCGCTATTAAGCAAGAGCTTGGCGGTCTTTGTAGAGTTGTTCTCTATGGCGTAGGCTAGAGGCGAGAGTTTGTAGTTATCTTTCGCATGAGCGTTTGCGCCCATATCTATCAGCCTTTTTGCCGTGATTTCGTCGTCATAAAAGCTAGCATACATCAGCGGGGTAGTGCCTGCCTTCATCTTTACGTCGGCGCTAAGCCCGTTTCTTGTCATAAAATTTAAAATTTTATCCGTATCTTTTAGCCTTAGCAAATTTCTTAAAGCGTTAAGGGTGGCGTTATTTTCCTCGTATTCGTCTATATCCCAATATCTAAAACCAAAGTCGTCCACTTCCTCTTGCGTTACGTATTTGGCTAGCTCTGAGCCTGGTATTATCTTAGTATCGGCGGTGACGGTAAAATGCGTAGGGCGAGATAGCTTTTCGTAGAGGAAATTTATAAAAACGACGAAGAAAATGGCGGCGAAGGCTACTGCGGTCTTTTTCAATCCAAATTCCTTTAAGTTAAGATTACATTTTGTATTTTACTACTAGCATCTTAAACAATTCTTTTA
>NZ_CALHVN010000040.1 GCF_938039245.1 uncultured Campylobacter sp. | reverse complement strand
TTTACTAAAATTTAAAAAATGTACGGCAAAAATATTAAATTTAAAATTAAATTTAGCTCGATTTTATAATCAAAGTTGTAAAATCAGACCAAAAACTATTTAAAAAGAATAGATATGAGTAAAATTAATGATTGCCTAAAGACAGAGCGTTATATAAACAAAAAATCCTCTAAATTTAAAAAAGCGTTTACGATGCTAGAACTTGTCGTTGTTATCGTCGTAGTAGGTATTTTAGCTTTAGCTGCTTTGCCTAGACTAGACCGGGATCAGTTAGACTCCGCCGTAGACGACATCATGGCTGCCGTTAGAAGAACTCAGCTTTTAGCGATGCAAGATAATACATTCGATCCAACTGATCCAAACTGGAATACTAAACGCTGGAGGATTAAAGTAAGCAGTAATAGCTACGTAATAAGTAAAAGTGACATAGGAAGAGAGATAGAAGGGGTTTTAGATAAAAAATACGGCATAACGTTTGCTGATATCGACTGCCCTGTCATTAATCCGGGGGATCCAACGCCACATCATATAGGCTTTGACGAATACGGTCGCATACTAGAAGCTAACAATATAATAAGGGGCTACGGTAATAGTGCAAGAAGCAGTGCGTTTTATCAATCCCCCTGCGTAATCACAGTCCAAACAAGGCATAAAAAAGCTACTATAACCGTTGCTCCGGTTACCGGCGCAATGGCCGTAAGCTACGAAGATATCTGATTTAATAGTAGATTATAAAAATCTTGGCTCAATAAGACCAAATACTCCTTGGTTTGAACTATTGTATATAAAAAACTGCACAAGAAACTTAGTATTAAAAACCGTTGAGATAAGTTATTTTGGACTCTTTTTATTATACGGATATCTTTGCGGGATAAAATTTTATTTTCTACAAAATACGCTTATAAAGAGAGATCAAAGGCGGGCTAAATTTACGACAAAGCCCGCCAGAGCCAAATTCGGCTTGATTAAAATTTATTTTTCCTTACGTCTGCGACTATCGTTTTAGCCATATCGTCGATTTGAGAGGTGATTTCGTTCGTGGTGCTTACGATACCGATGTTTTGTTTGGTTATATCGTCTATCTGGCTCACGCTTTGATTTATCATATTTATGCCCTCGCTTTGCTCCCTGATACTCTCGCTCATCTCGTTGATGCTTTGGGCTAGTACGTTTGCGTTAGCTTCAATCTCTCCGAGCGATTTTTGCGTGCGTTCGGCTAGCTTTCTAACCTCATCTGCCACGACGGCAAAGCCGCGTCCGTGTTCGCCCGCTCTTGCTGCCTCGATAGCGGCGTTTAAAGCGAGTAAATTCGTCTGATCGGCTATATCGCGGATGATGACGATGATGTTTTTGATCTCTTCGCTTTGGCGGGTTACGTCCTGCGCCTTTTGGCTGATCGCGTTCATCGAGCTACTCATCTGCTCGATCGCAGCGGCGCTTTCGTTTATCGCGCTTGCTTGTTTGCTCGCGCCTTGCGTTAGCTCTCTCATGGAGTCGGCTAGGATTTTAGCTTTTTCTTCTAGCATTTGAGCTTCTTTTAGATTTTCTCTTAGCATATTACTTACGGCATCTCCCGCGCTTTGCAAGCCCACCATCATATCGCGCAGATCGCTTTCTATATCGTCTTTTAGCTCTATGCGAGGCGTATAGTCGTTTTTATTATACGAGCTTAGTACCGCGGCTATACCTTTTAAATTTGACGAGATGGAGCTAAAAAAGCGGTTTAGCAAGTCTTTTAGCTGCACTAGAGCCGGATTATTCGGGTCTGATTTTATGCTAGCTCCCATGTGGCCTTTTATCATGAGATTTGCGATGCCGTTCATCTCCTCGATTAGGGCGCTATCTTTTTTGATACCGGCGATGACCTTATCGATATTTTCGTTTATCGCATAGCTCATGACGCCAAATTCGTCCCTAGCTGTTACGGCTAGCTTTTGCGGAGCCGGAGCTTCGTGGGCGATAAATTTAAACGTATCTTCTAGCTTTTCTTGGATGGTTTTTATCGGACTTAATGATTTTTTGAGCAATATATAAACAAATGCGCTAAGAGCTATGATAAATATAGTCGCTAAAATGAGCTGAGTTCGCAAAAGCGGCAAAGTGTTTGATGAAAAGGTATCCGCGCCGATAGCCGCTACTGCTAGCCAGCCTTGATCATTTATAGGGATTACTTTAGCCGTTACGTTTTGGCCGCTTGTATTTACGTAAGCGATCAAGCCATTATTATCGAACTTTTTGGCCGCATAGCCTTCGGCTACGGTTTTACTAGCTGTGCTAACCTTACCTATGCTAGAAAGGTCGGGATGTAGCAAAATCAATCCGTCGCCTTTCATCAAAAGTACGTAACCGTAGTCGGTTTTACCCATCGCGATTATCTTTTCGCCAAGATCCTTTACGTCTACGTCTATGCCTGCTACGCCCATAAATTTACCGTTTTTGTTTATCGGCGTTACGAATGTTATAACCAAATCGCCCGTAGACGTCGTTCTAGGCTCTAAAAATACCGCCTTGTTTTCCTTTACGGCGGTTTGATACCAACCTCTAGTCCTTGGGTCGTAGTTATCCGCTACGGTCGTTCTTTTGCCGTCTGATTGGAAAAAGTCGCCGTTTTCTTTAGCGAAATACACGTATTTGATATACGAACTCGCAAACTCCTTTTCTAGCGCAACCTTAGCCATTATCTCATCATCGTCACCGACTGATTTTTCGAGTCTTGCGCTGATTTTACCCAGTATCTCAAGATGGTCGTTAAAAAACGAATTCGTCGTTATTTTAACGTCGTCTAGGATTTGATCTTGGGTTTGACCGACCAGTTCTACGACTTTATTTTCAGCCGTGTAGTAGCTGACTGCCGAAATAGCGGCGAATGAGACGAAGAGCGCAATGATTAGCATCAACGCGATCTTGTTCGTGATTGAGCGCATTTATTCTCCTTAAATTTATTGTGAAGTTTCATTTTACAACTTTAGCTATTAAATAAAATTAAAATTTAGCGTAAATTATCGACCATAAAGCAAATTTTAGTCCAAATTTAAAAAGGCGCAAAAAGGTAAATTTAAGGATTTATTACAAGAGACAAAATGGCGGCAAATTCAAGCAAATTTACCGCACGAGGTTAAATTTAAAAGCACGGCTTAGAATAATCTCGCAAAAACGGCATAGATCAAACCGTCTCGCCGAGTCAAATTTAACCCGGCGAGGCTTTATCAAATTTAAGCCGCAGATTTTAGTTTGCAGCCTCAAATTTAAGCGAATCTCGGATCGCTAAACGCCGTTAGCTCAGGCGCCTTGCCCGTAAATTTCTCGATATTTACAAGCGCAGTGTGGCTGATGTTACCGTTTGCTAGCTTGCTAGTCGGGATATCGATGGTTAGGACGTTTGGCGAGCCGTTTTTGCAAAGACCCGCGTCAAATCCGTCGTACCATACGCCCTCAGCGAGCTTAACGACGCCCTCTTTGATATCTTGCGTCACGTATGCGCCGGCTAGCACTTCGCCGCGCGCGTTAAATACCCTAACCAAATCGCCCGTTTTGATACCTTTTTTCGCGGCGTCTTTAGGGTGTATCCAGATCGGCTCGCGGTTTGCGATCGCGTAGTTTTCGCGCAGAGAGGTTTGGTTTAGCTGCGAGTGGAGGCGATCGGTCGGATGCGGGCTTAGCATGTGCAGCTCGGCAGGTTTATCTTTCATACCTAGCCACTAGATCGGCTCAAACCACATCGGATGCGCCTTGCAGTCGTCGTAGCCCATTTTCTCGATGGTTTCGGAGTAAATTTCGATTAGGCCGCTTGGCGTTCCTAGCGGATTTAGCACCGGATCCTCTCTAAATTCGCCAAATCTCACCCACGTATCGCTCTCAGGCGTCGAGGCAAAAGTTACCGGCTTATTTTCGTTCCAAAACTCCTCAAACGGCTTCATATCGGTTTCAAAATCAGGTATAGCCTTGATCTGCTCGTACGCAGCGCCGTAGTACTCTTTGATCCAGTCAAATTCGTCCTTGCCGTTGTCGGTGTAGGCTACGACTAAATTTTTAGCGTACGCTTTGCAAAGATCGGTGAAAATTTGATAATCATCGCGCGCTTCGCCGTATTTTTCCACGACTTGCTTCATCGGCACGATGTTCATATTCGAGTAGTCGCCCGTCATCGTGACGTCGTTGCGCTCGTATGCGGTAGTAGTTGGAAATACAATATCAGCCATCTTAGCTGTCGGCGTCCAGTAGGCTTCGTTTACGACTACCGTGCGAGGTTTGCGCCACGCTTCTAGCAGGCGGTTCGTCTCTTGATGGTGGGCTAAAGGATTGCCGCCGACCCAGTAGATAAAGTCGATATCAGGATACGTGATTTTCTTACCGTCGTGATCGATCACTTTGCCCGGATTTAGCAGAGCGTCCGCGATACGAGCGACCGGGAATGCATAGTTTGTCGCCTTTTGCAGCCAGCTTTGACCAGTACCAGCAACCGCCGCGGCTTTAGCGACGAATCGGCCGTTTGCGTCAAATTCTCCGCTATCGGTGCCGATAAACTCGCCCTCGTCGTTAAATTTACCCACGCTTGCGCTATTTACGCCGCCGATAACCGCGCCTTTGCAAGTCGGAGCGCCGCCGTTTGAGTAGTGGTAGCTAAGGCCAAATCCCCCACCGGGAAGCCCGATCTGTCCTAGCATCGCCGCTAATGTCACCATCGCCCAGTGCGGCTGCTCGCCGTGATGCGCGCGTTGCATACCCCAACCGCTCATTATCATCGTGCGGTTAGCGGCGAAGGTATCTGCTAGCTCTTTTATGAGGCTTACTTTTAGGCCGCAAATTTTGCTCGCCCACTCTAAATTTTTAGGCGTGCCGTCGGTTTTACCGAGCAGATACGGCAGGAATTTATCAAATCCGCTCGTATAGGTCTCGATGAAGTTTTTATCGTATTTGCTGCTCTCGTATAGGTAGTGCATCATGCCTAGCATCATCGCGGTGTCGGTGTTTGGCACCGGAGCGATCCACTCGGCCTTATCAAAGTACTGCGCCGTTTCGCTTCTTATAGGGTCGATTATTATGACTTTTATGTCGCTGCGTTTTTTTAGTTCTTCAAAGTACTTAAAGCCCTGTTCGTCGGTGCTAGTCCACGCTATACGAAGGGTTGCCATAGGATTTGCGCCCCAGATGACGACTACTTTTGAGTTTTCTAGTACTACAGGCCAGCTGGTTTGCTGCTCGTAGACCTCGATGCTGCCTACGACGTGAGGCATGATGACCTGGCTAGCACCCGTCGAGTAGTCGCCCAAAGACCCCACGAATCCGCCGCTAAGGTTCATAAATCTATGAAGTAAAATTCGCGAGTTGTGCACGTTGCCGCTTGATTTCCAGCCGTAGCTACCCGCAAACACGCCCTCTAGCCCCTTTTGTTTTCTCGTCTTTTTTAGCTCTCTAGCTACTAGTTTTATCGCGTCTTCGTAGCGTACGCGTACCCATCCGTCTTTACCTCTTAGCTCAGGTTTTGGCGAGTCTGGATTTTCTAGATAGCTTTTGCGTACCATCGGGTATTTTATGCGTGATTTATAGACCATATCAGCGGTGTAGTGCTGCAACGGATTATGCACTTCGCTCGTTTTTTGAAACGGCTCTGATTTTACGATCTTGCCGTCTTTGACGCTAACTTTTAGCATACCCCAGTGAGCGGCCGTTAGCACCTCGCCGTTACGCACGTTTGCAGTATTTAACTCGGCACCGAGTAAATTTGACGCCGTTACGCTAGAAAACAAAGGAGCCGCCGCAAGCGCTGCTCCGCCCTTTAATACATTTCGTCTTTGTAGGTTCATTTTTCTCTCCTATTTTTACTTCTCGGTCGAATAAAATCCGACCTGCGATTCGTTTTTACCCATCGCTCGCATCGCCTACGCGATATGCTCCGCTCACTCGCTCCCGCACGGATGCCGAGCAGTCGGCATCCTCTAAAGACGGTCGCTCACCCACCTAAAGCACACCGCTTCTTACGAAAGCGGCGTAAATTCGGCACATTTTTTCCGTTTTTACTTCTCGGTCAAACAAAGTCCGACCTGCGATTCGTTTTTACCCATCGCTCGTATCGCCTGCGCGATATACTCCGCTCACTCGCTCCCGTACGAATGCCGAGCAGTCGGCATCCTCTAAAGACGGTCGCTCACCCACCTAAAGTCCCTACTGCGTAGGGTACCCTAAATCAAACTTCTCGGTCGAACAAAGTCCAACCCCCGAGCGGGAGTATAAATACTCCCTGCATCCACCTGAAGCACAAAATCGCGTGTCAGCGATTTCGTATCTTTTTCAAATCTCACCGCTTTTTTAGAAGCGGTGTAAATTTTGTTTTTACTTCTCGGTCGAACAAAGTCCAACCCCCGAGCGGAAGCGCAAGCGCTCCCTGCACCCACCTGAAGTCCCTACTGCGTAGGGTACCCTGTTAAAATTTACTTCACAAACTGGCAAAGCCGGTCTTTTGCACGGACTCAAATTTAAGCTTTTATGCTCAAATTTAGTGCACATCTCGTCTTACGCGCTAAATTTACTATCCGCCGAACCTTCAAATTCGGCGTTTTAAAAACAGCCGCTTCGCCGCGACTTTTATGGGTTTAGCTCCCACAAATCTCGTCCATTTGCGGGTGCGCCAGGCGTAAATCCTCGTCAAATTTACGCGCCGCTTTTTACTTTTTCGCCACGTTTACGTCAGCAGAGTGCTTTTGCAAGTACTGTATCACCAGCCACTCGTCGTCTTTGCCGATCGCCGTTCGCGCGATCATCGATTTTAGCAGGTTAGGCCACTGATTTGCCTTGTAGTGCGTGGTTTGATGCAGCGAATGGCACGCTCCGCAGCTTTCTTTGTAAAGTTCGCCGCCCTTAGCAAAAAGCCCACCTAGATCGCTTGTAAAGCCGTCTTTTTGCGCATAGACCACGGTCTCAACCTCGTCCCATTTGCCGTTAGCGCCCTTTTTTACGACCTTTATATCAGGCGTCGCGGTTTTGGCAAACGCCACGGCGATGACGCGCTCGGAGTCACTAAAATAAACAACGTTGCTAACGGCGGGATTTTGGTAGCCTTTGACGGAGATTTTCACGCGGTCGCCCTGCGTGGCTAAAATTTTAACCCCGTTCGTCGGCAAGAGCCTGCCTATGCTTTTTTGCGACGTCGCATCGGCGTAAACATCTTTTACCGATGGGCTATACACCTCGCCCGCTGCAAAGAGCGAACAGGCTAGCAAGCTTGATAATAGGATTTTTTTCATTTTGCTCCCTTAAATTTAAGATGTAAAAGGATTATATAAGAAAAGTATGATGAAAGTATGATTTTATGAAAATATAATTTTATATTTGCGCGGTTCATGCCGTAAATTTGCAAGCAAAATTTGCAAATTTAGCGGTAAAAGCTTACGAAAAAATACTAATCTTAGTTTTAAATTTTAAAAGCGAATTGGGCAAGGTTATTGAAAGCAAAATTTGAAAGCGTCAGCCCGCAAAACGCCCGAAATTTAGGATGGTTCGCGAGCCGAAAAATCCTACTGCGCGCTATAGCTTGAAAGCATATCAAAAGTAGGTGCGAAAAATAGCGCTCCGGTGATCGGCGTGCTAAAATCAAGCAATCTATCCGAGTTGCCGCGCGGCTCGCCGATAAACATCTTATTTAGCATCGCTTCAACCGTCGAAAACGTGCTAGCATACGCGATAAAGTACGTCCCCGTCACGCTTCCCTCGACAAAAGGCATATTTCCGCGAACGACTTTTTTATCATCGCCCACGTTTGCCGCAGCCGAGTGCGAGTTACTAGGCTTTTCATCCTCGCTCATCTCGATGTCGTCTGCTTTCGTGCGGCCGATGACCTTTTCTTGCTCGCTCACGCTAGTTGCGTTCCACTCTCTCATTTTGTGTTTATATTTTTGTACGAACACGTAGCTTCCGCCCTTAAATTTCGCGTCCTCGTCGCCTACTTTGGCAAAAAAGTCTCTATCCTCGCCGTTTGGATTTTCCGTGCCGTCTACAAAGCCGATGATAGCCCTGCCGTCGTGGTATTTAAAACCCTGAGTTTCGTCTGCGAGCTTGGCAAATTTAAAAAGCTCGGCCTTTATATTTTGCGCCATATCAAAGCAATCCGCCGCATCAAGCGCCCTAATATGCACGTGGATATCGCCCGCGGTGCTCACGGCTTCGTGCTTGTCGCCTTTTATCGCTTTAAAATTTACAAGCTCTTTTGGTAGCGGTTGCGGGAGTCCTAGCTTTAGCCACGCGTCGCGCCCGATGCCGATTACGCAGTTTACGTTCGCCTCCGCGCCAAACCTTACTTTAGCCGTTTTGTTTAAATTTACAACCAAAGCGCAAAGCCTCTCAAAGCCCTTTTTACAGGCGTTTTCGTCGTCGCTTAGTAGCCAAGTTTGAAAAACGGTGTTATTTCCGGGCGCCTGCGTTACTTCTTGCGAATTTATTTGCATTTTTTCTCCTTAAAATTTTGGCCCGATTATACCTAAATTTGAGGGCAGCGGCGGACGGACGCGGTATTTTTAAGCGCATTATTATCTAAACAGAGTAAAATCAACTCGCCTTTATTCTCACATTAACCCAAAATTTCCGCAAATTTAATTCAAAAGAGTAAAAATGTTAAAAATTAAACGCATAAACGAAAGCGATTTCGAGCGGATTTTCGTATTCGGCGACCTTCACGGCTGCCTTGGACTATTTGACGCGATGCTTGAAAAGATAAATTTGAGTAAAAACGACCTAATAGTAATCCTAGGCGATAGCTGCGACAGAGGCGAGGATAGCATCGGGCTATATCTGCGCTACGCCGAGCTCATCGCGCAAGGACGGCAAATTTTACACGTTAGAGGCAACCACGAAGATATGCTTTATAAAGCTATTTTTGAGGATGACGCGCAGAGTTATTACACGTGGATAAATAACGGCGGCGAGGAGACGATAAAAAGCGCAAAGGATCGCGGATTTACGGACATTCCGCCGGCGGTTAAAGAGTTTATAGAGCAGATGCCTCACATAATAAGCTCCGAGCAAAGCATATTCGTTCACGCCGCGTATAATCCTAAAATTTCGCTAGAACGCCAAGACGAGGACTTCGTGATGTGGCGAAGGGCGCCGTTTTGGCTAGATAACGACACAGGCAAAAAGATATACTTCGGACACACTCCAAATCGCGACAACGAAATCCACGATAAAGGAAACGGCGTGTTTGCGATGGACTGCGGCGCGGTGTTTTTCGGACGGCTGGTTATAATGGAAATAAAAAGCGGCGAAAAATTCGAGGTAGGTTTAAGGAGGCAAAAATGACTTATTTTACGTCGGATTTGCATTTCGGACACGCAAATATCATGAAATTTCATCCAAATTTTAGGAAATTTCAAGACATAAACGAGATGGATAATACGCTAATCCGCCTTTGGAATTCGCGCATAAATCCATGCGACGAGGTTTATAATCTAGGCGACGTCAGCTTTCACAAGGACTTTGAGCAGACGCTTAAAATTTTAAAACGCCTAAACGGCAAGCACGTATTGATTTTAGGCAATCACGACCAAGAAATCCGCAAGCGTGCGGACGAGCTTTTAGCGATGCGTAAAAACGACAACAACGCGCTGCTTGAAGAGATTTGCGACTACAAGGAGCTAGCGCTAAAACATGGCGGCGATAGTTTTAGGCTAGCGCTTTTTCACTATCCCGTCTGCGAGTGGAACGGCGGCCATCACGGCGCTATCCATCTCTACGGGCATATCCACGCAAACGTAGCGAAGATAAAGGGCAAGGCGCTAAACGTCGGCTACGACCTGCACGGCAAAATTTTAGAATTCGGCGAAATTTTGGACTTCGTAAAGGATTTGCCGCCCTACTCGCACGGAGGCAATCAATTCGGCGAAAACGAGGACGAGGGCGTAAGAGCGCAAAAGATCAAAGGCTTTTTACGGCTAATCAACAAGTAATGCTAGATCAAATTTCGCGTAAATTTAAGCGGTAAGCCAAAATCGCCGTTTTGACGGACGGATTTAAAATTTTTACCGCAAGGCAAATTGGCGCGAATGCGATAAAAAATAGTCGCAAACTAGGCGCGCAGGGCGCGATAATCGCAAAACCGGCCGATAAAAGGCGGGTTTTGGCGCCTCATATCGCTTTAAATTTGAGCCGCTCGTTTAACCTTGCGCACTCAAATTTTGCCGCCGTCTTGCTAGCGATCTTAAAATGCGCCGAATTTTATTTTGAAGCCGTAAAACGCAAAAAGCTTAATCTTTAAAATTAAATTTTGCGTTTGAGTTTCAAACGTAGCAGATTTTACTCACCGTTCGCCCGCCTTGCCCGTCCAAAATTAGCGCATATCCGCTGCCCTGCGCATTTTGGATGAGTTCGGGGTAGAGTTTTTTACGTAGTTTATAGACGAAGCTTCGTATCGCGTCGGCCGTGCAACTGCTGTCCTGCCAGACGCACGACTCGATCATCTCAAAGCTCACGACGCGTCCCTGATTTTTTAGAAAAAGATGGAGTAAATTTTGCTCTTTTTTAGTTAGCGCCACGGGCACGTCGTCCTTTGTTAGCTGCCTGCTAAAGGCGTTAAATTTAAAGCCGTTTTTTAAATCGATCTGGGCAAAATCGTTTTTAAATTTATTCGCCGCAAAGCTCATTTGCATGATTAGATCGCGCTTTTCAAACGGCTTTTTTAGCACGCCAAAGCTTCCTAGCTCTATCGCGCTAAGCATGTTTTCGTCGTTACCGTATGCAGTAAGAAATATAATAGGCACGTCTTTATCCAGCCCCCTTATACGAGCCGCCATCTCAAGCCCGTTCATATGCGGCATGTTGATATCAGAAAGCACCAAATTTACGTCCTTTGCTTCAAAAACTTCCAGCGCCTCTTTTGCGTTTGCGCAGGCGTAAACCTCGCTCACGTAGTTTTCGACCGATATTTTGATGCTTTCGCGCAGGCTCTCGTCGTCCTCGACGATGAGTAAATTTACGCCGTTTAAGATATTTTTTATTTTGCTATACACGCTAGCCTCGTTTCTTGCTTGTCTTTCTTAAGTTTGCAAACTAATTTTCAAATTTATCGCCTCGTCTAAATTTCGCCTAAAAATAGCGTAAATTTAGTCGGATTCGCCGCGCTTTCGAGCTCCAGAGCGCCGCCTAGCTTTTTTACGGCGAGCTCCCTAGCTACGCTTAGTCCCGTGCCGGTGCCAGTATTTTTCGTCGTAAAAAACGGCTCAAAAATTTTATCGCTATCCACCTTAACTCCGCCGCCGTTATCGCTCACGCTCACGCAAAATAGCTCGCCCGCCCTCTTTAGCTCGATCAAAATTTGAGGCATCTCGCATCCGCTTTCTATTAGCGCGTCCTTGGCGTTTGAGAGCAAAGAGAGCAGGATCTGCCTCACGTAGCTAGCGACGCTTTTTAGCTCGTATTTGCCGCTACTGCTAGCAAATTTTAGCTCGATGCCGTGAGAGTTTAGCTCGGGTCTTACTATCAAAATAAGCTCGTTTATGATATTAACGAGATCAAATTTCGCCGCCCCCTCGCCGCTGGCGTAAAAATTTCTAAACGCCTTTATCGTTTCGTCCATGAGCCTTAGGCTCTTTTTGCAGGCTGCGATTTGAGCCGGTATGCGCTCGAATTCGCCCTCGCGCGCACACTCCTCTATATTATCCAGGTACAGTCCCAGCGCGCTTAGAGGCTGGCGCTGCTGATGCGAGATGGAGTTTATCATCTCGCCCACCAGCGCGGTTTTGGCGTGGGCTAGCACCGAGCGCCTATGCTCAAGCTCTTTTTTTCTAGCTCCGCTTCGTGCGTGATGTCGGTAACCGCGAGGATAAATCCGTCAAATTTAACCCCGCCCTCAAGCACGTTTGAAACGTTTAGCCTGAAGCATTTTTCGCCCTTTTTTACTATAAAATCGCTCGAGTTTAGCGGGCTATTTTTGAGATTTTCAAAGCTTTTTAGTTCGCCGAGCCCCTGCGCCGCAGCGATCATCTCGTCAAATTTCGCTCCGCAAAAAACCTTGGGCGCTAGAGCGAAAATCCGCTCGAATTTTTTATTTATAAATTTTATGACGCCTTTTTTGTCCGCGTACAAAAGCCCCAAATTTAGCGTCTTGGCAAAGGCCCGCGCGACCTCGCTAGGCCCGCTTGCGTTATTCTTTATAGCCCGCGATGTCAAGCCCAAAGCCCTTTAACGCGACGAAATCTTTGTTTTTATTTGCGCTCAAAAGCTCGATCCGGCTGACGCCTAGTTTGTGTAAAATTTGCGCGCCGATGCCGTAGTCCTTGATCTGCCCGCCGCACTTTTCCTCACCTTGTAAAAACACCGCGACGCCGCCGTTTTTGGATAGATACTCAAGCGACTCCAGCAGCTCGGCGAATTTATCGGAGCCAAGCAGCTCCACGTCGCTTGAAATTTGATGAAATTTGACCGCGGTTTTGTCCTTTATCTCGCCGAAAACAAAGGCATAGTGGCGCTCGCCTTTGTGATCTAGGATATCGCATTTTAGGGCATCAAAGCCCGCTATCTTAGCCGCGCTTTTTTCTTTTATCTCGATTAGGCTTTCGTGTTTTAGACGGTACTGCACGAGCTCGGATACCGAGACCATATTTAGCCCGAATTTCTCGCAAAACTCCTCTAAATCGGGTCTGCGAGCCATATTTCCGTCCTCTTTTACGATCTCGCAGATGACGGCTGCTTGCGTTAGACCGGCAAGCTTACACAGATCGACCGAGCCTTCGGTGTGCCCCGTGCGGCTTAACACGCCGCCTTTTTTAGCGATGAGCGGGAAAATATGTCCCGGGCGCACGAAATCCTGCGGCTTTGACATCGGATCGGCAGCCAGGCGGATCGTGATATCGCGCTCGTAGGCGCTCACGCCCGTGGTCGTGTTTTTGGCGTCTATGGTGACGGTAAACGCCGTCTCGTGGCAGGATGTGTTTTTATCCACCATCAAATTTAACTCAAGCCTCTTTGCGATCTCCTCGTTTAGCGCTAGGCACAGTACGCCTTTTGCGTGAGTTATGGCGAAATTTACCTTTTGCGTGTCGCTAAAGGTCGCCGCAAATACCAAATCGCCCTCGTTTTCGCGGTCTTCATCATCGACCATGACCACCATTTTGCCGTTTTTGACGTCGTTTATGGCCTGCTCTACTCTATCCATTGTTATTCCTTGTTTAAAATTTTAGGACAATTATACATTCTTAGTTTTAAAGAAGCGGTAAAAGCGAGGCTAAATTTAAATCCGCTCCAAACGATCCGCGCGGCGCTAAGTTAAACAAATTTAGCTTACGCAAAGCGGTTAATTTCGCGGATTTACTCAAGGCGATTTTAGGCTATTTTTTGCGTCTTTTGGCTAAAATCTCGCTTTTTAAAGGAAATTTATTGAGCTTAGTTTCTCTAGTCGCGATCATGCTGACGCATTTTATCGCTATTATCGTGCCGGGGCCAGACGTGTTTTTGATACTTCGCGTATCGCTAGTGCACGGCTTTAGATATAGCTTTTATGCTTGTTTGGGAGTCTGCGCCGGCATAGTTTTGTGGGTTTTTTTGACGGCGTTTGGGCTAAAGGCTCTTTTTGAGACCGTGCCGCTTATCAGATACGCCTTAGCGCTGTTTAGCGTCTTTTATCTGCTTTTTTTGAGCTTTTTACTATTTCGCTCCGCTCGTAGCGAAAAAGCAAACAAAGAGCAAACGCAAAAAGAAAAAAATGTAAGCGCAAAGCATTTTTTTATCCTCGGGATGCTTACAAATATCTCAAATTCTAAGGCTATTTTGTATTTTGCTAGCATTTTTTCTAAATTTATCGACGAATCCGCGCCGATAAAAGATATTTTTTTATTGATCGGCGCGATATCCGTCCAAAGCGCATTCGTTTTCGTGCTTTTGGGTCGGCTTTTCGCTGTAAAAAAGGCGCGCGAAGCGTTTTTGAGTCGCCAAAAGACGCTTGATAGCGTTTGCGCGACGATTTTTGCGCTTTTTGCGCTTGCTATAGCGTATGATTTCGTTTCTCAAATCCTAAATAAAGGCTAAATTTGCTTCATTCTATCATAGATACTATCGTCTCTTACGTGAGTCAGTGGGGCTATACGGGCATCTTTTTGATGATGTTTTTAGAGAGTTCGTTTTTTCCGTTTCCAAGCGAAGTGGCGATGATACCGGCGGGCTATCTCGCGCACGAAGGAAAGATGAATCTATTTGCCGCTTGGGCCGCCGGAACGGCAGGTAGCCTCGCAGGAGCGGCGTTTAACTACTATCTGTGTTACTTTTTCGGGCGGGAGCTCGCGCTAAAATACGGCAAATACGTCGGTATGACTGAGGAGAAAATGCGCAAATTCGAGGCATTTTTTAATAAACACGGCGAGATTTCGACCTTTAACTGCCGTTTAATACCCGGCATCCGCCAGTACATCAGCCTACCGGCGGGTCTTGCGCGTATGAATATCTTTAAATTTTGCCTCTATACGGCTTTGGGCGCGGGCATCTGGGTCGCCGTACTGCTTGCGGTGGGATGGTATCTAGGCAAAAACTACGACAAAGATACCTTTAGCCACATCGTGATTGCCCTGCTCGTCGCAGTCGGCCTGCTCACCGCGCTTTATATCTTTTACGTAAAACGCCTAAGTAAAAAATCAAAAAACGGCGCAAAAGAGCTAGAATAAACCGCCGAGCAAACCAGCCGGTAAAGCCGAATTTTAATTTCGGCTTTACGTTGCGAGGTCTGCTTTATCAAATTTAACTGCAAACCTTCGTCGCGCCGAAAAATACTAAACTTTTAACTTCACCGCTATTAATCAAAAAGCAACAGAGCGTTTTTTATCTCTTAAATTTACAAAAAATGGCATTTTTTAGAGACTGTATAAATAGTTTATGTGTTCAAATTTTACGCCTTAAAGCAATAAATTTGATTACTTTTAAAGCTTCTTTGGTGAAATTAAAAAATGAAAATTTAGCCATTTTTGCGTCTTTGTTTTTCAAATAATACCCGCGCAAATCAAGCACCAAAAGTGCGATAAGAGACGGAAACATATAGATATTTATGGCGATAAGTACAATGCGAAGCGTAACGGTGTCTTGTAAAATAGCTTGTAAATTTAGGCTATTTTCGATACTGACGTAATAAACGCCGATCACTGCAAAAAGCGCGGCGATGCGTAAAATTTTAGATACGATTTCGTTGCCGAGTTTTGAGATATTTTCACTAACGGCTAGAGATAAAAATAGCCAGCAAAGTATCCAAATAAGCGCAAAAACCACGTCTAAAAATAAATTTTCATCGTAACGCTCGCGTACGACTATAGCAAAAGCGGGCGAAAAAATCAGGCTCAAAACGAACCAAAAAAGCGAGCGAAACGCAAGCAGGACAAAGCACGCGTAGACAAAAGCGCTAGAGGCAAGCAAAAGCCACTCGACCCTAAAAACGAGTGCGAGCCCGTAAACGCCGACGCAAAGCACAAATAGGCCGCAAAAGAGCGAATAATAGCCCTCAAGCAGCCTCGTAGCCTTTAAATTTATATTTTCAAAAAAATTTAGCACGCGTGGATTACGAAATTTTCTTTTGTTTCGGGCGAAAGACCTTCATCACGCTCTCATCTGTCTCTATAAATGCGCCTCCGATAAGATCTATACAGTAAGGAATCGCCGGAAATACGGGCTCTAGGCACTCTCTAATCGCCTTTGGCTGGCCGGGTAAATTTACGATGAGCGCGTGCCCTCTGATGCCAGCCGTTTGGCGTGATAGGATCGCCGTAGGGACGTATTTTAGGCTAGCCGTTCTCATTAGCTCGCCAAAGCCTGGCATCATCTTTTCGCACACGGCTTCGGTTGCCTCAGGCGTCACGTCGCGAGGAGCCGGTCCCGTGCCGCCCGTAGTTAGCACTAGATCGCAGCCTAGTTCGTCTACCATGTGTTTTAGGCGCTCTTTTATAAGCTCGATCTCATCGGGAATCACCTCGTAAAAATACTCTCGCTCGCTCGTTATCCAGCCGTCTAAAACCTCTTTTATCGCCGCACCCGATAGATCGTCGTATTTGCCCTCGCTAGCGCGGTCGCTAAGCGTCAATATGCCAATTTTTGCTTTCATTTTTTCTCCTTAAATTTAGTTGTAATACTCTTTTATTATCTTGCCCAGCGCGTCTTTATCGATACTCTCAAAAATCTCGATATGCTCGCTGATGCGCTCTAGCTGCGTTTTCATACCGGCTAAAAACGCTCCGACTTCGGCGTATGCCTCTTGTAGTAGCTCCTCGGCATCCGCCGCATTTGGTATCAAAGCGCGCCCCATACCGTATTCAAAGACCATATTTTGCGCTATCTCGCGAGCTTTTTGGATGTCTGCGCCCGAGTTTGAAAATATATCGTCTTTGACCATATTTAGCGCGCTCATACCCGCCAAACAGACCTTGATGCGAGCAAACATCTGCGAGCGCGACTCTATCTCGCGCTCGGGACGCATAAACTGCTCATCGACGAGCGAAATTTTTTCAAATTCTATCCCAAACCAATACGCCGCCAAGGCCTTTGCGCCCTGATAGAGCGCTTGGATGCGCTTTTCCTCGTCGTTGTAGCTTAAAATCCTCTTTTTACCGAGCAAGACTTTGTTTAAAACGCTTTCAAAATCGCTAAACTCTATCATCTCGCCGCCACGTCTTAGCGCGTTTATCGCGGCTTCGTTTACCAGCGTAGAGAGCGCCGCTCCGCTAAAACCCACGCTAATGCGCGCCACGTCCTGCGCATCTACGCTCGTATTTTTGTCTTTTAGATAGGATTTTAAAATCTCGACCCTATCGCTAAAATCAGGCATCGAAAGAAAAATACGCCTATCAAATCGCCCAGAGCGCAGCAGCGCCTCGTCTATCATCTCGATGCGATTAGTCGCGGCGATAACTATGACGCCCGAGTTATCCTCAAAGCCGTCCATCTCGGTAAGTAGCTGATTTAGCGTAGCCTCGCGCTCGTCGTTTCGGTTGCCGCCGCGCACCTTGCCCACGGCGTCGATCTCGTCGATAAAGATGATGGAGGGCGCGTACGCTTTAGCCTTTAAAAATAGCTCATGCACGCGTTTTGCGCCCATACCGACGTAAATTTGCACGAAACTCGCGCCGCTTTGGTAAAAAAACGGCACTCCCGCCTCGCCCGCGACGGCCTTTGCCACTAGCGTCTTGCCCACGCCCGGAGGCCCGACCATCAGCACGCCTTTTGGCATTTTGATGCCGAATTTTTTATATTTTACGGGGTCTTTTAGAAAATCCACAATCTCGCTTAGCTCAAATTTGACGTCTTTTATGCCCGCTACGTCGCTAAATTTGACGTTTGAGATAGCGGGCTGCACGGAGCTAGCCGAGATATTTTCATACTCATAGACGTTTGCTTTTTGATTTTCGCTTTGAGCGGCGAGTCTTTGTTTTTTAAACCTCGCATAAACCGCAAGCCCCGCAAAACAGATAGCAAGTAGCGCTAAAACGGCTAAAATTTCATCCAGCACGGGCGTGTCTTTTTTTATATCCACGGGCGCTTTTTGTATGAGTTTTCGCACGTCTACGCCGTCTTTTACGATGAGGTATTTACGCCCTCCCTTGGTCGTTAGCTCGATCTGGCCGCCGTCTATCGTCGCGCTCTCGATCATACCGCCCTCTAGTAGCTTTTCGTAGCTTTCATACATTATGTTTTTTGGTTGGCTTCTGCCGACGGCGATAGCTAACAAGACCGCTAAAAGTACTGTTAGGATGAGGATTATTTTTTGTTTATTTAGCTTAAATTTGCGCATAATCTCCCTCGCTTTTTACTTCAAATTTATCTATGACCGCCCACTCTTTTAAAATTTGCTTATCCGTTTTGATTTTTACTTTGTTGTAAAATTGATCAAAACCCTCGTAAAATTCGCCGTTTAACTGCTCGACTAAAACGTTTAGGCTCCCGCCCTTTTTAGCGTACTCTTGCCTAAATTTAAAATTATTTTCCGCTACGATTTGCTTTAAAATTTTAAGCCTAGCCTTCGCCACGTCGCCGCTAACGTCCGTTTTCATATCCGCCGAGTGCGTGCCCGTGCGCGGCGAATACGCAAAGCAGTGCAAATGCGTGAGCGGAAATTTTTTAAAATTTTCTAGCGCCTCGCTCCAGATTTCCTCGCTCTCGCCAGGATGCCCCACGATATAGTCGGTTCCTAGCGCAAAGCCCATTTCGCTAAGCTGTAAAAACAGCTCCAAATCCCTAAAGGCCTGATTTCGTCGCCTCATGATGCGCAGCATCGCCTCGCTCGTATGCTGAAGCGCGATGTGCAGGTGCCGCTCCAGCCAGCTCTCTTTTAAAATCTCGCGAAAACTCTCGTCCATCTGGCTAGGCTCTATGCTGCCTAGCCTTATGCGCTTTATGCCGCCTATTTTACCGAGCCTACCTAGCAAGCGCCCTAGGCTTGAGTCCGTATCCTTGCCGTAGCTGCCGATGTTTGTGCCCGTTAGCACTAGCTCGTTGTAGCCGTTGTAGGCTAAAATTTTAGCCTCGCGTAAAATCGCTTCCTCGTCCATACTGCGCGCTTTGCCGCGAACGGCGGGGATGATGCAGTAACTGCAGGCAAAGTCGCAGCCCTCTTGGATCTTGATAAAAGCTTTGGTGTGATTTTCGTAGTTCGTTACGATATTTTTGTCGATACTTTTTAAATTTCCCAGCTCGAAAAACGGATCTTGCGACTTTAGTAGCGCGTTTATATCCTCTTTTTTACTCGCGCCTATTACGCCGAAAACCGCGCTTTTATTAAACAGCTCCTTACCCTTACTCACAGCGCCACATCCTGTTAGTATCACTTTGGCGCCTCGCTTTTTTATACCGTTTATGTAGCTGCGCGCGCCGCTATCTGCGGAGTTTGTGACCGTGCAGGAGTTTACTACTACGATGTCTGCTTCGTTTTCGTCGCTAACGATATCGTAGTCTTTGACGTAGCTTTTCATCAGCTCGGTGTCGTAGATGTTCGTGCGGCAACCGAAGGTTTTAAAAAATACTTTCTCTCGGCGCGGCTCTTGCGGGGTCAAATTTGAACTTGATTTCATATTTCCTCGCCGCCTTCGCCTATCGGCTTTGACTCGCCTGCTTTCACGCGTCTATCCATGTAAATAGTCTGCGTAGGATAGGCTATCACGATGTCGTCGTGGCTAGCTATAGCCTCCATGATCTCCGCGCTTATCGTGCTTCGCAAAGATAGAGTGGCAAAGGTATTTGCCATATACCAGACCGAAATTTTCACGCCGTAAGGCTCGATAAAGGTAAATACGCGCGGCTCGACGTTTGGATTTTTGATGCTGTATTGATTTCGCAGCTTACTCATTTGTTTTTTGGCGATTTCCGTGTAGCCTTTTGAGTATTTTCGCGCGATATCTTTGATGATGTGGGCTGCTTTTTTATGATTTGACTCAAAGCTACAAACCACGTCTATACCGTCCCAGACGGTTTTCATACTGTGGTGCGAGTAGTTTGCGATTAGATCGGTGAAGATATAGTTATTCGGTACGAATATAATGCGCCCTGCTCTACGGTTTGAGTTTACGGTAACTATCGTAACATCCTCGTAAATAGTCATCCTAAGCAGCGAGATATCGATGATATCGCCTACGACGTCCTCTCCGTCTTTGCGCACCTTTATGCGGTCGCCGACGTGAAAACTACCGCCAAAAACGATGACCGTCCAGCCAAGCATACTCATAAACATATCTTTCATCGCAATCGCAATACCCGCAGACGCAAAGCCTAGCACCGTGACGAGATAGGTTACGTTTTCTATATAGGCAAAAAGCAAAATCACGACGATTAGCGTGATATTTACGAGATTTATAAATTTATTCGCAGTGTAGAGGCGCTCGTTATCCGTGATCGTTTTTTTAATGATAAATTTAAACAAA
This sequence comes from uncultured Campylobacter sp., assembly GCF_938039245.1. Lineage (GTDB taxonomy): Bacteria > Campylobacterota > Campylobacteria > Campylobacterales > Campylobacteraceae > Campylobacter_A. The sequence goes on along the minus strand of NZ_CALHVN010000040.1, from coordinate 123,335 downwards.
AACGAAAGCGCGACCGAAGCTATTATAAAAATCACGATGTCAAGCGCCTTTTTCATCTGCGCTTTTATATCCTCGCTCGTGCGGTTTATCGCCTCGTTTACTCGCTTTTCGTACACGCCGTAAGTAGTCTTTGCGATATCGGCCGCCGCGTTAAATTCGGCAAGCTCCTGCCTGGTCTCGTTTAGCTCGTCTAAAAACTGCGCTTCGTCGCTTAGCTTTACGATTTGAGATAAAATTCGCTCTTTTTTACCCAGCTCGTCCGCGGTTTTAGAAAGCCCTTCTAAGCGGTTTTTGTATTCGTCTTTTTCGCTTTTAAGCTGTTTGATGTATGAAAAACCGGGGATTACCGCGACGGGATTGGTTATTTTTTGTAAAATTTCAATCTCGGGAGCCGTTATCATGCTAGAAAACGGAGCTTTTTGAAACTCTTTTAAAAGCTCGATCTGCTCTTTTAACGTGCTTTGCTTTTTTTGTAGCTCGAGCACTTTTTCCGTATTTTTGGCCTGTTTTTTTATCGCGGCTTCCGTTTCTTCTAGCTCCGCGCTTAGCTTTTGAAACGTGTTATAGTTTGAGTAGCGAGTCGCCCAAACGTTATCGGATAGCTTGGACTCTATGGCATCTAGCGAGCTTTTTAGCTCGGCTAGTTGAGCGTCTTTTGCGCCGTAGTCATCAGGGATATCGTCTACCGCCCAAACCGCCGCCACGGCGATTAAAACAAATAAAATTTTTTTCATTCAAACTCTCTTAAAACGTCCATTACGAGCTCGCGCGGCACGTCTTTTCGTATCTCGTATGCGCCGATACCTCGCGGCAGGATAAATTTGATCGCCGAGTTTTCCGCCTTTTTATCAAGGAAAAACGCCTCGTAAAAGCTGCTTGCGTTTGGCACCTTGTAGCTTATCGGCAAGTCAAATTTAACTAAAAGCTCCGCCGCGCGCGCCTTTTGCTCCTCGCTCATAAGGCCTAGCTTCACCGCTAGCGCGTTAGCCATATTCATACCGATCGCCACCGCCTCGCCGTGTAGATATTTTTTGTAGTTCGTTTCGTTTTCTATCACGTGAGCAAAGGTATGTCCGTAGTTTAGCACCGCGCGCACGCCCTTTTCGCGCTCGTCGGCCTCTACGGCGGCGGCCTTCATCTGCACGCAGCGGTAGATTAAATTTTGCAAATTCGCCTCATCCATCAAATCTGCATCCTCCATCCACGAAAATAGTTTTTCGTCAAAGGTTACCGCCATCTTTGCAGCCTCTGCAAGCCCCGCGGCAAATTCGCGCTTTTCAAGCGTTTTTAAAAACTCCGTTTCGCAGTAAACGGCGCTAGGTTGGTAAAACGAGCCGATTAGATTTTTGCCGAATTTGTTATTTACGCCCGTTTTTCCGCCTACGCTAGCGTCTACTTGGGCTAGCAGAGTAGTCGGGATGTTTATAAATTTGATCCCGCGCTCAAAAATGCTCGCCGCAAAGCCCGCCATATCGCTCACCACTCCGCCGCCAAGCGCGATGATTACGCTGCTTCGGTCAAGGCGACTAACGAAAAGCTGCTCTAAAATCGCCTCGATAGTTTGCATATTTTTATACTCTTCGCCGTCTGGGACGCTGATGATGAATTTGTGCGGGCAGTCGATGCGCGAGAGTAAATTTTGCAGATAAAGCCCGCCTACCTTTGCGTTGGTTACGATTGCGACTTTAGCGTCGAATTTAAGCTCTTTTAGCTCGTTTATATAGACGCCGTAACCGGGTTTGCCCTCAAATTTTATATCTATTTTCATCTTATTCTCCGCTTTTATTTTATCCAAAATAGCCTAATTTATCGGTATAAAAATTTGATAATTATCGCTAAGGCGCGAGTACAAACGGTTCATGTCGTTTGAAAACGCCGCAAACGGATCGGGTCTGCTTATTTTTTTGCTAAAAGGTACGAACTGAAGTAAATTTTGCTCGTTTTTTAGCTTTAAAATAGGATTTATATTTCTATCCTCGACTATCTCGACCTTACGTCCGAAAATTTTAGAAAGGCTATCAAAATGCTCCTCCGCGCCCTCGCCGCCGCTAAGCGTGCCGAAGTGATATAGCGAGATTTGCGTATCTAGCTGCGCGCAGCAGTCCATGATGACGGCTGATTGGTTTTCTATCTCGTCGCCAAAACCGCTACTTAGTATCACGCCTTTTTTTATCTCGTCCGCGTCGCCTCGGCCGATAGTAGTTACCGGTCTTTTAAGCTCAAAAAACATCCTTTTATGAGCCGAGAAAAATTTATTATCGGTTACTATTAACCCGACGTCGTTTTTAAATACGTCGTCTTTTATCTGTTCTACGCCGCGACCGAAAAAATCAAACGTTACCGCAACCCTCTCGTCTCCGACCGATTTTAGCTTCTCGTAGGCTAAATTTAACGTCGGATTTACGACCTTGACATAGAGGCGTTTGCTATTTAGCTTTTCGTGCAGTTTTAGACTCTGTTCTAGCAGCCGTAAACAAGCCTCTTCGCCCATAGCGCGCATATCTAAAAACAGATAAGTGTTATGTCCAAATGGGCTTGGAAACTGCCCCGTTTCTTTTTTCACGCTTCTAAATACGCTTAAAAGCACGCTAGGTTCGCCCACTATCAGCAAAACGTCGTTTGGCAAGATCATTAAATTTGGCTTTGCGATCATGAAATTTGAGCCGCGGTAAACCATCGCGATGCGCCATTTTTTCTGCGTTATGGAGCTGATATGGCGGTACATAAAGGAGCTTCCTACGGGTACTTTGACTTCCATTATTTCGCCTTGTCCAAGCCCCACGTTATCGGCTACTACGGGGATATCTGGCAGATAATCCATGAGCCTAGCCGTCACGATGCCTCGCCCGTCTAAAACCGTTAGATGTGAGTCGTCCTCCAGCCCGCCTAGCCCCCAAAGATCAAGCATCAAAATTTCCGTTTTTTTACTAATTTGACGCAGATTGTTATAGACGCTAACCGTCTCAAAGCCGTCTTTTTGCATTATCATAAACTGGCTAAAATAGCCGCTAACTACCTGCTTAAGACGGTCAAAACTCGTCGGATCAAAGCGGTAAAAGGTAAAATTTTCTAAATTTTCCCCTCCCAAAATCTCCTCGTCCATAGCGATAACCGTGTAGTGATGAGCGTTATTTCGCGCTACGAATAGTCTTTCTAAGAAATATTTAGCTACAATGCCGTCCGCAACTATCAAGATATTTTTCATTAAAACTCCAAATTTAAAGGGACTATTATATCAAAATGACTTTTAGTATAGATAAAACGGACGGCGCGGCGCGCGCGGGCACGCTAACGACCGCTCACTCGACGATCAAAACGCCCGTGTTTATGCCAGTTGGTACCGTCGGCGCCGTAAAGAGCCTAGACGCCGTGGATATGATGCAGATTTTAGACGCTCAAATCATCCTAGGCAACACCTATCACCTCTACTTGCGCCCAGGCAGCAAGGTCGTAAAGCAGCTCGGCGGTCTGCACGGCTTTACTAAATTTAACCGCTCGTTTTTAACCGATAGCGGCGGTTTTCAGGCCTTTTCGCTAAGCAAAATCTCAAAACCCGATGAAAACGGTATCAAATTTAAAAGCCACATCGACGGTAGCACGCACTATTTCACGCCGCGCTCGGTACTAGATACCCAGTACGACCTAAACTCCGACATCATGATGATCTTAGACGATCTAGTAGCGCTCCCTGCCGAAAAAAAGCGCGTGGAGCTAAGCATAAAACGCACGATAAAATGGGCGCGCGAAGCGATAGATTATCATAAATTTAAGCAAAACAACGGCGAAGGCCTCACGCAAAATATATTCGGCATAATCCAAGGCGGCACCGACGAGGCGGCGCGTAAATTTTGCGCCGAAGCGCTGTGCGAGATGCCCTTTGACGGCCTTGCCATCGGAGGTCTTAGCGTAGGCGAGAGCAACCAGGAGATGTATGATACCGTGCAGGCCGTGATGCCCTACATCGACGCGGCGCGTCCGCGCTACCTCATGGGCGTAGGCACTCCAGAAGACCTCGTAGAAAACGTGGCTCGCGGCGTGGATATGTTTGACTGCGTGATGCCGACGCGAAACGCACGCAACGGCACGCTATTTACGAGTTTCGGTAAGATAAATATCAAGTCCGCAAAATTTGCAACCGACCGCGCTCCGATAGATCCCCAGTGCGATTGCTACGCGTGCCGCAACTACTCGCGCGCCTATCTTAGCCACCTATACCGCGCGGGCGAGCTGACGTTTTTCCGTTTGGCAAGCCTACACAACTTGCATTATTATTTAAATTTGATGCGACAGATGAGAGAAGCGATAACGGCGGGCGAATTTGAAAAATTTAGGCGAAATTTCTACGCCAAACGCGGCAAAGACGAGCCGAGCATATAAGGCAAAGCAGTGAGCGAGCGCGATATCTCTGGGTACTTTTACGACGAGGAGTGCGAGTACGTCTATCTCGTAACGGACGGTAGCGAACAAAACTATAAATTTATCTTTAAAGACGACAAAATTTACGCACAGGACGGCAGCCAGAGCGGCGCCGAGGAGTTTATCCGCGTAGTAAAAAAGATAACGAGCGAGTTTCGCGCCAAGATCGCCGAGCACTCCGCCCAGCTTGAAAGCTACGAGAAAATCTACGCGGGCAAGAGGGATTTTACTAAATTTATCAAAAAGCACGCGATTTTAAAATACGAAATACGCAAATTTCAAAACAAAATTTCGCACTTTTACGAGGCTCTGGCGATCTGTCAAAATGAAAGACCGGGGCTTAAAAAACAGCTCAAAAACTACGTCTACGAAGCCGGCGTGCTAAAAAACGCAGCCTGCGAAAACGCCGCCAGGATAGACGATATATACGCGCATATACAAAGCCTAAAAAACGACAAAATCAACCGAAACATCTATATCCTGACGGTACTTTCGGCGCTATTTTTGCCGCTAAATTTTATCACGGGATTTTTCGGGATGAATACGAACGGGATGTTTTTAGGCAGCTTTCAAAACGGCACGGCAATCGTCGCCGGATCTATGCTTGCGCTTTTTGCTACGCTGACGGGGCTATTTTATTTTCTAGGCAAACGGCGGGAGTAAATTTGCAAGGTCGTTTGCGGCTAGCTAAATTTAACTCGCCGTCAAATTTCTTGCAAATTTAACGCGCTCAAAAAAACCGCAAATTAGGCGCAAGACATAGTCAAATTTACTCCGCTTTTCCAGCTGCCGCTTTATAGATACCGATTTCGTCTTGCAAAATTTTATATTTTTGAGCGATCAGGCTGATCCTGCCTTCAAGCAGCAAATTTTGCGCCTCTAGATAGTTTTTTAACTCCGTTTTGCCGTAGTCGTATTTGAGCTTGTATATGTCACTGATAGAGCTTAGATTTCGCAAATTTTCGTTTAAATTTCGCAAAACCGCCTCGTCTTTTTGCAGATTTTTATAGCCGGCGTCGATCTCGTTTAGCGCGGTAGTTAGCGTCTGCGCGTAGTTTAGCTTCATAGTCTCAAACTCAAGCTCGGAGATTTTTAGCTTTGATTTAAGCTTGGAGTAGTTTAAAAACGGCAAATTTATCGCGATATTTCCGCTTAAGAAATTTAGCTTAAGCCCCTCGCTCGCGCTATCTCCGCTTCCGCTAAGCCCAGCTCCTACCGTGATGCTTGGATAGAAGTTTTTTTCGCTAACCTTAACACCCAAAAGCGCCTCTTTGATACGCGAGACCGCGGCTTGCAGGTCGGGACGCGCACCGATAACGTAAAGCGGCACGTTTAAATTTACGCCCTGCGGCGAGATATCGCTTAAATTTCCGCTCAAATTTAACTCAAACTCGGGTTTAACGTTTAGCAGATTTCTTAGCGTTTTTTCCGCCGCATCAAGGCTCTTGCTCGCGTTTAAAATTCTGTTTTTAGCCGAGATTACCGAGCTTTTTACTTGCTTTAGGCTTAGCTCCTCTTCTTTGCCGAGCTCAAATTTAGCCTTTACGATAGCTTCTAGCTCTTCGTAGTTTTTTAGCGTTTTTTCGTATAGATTTATGCTCTCTTTTTGATACTTCGCTTCAAAATACGCATCCGCGACGGAGTTAATGAGCGCGAGCCTGGCGGCCTCTAGGTCGTATTTAGTCGCGTTAGCCTCCCACATGGCGGCGTCTGCGGAGTTTGCGAGCTTGCGCCACAGATCGATCTCATAGCTTAGCGAGATGCCGCTTTTATAGCTCTCGCTCCAGCTGCCGCCCGTTTTTATATTTTTCCCCGTTTCTGCGCCCAAATTTGCGTTAAAGCTAGGCACGAGATCAGCCTGCAAGACGCCTGCTTGCGCTAAGGCTTTATTTACGGCGATGGCCGATTTTGCCAGATCGATATTATTTTTTAGCGCAAGGCCGATTAGCTCGTTTAGGCGCGCTTGGCCGTAGCCCGTCCACCACTCGCGGTTTATTTTTATATCGGCGCTTGCGTCCTCTTTTAGCAAAATTTGCTCGTAGTTTTCGTTTATCTGCGTTACCGCGCAGCCGCCGAGCAAAAAGGCGGCTAGGATTATGGAGATTTTTTTCATTTTATTCCCTTGTTAGAGCGTCGATCGGATTTAGTTTTGAGGCGCTGCGAGCCGGCATGTAGCCAAATATCACGCCTATCGCGCTAGAAACCGCAAGCGCGACCACGATAGAAGTCTGCGAAAATATCATCTTTACGCCGGGCGCGAAATTTTCCGCTAGATAGCCGATACCAAACGCCGTCCCGACGCCGATTAGTCCGCCGATGAGGCATAGTAGTACCGCCTCGATCAAAAACTGCTCTAAGATATTTCCCTGACGCGCGCCGATCGCCATCCTGATGCCGATTTCCTTAGTGCGCTCGGTTACGGAGACTAGCATGATATTCATCACGCCGATACCGCCCACTAGCAGCGAGATAAAGGCGATACAAGAGATCAGCAGCGTCATGGTCCTAGTCGTCTCCTCGATCGTTTTTTTGATCGTATCGGAGTTTCTGGTGAAAAAGTCCTTTTTGCCGTGCTTGGCGGTTAAAATTTCCGTTAAGCTCTGCTCGGCGATTTGTGCGTTTACGTTATCTTTAACCTTAACCGTGATTGACGATAGGTGCCTATCGCCCGTTAGTTTGTTTATGACCGCCGTATAGGTAGAAAACGTGCGCAGGGTGCTGGAGTCTGCGAACATATTGTCGTTTTTTGCCACTACGCCGATGATTTTAAAGGGGCGTTTGTTAAAAAGCACGGTCTTGCCCAGCGGATCTTCGTCTGCGAAAAACTGCTCCCTAGTGGGCTGATCTATCACGATCACGGACGCCGACTCTGCGACCTCTTGGGCGGTAAATACCCGCCCGGCCTCTACCTTGTAACCCATGACGTTTAGGCTCTCCTCGCTACCGCCTTTAATCGTAGCCGAGGCTGATTTATTGCCATAGGTGAGCGTACCGCTAGCGGAGGCGTTTGGCGTGACGCTATCTAGATAGTCTTGCTTAGATAGCATTGCCGCGTCGCTAACGGTCAAATTTTTCACCCGTTCCGAGCGCATATCGCCAAAACCCTTGCCGTTTAGGATATCGATCGTGTTAGTACCGATACCGCGGATATCGGAGAGTATCTGCTCCTGCGAGCCCTGCCCTAGCGCCACGACGCAGATGACTGACGTGATGCCGATAATGATGCCAAGCATCGTTAGAGCCGAGCGCAGTTTATGGCTAAGAATTGCGTTTATCGACATTTTAAAGCTCTCGATAAACTGATCTTTGTAAAAGCTAAAGATATTTTTTTGCTTCGGCGACGGTTTTTCGGAAGTGAAAATTTCCTCGCTTTTTACCGTATCGCTCAAAATTTTACCGTCTTTTATCTCGATGACGCGGTTTGCGTATGCGGCGATATTTGGGTCGTGCGTGACGATGATGATGGTATGGCCTTGCTTGTGCAAATTCGTTAAAATTTCCATCACCATGAGGCCGCTTTTGCTATCTAGCGCACCCGTCGGCTCGTCTGCTAGGATGATCTCGCCGCCGTTTATGAGCGCCCTAGCGATCGAGACTCGCTGCTGCTGTCCGCCGCTAAGTTTACTAGGCAAATTTTGCAGCTTTTCGCCAAGCCCCAGCCCCTCTAAAAGCTCGCCGGCCTTTTTCTCGCGCTCTTTTTTAGAAACGCCCGCATACACGCTAGGCAAAGCCACGTTTTGCAGCGTAGTTAGGGTAGATAAAAGGTTGTAGCGCTGAAAGATAAAGCCGAATTTTTCTCTGCGTAAACGCGCTAGCTCGTCGCCTTCAAATTTAGATATGTCGCGCTCTTCTAGCAGATATTGCCCGCCGCTTGGGTTGTCTAGGCAGCCAAGGATGTTCATGAGCGTAGATTTTCCCGATCCGCTTTGACCAATGATAGCGATAAACTCGCCCTTTTTTATGGTTAAATTTACGTCTTTTAGTGCGTCAAATACGTTATCGCCGAGTTTAAATTTCTTGCTTAAATTTTTAAGTTCTATCAAATTTTTCAAGACTTAGCCTTAGAACTTCATTCTTCTTTTTTCTTTTTCGAGCATTTCGCTGATTTCAGCCGCCGAGTTTTGCTTCGTTACGACCTCCTCGCCCTCCTCTACTCCGCTTAAAATTTGAGTTTTTAGGCTATCGATTAGTCCCGTTTGCACCCATCTTCGCTCGGCCGTTTCTAGTCCGTTTTTATCTCTTTTTAGCACGTAGACTACGCTTTTACCCTCTTCGTTTTTAACGGCTATAGAGGGCACTATGACGGCATCTTTAGCGCTATCTAGGATGATTGTGTTTTGCGTAGTCATACCGATCCTTAGCGTGCCGTCAGGATTATCTACCACGGCCTTAGCGTAGTAGTAGATCGCCGAACTGCTAGAGCTTGAGGTAGTAGAGCCCGAGCTTGAGGTGGTTTTGTATTTGCCGTTACTTAGCGTGGTTAGACCGGGATCAATCGAGCTAATTTGGGCGTAAAATTTACGATTCGGCTCGGATAGTATCGAGTATTCGACTTTTGAGCCGACTTTGATTTTAGTTATGTCGCCCTCGGCGATCTCCATTTTTAGCAGCACTTTGCTTAGATCGGCGATATTTACGATAGTGGGCGTAGTTTGGTTTGAGTTTACGGTTTGCCCCTCTTCGACCTGCACGGAGACCACGACGCCGTCTTTTGGAGCAGTGATTTTAGTGTAGCCAAGGTCGATCTGAGCGGTGTTTAGAGAGATTTTAGCCTGCACGATTTGCGCCTCGATCTCTTTTAGCGAGGCTTCGTTTGCGGCTAGGGTGTTTTTAGCGTTTTCAAACTCCTCTTTTGAGGTTGCGTTTTTGGCAAAAAGCTCTTGCTCGCGCTTAAATTTGGTTTTTGAGATTTCAAGCGCGACTTTGGCCGAATTTAACTTCGCTTCGTAAATTCCAAGCTGGGCTTTTTTGGTATCTACGTTATTTTGCTGGGTCGCAGAGTCGATTTCAGCTATCATATCTCCGGCTTTTACGACGTCGCCGAGCTTTACGTAGAGTTTTTTGATCTGGCCGCCGACCTGTGCGCCCACGTCGATTAGCTCGGTAGCGTAAATCTCGCCGTTGCTTTCGATGCTTTTAACCAGCTCGCCGCGAACGGCTTTTGAGGTGATAAACTGATCGCCCTGCGGGACGTTATTCTTATCGTAAAAATAATAGCCCGCACCCGCCAAAATAGCTGCTATGACGATAAATTTGATAAATTTCTTCATTTTTCTCGCTTTATTTAATTTAAAATGCGCGATTATATACAAAAATGCGTTAAGGCGATGTTAAGTAATTCAACTAAATTTTATTTTTCTTTAATGCTAGCCGCCGTATAATCGCGTTTTTAAAATTTATAACTCGGATTACGCAAATGTTTACGCAATTATTATCTATTTTTATCATTATTGCCTCAGGCTACGGGGCGAAAAAATTTAAGGTCTTTGAGCAAAAAAACGCCTCCGTTTTCATAAACTACGCGCTTTGCTTCGCGCTTCCGGCGCTGATTTTCGATAAAATTTACCACGTAAACATCGACACCACGCTCATTAACGTCATCGCCACGGGTTTTGCCTGTTCGATGCTGGGCGCTGCGGCGATATTTTTGGCATGCAGATTTTTAAAATTTAACAAAGCCACGACCGTGAGCGCCGTACTGCTCGGGATGTTCGGAAATACCGTATTTATGGGCATGCCTATTATCAAGGGTTTTTTCGGCGAGGACGCGATGAACGAAGTTATCTTTTACGATCAGTTAGCCACCTCGATCCCGATTAGCATTTTTGGGCCTTTTATCCTGGCTTTCGGCGCTCCGGCAAAGGTTTCGCTCGTGCAAAACGTTATGAAAGTGATTAAATTTCCGCCGTTTGTCGCGCTTATTTTGGGCTTTTTGCTCCGCGGTGTTCCGCTTCCAAAGGTGCTATTTGACGCGCTTACGCTTTTTGCGCAAAGCGTCGTTCCCGTCGCTCTTTTTGCGATCGGCATCGGACTTGGATTTCGCAGTATCAAGAGCTGCTACAAATCAACGGCCGTGGTAATCGCAGGCAAGATGTTGCTAGCGCCTTTTATTTTTATATTAGTCACGATAGTTTTTGGCGTAAATTTCGGTCAAATTTGGATGATCGGTATCCTGCAGTGCGCCATGCCGCCGATGGTGCTAGCAAGCGCGATGATCATGAAAGCAGAGCTTGATAGCCAGCTAGCTGTCGCCGCAGTAGCCGTCGGAGTCGCGTTTAGCTTTATTAGCCTACCGCTTTTATCGTACGTTTTTAGCTTGATGGCGTAAATTCACGCTCGTTTCACGTTTCTTGGCTAAACTTCCATCATAAATTTTCTTAAAGGAGATGCTATGAAAAAGTTAGCTTTAGTTGCGCTTAGCGCGTTGTTCGTTACAGGTTCTATCTTTGCCGCCGAGATGAAAGGCGATATGATGGAGAAAAAAGATACCATGATGGAAAAGAAAGACGCCATGATGGAGAAAAAAGACGATATGATGATAAAAAAGGACGAAATGAAGGGCGACATGAAAGAGATGAAAGACGATATGGGTAAAAAGAAAGACGATATGAAAGATATGAAAAAGGATAAGATGTAATGACGCAAATTTTGCTCGTAGAGGACGATGAGACGCTAAGCGAACTCATCAACGAGTATCTGAGCGAACAAGGCTACGACGTGACCGTTCGCGCCGATGCTAAAGCAGCTCTAGATACCGCCTACGAGCGAAATTTTGATATCCTCATCCTCGACGTCAAGCTACCTAAAGGCGACGGTTTCTCCCTTTTGCGCGAACTTAGGCGGCTTGGCGACGACACGCCTGCGATCTTTACCACCTCGCTAAACGCGCTGCAAGACCTAGAGATCGGCTACAAAAGCGGCTGCGACGACTACCTTAAAAAGCCGTACGAGCTAAAAGAGCTTTTGCTTCGTATTCAAATTTTACTCAAGCGCAAATTTTCTCACGTAAATGACGAATTTATCGAGCTTAACGATGGATATAAATTCTATCCAAGCTCCAAAACGCTAAGGCAAAACGGGCAAATCGTAAACCTCTCAAACAAAGAAAGCGAACTTTTGGCGCTATTTTTGGAAAATAAAAACACGCTGCTGAGCAAGGAGACGATATTTGAGAAAATTTGGAACTACGGCGAAGAGCCCAGCGAGCTGAGCCTGCGAGTTTACGTCAAAAACTTACGCCGCATTTTAGGCAAGGACGCGATCATAAATAGGCGCGGCGACGGCTATATCTATGTCTGAGCGCTCTGCCGTTATAGCTAAAATCCTCTCGCTTTATCTCATCACTAGCACCCTATTTTTGGGGTATTTCTTTACGAACGACTATAAAATGAAAAAGGAAGCCCTCATCTCAAACGAGGTAAAAAATCTAAAAGAGATCAAGATGGGTATCTACATGAAAGCGCGCATGTACGGGCTTGGCGCAGTAAAAAGCTTTACCGCCGAAAAAGACGTCAAAGCCTGCATCGTAGCTAAAAGCGGTCAAATTTTATACGGCGAGGCGGGCTGCGCTAAATTTGACGACGTCCAGAGTAGCACGGTCGTATCGGACGGCAAGGCGACGATATTTGAGGCGCTACAAAACATGGACGAAGGCGGCGCGGACGAGCTAGCCACGGCAAAGATCGCGCTAATCGGCAAGGACGTCACGAGCGAGCTAAATTTGCTGCGACTGCGTACGGCGCTAAATTTGCTTATCGTTTTAGGCGTCATCATGATAATCGCCTTTTATCTAGCAAAGACCGCGCTAGCGCCGCTACACGCCAAGATCGCCGCGCTAAATCGCTTTATAAAAGACTCTACTCACGAGATAAACGCGCCCCTTAGCGTCATACTTATGAGCATCGAAACGGCAGATAAAAGTAGCCTAAGCCAGAGAAATCTAAAGCGCCTAAACAACATCCAAACCGCCGCCAAAACGCTAAGCCGTACCTATGAGGACCTCACGTATTTATCCTTTGGTGCCGAGCGCTGCGCACCAAAAGAGGAGCTAAATTTGAAAGATATTTTAAACGAGCGACTCGAATTTTTTGCTCCGTTTTTTGCTAAACGAGGGCTTGATTTAAGGCTAAATTTAAAAGACGCTCTCATAAATGCAAACGGCTATGAGCTAAAACGTGCAGTGGATAACCTACTAAGCAACGCCGTAAAATACGCAAACCAAGGCGGCTACGTCGCGGTTAGTTTGCAAGACGGCGAGCTAAAAATCTCAAATAGCGGCGAGGGGCTCAGCAAAGAGCAGCAAGATAAAATTTTCGAGCGATACACGAGGTTTAACGAAGACCAAGGCGGCTTTGGTATCGGGCTAAATTTGGTCAAAAGAGCCTGCGAAAACAACGCCATATCCGTAACATGCGAAAGCGAATCCGGCAAAGAAACGACGTTTAGGCTGCGGTGGCAAGCATAAATTCGACATCAAATTCGGCGGTTTGGGCTTTGAGCCGAATTTGAGATTTTAAATTTAGCATTACGCTATATGACCAAAATTTAATCCGACTCCTTTTTGAAGTAACAAAAACGACTTTGCGAAATTTTTTACGTTTTTTGGCTCTTAAGCAAATTTTAGTCGTAAAATTTGCGCCGTGCGGTTAAAATCGCATGATGCATCCCGAGAATAAAAAGTGATTTTCATAGATTCTTAGCTCAAACCATCCTTAAAACCTCGGGTCGTTTAGTTAAAATATTCCGTAAAGTTCCTTGCGATTAAATTAAGGGTTAAACCCCATCTTTAAAATTTCAAAACTTTGCGGGTTTAATAAAATTCGATTAAAATCTTAGTCAAATCCAAATTTACGCGGCGAGTAAAGATTTCGCGCGGGGGTATGCTTGCGGTTTAAATTTACTCGCCAATGCCCAGGCAAAGCCTATTCGCTATTTACGAGCGAAAGATTTCTGCAGCCGACCTCATCGCCAAGCTCGCATCCTATCTCATAAAATTTCCTCGCCACATCCCTGCTCGCCGTCTCTACGCCCAAAGAAAACTGATGCATGCTGCCTAAATTCGTGCAGCTTTTAGCGTGTTTTAGCTGCACGCAGGATTTTTCGTAGAGTTTTATCGCGCGCACGAAGTCGTTTTTACGCGCGCCAAGCCCCAGGCGGTAAACGTTTGCGGCATTAAAGCAGCCGTATTTATTGCCCGCTTGGCAGGCCTTTAAAAAAAGAGGTAAAATTTGATCGCTAGCAGGATCGATTTTTTGATAAAGAGAGCCTAAATTCGAACACGCTACGCCCTCGCCGCTCTCGCAGGCCTTTTGATAGCAGAGTTTCGCGCGCTCATAGTCTTTAGCGTTTTCAAATTTCACGCCCGTATCGTTACACTCTTTTGGGCTTTTGCCGTCACAGATGTTTTTTATTTCAGACTGCGTAACGGGCTTTGGCGGTGCGGGGGTTGCCTTTTTCGGCGCAGCGCAACCGCTAGCAAACGCCGCAACCAGCGCAAAAACGGCAACATGCGAGATAGCTTGAAAAAAAGCGCGTTTCAAAATTTAGCCTTAAGAAAATTTTGCCTTAATCTTACCTTACGCTCGCCAAAATAACGCTTAAAATAAACTTTAAAATCCTCGGCAGTAACCAAACAGAACCAAATTTGTAACAAATTTATCGCTCGTTAAAAGGGCGTTTTTAGCGTATTAAGGCGAATTTACCCATAGTTTTATATCCAAATTCAGCGCCTGTCATAACTCGTAAATTTATGGTTTAGTGCCGACAAAAAACGCCGAATTTATAGCTTGGATCACTACGGGCGCAACCCAAGCCCCAAGACGCGCTAAAAACGCCTTAGAAATTATACGTAAAACCTAGATTAAACGTTCGCGGGTCGCCGTAGACCATCTTGTTGTTTCCGATGCCCTCGAAGTATTTTTTATTAAACACGTTGTCGATATTTAGCTGGATGTCGAAATTTTTGCTTATCTTGTAGCCAAACATCAAATTTGCCAGCGTGTAGGCCTTTTGCGTGATTTCGTTTGCGCCGCTACCGACGTAAATTTTACTTTTATACTGCACTCCCGCGCCCGCTCTAAAGTCCGCTATAGAGTATTTGGCAAAGAGGTTTGCCGTAGTGCGCGAGCTTTCGGTATCAAATTTCTTGCCGTCGGCGTCCTTAGCGTTAAAGTGAGTAAGTCCAAGACCTAGGCTTAAATTTTGATTTATCTCGCCGTTTACGTCCACCTCAAAGCCCTTGCTCGTTACGCCTTTTTTAGCTTCGTATGCGTCAGTCGTAGTGCCGGGGATCTTTTGTCCGGTTTTTGCGCCTAGCTTATCTTGCACGACCTTAAATACGCCAAAAGAAGCCGAAAGCGCTCCGTCAAAATAATCCCCCTTTATGCCCAGCTCATAGTCTTTGCCTTGGATCGGATCTAGATATTTGCCGTTGATATCCTTTACGGTTTGAGGTTTAAAGATACTCGTGTAGCTAGCATAAAGAGTGTGATTTTCGCCGATATCGTACGTGATGCCTAGATACGGCGTGATTTCTTGAGTGAAATTTCTATTTCCGTTGCCGCCTGTTATGCGGTACTTATAGTAGCTCATCCTGGCTCCCAGCAAAAACTTTAGCTCGTCCGTGATTGAGAATTTATTAGCCAAATATACGGCCTTTTGCACCGTCTTATCGGCGTTGTTTTGATCGGCGTAAGGGAATCTCGGATCGTCGATATGAAGGTTTTTAAAATCTATCCTAGTGCGTGCCGAGTAGGCTAGACCAGCCGGAGTCGTACGATTTAACCAATAACTACTGACCTTGTCGGAGCTGTTTTGGTAGTTGTTATACATAGCGCCGAAAACCACCTCGTGAGGCAAGCTAAACGCTTCGTAGGGCATATTTACGTAGGCGTCTACGTTGTGGATATTTTCTTCGCGTTTGTTTGCGTAGGCGCTAAGCCCGCCGATGTCGCCCGTGTCGTCTAAATTTATCTTGCCGCCGTAGTAGAGCAAATTAGTATCCGTATTTGCGCGGCGGAAGGAGTAGGAGAGATTTAGGCTGGCTTCGTTTTCAAAATAGTGCCTAAAATCGGCATAAACATCAAAAGTCTTGATATCCCACCTAGTCCAAGGCTGCGAAAAAATTTCGTTTTTACCAAACTCACGCCTAACGTCGTTTTTGTAAAACGCAGGCATTCCTCCCCAGCGTACGCCGTGACGCTTTAGCTCCTGATAAAATGCGCCCAGGCTAAGCCACGAACTATCCATGATATCTGCGTCCACTACGCCGTAGATAGCGGTGTTTTTACGGTTATAGTAGTCCATATACGAGCGAGACTTCTCGTGCATAAAAGACGCTCTAGCCCGCACGCTGCCGTCAGCAGTCACTGGGGTCTGCACGTCGCCTGAGACGCCGTATCTATCGTACGAGCCCGCGCTTAGTTTAAAATTTCCCGTGAGTTCTTTAGAATTTGCTCTTTTTCGGATGAAATTTAAACTAGCTGCCGGATTGCCGGCACCCGCTAGCAGGCCGTTTGCGCCCTTTACGACTTCGACGCGTTCATAGGGCAACATGCTCATATCGTTTGCGCCCAGGCTAAATCCGCCGAAGCTTGGCATCGAATCAAGCAAATAATAATCTATCTTAAAGCCCCTTGCCGTAGGATATACGCGCTCGTCCCACTTGCTAAGCGTGACGCCCGGGATATTTCGCAAAAGCACCTGATAGTCGTTGATATTTTGATCCTTTAGCCTAGCCTCCGTTATGACGGTTAGCGACTGAGGCGTCTGGCGCGAAGTGAGGTCTAGCCTCGTGGTGCTTTTTACCAGCTCTTTGGCGTTGTATTTGACGTCGTCGCGCCTTTGCTCGCTAGTTACCTCGACGGCCTGCAGCGTCTCTTTGCCCGCTGCGTTCTCGCCGTTTTGTGCGGCTAAAATTTGAACCGATGCGAGCAAATTTATCGCCGCAACCGAAAACAAAATTTTATTTTTCATCTTTTTCTCCTTTTAAAATTTGATCTTTTTATCCATAAATAAATCCCCGAAACGCTAAGCGCAAGCGGAGCTAGCCCGCACAAAAACCAAAAAAATCTAGTCGCAGAGTTATAATCGCCGTAGTGAGCGCGCCTAAACGTCGATAAAAACTTATCCGTTTTGCTTGCTAGCTCGATATCTTTTACGTCGATTAAATTTGCGCTATTTTTATCGTAAGAAACGGTGCTTGAGTACTGGCTATGAAGGAAGCTTTGACTCGGTTTTTGCCCGTAAAGAGTGATATTTGCGCCCTCAAAAAACGGAAAACTAACGTAATGCGTCTTAAATCCTGGCATATCCGTGGCCGCTTTTTGCACAAGGGCGTCGATTGAGATATTTTTATCGTAAATTTGCGGACCGATTACGAATTTAGAGTTATCAAAAGGCGGCATAAACATAAACCTAAGCTCCCACCAAGTACCGCTAAGCGCGACCGCAAAGATAACGGGCGTCGAAAAAACGCCGATAAATTTGTGCGAATCGCTCATAAAAACCGCCATTCGCGCAAACCGAAGGCGCAGTAAATTCGCCCAAAAATTTCGGTAAACGATAAAGCCGCTAATCGAAATAATAAAGGCAAAAATCGCCGTCAGACCGAGCAAAATTTGACCGCTTTTTTCAAGGAGTAAATTTTCGTGAAGCTCGGTGATAACCCCGATAAATCCGCTATCATGCGGCACGAGGCCGCTTTTTATCTCGCCGCTAAATGCGTCTAAATATACGCACGCCCACTCTTTTTGGCCCGCACCGTGAGGCAGTAGCCAAATTTTGTCCGTTTTTTGGGGATCTACGTCGATATTCCAACCTACGATCTCGTGCCTTGGATACTCTTTTTCTATTTTTTCTCTTAGCTCGTCAAATTTTAATCTACTTTTCTGCTCGGTTTTATCGCTATTTTTTGCAACGTATATGACGCCCGGCATTAATAAATTATTTATCTCATCTTTATAAACCAAAACAGAGCCCGTAAAGCACGCGACGACTAAAGGAATGCAAAATATCAGCGAAGCGTAAGTGTGAATCTTATACATAATCTTTTTGCTAAATATATTCACGTTTAAAATTTGCCCTTTTAAAATTTCTTTAAACCGGCGCGGATTTTAGCATTTTAATAATTAATAATTTCTAAAACCATTATCAAATAAATAAGGAATATATATTTTGCGCTAAATATTTAAAAACAGGGTTTAGTAGAGGCAGACGAATACAAAACGACAAATTTGTTACGTTAAATTACGGAAATCAATTTAATGTGGTCTCAAAGCAAAATCAGCTTTTTAGTTTAAACAAAACCAGCGCCCAACGGTAGAGCAAACGTCGAGCGCAAATTTGATGCAGGTCTCGCCTAAAGCAAGCTTAAATTTAAGCCCTAAATTTCCTCTCTTTTATAAATTTTACTCACGAATTTATCTATCTTATACGCCGCGCCAAAGAGCGCGGGCACTACTAGCAGCGTTAGCAGCGTCGAGCTAATAAGCCCCGAAATGATCGAGATCGCCATCGGGGAGTTGCCCTCGTATCCGGCACCTCTGCTAAGAGCTAGCGGCAGCATAGCAAATATCATCGCAAAAGTTGTCATCAGTATCGCTCGCAGTCTTTTAACTCCCGCGCGCACGATGGCTTCGTTTAGCGGCGCGCCCTCGTTTGCGTATCGGTTGGCAAAATCCACGACCAAAATCGCATTTTTACCCACCATACCAAAAAGCAAGATCGCGCCGACCATGACGAACAAGCTAAATGAGTTGCCGCTAAGGTACAGCCCGACCGCCACGCCGCCAAACGCCAGCGGCATCGAGATCATGATGATGAGCGGCAGCACGAAGCTCTCGTAAAGCGCGGCCAGGATCATATAGATGAGCACGACGCTAAGGCTGATCGTAAATACAAAGGCCGCGTTCGTATCGTTCATCATCTCGATAAAGCCCGTCATCACGTAATCAAAGCCCTCGGGCAAAATTTTACCGATATTTTCATCTATGCCTTTTTGTACGGCGCCCAGCGGGACGTTATCCACGTTTGCCACGATCCTGATCTGGCGCTGTTTGTTAAAGCGGTTTATCACGGAAAAGGTCTTATTCGTCTTAAACTCCGCCACCGCGCTTAGGCTTATACTCTCGCCGTGGGCGTTTTTGATCTTTAGTTTTTGCAGTGCCTGCGCGTCCCTGCGGTACTCGTCGTCAAACCTCAGTATCATATCGTACTGCGCGTCGCCGTTATCAAAGCTACCTAGCCTGTTTTGCCCAAACGACGCGTATATCACCTGCGCAACCGCGCTAGGATCGACGTTTAGGCGTTTAGCTTTGTCTTTATTTACGCTGATTTGTAGCTCGTTTATCTTGTCTTCGTTATCGCTGCCCACATCCGTCGTGCCCTCGATAGCGCGCACCATCGCTATGGCTTTAGGCAAAATTTCATCTAGCTTTTCCAAACTATCGCCCGTGATCGTTAGCTGCACCGGCTCGCTGTCGCTACCCGTATCGACGTAGGGTATCTGTAGGACTTTGACGCTGAGATCTTCAAATTTAAGCTTCTTTCTATACTCGTCCATTATCTGCGTTTGGCGCTCTTTTCGCGACTCAAAGCCCTTTAGGCGGACGTAAATTTTAGCCTTATACGCGTCCTTTGAGTCCGTATAGCCAGCGATCATATAGGAGTACTCGACGCGCGGATCGCTATCTACGGCGCGCACGACCTCGCCGGCTCTAGCGCTCATAGCCTCGACCGAGATACCAGGGTTTGCCTTTAAAAATATCTCAAACTGTCCCTCGTCCTCGACGGGCAAAAAGTCCATACCGACCTTGCCCGCTAGGCTCATACAAAGAGCCAATACGCCGAAGGTAAGGATAACAAACGCGGTTTTAAACCTCAAAATAAGCTTCAAAAGCCGCTCGTAACCGCTCTCAAGCGCCTCAAATACGGGCTCCGTCACGCGGTAAAATTTACTCTCGCCCTCGCTCAAAAATCTCGCCGCCAGACTAGGTATCAGCATAATGCAAACCAAAAACGACACCACGATACCGCCGCTCACGCTCATACCAAAGGAGTTAAAATACTGCCCGACGATGCCCTCCATAAAGGCAATCGGCACAAAAACGCAAAGCAGCACCGCGCTAATGCTAAGCACGCTAAAGGCTATCTCGCGCACGCCCTCGAAGCTCGCTTTTAGCGGATTGCTCTCGCCTTCTTGCATCTTTTTGGAGATATTTTCCACGACCACGATCGCATCGTCGATAAATATACCGATACCAAGCGTGAGAGCCAGTAGCGTGAGGCGGTTTAGATCAAAGCCCAAAACGTCGATGATGAAAAACGTCCCCACGATACTAGCCGGGATCGCAAGCGCGGCGATGATAGTCGCGCTAAAGCTTCGCAAAAAGAAAAAGACGATGACGACGGTGAGCGCGACGCCTAGCATCATGTCGAATTTGACCTGATTTATGTGCTTTAGGATGCTTTCGCTCTTTTCATAAACCCGCTCTACTTCGTAGTTTTCGCCCAGTCTTGCCGCTAGTTCGCCCGTTTTAGCCTTGAGCGCGTTTACCGTCTCGATCGTGTTTGCGCCGCTTACTTTTATGGCGTCAAGCAACACTCCGCGCTTGCCGTTATACATCGCTACGGCGTCGGTGTCGTGATGAGATAGCTCTATGCGCGCGACGTCTTTTAAAAACACGTCTTTTTGCAGGCGGATCTCCTCTAGCTCTCGCACGCTTTTAGCGTCAAATTCGCTCTTTAAAAATATCTCGAATTCGCTGTTTTCCAGCTTACCAAGCGGCGCTTTTAAATTTTGCGATTTGATTATATTTATGACCGAGGCTGCGGTCAGGGCGTATTTATCAAGTTTAAACGGATCAAGGTAAATTTTGATCTCAGGCTCCAAAAAACCCTTGTCATCGACCTTACCAACGCCTTTTACGCGCTGCAAAAACGGCTTTGCCTCGTCTTTGACCGCTTGCATGAGCGCGGTTAAATTTTCGTCCTTGCGGCTAACGAAAAAGCTCGCCACCTTGCCGCTGTCACTGTTGATTTTCTCTATCTCGGGCTGGGCGTCAAGCTTTGCCTTTGCGACCTTATCGCGCACGTCGTTTGCGGCGACGTCGATGTTTTTCTTGAGATTAAACTCGACCAAAACGATGCTGAGGTTATTAAACGTATACGACCTAATCTTTTTGATACCGTCTATCGTCGAGACCTCGTCTTCGATCTTTTTAGTGACCCTGCTCTCGATGAGGCTCATATCGCCCGGCGCGTAGGTCGTGATCTTAACCAGCGGGATGACGACTTCGGGAAAGAGATTTACCGGCATCCTAAAAAGCGACATCGCGCCGAAAAATACGAGCGCTACGAAAAACATCAGCGTCGTAATCGGGCGATTTATGGCTAGTTTATACATTTCGCGCCTTCGCTAAAACTGCCTTTTGCGTCAAATTTACCCGTCCGCTCTGCTCCATAAAAAGCGTTTGGCGTTTGGCGGCAAGCAAAAATTGCGCCGTGTCAAATTCGGCGTTTAAATTTATATCTCGCTGTTTATACGATAAATTTGACCCGCTCATCAAATTTGCATTTTTCGCAGCGGAGTCAAATTTAACTACATTCGCCAAATTTGAGCTCAAATTTATCTCGCTTTTCGTTTGCGACATTAAATTTGAAAACCGCGCTACGCTGAAGCTAGTTTTTTCTACGTCAAATTTCGCGCCTGCTAGCCCATCGTTTTTAAAGCCTTCAAATTTATGCCCAAATGTTTTATTTGCGTCCTCTTTTTTAGGCTCGGTATCCGTTTCAATCTGTGAATCTGAGACGATATATCCCTCGCCAAAAAGCCCCGGCATCAAATTTCGCGCCCGTACTTCGGCGTAAATTTTGCCGTTTTTCGTGTCGATAGTCGGATAGATGAGGCTGATCTCGCCGCGTCTTTCCTTATTTTCGCCGTCTAGTTTATAGACAAATTCACTGCCGATTTTCACGCGGTCTTTAAATTTTTCATCAAAGCTAAGTTTGAGCTTCACGTCCGGATACGAAAAGATCGACATCAGCTTTTGTGCTACGCCGCCAACACCCTCGCCGACCTCGATGCTCTTGCCTGAGATCGTCCCGTCAAAAGGTGCTAGTAGTCGCGTGTCTTCTAGCCGCTTTTGCGCCAAATTTAGTGCCAGATGCGCTCTGTTTTCGGCTAGCGCTGCATTTTTAAAATCAAACTCCGCATTTTCAAAAGCCTGCTTCGAGCTCACGCTTTGAACGAGCTTAAATTTATCCAGCACGCTTTTTGCGTGGGCTTTTGCCGTCTGCGCGCTCTCTAGATCGTTTTGAGCGAGTTTTACGGCTAGCTTTTCGCTCTCGTTTTCAAGCTCGAGCAGCACGTCGCCGCGCTTTACCGCAGAGCCGATTTCTACGTTTATGCTCTTTACGATACCGACGGCCTTTAGCACGAGCTGCGCGTCTTTTGCGGGCGCGACGTCAAAACTCGCGTAGATCCTATCCTGTGCGTAAAGCGCAACCGCCGCACTCAGTAAAAAAAGTAAAATTTTATTCATTTGCGCTCCGTTTTTTCGATATTTTCGGCGATTTTGCCGCCGCGCTCGTATAGATACTCCGCTTTTTTGATCTCAAATTTACTCTTGCTTAGCTCCAGCGCGCTGCCTGTGCTAAAGTTCTGCGCGGTCGCGTTTAAAAACTCGACGTATCCAAGCAGCCCGGCTTCATACTTTTTGCTAACGGCATTTAGCGAGGTTTGTGCCGAGTTTAGCGCGCTTTTACCTGCGGCGATCTTTTGCTCGAGCGTCTTTAGGTCGTTTTTGATATTTGCTAAATTTAGCTCGTTTTGCAAGCGCTTTTGATCCAGATTTAACTTCGCTTGCAGCGCGCTTATACGCTTTATCTCGCGCTGCTTTTTGTTTGCGCCAAAATCAAACGCCTTCCAGCTAAAGCCCAAAATCAGCTCATTGGTGTTTAAATTCGGCTTAAAAAAATCGTCGAAGTACGGCTCCAGCGCGCTTCTATACTGCGCGGGCAGCAAGTTTCTATCGTAATGCGTGCGCATAAAGGTGTAGGTGTTTTTGATGAAAATTTGCGGGTTCGTCTCGGACGCGGTTATTTTTTCGTCCTCAAGAGCCGCGGCGAAATTTAACCTAAGCGCCTCAAGCTCGGGCTTTTCGTTTTTTTGTGGCGCGAAGTCCTCATCAGCAAGCGCGATCCTAGAGCCCGCCACAGGCTCGATATCTCTGCCCGTTAGCGCGTAAATTTGATTTTTTATCTCGTTTTGATTTTGCGAAATCTCGAGGCGTTCGGCCAGCGCCATGGCGTATCTAGCGTTTATCGCTTCATACTCGCTCTCGTCGCTAAGCCCCGCGCGGTAGTATTTTTCCAGCCTATTTAGCGCGTTTTTTAGGTAGTTTATCTCGCTCTCTTTTGCCAGCGCAAGCTCGTCCAGCGACAAAAAGCTAAAATAAAGCTTGGTTGCGTTAAATGCAAGCAGGTTTTGATACTCCTCGTTTTTTAAAATTTCAGCCGCGCTAAGGTGCGAAAGCGAGCTTAGCAGGGCTTCTCTTTTGCCGCCGTCATAAACGGCAAGCTCCAAAATAGCTCTTGCCGTGGCGGCTCTTTGCGGCCGCAGGACGTTTATGTCGCCGCTTAAAAAGCTGTATCCGCCCTCAACCCTGAGGCTTGGCATATACGCACTCTTTACTGCGTCCTTTTGCAGTTGCGCTTTTTGCGGTTCGTAGTTTGAAATTTGAGCTAAATTTGAGCTCTGCGCGGCCAAAATCAGCTCGGGCAAATTTCCTTCAGATTTAGCCTCCAAACCGCCTAAAAAAACGCAAAAACTCAAAAATATATAAATTTTTTTCATCCAAACCCTTCCCTGTTAGCTCTGGGCGGCGCGGGCTAAATTTGAGCGGATTTGCCCGCCCGGGGCCTGGCGCCGTAGGTAAAATAAAATGAAAATTTAAGCGGCGCGCGGAGCTTTTTTAAGATTATAGCGATAAAAAACCTAATGAAAGCTTTTAACGAGGTTCATGACGAGCAAATTCCACCCGTCTACGAGCACGAAAATAAGCAGCTTAAACGGCAATGAAATCATCGTCGGCGGTAGCATCATCATACCCATCGCCATGAGCACGGAGCTAACAACCATATCGATGACCAAAAACGGCAGATAGAGCAAAAATGCGATCTCAAACGCCGTTTTCATCTCGCTGATCATAAACGCGCTCATCACGACCGTAAGCGGGATATCGTCAAAGCTTTGCGGGTTTGGCATATTTCTGATGCGTAAAAACAGCGCCAAGTCCTTCTCGCGGGTATTTTTTATCATAAACTCGCGAAAAGGCTTCACGCCGCGCTCAAAAGCCTCTTGATAGCCGATTTGTTCGCTTAGATAGGGCTGCACGCCCGCTTCGTAGGCTTTCTTGCCTACAGGCTCCATGATAAAAAACGTAAGCACCATCGCAAGGCTAATAAGCACCGTAGAGGGCGGCATCTGCTGCGTGCCCATCGCCTGTCGCAAGAACGAAAAAACGATAATGAGCCGCAAAAAGCTAGTCATCATAAAAATGAGCGAAGGAGCGAGCGTAAGGACGGTTAGGACCAGTAAGACATTTAGCGAGCTAACTAGCTGAGTGGGTGTAGTAGGCGCGCTCAGGCTGAGATTTACGGTCGGGATCGTGACGTTATCCTCGCCGATCGCGACCGCCGCAAAGATAAAAAACAGCAAAAACGTCAGTTTTTTCAAATTTACTCCTGCGCGTCCAGTATGCTTTTTTGCGTTTTGGCTTTATCGTCTAAATTTAACGAAACGAAGTGTATCTCGACCCTGCGGTTTTTCTCCCTGCCCTGTTCGGTGAAATTTGTCGCAAACGGCTCAAATTCGGCCTTTGCGGATGCGGTTAGCTTTTTAGGATCGACTCCGTCTTTGATGAGCTCGCCAACTACGCTGATAGCTCTAGCCGACGATAGCTGCCAGTTGTCTTTAAACTCGGTAGACGCGGGCTGCTCGCTATCGGTGTGGCCGATCACGTTTGCTACGACGTCCGGGGGTAGCTTGGCTATTACCATCGCGATACGTTTTAAAAATAGCAGCGCATCGTCGTTTTGTAGCTTGGCGCTATCTTTTGCAAAAAGTAAATTTGCGGGTAATCTAATCACAAATCCGCTCTCGCTCTCCTCAAACGTGATTTCAGGCGAGCCACTAGCGTGCAAAAGCTCGTTGATAGAGCGCAGCGTCTGCTCGAAATTCGACTTCACGCCCGTGCGTTCTTTATTTGAGGTGGCATGGTCGTCTTGGTTTTGCTCGGCGCTGACGTCTGGCTTTGCTCCGCCCTCAAGTACGCCTAGCGCTCCGTTTAGCGAGCCGATCGCGGCCTCTAGCTTCTTTGCGTCCATCGTACTCATCGAAAGAAGCAGTACGAAAAAGCAAAGCAGAAGCGACATCAAGTCGCCAAACGCTGCGAGCCACTCGGGTAAGCATTTGGGGCAATCGCTTGGATCGATTAACTTTTTAGCCATTTTTTCTACTTATCAAACTGACTAACGCGGTCTTTAGGCGGCAAAAACGATAGTAGCTTCATCTCGAGCGTCCTAGGGTTGTCGCCTGCCTGGATAGCCATTATGCCCTCTAGCATTAGCACCTTTGCCGTGCCTTCGTCCTTGTCGCGGATACTTAGGATGTTTGCTACGGGCGAGCCTAGGATGTTTCCTATCATCGCTCCGTAAAGCGTCGTGATAAGAGCGACCGCCATCGACGGACCGATAGCCGAAGGATCGGACATGTTCATAAGCATCGCAACCAGGCCGATGAGCGTACCGATCATACCCATCGAGCCCGCAAAACCCGCGATTTGTTCGAAAATTTTGATATTATCGCCGTGCCTCGAGCTAGCCTGCTCCATATCTATCTCAAGTAGAGATCTGATGGCGTCCGGTTCGTTGCCGTCAACCGCCATAGATAAGCCTTTTTTTAGAAATGGATCGGTTTCGTTATTTGCGTCGCTCTCAAGCGCCAAGATACCGTCGCGGCGAGCTTTTGTAGAGTAATCGACCATTTTTTTTACGATTTCGGGCAGATTATAGGTTTTTGGTTTTGCGGCAATACCGTAAAACGTGCCTAGCTTTTTTATCTGCTCCATCTTAAAGCCGATCATCAAAGCGCAAATCGTACCGCCAAAAACGATCAAAACCGAGGGAATATCGATATAAGCTCCGATTCCGACGCCCATTTGCATCGAACCAAGCAAAAGCACCATAACAACTATCCAACCGACGACGCTACCTAAATCCATCTTGAACTTTCCACCTATAAAATTTGGTTTGTATTTTAGTTTTTTTTAGTTGAAAAAACAGTTAAACTCAGGCTAACTATTTGCAAAATACGTTCCAAACCGGCATAATTTTTTTCAAAAACCGCATTTTGGTTTAAATTTCGATTTTTGCGCGCTTTGGGCGATAAAATTTATCCTAACGTTTAGGCGCGATTTTAGGCATAAATTCGGCTGATAAGGCGGCAAATCTACCGCCTTTACTAGAGTTAAATTTGATCTATTTTAAGGTAAAATTTTAAGTATTGAGGCGCAAAGCTAGGCTAAGCTCTTTTTGGCTTAAACGCCCTTTTTGCGGTCATGTAAAATCCGCTAAATATAAAAAGCACCATCAAAAGCGAAACCGCCGACCACAAAATTTTACCCGCAATTCCGAAAAAATATCCCGTATGCAGCTGATAGTTCGCGCTTTTTACCATACCCGCCGTTATGCCGCTCGTTTGCTTTTGCTCCGCCATCTTGCCCTCTTTTACGTCTACGGACGTCATTTCAGGAAAAGCCGTACTAGGCGCATCGGGCTCGTAGTATCTGATGTTTATCTTATCTCCGGCTGCTAGCATCAAGCTAAGTTCTTTATACTCAGTGCCGCTTGATTTAAATATCTCGTAAGCTCTCTGCGCGTCGCTAAATTTATACTCGGCGCTCTTTTTAGCCTCGTCTTTTACGGGACCCGGCTTAGATTCGCTTTGGGGCATATTTTGCGAACTGACGAAAAGTTTTATTTCCATATCGCTATACCAGCGGTACGACCATGTTAGACCCGTTAAACAGATAATTAGATAGATTACCGCGCTTAAGGCGCCTAGGCTCGTGTGCAGGTTGTGAAAAAGGGCGTATTTTTTGAGCTTAAAATTCGGCGTGATAGCTGCGGAAAATTTTTGCTTAAGGCGCGGAAAATGCAACCAAACGCCGCTTATCACGAGGATTATCATTGCGACCGTGCTTGCGCCTACTATTTGCTTGCCGACCTCGCCAGCGGTTTTATTGCCCGTTAGCGCAAGGCCTAAATTTCGGTGCAGCGACATAACCGTGCGCACGAAAGCGGTGCCGTAGTCCTTGCCGATTATTTGCGCGGTATAGGGATTAACCAAATACGCTTCGCTCCTGTTAGCATAAATTTTGACCGCTTCGTTTTCGCTTTTTTGCAGCACCAGCCTTGCGGGCTGTTTGACGCCCGTTTGCTCGCTAAAGCTTTGCAGGATTTTCTCCACGCTTAGCATTTCGCCGGTTTTTTCGACCTTGACGGAGTTTAAATTTATAAGCTCCTCAAGCTCGTCTTGATACGACAAAATCGCGCCCGTAACGCCGATAAGTAGTAGCGGAATAGCAAAAATAATCGATAAAATCAGGTGGAGATTAAACAAAAATTTATTTTTCCTGAGCATTTTTTTAAAAAATGAAAACAAACCGTATCCTTTATTGTAAATTTGATTTTGATTATGCTAAAAGGTCGTGATTATATTGTTTAATCCTTAAGATTTTGTTAATCGCAAAAACCTTAATCCCGCATTTAGCAAATTTGAGATAAAATCGCTCAAATTTAAACAAGGAAAAAAGATGAGCGATATCGGCGTAGTGGTGCTTGCCGCGGGGCTTGGCACGAGGATGAAATCAAGCAGACCAAAGGTGCTTTTCGAGCTTTGCGGAGAGCCGATGATTATCCATATTTTACGTAAGGCTTATGAGATCAGTAGCGACGTGAGCGTGGTTTTGAGCTATCAAAAAGAGCTAGTGGAAGCCAAAATCAAAGAAATTTTTCCTCAAACTAAAATTTACGAACAAAATTTAAAAGAGTTCCCCGGCACTGCGGGCGCGCTAAAAAACATCCCGCTAAATAGCGAAAAAACGCTGATTTTGTGCGGAGATATGCCGCTTATCAAAACCAACGACCTAATCCGCCTAAGCGCGGGCAACTCAGACATCGCGCTAAGCGTTTTTGAGGCCGCAGACCCCTACGGATACGGTCGCGTGATCATAAATAACGGCAAAGTAGAAGCCATCGTCGAGCAAAAAGACGCGACCGAGACGCAAAAAATGATAAAAAGCGCAAACGCCGGCTGCTACTGCTTTAAAAGCGAAGTTTTACGCGAAATTTTGCCTCTCATCGGCAACGAAAACTCGCAGAAAGAATTTTACCTAACCGACACGATAAAAATCGCAAACGAGCGCGGTCTAAAATGCTGGGCCGTCAGCGTCGAAGAGCAAAATTTCATGGGTATAAACGACAAATTTCAGCTCAGTGTCGCAGAAAATTTGATGCAGGACGAAATCAAGAAAAATTTAATGAAAGCGGGCGTGCTAATGCGTCTGCCAAATAGCGTCTATATCGACTCTAGAGCAAAATTTGAAGGCGAATGCTTCATCGAAGAAAACGTAAGCATCATCGGAGAGTGCCTCATTAAAAACTCCGTCATCAAAAGCGGCTCGGTCGTAGAAAACTCCGTCGTCGAGGACTCGGACGTCGGCCCTCTAGCGCACCTGCGTCCAAAATGCGAGATCAAAAACACTCACATCGGAAATTTCGTCGAGCTAAAAGCAGCCAGGCTAAACGGCGTCAAGGCAGGCCACCTAAGCTATCTGGGCGACTGCGAGATAGGCCCTGGCACAAACGTAGGCTGCGGCACCATCACGTGCAACTACGACGGCAAAGCCAAGCACAAAACGATAATCGGCAAAAACGTCTTTATCGGCTCGGACACGCAGCTCATAGCTCCCGTAAAAGTCGGCGACGACGTGCTAATCGCCGCGGGCAGCACCGTAACTAGCGATGTACCAAGCGGCGCTCTAGCCATTAGCCGCACAAAACAGGTAAATAAAGAAGGCTTTTTTTATAAATTTTTTAACGGCGCAAAAAGCGACGAAAATGCTAAAAAATAAAAAAATTTTGCTCGCGGTTTGCGGCAGCATCGCGTTTTATAAGGCTTATGAAATTTTATCCGCGCTAAAAAAAGAGGGCGCGGACGTGCGGGTTATGCTTAGCGACGGAGCGCTCAAATTTTGCTCGGAAGCAGGCTTTGAAGCGCTGTGCGAGCATAAAATTTTAACCTCGCGCACGGAGAGTTGGCGGGACGGGCTAAATCACATCGCCTACGCCAAAACCGATATGATCCTCATCGCGCCGGCCTCCGTAAATACGATAAATAAATACGCAAGCGGGATCTGCGATAACGTCTTTTTGCAGACGCTTATAGCCTCGGACGCGCCCGTTTTGATAGCGCCCGCCGCAAATAACAAGATGCTTGAAAATCCCGCCACGCGAGAAAATATCGAAATTTTACGTAAACGAGGCGTAAATTTTATCGATCCCGTGGAAAAAATCTTAGCCTGCGGCGACGTCGGCAAAGGCGCGCTGGCAGACGTTTCTACGATCGTTTGCGAAACCAAAAGGATGCTAACAAAGCCAAAATTTAAAGGACAAAAGGTGATCGTCACGGGCGGCGCCACGAGCGAAAAGATCGACGATGTAAGAGCCGTGACCAATCTATCTAGCGGCAAGACGGCAAAAGCGCTGGCGGACGCCTTTTACTACGCGGGCGCGGACGTGACGCTCATAGCTAGCTTTGAAACGACTAACGCGCCCTACAAAACGCTAAAATTTCAAAGCACGGCACAGCTAAAAGATCTGCTACGCGCAAATTTGACGGACGCAAATTTGCTCGCGATGGCGGCTGCGGTTAGCGATTACGCTCCGAAAACCAAATTTGAAGGCAAGCTAAAAAAACAAGACTTAGGCGAAATTTGGCGGCTTGAACTAGCGCAAAACGAGGATATTTTGGGCTCTTTGGCGGATTTTAAAAACGTCAAAAAAATCGGCTTTAAAATGGAAACGGACGCCGCAAACGCCATGCAAAACGCAAAAAATATGCTTGAAAAAAAGAGCCTAGACGCAGTTTGCCTAAACGTGCTTGGCGGCGAGGTAAATTTGGGCTCGGATAGCACGCAAATAACCTTTATCACGCATCGAGGCGCGCAAAACATCGCGCTAACGTCCAAAGAGGACGCGGCGCGGCAAATCGTAAATTTAGCAAGCACGCTATGATAAATCCCGTCTCGCGAGTGCAAAAAATCGCAAGCGGCGGCGCAACCGCGGCTCTAAACGCGAGCCTGCCCATCAGCATCAAAGTCGCCGAAAAGACGGGCTACAATCGCTACAATCTAAAAATGGGCAACAAAATTCTAAGCACGAAAAGTATGAAAAGCCTCGACGTGAACGGCGAATACTGGGGCGAAATCGCAAGCGGCACCGAAAATATCGTGATAAGAAATCTCTTTAAAAAGCCGAGCTTATCATACGCCGCGCCCGAGGGACTTGCGCTAATAGAGCGGCTGATAAGCGAGCCCGATCTAAACTGGTTTTATGAATATATATTTAACAATCTTAGCGCGGCAGACTCGCGAGAAACGTTTGAAAATCTAGCTCAAATGCTGCTTGCACTGCAAAAAAATATTATTAATATTTCGTTTGTTTATAACGGCGCAAAAGGCGTTTTTCAGATGAAATTCGAGGACGCCCGCACGAGTCAAATTTACCTCGTTTTTTCAAATTTCGCTCCGATTATTTTTACGCTAAAAGGCGCCAAAATAATCAGCGCACAGACGCCGTTTGACAAGGTCGCTAGGCTCTTGCGAAATGAATTTGACTGCGAAGCGCAAACGACGCAAAACATCGCCGCTTTTTTTGATCCAAGCGGCAAAATAATTGATTTTAAGGGCTAAAATGAACGAGCTAAATCACCTAGCTATCATAATGGACGGCAACGGCAGATGGGCTAAGCGCCGCGGTTTGCTACGCACCAAAGGGCACGAAACGGGCGCAAACGTCGTGGAGCAAATGTGCGAGTTTTGCATCGACGAGGGCGTGGCGGTACTGAGTCTATACGCATTTAGCACCGAAAACTGGAAGCGCCCAAAGAGCGAAGTAGCGTTTTTGATGGAGCTTTTGCATAAATTTTTGCTCTCAAAACGCGAGAGCTTTATCAAAAACGGCATCAAATTTAACGTTATCGGCGACGAAAGTCCGCTAAGCGAGAAGCTAAAAAACGAGATAAATAGTATCAAAAACGCAACCGCTCAAAACTCTAGACTAAAGCTAAATTTAGCGCTAAACTACGGCGCTAAAGATGAAATTTTAAGAGCTTTTAGGAGATTTTGCGAAAAAAACGGCGGCGAATTTGACGCCGAAAAACTAGCTCTAAATTTAAGCGAAAATAGCCTGCAATGCTGCCTCGACGAGCCCGCACCCATCGACCTTCTCGTGCGCACGGGCGGCGAGCAGAGGCTATCAAATTTTATGCTTTGGCAGGCTAGCTACGCCGAGTTTGCCTTTACGCCCACGCTTTGGCCCGATTTTACGCGCGAGGAGCTAGCCTTGATAACGGCTAAGTTTAAGAAAAAAGACAGAAGGTTTGGCGGACTTTAATTGAGCTTTTAGCTGCCGCCCTCTTTTAAATTTACCTCTTTTAAATTTACCTCTTTTTATTTTACCCGCTCGCAAAAAAGGCTTTTAAATTTTACGAGCCAAAAGCCTTGCCGCAACGCCGTTTTGCATAAGTTTTTAACCCAAATCTTTAAATTTAAAATCATTCAAGGCAATATTTCGCTAAAATCGCCTTTAAATTTTTGCATTTTATATTTTTGCGGCGCAAAAGACGAGGCAAATTTTAGATCAAATTAACGCGATAAATCAGCAATTTTACGCAAAGATTATCTTTTAAAACGTCGCGACTTGGTTTAAAAAGCCCAGTTTTTAGCGCAAGCTCGCAAAAACGGAATAAATTTAAATAGGAGAGTTATGTTTTTTGCCGTTTTGTTTTTTATATTGGGTGCCGCAGTCGGCAGCTTTAGCAACGTCTTAATCTACCGTATGCCGCGCGGCGAGAGTATAAATTTTCCCGCCTCGCACTGCCAAAGCTGTAAAATGCCGCTAAAGCCGTATCACAACATCCCTATTTTCGCGTGGTTGTTTTTGCGCGGCAAATGCACGTTTTGCGGCGAAAAAATCAGCTTTCAGTATCCGCTAATTGAGCTTGCTAGCGCCCTACTTTGCGTGCTTGCGTATTTTTATGAAACGCGCGGGCTAGAGATGTTTGCAGACGGCTTTTACGGCGCGATTTTCAAGGCGGCGATGCTTGGTATCTGCTTTATCTTGCTGCTAGCGCTTAGCATTATTGATTTTCGCTACAAAGCCGTTCCCGATCCGCTGCTTTTTGCCAGTGTCGCAATTTCGCTGCTTTACGGATTTAATCTTCCCACCTCTTTTGACTCGGAGGGGCTTTTACGCGCATTTGATTCGTTTATAAACGCCGCGATTTTTATGTTTGCTTTTTGGCTACTTCGTGCGGTCGTTAGTCTAGCTCTTAAGCGCGAAGCCATGGGTTCTGCAGATATTTTTATCGCGGGCGTTATGGGTGCTATTTTAGGCATCAAGCTAGGCCTCATGGCAATCTACGTCTCAGCACTGCTGACGCTGCCTGCATACGTTATCGTGCGAAAGCGCGGATACGAGTTGCCTTTCGTGCCGTTTTTGAGCCTTGCTACGCTTATAGTTTATGCGTTTAAGGATTGGTTTATATACATCTTGGGGCTCATTTATGGATAGGACGGCGCGTTATCTTTTCTCAAATTTCCTAGGCACGTTCGCATCGATGTTTGCGACGCTTTTTCTCATCATGTCGATCGTGTTTTTTATCCAGATCGCACGCATCACCTCCTATATCGAGATCACGTTTTTAGAGCTTTTTAAGCTTTATATGTTTATGTTGCCTAGAGTGCTGCTTTTTACCGTACCGATCGCGTTTTTTGCATCTCTTGCGCTCATGTTTTTCAGGCTTTCTCGCGAAAACGAGAGTATCGTGCTTTTTACGCTCGGATATTCACCCGTTAGGATCGCTAAATTTTTCCTCATCGTTAGCGGCGCGGTCTCAATCTTTCTCATCGTTACCGCGGTAGTACTGATCCCTACGGCTGCGGAGCTAAACTCAAATTTCGTCTCATACAAAAAAACCGTCGCCAAGCTAAATTTAAAAACGACCGAATTTGGACAAAAATTCTCCGACTGGATGGTCTTTATCCAAAACGAAAAACACGACGAAAACGGCACTCTTTACGAGGGCGTGACGCTTTATTCGCCAAAAGAGGGCGCGCATAGATTCGTTCTAGCCAAAAACGCTCGCCTAACTAATAGCAATGCCACGCTCGAGCTTACGCTAGCCGAGGGTAAAATTTACGATATCGGCGATACATCGTGGCATAAAACGGACTTTGGCACGATGAAGATCCGCACCGTCCAAGAGGACAGCGTCGCGCAGACGAAGTCGTTTTGGCAGTATTGGCAAATGATGAGCGAGGATAAAAAGCGCGCTAAAGACTTTGCTACCTACGTTCTAATCGCGCTTTTCCCGCTAGCGACGACGCTTTTTGCTTTGAGCCTTGGTATCGTGACCTACCGCTATGAAAAGGGCTTTGTGTATTTTGGGATATTTGGCGTGCTTTTTGGCTATTTTACGCTCATTATGCTCTTTAGTTCGCGAGTTTTTATCGCGATTGCGGCGATATTTTCGCTATTTTTTATCGCCTCGATTTTTAGCTTTAGGGCTAAAATTTTAAAAAGATACTAAGTGCGCCTTAAGCTCGTTTTTAGCTACGACGGGTCTAAATTTCAGGGCTCGCAGACGCAGCCGCACGAAAACGGCGTCGAGGATGCTCTGGGCGCGGCTTTAGCGCACGTGGGCATTTTTGGCAAAATAATCTCTAGCTCGCGTACCGACAAGGGCGTGCATGCAAACAACCAAGTAGCCTGCGTCGAGTGCGGCGAGCATTTTAGCGACTTTACTCGTCTAAAATCGCTCATCAACCGCCACGCTCACCCCGCCGTTCACGTTAAATTTATAAGCCGCGCGCAGGACTGCTTTCACCCGCGCTACGACGCTACGGCTAGAGCCTACCGCTACATCGTAAATCACGGCGAGTTTTCGCCTTTTTTGGCGCCTTACGAGACTTTTTTACCGAAATTCGACCCAAATTTAGCAAACGAGCTGCTTGCGCTTTTTGTCGGCGAACATGATTTTAGCGCGTTTATGAAGCTTGGCAGCGACGTCAAAAGCCCAGTGCGGAGCGTCAAAAAAGCGTTTTGTTACGCGCGCGGCGAGCGGTCGATCATCGTTTTTAAAGCAAACGGCTTTTTGCGCGCCCAGGTTCGCCTCATGGTCGCTAGCGTACTTAAGGCGCTAGAGCTTGCAAAAAACGGCAAATTTAAAGAAACGGACGCGCTAGAGTTTAAATTTGAACGTGCGCAGAAGGCAAAACCGAGCGGAAAGGCAAATTTAAACCAAAACAGCCGTGAAAAAAACTTAACCGCAAGCGGCGAAAGCATAAATTTGAGCGCCGAGCAAGCGGTTTGCGGTATCTCAAATTTTGACACTACAAACTCAAATTTAAACAAGGCCGCAAGCATAGATACCGAAAAAAATCGCGCAAAAATCGGCGATAAAAACTCAAACGGTTGCCGCGATGCAAATTTCCTCAAAGCAAAAGAGCTTTTACGCCGAGCTATCTACGAGCAAAAGCCGCTCACTCGTATCCCCGCACCGCCAAACGGCCTTTATCTAAACCGAGTTTTTTACGAATGATAAGCCCAAAAATCATAGAAGCCATCGACGCCGTAACGCAAAAGCAAAAAGAGTGCAAAAAAGTAGTCAAAAAATACGCTACGTTTATGACTATAACGACATTTGTCGCGCCGATACTACTTTTTATTATTATGGAGCGACGCTTTGAAATATTCTTTCTTTCATTTGCAGTCATCCCGATATACGTCACGCCGAGGATTCCAAAAGTAGAAAAAACGCTGGAAGAGTATAGGAACTTCTACAAAAACGTTTTTGTTAGCACGGTAGTTGCCGATATAGATAGTAATTTTACATACGAGCCTCATAAAGGCATCAGCGCAAAAGAATTTTATAAAAGCGGAATATACAGACGCGTAAATTTTTACGGCGAAGACCAAATAAGCGGTACTTACGCTAATGTCAAATTTCAATTAAGCGAGGCTATAAAAGTAGAAAAAACATACGACTCAAACGGCTCAAAAGACCCTTATCTGGCGCTTTTGAGAGTAAGCAAGGTTATATACGACGAATACATGGACTTTAGCGGTACAGTACTAGTCTGCGAGTTTTATAAAAATTTCAAAGGACAAACGATACTAGCCGATAAGAAGGTGCTAAATACGAAAATATCTGGCGAAAAAGAGATACTTGACGATACTGAGTTTAATGACGAATTTCGCGTATTTACCGACGATAAAATAGAAGCGCGCTATCTTTTAAGCCCCGGTTTTATGCAACGCCTGCGCGAGGTTAAGCAGGGTTTTGACAGCACCGTATCGCTAAGCGCGGCATTTATGGACGATAAATTTTATCTCTTTTTAAACGGCGCGAAAAACCGTTTTGAAAGTTCGCTATTGGACCCGCCGCTAAGCCTTTCTGACGCGCAGACCATAAAAGACGAGATATTGCGGCTGTTACGCGTCATAGACGAGTTAAATTTAAGCCTTGACGTTTATAAATAATTTTGCTTGGGCGGTAAATTTTGCCGACTATGAGCTTAAAATTTGACCGTAAATTCGCTCAGAAATTTAAATATAGCGCGAATTAAACGCACAAAACTTCGCAACGCCGCGCGAAATCAGTCGCTCGTAGCGAAGCCTATTTTCAAATTTAACGGCACCAACCTAAAAATAAACACAGTCGGCGCTTGCCTGCAAATTTGAGCCGAATTTACAAAATATCCCTCTGCCCTTTAGCATTTACCGGGCTTAGCACGCCCATTTGCTCCATCTGCTCGATGATCGTAGCTGCGCGGTTGTAGCCGATTTTTAGGCGTCTTTGAAGGTAGCTGATAGAAGTTTTTTGCTCGCTTAGAACGATCTCTTTGGCCTCTTCGTAGAGCTCGTCTAACTCGCCCGCGATCGCAGGCCCGCCGCCTGCGCCGCCGCTAGCGCCATCCTCTGCTAAAAATCTCTCGTCATAGACCACCTCTTGCTGCGCTTTTAGGAAATTTACGATCACGTCGATCTCTTTTTCGCTAGCAAAGGGCGCGTGCAGTCTGATGACGCCGGGACTTCCTGGAGGCGTAAATAACATATCGCCACGTCCTAGCAAGCTCTCTGCGCCCATTTGATCTAGGATTACCTTGCTATCGATGCGCTGACCGACGCGGTAGCTGATGCGGCTAGGTAAATTTGCCTTGATTAGCCCCGTCACGACGTCCACGCTGGGGCGCTGGGTGGCTACGATGAGATGTATGCCGCTAGCCCTTGCCATCTGCGCTAGGCGCCCGATATATAGCTCCACGTCCTTGCCGCTAGTCATCATGAGATCGGCTAGCTCGTCGATGATAACGACGATGTAGGGAAACTGCTCGCCGCCCTCCTCTTTCATTTTTTCGTTGTAGCTTTCGATGTTTTTGGTGCGAGTGTGGCTCATTATCTTGTAGCGGCGCTCCATCTCGGCGACCATGTTTGATAGCGCGGTGATGGCCTGCTTAGCCTGCGTGATGACGGGCGTTAGCAGGTGCGGGATGTCGTTATAGATGCTAAATTCCAGCATCTTTGGATCTATCATCATCAGACGCAGCGTCTGCGGGCTGTTGCGATATAGCAGGCTTAGCAGCATCGCGTTTATGCCTACGCTCTTACCCGAGCCCGTCGTCCCCGCGATTAGCAGGTGAGGCAGCTTTTTTAGATCGGTGATAAAGGGCGCGCCGACGATATCCTTGCCTAGCGCGATAGTTAGCGGACTGCTTGAGTTTTTAAAGACTTCGCTATCTAAAATTTCTTTTAGGTAGATAGTTTCGATATTTTGGTTAGGCACCTCGATGCCTACGACGTCCTTGCCCGGTATGGGCGCTTGGATGCGGATAGTCTGCGCGCGCAAAGCCATAGCTAGATCGTCTTGTAGGGTTAAAATTTTACTTACCTTGATGTGCGGCGCGGGGCGAAACTCAAACGTCGTAACGATCGGCCCCGTGTATGTTCGCACGACGTCGCCGTCTATTTTAAATTTACGCAGTTTATCGAGCAGATCTGATATCTTTTGATCGATTTCGGCTTCGTTTACGCTGTTTGAGCGCCTCGGCGGATCGGCTAAAAATTTAAGCGGCGGCAACGCAAAATCCTTAGGCTTTTCGACCTTACCTTTTTCGATTTGTTCGAGTAGTTTTTTGTTTTCGGCGACTTCGTTTAGGATCTCGACGCCGTTTATAGTAACCGCCCCCGTTTCGTTAGCTTCTAAATTTAACTCGCCTTCATCTGATTCATCTGATTCGTCGTTACCGAAATCTTGCGCTTCATCTTCTAAATTTTCACTATTTTCATCGCCCAAATTCGCCTCGTTCGTTGCTTTTTGCTTTTTGATTCGTTTAGGCTTTTTTTGCGATTTAGGCTTAAGCTCGCCCGCGTTTTCAAATTTATATTCGTTGGCGCTAGGTTCTACAAAGGCCTTTTTTAGGATAGCTAGGATGTTGTCTTGCGCGATGAGACCGAAGCTAAGCACAAAAAGCATCACGATAAAGACCCACATACCTATCACGCCGATAACGTCTTTTAGCGCCTCGTTTGCGCTATTTGCGACTAGTCCGCCGTAAATAGTATTTGAGCCTGATTGAAACATCAAAAACGCCAAAAAAAGCAGCGCCGCTCCGAGCGCGGTTTGGGCGAATTTTGCGTCAAAGCCGTCAAAATATTTGTAAATATAATATGCAAAAAATATAAAAACAAATGGATAAACGTAAGCTATAAAGCCAAAAAGCTTGAAGTTCCAAAGCCCGATCGCATTGCCGAAGCTCCCGACGAAATTTGCCGCAGGCGCGATGGTGGCGATCCCGAAAAATATCAAAAAACAAACGACTATAACTAAAACCGATTCTCTTAAAATGGCACGTCCTTTAAATTCGGTAAATTTAAATTTGCGGGAGGGCGAATTTTGAGCCGAATTTATCAAATTTGACCCCATTTTCGCTCCGCCCGCTTTGATAACGAAACTTTAATAAAACGGTAGATTATAGCGAGTTTTTACATATAGTTTAATAACGAAAGCTGGTTTATCTTAGCCACGGACTGTAGCATCGCCTGATACGACATCATTTTTTGCATTAGATTCATATAGGTCTCGCCATAGTCGGCATTCGTGATATCGGCTTTGACGGTTTTTACGTTTACTTCCATGACGCTAGCGTGCGTGTTCGTTTGCGTTAGCGTGTTTGTTTGATTGCCTACTTTGGTATGGATTTTATTTACGTGATCGGCGATATGATCTAGTCTCTCGATCGCGCCTTGGATACCGGAGTTACGCGGATGCTCGCCCTGGCTATCGGCGCGGTACTGACCGCTCCTAACGGCCTCTATCATCCTATCTAAATCCGCAAAAATATCCACGCTCGGGCTGTCTATCTCAACGCCGTTGTTGGCTGAAAAGCTCCACAGCGAACCCTTGCCCTGGGATGTAGCCGGCGTAGCTCCGGTGCTGTCTCCGGCAAATTTATCGGCATTTACCTCATCGTATATACCTACTTTTATCGGCGTGACGGCGTTTTGCTTATCGGTTACTTTTATGCGGCCTCTATGATCCATATTTGCTTCGACGCTACCTTGCGAATTTGCGATGGCTTGTTTGTAGGCGACATAATCGGCCGGAGCGCTACCGCCGGCTCCTGCAGGG
Organism: uncultured Campylobacter sp.; assembly: GCF_938039245.1. Classification (GTDB taxonomy): domain Bacteria; phylum Campylobacterota; class Campylobacteria; order Campylobacterales; family Campylobacteraceae; genus Campylobacter_A. The sequence continues at coordinate 84,886 of NZ_CALHVN010000040.1, read as the reverse complement.
ACGCTATCGCTAGCGACCATACCGATGATGTCGTTTAGCTGCCTAAAAGTCATATTTTTTGACTGCGTATCTCTACCCTCGGTAGTCGGAGGATTGGTCGTGTCGTTATAAAAACTATCCCAAACCTTCGTCGCATACGTAGTTCCGTCCGGCCTGGTAATTTTCACCGTAGCATTACCTGAAGCCGTCGGAGGAGAGCCTGCGCCGAATTTTACGTCTACTTTATAGTTTCCGCCGCTTCTGGATTTTATCTGCATTTTTAGAGTTTGGTCGTTTATGTTGTATTTATCTCGCTCGCCGTCGTATAAATTTTTAGCTCCGACGACTTGGCTTAGAGTCGTGTTATCGTCGGCGAATTTACCGCTGCCGCGCTCTACTTGCGATACGGTGCCTACTAGATTTCTGCCTTCTTGCTTTAAATTTATCTTGTCGTAGTCGTAGGCGTTCGTGACGGCGCTGCCTAGGTCTTCGTATTTGCTTTTTACAAATTCCGTGATTTCATAGTCGTTAGGGTTTGCGCGTACCTTAGCCTCAAGCGAGTTTGCGCCGCTAGTTAGGCTATCGACCGAGTCAAACTCACCTGAGGCGGCGCTAATGTTAGCAGCCGTTAGATCCTCTGCCTTATTTAGTTTTTTCGTCGCCGCTATCATGTGAAAATCGATAACCTGATTGCCTTTGCTTAGGTCTTTTACGTTGATTTGGCCTTGGTTGTTTATCGTTACTTCGACGACTTTATTAGTCGGCGTATTGCCGTATTCGGTGCCGATTTTTTCTAGCAGATCGTTTATCGAAGCATCCGAAGTCATCTTAAATTTACTCGTAAAGCTCGTACCGTTTGGCTTTTTGCCCTGCAAGAAAAACGTAGTCTTTTGAAACTCTCGCGCGCCGGTGCCCGTGAAATCTTGATTAGTTAGAGTTTTTTCATCTTTTACGTATTTAAAGCCGATTAGATCGCGCATTTTATGCTCGCTACCAATATAAACGGTCTTGTTTCTGTCGTCTAAATTTTGCGCTTTTAGCATCGTGTTGGAGGTGATTTTTTTATTATAATCGCCGTCTTTGCCCAGAAACAGCTCCTGCCCATTTTGGTTGTAGGTCAAATTTACCTGAGCTCCGCCTACGGCTTTCATCGCTTGCGCATTGCCGAAATACTCGTTCGTATCGCCGTTTATAGGTTTTGTGTTTATCGCGCTTCCAGCAAACAAAAACTGCCCGTTTATCGAGGTGTTGGCGATATTTACCAGATGATTTTTGATACCTTGAAGGTCGTTTGCAATGGCTTCTCGCGAAGTTTGCGAGTGGATTTCATTGGCGCCTTGAACCAGCTTTGTTTTAAAATTTTCAAGTTGCTGCTTAAATTCACCCAAAGCCTTGTCGGTGTTTTTTGAAAAGTGCTGCGCCTTTGAAGTCGCCGTTTGCACCTGCTCAAGCGTCGCAACCTCGTAATCAAGCCTCATACCGTCGTTATAGACGCTGCTATCCTCGAAAGAATTTTGGATTTTTAGACCGCTTGAAATTTGCGTGTTTAGCTTGTGTAGCGCTTTCATATTTGTCTGATAGTCGTAGTTGTTTGTAAATTTCATCAACTGATTCGTCATTCTCATCGCATTTTCCTTAAATTTAATCAAACTCTTGCAAGCAAATAAAGTTCCACTCGCTATATCGTCAAATTTCGAAATTTATTTAGTTTTAGATATGATTTTGCCAAATTTAAGGAGCATAAATGAAAATACTCTTTTCGCCGAGCGAAGCCAAAACCGCCGTAAGTCCAAATAAATTTATAGATAGGGGCGACTTTATTTTTCCAAATTTATATGAGAAACGGTGCGAAATTTTAAAAATTTACGATGATTTTTTACAAAAGGCTACCGCTAAAAAAATCTCAAAACTTTTTGGCGTGAAAAATTTGACCGATGAGCCGAGCTTGCGCGAAAGCCTCTTTAAAAAAGGTGCAATAAAAGCCGTCCTTCGCTACGACGGAGTAGCCTACAAGCACCTTGACTACCGCAGTCTTGATAGCGCTGCACAGGAGTTTATAGATAAAAATACGCTGATTTTTTCAAATTTATTCGGTCCGGTACTTGCCGCAGACGCCCTGCCAGAATACAAACTAAAGCAAGGCGAGCGCATAGAAGGACTAAATTTGGAAGAATTTTATAGGCAAAATTTTAGCGGCGAGATAGATGAGTGGCTGGGAAATGACGATATTTTAGACCTTAGAGCCGAATTTTACGAGAAATTTTACCGCATACAAAAGCCGTTTGCGACCTTTAAATTTTTAAAAAACGGTAAAGTCGTCAGCCACTACGCCAAAGCTTACCGCGGGATAGTCTTGAGGCAAGCAGCGAAAAACGGAATAAAAAATTTTGACGAGCTTTGTAAAATGGACATAGAAAATTTACGCCTCATAGACATCAAAAAAACGGGGCTAAAAAGCGAATTTTTGGTGCAAATCGTCTAAAATTCGTCGGTTTTTGCCGAATTTACGTAAAAATCGTTAAATTTTCGGCTAAAAACTATTGTATTTTTTAGAAAAACGTTGTAAAATGCGCGCATACCACTTCATTATTAAGGATTATTCCATGAAAAAAGCTGATTTCATTCAAGCTGTCGCCGATAAGGCCGGTCTTTCTAAAAAAGATTCTCTAAAGGCGGTTGATGCTGCGCTAGAAACCATTGAAGAGGTTCTTAAAAACGGCGATAGCATTAGCTTTATAGGCTTTGGTACGTTCGGTACTGCAGAAAGAGCCGCTAGAAAAGCTAGAGTTCCTGGAACGGACAGAACCATCGATGTTCCTGCTAGCAAAGCGGTTAAATTTAAAGTCGGCAAAAAACTAAAAGAAGCCGTCGTAGCAGGCGCAGGCAAAAAAACTAAAAAGAAATAATTTCTTTTTTATGGAAGCTTAAATTTGAGCTTCCATATTTTTTAATCTCTTTTTTATATCTTTCAAGGTAAAATCTCAACTTTCTTAGCCCGAGTGGTGAAACTGGTAGACGCGCCAGACTCAAAATCTGGTAAGGGCAACCTTGTGTCGGTTCGAGTCCGACCTCGGGCACCATCGATTTTATGTATGTTTGAGCACTTTTTCTCAAAATTGGAAAATCTATAATTATATCCTAGGGTGCACATTTTTTTATAATTTTATATACTTAGCACATAAAGATTTTTAAAAAACCGTATAATATTCTTTTTATGCTTAGGGGAAATATATGTATCCACATACAAACAATGAAATAAATTTCGGCAGCTATGATTTGGTCACAAGTAGTGAACCAATAAAATTAAATACTATGCGACTTTATAATTTCAACTATAGTTATAATCCAACGGATGTTTTTCAGTCTAGCTATAATATTTTAATAGAACTAGAGAATATTGGCAGTGTATTTTGGCTGGATAATACAGGAAAAATATGCCATTATAGTAATAATATAGTTAGAAATGTCAACAGGAGCAACTTGTCTCAACTCTTGTCGTCTCTGCTTGGTCGCCAGATATATATTTTTAGAAATACTTTGGAATTCAACAATAAAACTAAAAAAACCCTATTACCTAGAAATAGCATATTGCTTTTAAGCACACTTCGCATAGTAAACGGGGAAGTGTTTGCAACTTACGCCAATTCAGAGGTTTTATAAATCAATCTTACTCCATTAATGTTTTTTACAGAAATACTTTTCATCGTTCCTTTTATTTGGAAACAAATAAAAGGAACGATATTAAATTTTCCATTATTATCGAGTATATAAACTATATTTCGAACTACAATATAGATAAATTCAATTACATCATGAGCTTGCTATCCAAGTTTGTTAAACATATAAGTATGGTAACAGACTTATTCACTCCATCCCCCACAAGTAACATATTGGTTTTTGTAGCAAATAAAGATAGCGGAATAGATATATTAATAAATGAAATTTTAATTCCATTATGCGGATCTTTAAATTGCATAGAAATAAACGACGATACAATGCAAAATCATGATATAAAAAATCAAGCAAAAAATAAAATTTTATATATTTTTAATAATATAACCGCCAAAATAACAACAAATAAAACCAAAAAAGAAGCTCTAGAGAACTTTTTTTGCCCTACTGATTATTTGTATTCTTCTATTGATATAAAAATTATTACAGCAGAAAAAAGCTATTTGCCTTTTAATATTAAATTTGAGTATAGTGTTTTTATGGTATCAGGAAGTTTAGAAAATTTCTTACAATCTATAAAAGAAAATAATATAAACACAATTGATGAATTAAAAAATAAAATTTTATTAGATTTAGAAAATTTTGCCAATATACTGCGAGCCTATGTATTAAAAAACAAAAATGCATTAACTATACCAAAAGATGTTGATGTAACAATAAGGCCAGCACTAGAATATTGCGTTGCAAAATTTGCAGATGGTCTTAAGAATGACAATAATTTATTGACTAAACTACAAGAATTATATGTCGATAAAATTTTTAAGGACATAGAAAAACTATATGATAAACATAAAAAAGTAGAACGAAAATACATATACGAAGTCTTTAAACAAAAATACGACTATGATATTAGCGCTACTATTTTATATAAAAAACTAAAAGAGATTGATGGAAATTTATTCAAAACAGTGCTAGCTTCAGGCGGAGCAAAATGCTTCTATTTCCCAGACAAAAATTAGATAAATATTTTTAAAGTATTAATATTATACTTAATTAATATTATGTTTCTTTTAGTGTTTCTATTATATTTCTAGATATAGATAAAAACAAATTTAATGTTTCTATTCTAAAGTTAGAAACATTAAAAATATAATATAGAAATACTTATAAAATACCTAAAAAAGCGTATTTTATAGCACTTTTGTTTCTATACTATTAAAATATTATATTTTAAAAATACAATACTTTTTACTTATATACATATATAATTATATAGAAACTATTTGTACATTATACAATGATAAAAGTAAATATATACTATCTAAAAAAATAGTTGCATAAATTTTAGATTTCGTATGCGCTTTTAGTACTTTCTTTTTTCAGCAGCTCAATCCATTGACAAAATACAACCCAAGGATTTTGAAAATGGAAATTTATGCAAATTATGATTCGCTCCTTCCAAAAGGATTGCTGTTTAGCATAAAGGATATAGAGGAGATGAACTTGATAAAATCTGATATGCTAAAGAAGTTGATTTACAATAGAGAAATAGAGGTGGTGAAGATCGGCATCAAGAATTTTATTAGTAGGCAAGTCTTGATTTTATTCTTAGAAAGCAACACTCTGCCCGCCCTAAACTAACAAAACCGCTACAAATTAAACAATATCACCCTTTTTATTTTACGCACTTACAAAACGCCTCCCCTACTTCAACAAGGCACAAAGATCTCCACCTATGGCTAATCTGCCATGGGTGGAGATAGGATCAAAATGAAAAAATTTCAATTATATATTATTTATATAAGCATATAGAAATATATCGCTACCTCACTTTTCAAGGAGCTAATATGGTAAATCGTTGCTTTTTACCAAATAAGAGGCCGTCTTGGATCAAAAGACTAATCCATAAACTATTACGTCTAAAACGCAAAAGGAATAGATATGAGTTCTAGCGTAGTCAGTATAGGCGATAGTTCACCGACGGCAGAAACAGGTTTTGGATATTTTCCAATCAACTGCGTAATTTTTAAATTATACTTTTAGGAGGCGTAAAATGGGAGTTTTTTTAGAGATAGTGATAGCTGTCGCTAAAATAATTAAGGATAGCATAGACGAATAACCTTGCTATTCATAACCGAAATAATAGTCGAAAGGAGAAACAAAAAATGACTATATCAAACGAACCGCTCACTAATGAGCAATTAGAGCAACTAGCTCCGTCTTTGTTTGCGGACGAACCGTATTTTGAAGCAAGCGACAAGTATCACTTTATATCTACGATCGACGTAATAAACGAGATCAGGGATTACGCTTGGTATCCCGTAGGCGTAAGCGAAGCAAACGTGAGAGACGAAAAGAAAGAGGGATTTCAAAAGCATTACGTAAGGTTTCGTCATCTAGACGATTTTTTAAACCCGGGAGAGAATGTAGTAGAGCTTTTGCTGTTCAATTCGCACGATAGAAGCAAATGCTTTAGTATAAGCGCGGGCGTATTTAGATTCGTTTGCGCTAACGGCCTAGTGGTATCAGACGAAGTATTCGAGTCTTACCAAATAAAACACTTGGGCGACAAAGAAAACGACGTATCGATCGCTATAAACAAAATAGCCAAAGCCAAATACGATATTTTGGACAAAATAAAGCTATTTAGCAAAATACCGCTAACTCAAGACGATAAAGCAAGCTTTGCCAAGGCTGCGATCCCGTTAAGATTTGAAAAGCATTTGGAAGTTGATTATAGGGATTTATTGGTTCCGCACAGGATAGAAGACGAGAGAGACGACCTATACACTACCTTTAACACCATCCAGGAACATTTGATTAGGGGTAACATTAGCGGAATTAACGCCGAAACGAATAGGCGATTTACTAGCAAGATTATAAAATCGATTTCTACCGATACCGATATAAACAAGAAGCTTTGGAATATGGCAGAAAACATTGCCAAGATTAAAGCTACTCAAAGCAAGTTGATAGTATAAGGCAGAAAAATGAAACTTATAAACTACAAGCTACAATCCGAGATAGAACGCTTAAATGAAAATAAGCCTACGCAAAATTTTAAAGAATATCTTAAAAGTATCTTAGAAAATAATAGTACGAGCTACTTTCAAAAATGCGACTACTTAGGGTTATCTCTAGACGAGATTAAAAATAAGATAGACATTTTATCTCAAGACATACAAGAGCTTCAGACACTGAAACGAAACTTAATACAAGCATTAGATATCGCAAAAGAAATCGCGGCAGAAGTTTTCATAGAAAACGGTATCGATAGGATCGACGGCAACGTAATCTCCTCTTTGACTCTAATTAAGGAAAGCGTGAAAACTAAAGAGGAAATTCAAATTAAAGACGAGGCGGCGTTAATGAGCCTGGGTTACGTAAAGTTTAGCCTTGACATGGAGGCCATAGAAGAAGGGTTAAAAGACGATAGGCGAGATGAAATAAAGGATTTTGCGGAAATTTCGGTCGTTACTACCTTTTATCCAGCAAAAATCAAGGTTAATAAAAAGAGAGATATCAGAATAGATAATTCCGATATATTCTCGATAGATGACGCGCTCGCGCAAGCAGTTTGAAAGGATATAGAGTGTTTAACGAAAAACAGACTAAAGCCCTGCAAAAAGAACTAGATAGTAGTAGGATAAGAATCAGGGAAAAGGCCAACATCAAGTTGCCCTATTTAGAAGGCTTTGATGTCATAGATGCTGCCAACTATATTTTTGGATTTGGGAATTGGAACTATAGTACCGTTTTACTAGAGCAGGTATCGCAAGAGACGAACAATAATCAAAACGTAGTTATTTGCTATAAAGCCATAGTGAAAGTAGATATTTTTGATTTAGACCACTCTAAGCATATCTTTCGCCAAGACGTAGGATTTGGTACCGGAGTAGCCAAAAGTCCAGCCGAAGCCCACGAGAATAGCGCAAAAGAAGCCGTAACGGATGCACTAAAAAGGAGTTTGCGGACATTTGGAAATCAATTCGGCAATTCTCTATACGACAAAAGCCGTAACTACGTTCCGCAAAATGCACAGCAAAACAATTTGTCAAAAGCTACTGTCAGCCTACACAAGCAAGAACAAAAACCTAACTTCTATACCAGACAGAACAACCTCAGCCAAACCGACGAGCAAACGACCTTACAAAATTTAGGTTTAGATATCGTCCAACGAAACGGATTTTTGCTAGTTACTGGGAAAGACGTATTTTCAAAGAAGGATACGATTAAATCTCTTGGCTTTAGATGGGACAACGGTAGCAAGCAATGGTATAAAGCCATTAGCCCTAACGTTGCATAATAAATATACGCTCAAAGTCCGATATGGGCTTTGAGCGTATATTAATATTTTACTTTTTTTGTTTTGCCATAAGTACGTATATTAACTGATAATTTAAGACGTATAGAATATCAAACCCTTAGCCAATCCGCTATATTGTTTTCTACAGGCTTTGATTTTAGCATAATAAGTATTATTAATTAATTTAAAGTTATTAATAGATACAAAAATAGCTAAATATACAATCTGTAGTTATCTAAAATATCAAAGGAGTTAAATATGACAAAGAAACACTGCGGCAGAACAGCACAGAGAAGGCAAGAAAGCCTAAATGAATATGTAGATGGAATTATGCAAACTAATTCCAGGATAGACGTGATAAGAGTTGATTTGTATTATAGACAAGAAAATAGAGACGACGTTACATTGGAAAGCTTTGACAATGATATCAACCACTTGTACACCAATAAACGAGGCAATACGCTATTTAAAAATTCAAAAGGCTATATTATCAAAATGGAGCAAGGAGATAGTGGATATAACCACTTACACGCTCACGTCGTTATCTTTATGGATGGGCAAAATACTAGAGAGCAAACAACACCAAAGACAGCCAAACGTCTTTGCGACTATTGGAATAATAATATTACAAAAGGTAAAGGGTGTTCTCATAATTGCAATTTAGGAAAATATAAGAATAATGGGCTGGGTAGATTTTGCTACAACGACAAAGAAAAAATACAAATTCTGAAAGAGAAAGTGCTGTCATATCTATGCAAGGGAGAGCAAAATATAGTCAATGCAGACGGAAAAGGCTTTAGAGCTTTAAGGAGAGGCGTCATGCCAAAGAAAACCAATAAAGGCAGGCCTAGAAAGAATTAGCCGTATTGATGTATTTTATATCAATTTTCACGCTCTAAATGCTATAATCTAGCCAAAATTTCAATAACCTAGGTATAAATATGGCACTCAAAAAGACAGAACTTTATTCATCGCTTTGGGCTAGTTGCGATGAACTGCGCGGCGGCATGGACGCAAGCCTTTATAAAAACTATGTTCTAACGCTCTTATTTTTAAAATATATCTCAGACCGCAAAGACAGCACGGTTTTGGAGCTACCTACTGGTACAGATTACGCAAGCATTGTCGCGCTTAAACACAAACCAAGCATAGGCGATGAAATAAACAAAAAGATAGCCTCTATCGCAGAAGCAAACGACCTTCAAGGCGTTATAAATCAAGCTGATTTTAACGACGAGGATAAATTAGGCAAAGGCAAAGAGCTGGTTGATAGGCTTAGTACACTAGTATCGATTTTTGAGAACCTTGACTTTTCGTCAAACAGCTCTGAGGGCGATGACTTGTTGGGCGATGCATACGAGTATCTCATGCGCCATTTTGCGACGGAATCCGGTAAATCTAAAGGACAGTTCTATACCCCAGCCGAAGTATCGCGCATCATGGCGCAAATCATAGGCATTCCGCCTACCGCCAACCGTTCTACAACGGTTTACGACCCAACTTGCGGGTCCGGCTCACTCTTGCTTAAAGCTGCCAATCAGTCAGAATTAGGACTTAGCATTTACGGTCAAGAGATGGATGTAGCCACATATGCACTTGCTCGTATGAATATGATACTCCATGGCAACGACACCGCCGACATCCGCCAAGGAAACACTATGGCTCAGCCTGCATTTGCCGATAAAAATACGCTAAAACGTTTTGATTTTGCCGTGGCAAATCCGCCGTTTTCTAACAAAAACTGGACAAACGGTATAGTTCCAACAGCAGACATCTACAACCGTTTTAAAATAGGCATCCCACCAGAAAAAAACGGCGATTATGCATTTTTACTCCATCTTATAGCGAGTCTTAAAACTACTGGCAAGGGCGCTATCATCTTGCCTCACGGCGTGCTATTTCGGGGCGATGCTGAGGCTCGTATTCGTACGGAGCTACTTCGCCGAGGCATTATAAAAGGCATCATCGGACTACCGACAAACCTATTTTACGGCACAGGTATACCGGCATGCATTATAGTTATAGATAAGCAAAATTCATTTGACGCTACATTTAACGAAAAAGGCGAAGTTTTAAGCGGTCGAGGCGTCTTTATGATAGATGCGTCAAAAGGTTTTATAAAAGACGGCAACAAAAATCGCCTTCGCGAGCAAGACATACACAAGATAGTAGATACCTTTACGACGCAAAAAGAGCTAGAACGCTATAGCCGCTTAGTCTCATTAGATGAAATTTCTCGCAACGACTACAATCTAAACATACCGCGATATATCGATAGTGCCGACAAAGCAGATACGCAAGACTTACATGCGCATTTATATGGCGGGGGGATTCCAAAAAGCGACATTGATGACTTGGGCGAATTTTGGAGTATTTTTACACAAACAAAAACTAAAATTTTTACCCCCAACGGCTCGCTTTATTCGCCAAATTTTGCCCCAAACGAACTAAAGACAACGATACAAGCATCAAGTGAATATGCAAAATTTGAAAACGAAATTTTATCGCACTTTGAGAATTGGCACGATGAAAACGATTTAAAATCCATAAAACAAAAAGACCATCCAAAAGAGCTTATTAAAACATACGGCGAAAGCCTTCTAAAACACTTTAAAGAAACTAAGCTAGTGAGCGATTATGACGTTTACCAGGTCTTTATGGACTATGTCGCAGATACGTTAAGCGACGACGTTTATGCTATCGCGCAAAACGGATGGCTAACGGCGCGCGATCTAATGCCAGTAGAAAAAGGCGATAAACAAACGCCGAATTTAATCCTAGGCTCGGGAAACAAAGCAAAGAAATTTGTAAGCGAGATCATCCCGCCGGAGCTTATATCAAAGCGTTATTTTGCGCAAGACGTAGAAAAAATTTCAAACATTGATGCCGCTATTACTAGACTCGAAGAAGAGCTACAAGACTTGCAGGATGAGTACGGCCAAGACGAAGGAATACTAAACGACATCACGTCCAAAACACAAGCAAATATCTCTCTTGATAAGTTTTGTACTATAGCTTACAATAAGCTATATCCAGATAATAAACTAGCTAGGATAAATGCTGAAATTCTACAAAATGATAACCTTATATCTCAGTTACGTAACAAGCATGTTATTATCTCAATGCCAAAAGTTAATCAAGCCGAATTACAAAAACTATCAAAAATTTCAAACGAACAAGATAGTCAAATTTTACTGCAACTAGTAGATGCGATGAAAAAACAAAGTAAACTTAAAAAAGAACAAAACGCCACCATACAAGATATTTTTAAGCAGCTTATGGATAAAAACGAAGATTTTGACTATAAAGAAGAAATCATGGCAATACATCGTTATATAACACTCGATGAAAGTATTGCAAACCAAAAAAGTGAGCTAAAAACCCTTAATGAAGAGCTAAGTGAAAAGATTTTTGAGAAATTTAAAAGACTTGACGAGAACGAGATAAAAACATTAGTCGTAGATGATAAATGGCTAAATGAACTAAAAGAGCAAATTTTATCCACCGTAGAACGAGCTGTGCAGGAGCAAATAACTCGCATAAGCACGCTTGCATCTCGCTACGATAAGACACTAGATGAGCTTACGGAGCGCGCAAACATTCTATCGCTTCGCGTAAAAACCCACCTAGAAGCTATGGATAAAGCAAGATGAGTAGTCAAATTTATAAAAATCAAATTCCAAATGACTGGAAAAAATTTAATATCGGGCAAGATGCGTTCATAAAGGCTCGTATCGGTTGGCAATCGCTCAGAACCCAAGAATATTTAGATGTAGGCGATTACGCTCTTGTTACCGGCACAGATTTTAACGAGGGTATGATTAACTGGAATTCTTGTCAGTATGTCTCAAAATGGCGTTATAGCCAAGACATAGATATCCAGTTAAAAGAAAAAGACATTCTAGTTACAAAAGACGGTACAATTGGCAAAGTTGGTTTAGTTAAAAATTTGCCCTATCCTGCCACACTAAATAGCGGAATTTATGTAATACGTCCGAAATCAGCAGATATTAATCCAAATTTTTTATTTTATATGTTTATGTCTAAATATTTTGACGACTTTATCAATGTTATTTCAGCTGGTTCAACCATAACACATTTGTATCAAAAAGATTTTATAAATTTTTCATTTCCGCTTCCACCAAAGGCGGAACAAGATAGGATAGCGCAGGTGCTGAGCGATATGGACGAGCTTATCGGTGCCAAATGCGAGCTTTTAGACAAAAAACGCACCATAAAACAAGCCGCTGCCCAACAACTTCTCACTCCCAAACCCCACTGGCACACCGCCGCGCTTGGAGAAATTTCTTTAAAAATGCAGTCAGGTGGAACACCACAAGCTACAAATGAAAAATTTTATGGCGGAGATATTTATTTTTTAAAAATTAGCGATATAACACAAAGCGGAAAATATATTCACAAGACGCAATACACCATTACAAAAGCTGGTCTAGAAAATTCATCAGCTTGGCTTGTGCCAATAGATAGTTTGATATATTCAATGTATGCTTCTGTTGGATTTGTATCTATAAACAAAGTAGAGCTAGCAACTAGCCAAGCTATGATGTGCATAGTAATAAATCCAGAAATTATTGATTTGGAGTTTTTGTATTATGCTCTTATAAAATTTAAAGAAAAAATATATTCGTTAATCGAAACTGGAACACAAGGAAATTTAAATTCAAAGATAGTAAAAAGTATTGAAATTTCCTTTCCAAATTTATCAGAACAAACCAAAATTGCCCAAATTTTAAGCGATATGGACGATGAAATTTCGGCTTTGCAAGATGAGATAGGAAAGCTAAAGATGATAAAACAAGGCGCTATGGACGAGCTATTAAGCGGCAAAATAAGGCTAAAGGGTGAGTTATGCAAGAAAATACGGTAGAAAAAGAGATAAAAACACAAGAGCGAGTCATAGATCTTTTTAAAAACGAGCTTGGCTACGAATATATAGGCGATCTGCAAGGACTTGATAATAAAAACATAAGAGAAGATGAGCTTAAATCATGGCTAAAAAGTCGTGGCTACAGCGATAAGCTTATAGATAAAGCCTTAAAAAAACTACAATATGAAAATCACACAAGCGGCGGTCGAAAACTATACGATGCAAATGAAGCCATATATTCGCTTTTAAGATACGGCGTAAAAGTAAAAGAAGGTGTTAGCGAAACAATGCAGAGTGTTTGGCTCATCGACTGGGATAATCCGCTGGCAAATAAATTTAGCATAGCCGAGGAGGTAAGCGTAAAAACTACAAACGGCGAATTTGATAAACGCCCCGATATAGTGCTTTATATAAACGGTATAGCCGTTTGCGTGCTTGAGCTAAAGCGTTCAAACGTGTCGGTTAGTGAAGGCATAAGGCAAAATTTGTCAAGCCAAGATAAGAGGTTTATAGAGAGCTTTTTTACTACCGTGCAGCTTGTAATGGCTGGAAATGAAAGCGAAGGGCTAAGATACGGCGTGATAGAAACGCCTGAAAAATACTTCTTAGAATTTAAAGAAAACGGCGAAAAACTAAGTTTGTATGGCGGACTTAAAGCGATTTGCAGGCGCGAGAGGCTGATTGAAATTTTACACGACTTTATCATATACGACTGTGGGATAAAAAAGACTTGTAGGCACAATCAATACTTCGGTGTAAAGCGTGCGCAGGAGTTTTTACGCGATAAAAAAGGCGGTATCATCTGGCATACACAAGGTAGCGGCAAAAGCCTAAGTATGGTCTGGCTCGCAAAATGGATAAAAGAAAATCTAAACTCTAGGGTGCTTATAATCACAGACAGAACCGAGCTTGACGAGCAGATAGAAAATGTCTTTAACGGCGTAAAAGAAAGCATTTACAGAACAAAAAGCGGAGCTGATTTGCTAGAAAAATTAAGCAACGCCGAGCATTCACTCATATGCTCGTTGGTGCATAAATTTGGCAGAAACGGCGCAGAAGACGAAAGCGATGACGGTGCCATGAGCGCGTATCTGGACGATATAAAGCGTAGAGCGGGAAATTTTAAAGTGAACGGCGATGTAGTTGTATTTGTAGATGAGTGTCACAGAACGCAATCCGGAAAGCTACACGAAGCTATGAAAATGTTAATGCCTGATGCGATTTTTATCGGCTTTACAGGAACACCGCTTTTAAAAAACGACAAAAAAAGCTCGGTGCAAGTATTCGGCGAGTTTATACATGCATATAAATTTGACGAAGCGGTGCGTGACGGCGTGGTGCTAGACCTTGTATATGAAGCTAGAGACATCGAGCAGTGGCTAGGCTCAAAAGATAAACTAGACAAAGAATTTGAAAACAAAACAAGAGGACTAAGCGACCTAGCTAAGGGTGAAGTAAAGGCTAGATGGGCGACTTTACAAAAACTAATGAGCTCAAAACAAAGGCTTGAGAAAATCGCAGGCGATATACTTTTTGATATGGAAAATAAAACTAGACTAAGAGAGCGCGGAAATGCGATATTCGTCTGCTCTAGCGTATATGAAGCATGCGAGGCGTATAAGATTTTTAGCGATAACGGATTTGAACAAAAATGCGCCGTGATATCTAGCTACAGACCGACTGCGTCAGCGATAAGAAACGAAATAACTCCAGATGGTATGAGCGACGGCGAATATAAGTATAAAATTTACAAGCAGATGATAGCTAACTACTACGACATAAACACTAAAGATGTAGATGATGCCAAAGCTGATAAGTTTGAGCTAGACGTAAAAAAAGAGTTTAAAGAAAAACCTGAACAAATGAAGCTTTTAATCGTCGTCGATAAACTCTTAACTGGTTTTGACGCACCAAGCGCGACATATCTATATATCGATAAACCTATGCGCGATCACGGACTTTTTCAAGCTATATGCCGAGTAAACCGACTAGACGGAGAGAGCAAAGAGTATGGATATATCGTGGATTATCGCGATCTTTTTAAGAGCTTAGAAAAAGCGTATAGCGACTATACAAAAGAGGCATTTGATGGGTACGACGAGAGCGATATAGTTGGGCTTTTAAAAGACAGACTCGAAAAAGGTAAAGAAGACCTAGAAAATACATGGGAAATCTTGGACGCAATATGCGAGGGTGTAAAGTCGCCAAAAAGCGATAAAGAATTTATAGAGTATTTTTGCGGCGATAGTAGGGAAAATTTAAAAGATGAGATGCAAACCAGAAGGCTCAGCTTCTACCGTGCGGTTGCGAGTTTTATCAGAGCGTATGACGGAGTAGCAAATGAACTTTTAAAGCTAGGTTATAGTACAGAGCAAGAGCAGCAATGGGCTAATCGCGTAAAGAATTTCTCTATGCTAAGAGATACCGTCAAACTAGCAAGCGGAGACTACGTGGATATGCGCAAATGGGATAGTGACATGCGTACGCTTATCAACAGGTATGTAAATGCCAGCGACAGTAAGGTCTTAGCAGAATTTGAAGACAAAGGCCTGCTTGAAATTTTGATCCAAAACGAGGGCATTAGCAAAGAAAAAAAAGAGGCACTAGGCGGCAATGAGGCGGTTGCCGAGGCGATAGAAAACAACATAAGGCGTATAATAGTCGATAATAATCCCCTAAATCCAAAATTTTACGAAAATTTATCCCAAATACTAGACGAACTGATAGAACAACGTAAAAAGGGCGCATTGGACTATGAAAAGTATCTAAAAGAGGTTATAAACCTAGCAAAACAGCTACAAACAAAAAATACAAACAACATATATCCGCCAGAGATAAACAGCGACGGCAAACGAGCGATATATGATAACTTTAGTCAAGATATAGACTGGATCGCCAGACTAGATGAGACAATCAAAACATATAAACCAGACGGGTATATCGGTAACAAAATGAAAGAACGCGAACTAAAACGCGTCATAAAGCCCCTAACTGATGAAAAGGATTTGGACATAAACGAACTTTTTGAGCTTATTAAACTACAAGAAGACTACCAATGAAAATAGGCTCGATTGATGTTGCAGTAACGCGAAAAGACATAAAAAATCTACACATCTCTGTAATGCCGCCAAATGGCGAAGTAAAAGTAAGTGCGCCGTTTGATGCGAGTGATGATAGAATTCGCATGGCTGTGGCTGGCAGGCTCGCATGGATACGTAAACATCAAAATATTTATAACTCGCAAGAGCGCATAGGTGCAAGAGAGATAGTAAGCGGCGAAAGTCATTATCTGTGGGGCGAGCGGTATCTAATGCAGGTAATAAACGGGGTCGGCGGCGTGACGGTAAAGCATAATAAGATGGTACTAAGCGTGCAAGATGGCGGAAATTTTGAAAGCAGAAAACGAATTTTAGAAAAATTCTACCGAAATGAACTAAGGACAAAAATCGCAAAAATACTAGAAATTTGGGAAACAAAAATCGGAGTAAAATCAAGCTCCATAAGAATCCTAAAAATGAAAACCAAATGGGGAAGTTGTAATATAAAAGATGGCAATATTGTTATCAACTACGAACTCGCAAAAAAACCGCTAGAATGCCTAGAATACATAGTCGTTCATGAGCTTGTGCATATGCTAGAAAGACACCATAATAAAAATTTCATAGCATACATGGATAGGTTTTTGCCAAACTGGCGAACGATCAAAAATATGCTAAACGCATTGCCACTAGAAAATTTAAAATAATACAACGCCTTTGAAATTTGATGCTAAAAATTATTAAAGCAAGCATTCGCAACGTAGATTTGATAGCCAAAATACTAAAAATGAAAATTATACAAATAATCTTATATTCACTCGTTCGGTCAAGCCGAACGAGTGAATATTTTTAAAAAATAAAACATATTGACTTATACCTGAATTTCGTGTATAATCCTTAACTATGATAAAGAGTTTTGCAGACAAAGAGACCGAGCTTATATACAATGAAACTTTTTCAAAAAAGTTTCCGCCCGATGTACAGCAAAAGGCTTTGCGCAAACTCTTGATGATAAACAATGCGGATAATTTAAACGATTTGCGTTCCCCGCCGTCCAATCGCCTAGAAAAACTAATAGGTGATAGAAAAGATGAGTATAGTATAAGAATAAACGACAAATGGCGCATTTGTTTTAAGTTAGAAAACAAAAACGATTTTTGCGACGTGCAAATAGTGGATTATCATTAAGGAGTAGTTATGGATAGAATACCTCTTCCTACGATAGGAGAAATTTTAGCTAGCGAATTTATGGAACCTTACGGCCTATCGGCATATAGACTAGCCAAAGATATAGATTTACCGGTTTCTCGCATACAAGATATTTTACATGGAAGACGCAGAGTATCTATAGATACGGCCTTGAGGCTCTCAAGATACTTCTCGATGTCCGACGGATTTTTTATTAATTTACAAAGCGATATAGAGCTAAGAGAAAGCAAAAATAGGCAAAAAGCCGAGCTGGAAGCCATAAAACCGATAAGCGTTATTAGCGCGTAGATATTTTATCAGTGGCGATAGATTTTATTTTTTTACTCTTTTAAAAAAATCATCTAGGCTTTCGGCAGCCACTTCTCTTCTGACCTTTGAATATCTTTTTGTAACATTTGTAGAAGTATGGCCTAGTATAGAAGCTATCTGCTCTAACGTTTTACCCTCCGAAACCAAAACTCCGCCTATCAAGTGCCTTAAATCGTGAATTCTAATTTTTATCCCAAGCTTTGCTAATATCTTTTCCCAATGAGGTCTGATCGTATTTTTATCTATTTTTTTACTCTTATCTGTTATGGCGTGAAATATATAGCCACTTTCTTGCCTATCGATATTGTCAAGGGTTTCTAAAAGCTCATTGCTTAATTTATAAGTCATAGGCTTTCTAACTTTATTATTTTCGTATCTAATATTATATATGCCATTTGGTATATTTATATCTCTCCACTCTAAACTCAAAACCTCATTTAGTCTTCTGCCATGCGAAAGCCACACAAATATACTTCTAAACGGCTCTACAGGGTAACTATATAGCGCATCGTATAGCTCTCTTATTTTTTCGTCGTCTAATTCAACATTTACCTGATTGTCAAATTTAGGTATTTGAATCAAGCTAGCTGGGTTAGTTTTAACCATACCCTCCAAAACATACAGGTTAAACATAGGCCTAAGAGCTTCTTTAACAGATTTTGAGGTTCTAGGGCTCATACCTAAATCTAGCATTTTATTCACTATGCTTTGCAGCATTTCGGTGGTAATGTGGGTTATAGGCGTTTTGGCTAGCTTAGAATCAGACAGTATCCATTTATTTGTAAATAGATTATAGGAAGCAAGCGTATTTGAGGATAGTTGATTTTTCTTCATATCCATATATCTGCCCCACGCCTGACTTAATGTCGGTATTTTTATTTTTATCTCTTTATGCTTACCCTCTTTGAGCTTGCTCAAAAGCCCTTCTCTTTTTGACGCCACCTCCTTAATTGCTTGCAAGAAAGTGATTTTTTTATTAAAGGAATACGTTTTCTTGGTTTGAGTTCTCATGCCGCTAATATTTACAATAGTAATTCTTAATATCAATTTATAGTCTCTACTAATGTAAGTTGGAGCTTTTACGATCTCTTTTCCAGCGAACAAATCGTCATTATTTACAAAATATATGTTTTTACAATCCGCATTATCAAGATTGACTTTAATCAGCTTATCCGCCACAGCAAAATCCTATATCTATATGATCAAATTTTTGTTAGGGTACACATTGGGGTACACATTTTTATAGCAAATTGTATAAAATTGTCGCTTATAAGGAAATTATAAATATACTAAAATAGCGTAAAATAGGGTATTTATAGAAAGTTATAATAATCTATAGTCTAGTAAAGACCCAGACTCAAAATCTGGTAAGGGCAACCTTGTGTCGGTTCGAGTCCGACCTCGGGCACCATTTATCCCGAAATCTCAAGTTTAAAAAGCCTGACGAAATTCCCTAATAGACGCATATAACAAATAAAAAAGGTAATGTCAATACATCTAATCCGATAATTATCGCATTGGGTGAAAATACCTCTTTTTACGGTTATTTTTGTATAGATTTGTATAGTTAGTCAACATCTTATAATTAATCTGAATAGGCAAAAACCTATATCTTTTTTAAGGATGTTTGCTATGGCAAAAACAAAAAACTCTATTATGACTTTTAAACAAGTCGATGAGTGGATTTTAAGGCAAGATACGGGCGGTAAAAACTACACCGTCCGTTATTCAATCCCCGGCTATCCAAAATTTAAATTGGAAGTCCCCCCAAAAGGCAAGAAAGTTATTCGCTTTTACTCTCCGCAAAACGGAAAAGCCGTGTTCGTGAAAATCGGGGAAATACCGTATATAACCTTTGAAGCTGCGTTTAAAAAAGGCGCTAGCTATGTCAACCAAGAGGAAGAACCGCGAAACGCTCGAACCTTTAGAGAGGTTTGGGCGGAGTTTATAAAGAAAAACCCGCTTAGGTTTAAAGACAAAACTATCCATAGTTATAAAGTTCGAACCAATAAACATATCCTAAACACGAGTCTTGCGGATATGGATATCTCCGATATTTCCGTAAGCGATCTTAAACTTCAAATTTTTAACGTCTGCGAGCATATTCCTGCAACTAATGTGAAGCTCTTTTATGTCATCGACAACGTCCTTAAATTTGCGAAAAAAAATAATTGGATCGCCGAAAACGTCCTTGAAACCTACAAATTTAACAACGATTACGAGGTACCGAACAAGAAAAATACCGAACATCACCCAAAAATAGTTAATCCGCAAGATTTGAAAAAATTGCTCGAAAATATTTGCTTAACGCCTAAAATAGCCCTAAAGAAAAGAATTTTAGTTCTTTTTGGCCTTGAGACTGCTTTGCGTAGTATGAATATTTTTGGGTTACGGTGGGAGGATATCGATTGGGATAAAAAGCTCGTAAAGTTTGATAAGTCAAGAATGAAGGGCGAATTAAAAACCGAAAAAAGCCGTCAAGATTTTATACTTCCGCTAAGCGGTACTATGATTGAACTTTTGACATATTTGAAAAAGCTTGAAAAATCAAACGGTAAGGGGCTAGTTTTTGACGGCGTTGCCGACCAAGTCATCAATTATTTATTAAAAAAGATGGCAAATATCACGAAGCATGGCTTGCGAGGAAGTTTTAAAACCTTTGCTATGAAGCAGATGTAAATCATGGAATCCCAAACTATATTATCGAAATGTATATGAGCCATATTCCTAGCATGAACGACGTAGAGGCTGCATATACCGATTTGCGATATGACGATATCGAGATTCAAGATATGCTGCGAGAGCTCGCGGAGTGGTGGGATCGTTATCTACTCTCGTTGTTTAATTTTAAAGAAGTCTTGCTAGGGGTTGAATGTAATGATGACTGATTGTTTTTGGGGGGGGCAGATTTTGGAGCCTTGCCCCTCACATAAAAAATACAATGCAATAATATCCAAAAGTCGCTTAAATCCTTATAAAATCGGGGCCTTGTATGGCGACTATCGATAGAAAATTTTTAAGCATAGATGACGGCGAGGTTGTCAGCGACGATCTGCTCGCCCGTTCTAGCATTGGTCGGGAAGTCCGCCTTCGAACTATAGACGTTTCAAAAACTCTCGAAAAAATCGGCTTTACCGCCTTGGGCATAGCTATCACGCTTGACAACTCGGGCATTCGCAAGCGTGGAACCTGCGGCCGTATGACTGCCGTCGAAGCTGCGCGAGCTCTCGAAAAATATCTAAAAACATTTATCGAGAAAGCGCTAGAGCAATATCCGATCTTTGTCAGTTACGTCTTTGAATCCCATAGGGGCGGTATGCCGCATATCCATGCCATGGTCTTTTGCCTGCCTTTGCATCTCCATAAAATTGCGGCCATTCTGGAGCGATATTTAAGCCGCAAGGCTGTATCAGTCGAAGTCCTAAGCCCCGAGTATTTATTCAAGGAAGGTACGGGCGAGTGGCACCTAAAACAAAAAACGGCGCAAATCCTCGGTTATGATGTTTCAAAGTTACTTAGAAAGACCGCGAGCGAATGGGAAAACGGCAAGAAACGGGTCTATAAATGCGATAAAATAAAAGGCTTGCAAGAGGGAAAAATTCTACACAGCGCGCAAAATTTTAAAATGGCTCGCAAATATCCAAATGCGTATATTGAGCTCGACGTATTTATGAATGAATTGCTTGAAACATGGAACAACACTTTTGGGGTTAAAAAGAATCGTGCAAGGGCTGCGAATGCGATAAATAAAGAAACCAAAGCCCCTTATATTCTTGAAAAGGTTGTGATTTTTCCAACTTCGATAAAGAAAAAACGTAAGCCCAAAAAGAACGGTAAAAAAGAAAACCTAAACCCTCTTGATTGCGACCTGCGCGCCGCAAATGGCGAACGGTATCACGCTAGCAACTGCCGGGTTTTTCTCTCTGAACGGCAACTAAAAGCCTTAAAAATTGCCGCAAAAAAGCAAAAAAATAAAAACGGATTAGTCTGTTTGATTCGCACGCTTTTTTCAAATTACCAAAATGGTTTAACGCCTAGCTTGTCCCCCGCTCGTGCAAGTGCATATCTGAATTTCGTTTTTGAGCGACATCAAGAGCAACGACGGGCGCAACAAAAACAAGCTCGCGCAGATCTGGCGCTCGCCCGCGAATACGGCGCAGACAATATTCAACAGCTATATAACTATCACTTGCACCGCGATATTTTTGGCGAAATAAAGACAGAAATTTATGAAACTTGGCATACGGATTTGTGGCAGAAAGGCTTAATGAGTGGCTTACATGGTGGAGCCTGCGATGCAATAGTTGACGAGCTTTTGGATACGGAGGAGTATTGGGAGCTTGGCTTACGCGAAAAATATCAAAAGCTCGGCGAACTTTTTCCGAAACAAAAGCGCACGCCGATTTTCGAAAAATCGCCGTTAAAAATAAAGGAAAGCGAGTCGCAAAAAGTCGCCGAGCCTTGCCTCTTTGCGCCTGATGATTTAATACCGACGGTTGTTTAAAAAAAACTAGCACTTTTAAATGACTTTTGATCTATCATGCTTTTATAATTAAATCAAAAAAATAAAGGAGTTTTAGATGGAAAATTTCCAAAAACCTAACCAAAACGTCGCTCTAGCGCAAACGCAGAGCCAAAAAACCGCTCAACCTCAAGAGCAAAAACCTGCGGAACAAAAAGAGAAAAAAGAGCTTAGTCCCCGTGCAAAATTACTTAAAGACTTGAATGCTCTTGTTACTAAACTCAAGAGCATTGATAAACGCGAGGCTAAGGCGAAAAACGCTTTGGAAAACGCCAAAAAAGCTATGGCTAAAATCGAGGAAGAGCGTGCTGAAGTTGAGGCGCTTGCTAAAAAGTTCGAGCTCTCGAACTCTACCACTGCGTAACCCCCCCCCCCCTTGCGGGCGAACTTTCAGCTACGGCTTTGCTGTAGCTGATTAGTGAGCTCACTAATCGCATAAAGCGACGCTCGTTTTTTAGGGGCGCAAGACCCCTAAAAAAATATAAATGCGATAATACCATATTTAAGGAAAAAAAACTATGGACAACAACGCTAAATCTTGTTTTCGGATCGACCCCATGAAATCGGAGTTCGCGTATTGGCACGATTTTAGACAGGGTTTTCAAGCCTCAAACGTGCAAGGCGCAATGACGAAAGACAATGAATATTCTTATATTCTTGCTCTTTTCTGAAGCTCGGGCTCTTGCTAAAAAGATGAAAGACGAAGCTGACGCCGCCTATCGAGCGCGGACGGGGAGACGACCGAGCTATAACTCTGAGTCTATATACTGGGAAGCTACCGTGAATTTGCGGGGTTTTCACACTCGTGAGGATATCGAAAAGGTTGTGCAAATCCTTGAGAAGCGCCTCGGGTATCGAACTGTTTTTTGGACGCGCCATAGGGATGAAGGGCACTTCGCTACCGATGATGAGATGGATGAGTTAGGGCTATCATCTGCTGACCAAAGACCTTTTATCCTAAACGATCACGTTCATGTCGCTATGTTTTCTCTGGATGAAAACGGAAACTCTCTACATCGTCGAAATTTTGGAAAGCCTAACCTTATCAGTCAAATTCAAACGGAAATCGCGCAAGCCCTCGGCATGGAGCGCGGCCTTAGCAAGAAAATAACGAAGCGGACGCATCTCACTCCTCGACAATATCGTCAAGCTATGAGCTTACAAGAGCCTTTGCAGGCTAAACTCGGAGACATCAAAAATGAGCTCAAAGACGCCAAAAAGCAAATAAAAGAGCTAGAGGAACAACTCAAGGCTGCTAACAAGCAAGCTCGCGCTGATTTGCAGGAACAAGGGGCTAGTCGTGGGGATTATGCTGCACTCGAGGCCGAAAACAAGCGACTTAAAAACGAGCTCGATGAGCTGAAAAAAGCTCCTGATCTCGCCGACCTCGAGGATTTTTCTAAGCTATTTAAAGAAAAGATTAAAAAGTTAAAAGCTCATCCTAAGCTAGATGAAGTCGTCGAGAAAACAATTCAGAACGAAATTAAAACTACTACTTTTGGAAATTTTGATAAGGCTAGCGTTCTTGCTTACGTATCGAACTCTGTAGTTGTGAAGCAAGCTGCTGCTGACGTATTAAAAGAGGCTCAAACTGCTTTGACTGAACTCGCTGCCAAGAAAGAAATAAACGTGCGCGCGCAATTACGGGCTTTGCAGGAAAACCGTATTCTAGGCTCGTTTCTCGGGGCTACTAGCTCAAAGCCTGCTTTTGATGTCGACGCTATCAAGAAAGAAAATGAGGGGTTGCTGAAAACTCTTGATAGCCTCCAAAAACAAAACGAATTACTGCAAAAGACTTTAAAAGATACTGTAGGGCTTGTCAAACAAAAAGATATCGAAATCGAGGCACTTAAAAAATCGAATCAAGGGGGTTTGGGTGTTTCTGCTAACGATAGCTTTTGTTTGGGTCAAGCTTCTATGCTGTCCGAGCTTGCGCGCTCTGGACGGCTGCACATCGAACCGAAGGGGCAACATTTAGTCGATAGTTTAGATGATTATTTAAAGGGTCGATATTCTGCGGATTATTTCGCAGGCATAAAAAGCGGGCTGTTAAGCTACGCCCCACGAGTAAATCAGCCTGAAAACGGGTTAAAACTTTAACCTTTAACCCCTCGCGCGCGTCTGGAAAAACGGCGTTTGCGAGCATTTTAATCGTTTTCTTAATATATTATAATATAGATATATAGCAAAACCCAAAAAGGGGTAAACCTCTCCTTATCTCCCTTCTCTTTTTGCTTTTAAAAGACGCTGGGGGTATGGGGGACAAGTCCCCCATAGATGTGTTCTCGGCGCCCCTCTCTTTAGGGAGAGGGCGACGCCTAAAAATGGAAAGAGAAAAACATCTTTTTCTTTAAAAAAAAACAAATTTGTATTTTTTTGCGCTTCTCGGATTTTTTCGAAGTGCTCAAAAATCCGTTCCGCTTGACCGAGGTAAGATATAAAAAAAATAAATAAAAATAATTTTTTGCATGAGTTTAAATTTGACTTTTAAAGCAAATTAATATAGAATACGTTTTAAGAATTTGACGAAACTATGCATGTATCGGCAATTAGTCAAGGCAAAAATTAATTTGACCTCGGGCACCATTACACACAATTTAAGCATTCAAAACCCCTAGAATACAGCATTATAAATAGAGCTTCCGCTCAACTGGCAGTAAGAATTAGCCTCGATTACTATACATTTTTTACTATTTAGACGTTTTTTTACCTAGTAGAAGTAAAGTAAACAAAAAATAACAACCTATGCGTTTAAAGAGTTCGCAAAGCGCCTAAAATACGATATTTCAAGAAAAATAAAAATACGAAAGTACGCGGATATAATTACTTTTTAGGGGAACAGAACCAAAATTAAGCCCTCAAAAAGGAGACAAAATAAAAATCCATGACAACAAAGAGTTTGCCCGCAACCCGCATGCTGTTATATTGTCTCGCAAGCCAAAGTACAAAAATGCGAAATGCTTGATAGCGCGACAAAACTCGCAATTATGACGCCGATAAAAAGCAGCCATAGGCGCGAGTCCTGCTATGCCGACAAATGACTTTCAATTGACTTACAATAAAATCTCGTATTTAATTTTAAATTGCCTTATTGTTAAATTTCTATCGTAAAACCAAAAATTTTAATAATATTTAATCTATTTAAGTAAATTTATTGTAAAATCTTGCCCAAATTTTATAAAAAGGCAAACGATGGACACCTATATTATTCCGGCGGAAGTAAGCGTCAAAGACGCGGAATTTTTTAGGCAAAAATGGCAAGAATATAAAAGCGGCGAGCTTGATTTTAAAGGTTTTGAGAAAATTCGCGTGGCGTTTGGGATATACGAACAGCGCGTAAAAGACAGCTACATGGCGCGGGTAAAAACGCACGGCGGCGGCGTCGGCGCGAAAGAATTCGCACGCCTCGGCGAACTTTGCAAGCGCTACGCCAACGGATTTTTGCATCTATCTACGAGAGCTAGCATTCAGCTTCATTTTGTAAAAGACGACGAATTTATAGAGCTTGAAAACGAGATCGCCGCGATAAATATGACTACGCGCGGCGCATGCGGGGATTGCGTTAGAGGCGTGGTTTGCGACGTGCTAGCGGGAGTCGCCAAAGACGAGGCTTTTAACGTCCTTCCCTACGCAAACGCCATTACTAGCATGCTTATCGGCAGAGCCGATTCTTACGGACTTTCTAGGAAATTTAAAATCGCTTTTTCCGGCTCCAAGGCCGACAGAGCAAACGCGACTATCACGGACGCGGGCTTTATAGCAACCAAAAAAGGCGGCAAAAAAGGCTTTATAGTCTACGTCGCGGGCGGAATGGGCTCAAAACCGCGCCTAGGCGATAAATTTAAAAGCTTTATCCCCGCAAACGAAGCCTTTTTATACGCGCAAGCCATCAAGCTCGTGTTTGCTAAAACCGGCGATTACGAGCATAGAAACTCCGCCCGCCTGCGCCATGCCGCCGAGAAGCTAGGAAAAGAGACGATTTTTAAAATGATTGAGGACGAGGTCGCAAAAATTAGAGCTTCAAGCGAAAAATGGAAGCTGGATATCAAAGAGCCAAGGGGCGTTAAGCCGCTAGTAAGCGAACCTCGCGTTAGATTTTCCGCCGCGCAAAAAGCCTGGGCGCAAAACTACGCAACCGCGCAAAAACAAAAGGGCTATTACTACGCCGTAGTGCCGTTTTTGTGGGGAAACGTGCGCGGAGACGATGCGATAAAGCTATCAAAAGCGCTTATTAAACTCGGCCTAAAAGATTCGCTTTTTATCAGCCGAGACCAGCATATCATCTTAAAAAATCTCAAAAAGACCGATCTTATCGCGCTTTATCCCGTTATCGCGGAGATTTCGCCTATGAGCGCCGATCCGCGCGTGTTTGCGAATATGACTCCATGCACGGGCGCATCGACCTGTCGGCTAGGAATTTGCCGTCCAAAAGGCGCAGTGGAGGCTATCCACGATCATATTAGAAACAGCGATTTAGACTTTTCGCTTTTAAAAGATATCGTTATTAAGATGTCGGGCTGTCCAAACTCCTGCACCGCTCATCAAAACGCGAATTTAGGCTTTATGGGCGGCACTAGGCGCGAGGACGGCAGATCGCTTCCTTATTACAGCGTATTTGCCGGCGGCGAGCTAAAAGAAGGCAAAAGCAAATTCGGCAAAAAAGTAGGCGGCGTGGCCGCTTATCACGTGCCTGAATTCGTCTATCAAACGCTTAAAAAATTTACGCAGGTAAAATCCGAGTTTAAAAACTTCAACGACTGGGTCGATAACGGCGGAGATAGCGTCATAGCAGAGCTTTGCGGGCTATATCAGCGCGTGGGGACGTTTGAGGAAAACCCGCGGGCGTATTACGACTACGGCGCGGACGCGCTTTTTGGCGAAACGCTAAAAGATAAAATTTAATGACCCTACCAGTAGCCCTTACGCCTAAACGCACGCTTTTAATCGGAGCCGGAAAGGTCGCGCGGCAAAAATTTTTAGCTCTAAAAGCGGCTAATTGGGAGTTCGAAATTTTAGCCGAAAAAATTTTGGAGCCGTTTTTTGCCGATAAAAACGTAAAAATTCGCAAGCTAACGCGGCAAAATTTGGGCGAAAATTTAAGCGGCTTTGAAATGATAATAGACGCTAGCGGAGATGAAAATTTAGGGCAAGCTTTATTTAGCGAGCGTAAAAGCTCGGGCTATTTGCTAAACGTAGTCGATAAGCCTGCTTTAAGCGATTTTTATTTTACCGCAAACGCGCATTTAGGCGAGCTTAGCGTAGGCGTTAGCACTAGCGGCGCGAGTCCTAGCCTAGCCGCGCTCGTAAGAGATAAAATAGCTAAAATTTTGCCTAGGAATTTAGCGGATTTTATCCCGAAGCTAAAACTAGTCAGGCTTGAGGCGATTGAAAATTTTAACCCGCAAAAGGCCGAAATTTTAAAACCGAAGTGCCGCAAAAATTTAGGCAAAGTTTTTTTAATCAGCTGCGGCAGCGGCAGCCTTCAAAATCTCACCTTAGGCGCGCTTGAAGCGTTTGAGCTGCTAGACGTAGCTCTAAGCGATAAACTAGTCGGCGAGGATACGCGCGAAATTTTGCGCAATTTAGGCGTAGAGATTATTAACGTAGGCAAAGGCAAAGACGAAGATAGCGCGACGCAGGAGCAAATAAACGCCCTTATGCTAAGCCTGGCAAAAGAAGGCAAGACCGTCGGGCGGCTAAAAGGCGGCGACGCGAGCTTGTTTGGCAGAGCGTTTGAAGAGATGAGCTTTTTAGAGGAAAACGGCGTAGAGTTTGAGCTAATTAGCGGCGTCAGTTCGGTTTTTGCCGGATGCGCTAGCGCGCTTATTACGCCTACGATTAGGGGCGTTAGCAGCGGCGTTTTGATAGTCTCGGCGCATCTAAAAGGCGGCGCGATAAACACCGCTTGGCTTGAAATTTTAAAGACGCGAGATATTACGGCGGTCGCGCTTATGGCGCACGCTTACGCGGGCGAAATTTTAAATGCGGCAAGAAAGCTAAAATTAGACCTAGATACGCCCGCGGCGTTTGTTTCAAATATAGATAGAGCGGATGAAAAAGCGATCCTCGGACGAATAAAAAATTTAGAATCTATGGCGCTAAAATGCGCTCGTCCGGCGATTTTAATAATCGGCCCCGTCGTCGAAAAATCGCTAAGCTTGAAACCAAAATGCGAAAGGATAGCCGTTGAATAAAATTTTAATCTTTTTAGCGCTTATAAATTTTGCCGCCGCGCAACAGCTTTTAAACGTCTCTTACGACGCGACGCGGGAGCTTTTTAAAGAATATAACGCGCTTTTCGTTAAATACTACGAGCAAAAAAGCGGCAAAAAGATTAAAATTTTACAAAGCCACGGCGGTAGCGGCGCGCAGGCTAGGATGCTAATAGACGGATTAAAAGCCGATGTCGCGACGCTGGCTCTTGCCTACGACATTAACGCCGTCGCGCGAAAAAGCGGCGCTTTGGACGCTTCGTGGCAAGAAGAGTTCCCGCTAAACTCCGCGCCTTACAACTCCACGATCGTATTTTTGGTTAGAAAAGGCAATCCAAAAGGCATAAAAGACTGGGACGATCTAGTAAGAAACGACGTAAAAATCGTAACGCCAAATCCCAAAACATCAGGCGGCGCGAGGTATAACCACCTAGCCGCATACGCCTATGCCGCGGCTAAATTTGACGGCGACGAGGATAAAATTCGCGAGTTTTTGGTTAAACTCTACGCCAACGCTCCCGTGCTAGACGCGGGTGCTCGCGGATCGGCAAACACTTTCATACGCCGCGGTATCGGCGACGCGATGATTGCTTGGGAAAACGAAGCGCATCTTAGCAAAGCAAGGCTAGGAGAGGACGAGTTTGAGATTATCTACCCAAGCCTTAGCATCCTAGCGCAGCCTCCGGTCGCGGTTTTAAGTAAAAACGCCGCCGCAAACGGCAACGCCCCGCTTGCTCGCGAATATCTGGCACGCCTTTATCTACCCGATGCGCAGGAGATTATCGCGAAAAATTTCTTCCGCCCGACGGATGAAAGCGTCGCTAAAAAATACGAGAAAACTTTCCCGCGAATAAATTTAATAAGCATAGAGAGCTTTGGCGGCTGGGACGCGGCGCAAAAGCGGCATTTTAGCGACGGAGGCGAGTTTGATAAAATTTACGAGATCGTAGCGAAGGGCAAAAAATGAGAAAATTTTTACTTAAAAAGCCCTCGATTTTGCCGGGATTTAATATCTGCTTCGGTCTTGGCGCTAGCTACGTTTGCTTTTTGGTTTTACTACCGCTGGCGGCTCTGGGCGCTTTTAGCTTTAAGGGCGGCATAGGCGAAATTTTAGCCGTTATTAGCGATCCTCGCGTATTATCGGCGCTTAAATTTTCATTTACGGCTTCATTCGTCGCCGCCGCGATAAATTCGCTTTTCGGTTTTATTATCGCGTGGTGCCTGGCGCGTTACGAATTTTGGGGCAAGGGCTTTATTAGCTCGCTCATAGATATTCCTTTTGCGCTGCCTACGGCGGTGGCTGGGATTTGCCTGGCATATTTATTCTCGCACGGCGGCGTTATGGGCGCTGCGCTTTTAAGGCTCGGCATAGATTTGCAAGGGGCGGATTTTACTTGCGTCGTAATCGTTTTGATATTCGTAGGCATGCCGTTTGTAGTGAGAACGACGGAGCCTGTTATAAAAGATTTTGATAAACAAGTGCTTGAAGCGGCCGAAAATTTAGGCGCGAATTTTTGGCAAATTTTTAGGCTAATAATGCTTCCAAGCCTGCTTCCGTCCTTGATAACGGGTTTTGCGCTAGCCTTTGCCAGAGGCCTTGGCGAATACGGCTCGGTCATTTTTATTTCGAGCAACATCCCTTTTAAAAGCGAAATTTTACCCGTTTTAATCGTCTCGCGCCTAGATAGTTTTAATTATCAAGAAGCCGCCGTAATCGGATTTTTCATGATTTTAGTAGCGTTTACCTCGCTATTTTTGATAAATTTCATACAAAAAAAGGTCGCAAAATGAGCGAACCGAAATTTTTAAAGCCCGTTTTGCTTTTAATTAGCGCCGCGTTTTTATTCGTTTTTATCGCGCTTCCGCTTTATACCATCATGTCAGAAGCCCTAAAAGACGGACTTGGCGGCTATTTTAGCGCGATTAGCGACGATTACGCGATTAGCGCGGTAAAGCTCAGCCTGCTTTGCGCGGGATTTTGCGTTGTTATAAATACCGTATTTGGCGTTATGATAGCCTACGCGGCGGCGAAATTCGAGTTTCGCGGCAAGACGGCGCTACTTACGCTTTTAGATATGCCATTTGCCGTTTCGCCCGTTATCGCGGGGCTAATGTTCGTGCTGCTTTTTGGAAATAGCGGCTTTTTGGGAAAATTTTTTAGCGCGTTAAATTTCGACGTGATTTTTGCGCTGCCGGGGATTTTGCTAGCTAGCGCGTTCGTTACCTTTCCGTTTGTAGCCAAGGAGACGCTTTTGTTAATGCAAGAGCAAGGAAATAGCGAGGAAGAGGCGGCTTTTAGTTTGGGTGCGGGCGGACTTCGTACGTTTTTTAGCGTTACGTTGCCGAACATAAAATGGGGGCTATTTTACGGCGTAGTGCTAACAAACGCCAGAGCGATGGGCGAATTTGGCGCCGTGGCGGTCGTAAGCGGCAAGATAATCGGGCTAACTACCACGATGCCCCTTTATATAGAAATTTTATATAGCGACTATCTTTACGTAGCGGCTTTTAGCGTAGCTAGCTTGTTGCTACTGCTCTCGGTAGTCACGCTGGCGCTAAAATTTTTAGTTCAAAAAGCTAGCAAAAGGAGCTAAATGGGTATAAAAATATCGAATTTAAATAAAAATTTCGGCGATTTCGTAGCGCTTAAAAACGTAAATTTAGAGATAAACAAAGGCGAGCTAACCGCGCTTTTAGGACCTAGCGGCAGCGGCAAAACGACGCTGCTTCGCATAATCGCGGGCTTAGAAAACGCAGGTAGCGGCGAAATCTCGTTTTTCGGCGAAAACGTCAGCCGCAAAAGCATAAAAGAACGCGGCATAGGCTTTGTTTTTCAGCACTACGCGCTATTTAGGCATATGAGCGTGTTTGATAACATCGCGTTTGGACTAAACGTCCGTCCAAAAGCCTCGCGCCCGAGCAAAGACGAGATAAAGCAGCGCGTCATGCACCTGCTAAAAATGATCCAGCTAGAAAGCTTGGCGGGGCGCTTTCCAGACGAGCTAAGCGGCGGGCAAAAACAGCGCGTGGCACTAGCTAGGGCGCTAGCGGTGGAGCCTAAAATTTTGCTGCTAGACGAACCGTTTGGGGCGCTAGACGCAAAGGTTAGAGCAGATCTACGCAGATGGCTAAGGAAGTTACACGACGAAATTCACATTACTAGCGTGTTCGTTACGCACGATCAAGAAGAAGCGCTAGAAGTAAGCGATAAAATAGTCGTGATGAATAAAGGCGAGATCCAGCAAGTAGGCACGCCCGTAGACGTTTACGAAAAACCGGCCAATCCTTTCGTGTATAGCTTTTTAGGCAACGTAAATCTCTTTCGCGGCAGAGTGGGCGCTGATGGTATCGTAAGCGACGAGAGCGCGGGAGATCTGCTTTTCGTGCGGCCTCACGAGATAGAGCTTGGCTTTGAATACAGCGTCGGTTCTAAAAAGGGCGAGATCGTGCATAGCCGAATTTTAGGCTCTCGCATTAGGCTTGATATTAAGATGCAAGAAAGCGCGGATATGGTCGAGGTCGATATCACGAGCGCGAAATTTAAAGACATAAAAGAGAAAAATTTAAAATTCGTATATCTAAATTTTACTAGCGTGCATAGCTACTCGCAAGAGGACGGGAGTTTTTGTGATTACTACATATAATGAAGCGACGTCGCGTTTGGCGGCGGTTTTGGCAGAGATAAAGGGGCGCGTCGCGCTGGCGTTTTCGCATCAGATAGAGGACTGTATCGCGATCGATATGGCTCTAAAATCGGGCTTTGATCTAGACAGGCTTGAAATTTTTACCCTCGATACGCATAAGCTTTTTAAAGAGAGTTTAGAGTATCAAAAAGAGGTAGAGAAATTTTTCGGTATCAAGATAAAAACATACGCTATTAGCGGCGAGACGCTAGCCCAAGTGGACGAAAAGATCGGGCAATGGGGCATGAGAGATAGCGTAGAAAACCGCAAATTTTGTTGCCATCAGCGAAAAATGATCCCTTTGCGCGAGGCTCTAAACGAAAAAGGGGCGTGGATAAGCGGCATACGCGCGGCGCAAAGCGTAACTAGAACGGGCGTTAGCCTGTGCGAAACGGACGCGAATTTTAATTTAAAAAAAATCAACCCGCTATTTGATTTTAGCGACGAGTTTATGTGGGGCATCGCGCGCGAGCTAAATTTGCCCGTAAACGAGCTTTATGCGAAGGGGTACGCCAGTATTGGCTGCGAGCCCTGTACCCGCGCGATAAAACCCGGCGAGGACATACGCGCGGGCAGGTGGTGGTGGGAGGATCCTAACCATAAAGAGTGCGGGCTGCATATAAAAGGGCGAGATTAAAATTTTGTAGCCGGCGGCTTGTCTTACAAGCGTCTTTAACAAAGCTAGTAAAAATTTAGCCCGGTAGACTATATGTCTTATCTTCGCTAAATTTTACGTCGCGACTGCAAGTAGATGCGACCGCAAGGGAGACAAAGCCCTTAAATCCATCGCGCGATACTTTGCCTTAGCTCTTTGCGCTCGAATTTGAGGTCGAATTTGTAAATTTTGTTTCAAATTTTATGCGCCTAGACCCGCCCTTGACGGCTCTAAATTTAGCTATGTCGCCGGTGTAAGCGCGCAAAAAGCAGAAGCTAGCGCCCATAAGCGAAGTTAGCGAGAAAACAAGTAGGCGGACGAATAAGCGAGCTAAAAAGCCCAAATTTAAACGGCGAATTTCAAGTCGTCGCTAAAAAGCAGTTAAATTTAAAAAAAGGAGAAATATGCAAAATTTAACCCATCTTCAAGCCCTAGAAGCGCAGTCGATACATATAATGCGCGAAGTGGTCGCGGAGTTTAAAAATCCGGCGATGCTTTATAGTATCGGCAAAGATAGCTCCGTGATGCTACACTTGTTGCAAAAGGCGTTTTATCCCGCCGTGCCGCCCGTGCCGCTGGTGCACGTCGATACGCTGTGGAAATTTCGCGAGATGATAGAGTTTCGCGACCGCAGAGCCAAAGAAAGCGGCATGAAGCTAATCGTCTACGTAAATCCAAAAGGCGAGCAGATGGGCATTTCGCCTTTTGTCCACGGCAGCTCCATGCATACGGATATCATGAAAACGCAAGGGCTAAAACAGATGCTAGATACGTATAAATTTGACGCGGTTTTCGGCGGAGCTAGGCGCGACGAGGAAAAGTCCCGTGCAAAAGAGCGTATCTACTCGTTTCGCGATAAATTTCACCGCTGGGACCCTAAAAATCAGCGTCCCGAGCTATGGAATATCTACAACGGCCGCATAAAAGAGAATGAAAGTATCCGCGTATTTCCGCTTAGCAACTGGACCGAGCTTGATATTTGGCAGTACATAATGCTTGAAAATATCCCGATTCCAAGCCTATATTTTGCCAAAGTCCGCCCCGTCGTAGAGTATAAGGGCGCTAAAATTTTAGTAGATGACGAACGGATGCCCGCACAGCTTAGAGCCTCCGCCAAGGACGAGTTGGTGCGCTTTCGCACGCTAGGCTGCTATCCGCTAACGGGCGCTATTAGCTCAGACGCCGATACGCTAGAAAAGATCGTAGCCGAGCTTTTAGTAGCAAACAGCGGCGAGCGCCAAGGCAGGCTCATAGACTCAGACGAAGGCTCGTCGATGGAAGCAAAAAAACAAGAGGGGTATTTTTAATGGATTTGAGAGAATTTTTAAAGCGAAACGAGAGCGTAGATATTTTGCGCTTTATCACGTGCGGCAGCGTAGACGACGGCAAATCTACGCTAATAGGCAGGTTGCTTTACGACGCTAAGGGTATCTTTGAAGACCAGCTAAACGGCGCTAGAAACGAACGCGGCGAGATAGATTTCGCAAATTTAGTAGACGGACTGGCCAGCGAGCGCGAACAAGGCATCACGATTGACGTGGCGTATAGATTTTTTAGCACCGATAAGAAAAAATATATCATCGCCGATACTCCCGGCCACGAGCAATACACCAGAAATATGGCGACTGCTGCGAGTACGGCGGACGTCGCGGTTATTTTAATCGACGCCAGAAAAGGCGTTTTAACGCAGAGCAAGCGCCACTCGTTTATCGCTAGCTTGCTGGGCATTAGGCACATTATAGTAGCTATAAATAAAATGGATCTGATGGATTTTAGGCAGGACGTTTTTGAGGCTATTAAGAGCGATTATCTAAAAATGAGCCGAAATTTACCCCATAGCGAGCGGATAAAATTTGACTTTATCCCCATTAGCGCGCTAAACGGCGATAATATCTTAAAAAATAGCGAAAATACGCCGTGGTATAAAGGGCTTGCGTTACTGCCGACGCTAGACGCGCTAGACGTTAGCCCGGACCGCCCTAGCGAGTTTAGATTTGCCGTGCAGTACGTAAATCGCCCGCATCTAAATTTCCGCGGCTACTGCGGCACTATAACAGGCGGCGAAATACGCGAAAACGACGAAGTAGTCGTGCTGCCGTCAAACAAAAAAGCGCGTGTAAAATCTATAGTAACGACTGATAACCTAGACCTTGGCGTCAAAGGCAAAGACGACGCGTTTAAAACCGCGCCCCAAGCCTTTGTGCCCCAAGCTATCACGCTTTGCCTCGACCGCGAAGTAGACGTTAGCCGCGGCGATATGATAGCAAAACCTTCAAATTTGCCGCGAGTAACGCGAAAATTTAACGCAAATATCGTATGGATGAACGAAGCGCCGCTAACGCCTGGCGAGCAATATCTAATCAAAATCAACTCAAACTTAATAAACGCGCAATTTGATGAAATTTTATATAAACGCGACGTTAATAATTTTGACAAGCTTAAAGCCCGGCGTTTGGAGCTAAACGACATAGCAAAATGCGCCGTAAGCTTAGATAAGAGCGTATGTGCGGATTTATACGAGCAAAATCGTCAAAGCGGTTCGTTTATCGTGATCGACCGCTATACCAACGCGACGCTGGGAGCGGGTATGATAACGGAGTTTTTAGGCGATCTGCATGACGGCGGATTTGACGCCAAAAACGCTTCAAGCCGCGAGTATAGCGAAGCTGAAAGGGAGCTAAACGCTTACGTTAGAAAATTTTATCCCGAGTGGGGATGCAAACAAATTTAGCCCGCTTCCGGCTCAAACGGGCGGGCTAGTCCGCCCTTAGCGCTTCAAATCGTAACTACGCCGGCGCATTAAGCAAAAAAGGCTCAAAAACGCGAAAATATCAAAATACGCGCAAGGGGCTTAAAATTTTCGCTTATTTATCTTTAAATGGAAATTTAATGTCTAAAATTTGCTTCTAGCTCTTAAAAATACAAGCTTGATTAAAATTTACCGAACAAAATGCCGAATTTTAGCAGCAAGGCTCAGCCTATTTACGCGCAAAAAACATCAGTAAATTTAAAGTAGATTTTTCGGATATAAGTAATAAGCTTAGCCCCGCAAGCAAGGCTAAGCTTAATCAAATTTCAAAAGTTATTTTGCGACGAACGCATTTTTTAGCACGTCTTCGATGACATCCACGGGTAAAATTTGCATATCGTTTTTGACGTCTTGCGGTATGTCGCCTAGATCGCGCTCATAGTTTTTGCGCGGTATCAGAGCGGTTTTGATACCGGCCTTATGCGCAGCTATGAGCTTTTCTTTTAACCCGCCGATAGGCAGCACGCGACCGCTTAGCGTGATCTCGCCCGTCATCGCCACGTCGCTTCGCACCTTGGTATCAGTTAGGATCGAGGCGATCGCAGTCACCATCGTGATACCCGCGCTCGGCCCGTCTTTTGGCGTAGCGCCCTCGGGCACGTGGATGTGCAGATCATATCGGCGATACACTTCGCTAGGGCTTAACTCTTTTTTCACGCCGTCTTTGACGTCCTCAGCCAGGCTCGGGATGATTTTAGAGGGTACTTTTATCTTTTTAGCGTCGATTAGCACCTTAACGAGACTAAATGCGATATACGCGCTTTCTTTCATCACCTCGCCCAAAGACCCCGTGATCTGCAGGCCGCCTTTGCCCTGTATGCGTATAGCTTCGATCTTTAACACGTCGCCGCCCACGCTCGTCCACGCTAGCCCGTTTACCTGGCCGATTTGCGGCTTTTTGTCCGCATGCTCGATCTCATAAACCTTCTTTTCTAAAAACTCGTTCAAATTTTTAGTCGTTACGGTTATCTTTTGCGCCTCGCCCCCCAGCAGCCTTTTTGCCGCCTTTCTAAAGATATCGGCCAGGCGGCGGCGTAGATTTCGCACTCCGCTTTCGCGCGTGTAGTCTGAGATGATGAGGCTTAGCACGTCTTTGCCTAGGGTCACTTCGCCGGGCTTTAGGCCGTGTTTTTTTAGCTCTTGAGGGATTAGATATTTTTTAGCGATCTCAAATTTTTCCTGCGGAGTGTATGAGCTAAGCTCGATAAACTCCATCCTATCGCGAAGCGCTGGCGGTATGGCGCCGACGTCGTTTGCTGTCGCGACGAAAACAACCTTGCTCAGATCGATATTAAAATTTAAATAATAATCCCTAAATTTGTTATTTTGCTCAGGGTCTAGGATCTCTAGTAGCACCGCCGTCGGGTCGCCGCGAAAGCTCCTGCCGACCTTGTCGATCTCATCTAGCACCACGACGGGGTTCATCTGTTTTGCCTCTATCAGCCCCTGCACGATGCGGCCGGGCATCGCGCCTATGTAGGTGCGGCGGTGTCCGCGCAGCTCGTTTACGTCCTCAAGGCCGCCCAGAGCTACGCGCACTAGCTCGCGCTTTAGCGCCCTTGCGATAGAGTTTGCCAGGCTCGTTTTACCGACGCCGGGAGGCCCCGCAAAGCACAAGATCGCTCCGTTATTTACCTTGCCCGCGACGCCTCGTAGCTGCAAAAGCTCGCGCAGAGCAAAGTACTCCTCTATCCTATCCTTTGGTCTTTCAAGCCCGTAGTGATCTGCATTTAGCTGCTTTGCGACTTCCTGCACGCTTAGTTTTTTATTTGCCGTATTTTCAAACGGTACTTCGATTACCCAGTCCAGATAGCTTTGTATCGTGTTTGCGTCGGCGGAGTCGGGATGTATGCGCGATAGCTTGTCGATTTGCTTTTTTATCTCCTTATACGCATCCTCGCCCATAAATTTCTTTTTAGCTTCCAGCTTCTTGCGGTACTCCTCGATCTCCTCCTCGCGGCTGGTATCTGAGCCCAGTTCTTGCTGTATCTGCTTTAGCTGCTCTTTCAGAAAGTACTCTTTATTTACCTTATCGATTTTTGAGTGAGCCTTGTTTTTTATCTCGCGCTGGAGTTTATTCGCCTCGATCTCCTCGATAACGTAGTCGATGAGCTTTAGCAGCTTTTGCTCCAAATTTTCCTCGATAAAAAACTCGTACGCCGTTTTTTTCTTTAGTCTTAGCGAGCTTAAGATGAGATCGCAAACGCGGCTAGGTTCGGCGCTCTCTTCTATCGTTTTTAAAAGATCGGGCGGGAAAAAGTGGCTAAGCGCGGCTAAATCTCGCACCTTTTCGCGAAGCACCGTTAGTAGCGCGTCGCTTTTTGTATTTTCGGGTCTTTTTTCATGCAGTACGTCTACGACGGCTCGCAGCGGCTTTTGACCTACTTTTGAGACTATGCGGCCCTTGCTCGTACCTTGAAATAAAATTTTTACCCTGCCGTCTGGTAGCGGTACTCGCCTCATTACGGTGCCTATGACGCCAGCATCGTATACGGCGTCAAATTTTCTCGCGCCCTCGTTTTGCGCTTTTGCCGGCACGACTAGGATGGGGCTCTGCGACTCGAGAGCCAAATTTAGCGCTTCGATATTCTCCTCGTCGCTTAAAAAAAGCGGCGTGATCATAAACGGATACAAAAACAGCTCGTCTTCTACGATGACGGGCAACTGCGCAGGGAACATTTTTGATTCGTAAATTTGCAAATTTAGCTCCTACTCAAACATTTTTCTATACCAAGGAAGCTGCGGGAGCACGATATTTGCATCGTTTAGCGGCGAGGCTTGCACCTTTTCTTTATAAATTTGCGCCGACTCGTCTCTGCCCGTGCGCTCGTATAGATCGGCTATTTGCACGTCTAGGTTGTAGATAGCGAGTTTAAATTTAACCAGCATAGTTTCGATCAGCGGGCGATACTGCGTGTTTGGATAGACGTAGAGAAATTTTTCTATCTCGGCGATACTGTCTTGCATTAGCTTTTGGTTGCGATTGGGTTGCGAGAACGAATCAAAATTCGCCTTTATCTTCAGATACTGCGCAAATTCGCTCCTAGCGCCGCTATCGCCGTATCTTTTGAGGTATTCGTCCAGGTAAAAATTCGCCATCAGATACTCTTCGTCGTTAGCGTGAGCTTGGGCTAGGATTAGTAAAATTTGCTCCAAAAGCGGACTAGCTACGTGCTCGCTAGACATCGCCGTGTAGTGTTTATCGGCGCTTTCTAGGTCGCGATTTTTTATATCGCCGATGATCTCGGAGTACCACTGATCGGGCGTTAGATTATATAGCTCGGTGTATTTTTCAGCGCAGCCGCCGACTAAGCAAACAAAAAAAATCGCAGATAAAAATTTAATCGTTTTTTTCATACGTTCCCTTAAATTTAAATTTTTCAGACGGTTTATTTTACCATTGTTTTTGTTGCTTTTGGGTAAATTTCGGTTTTATTTATGCTTAAAAATAGAAAAATTTGGGTACAATTGCCTAAAAAGTAAATGTATAATTAAGGAGACGTATATGGTTTTTCAGGTTAAAAGCCCTATTCTGGGCTTTGAACATATCAAAAGCTACGAGCTAAAAGAGCTTGATCAATTTTTCGTAAAGCTTCAAAGCAAGGACGATGAGACGTCTTTTACCGCGATAAACCCATACGCTTTGAGAAATTACGAATTTGAAATACCTACATACTATCAGGAGCTAATGGACATAAACGACCAAAGCGAGCTAAGGATCTATAACATCATGGTTGTAAGCACCCCCATCGAGACCTCGACGGTAAATTTTATCGCCCCTATCGTTTGCAATATGACAAACATGACGCTCTCGCAGATAGTGCTTGATGCGTGGGCGTATCCGATGTATAAACAGGCCGAAAAAATTTCGGATTTTATAGTAGATCAAAAATAATAAAGGAGTGTAAAATGAAGTTATTTCATATTGCATTAACTGCCGTTATTGTGTTTTGTGCAAATGCTTTTGCCTACAACGATAACGACGGTTTCTATCATAATATTCAATACGTTGGCGTCCCAAATGGCTTAGATGGATACGTAGATAGAAAAGGCGATGAACGCCTAGATCTAAG
The DNA here is from genome assembly GCF_938039245.1 of uncultured Campylobacter sp. GTDB lineage: Bacteria > Campylobacterota > Campylobacteria > Campylobacterales > Campylobacteraceae > Campylobacter_A. The sequence continues at coordinate 45,531 of NZ_CALHVN010000040.1, read as the reverse complement.
AAATATAGGACTAGGAAGTATAAACGGAGATATCGAAACCATAGGCGCTACTATATCCATTCCTATAAACGGCGGGTATAATTTTAGTCCAGTAGGGTCAGCCGGCATATACAACAGTACCCTCACGGGTGTTCAATGTGTAAATACCAACTGCTACAATAGCGCTACTTTTAACTTCAGTAAGCCAATAAACGATAAAAACCAAGCAGTAAATGTAGATATCAGAGCAAAAAATATAGTGTTTGCTAGGTTATATTGGGCTGGAGGACTTTCAAATGTATGGAACATGAGCCAAGATTTTAATGCCATGAAAAGTCGTTTTTTTAGCGACATACAAGGTTTCAAAAACATAAGCTTCGGTACTCCAAGTAAATACAACGGGCAATATTATCATAGTTTATCGGCAAACGAAGCGGATACTAGATGGTATGGAGCCTATACCCAAAGAGGTATGCAGTTTATGTATCATGCTAGCGTAGACGTAACACACATCATCAGAAACATGGAAGGCAATCCTATATTAAATAATGCAACTTTTAACGTAGGAGGCATAAAGACATCCCTGGGATATCCTCAGGGTATTGTGATGTACCGTGACGGCGGCTGGCTTGGTTACAGATATGGTAGCAGTAACAGATGGAACTACGGAATCGCTTTTGCCGGTCACTACGGCGGATGGGCTTTGGTGGTAGTATATGACCTAAAGGACGACGATAAAGCAAAAGCAAAAACAGTATCTATCTTTGACGGACTTTACATATTAGCTCCTATACATTTAGGCAGCAAGAGTATTGTGGACAAGGAAGCGCTAGTCAAATTTGAAGGTTTTTATACTCCGCCACAAGGAAATATTAAATCAAGTTTAACCGTTTTTTCTTTTGGAGCAAAAAAAGAAGTCGATAGCGAGGATATTCAGATAAAGAAAGGGGCAACGTTTCAGTCTATAGGAGATGGTAGCCTGAACAAGTCTGGTGGCCAGTTTAACTCCACTATCTCAAAATTTGGACAATATATGGATAGTTCAAGAAAATACAACAACCAAGTAGATCTTGACATATATGATATATCTAATTACATAACCAATAGGCAAACTAGCGCTGACATAAAGCTTAGGGCTAGAGTACAGGAAACCAGCTCCGGTATAACACTAGGCGAAAGATCAAACATAAGCTTCGTAGCTTTTGCAACAGACGCATATATACCCAATGTTTGTTATGAAGAAGATCTCTTTGTGAAGGGTAAAAACGATGATGACAGTAAATTTAAGCCAGTAAGTACCAATGCAAACGACAAAACAGTAATGAGATCGGGAGATATATTAAGAACAAAATTAACCATAATAAACAATAGTAATGACAATGCAGAATATCTATCTATAGTTGCAAAAACAGACGTAAATGCTAAATATCAACAAAATTCTACCTATGTCAAACCTTATGCAGGCAGCGGAGACGGATTTTCTCTGGGGGACAAATTTGACGACAGCGATACGAGAGCACTCCAAAAATATTCTAACGGCGAACTAACTCTCTTCTTGGGTAGTGGTGCGAAACGAGGAGTTGGCGGGCTTTTAGACATTACGAAAAAAGCTTTTATACAGTATGACCTATCGCTTAAGGGCGGTTTACAACCAAATGTAGAATATGAAGCTACATTTAAAAATGACTCTATAAAATTTGAGATTAAAAACAAGAGAATCAAAAAGTGCGTAGATAAAAAATACTATTTAACGGTATTTGACATGTCTACTATAAAAATAGCAAACGAGAATTTTGAAAAAAATGGCGACTCCGAAAAGTTATATACTCAGCTGGCAGGGAAGCCGTTTAATGCAAAAATAGCATATATAAGCTCCGACTTACCTATCGGTAGCGTACCAAAAGGTCCAGACGAACCGATTAAAGTAAAAATTGACGCCGTTAATAGTTGTCCTGCCGGGGCTTCTATTTTAGCAAACAATATAGCAGAAGTAGAACTGAACAAAGATAATGGGATCATTAATCTACAAAATATCTTAATAAATAACGCATATAAGGCTGTATCTTTTAGAATTTCATACAAAGACCCTTATACCAAACAATATACCGCAGCAGAATGTATATCTGACCTGTTTGCTATAAGGCCTGAAAAATTCGTAAGCTACGACGGTGGCTCGGTAAAAACTACATCAAATACGAGCCGAATTTCACTGATAGGTGGTAAAACTTATCCTACTATGGGCATTGCCGCGGTATATAACGCAGATAAAATAGCCAGCAACTATGCTGAAAAAAATCTAAAGACCGATACTGACCATACAGACGATAAAGATAAAATTCAAATCGTAAGATTTAGTCCCGATCTCACTCCCGCTTGCCAAAATGCGATAAATAGTAATGTGATAACCAATATACAAAATATGACAACGACGGTATCCTTTACTAACGGCATAGGAACACTAAAAAAGGTAGTAGGTACGACGATTGGCGACTTCTCTTACCCAGACATCGGACTTGCTAGTTTATATCTAAAAGATAGTACATTTACAGCCGTAGATAGCAGTGGAGATGATTGTATAAAAAATAGCGATAGCACTACGAAAGTAAATGGGAAAATAGGCTGCGACATCAAAGGCGAAATATTTTTAAGCTTTGCACCGCAATCCATAGCCGTTAGAAATCTGCAAATTTCAAATTTTGGTAGCAGCAATATGACTTATGTCTCAAACGATAGTGCCATGAGTTCTACGGCTAAGTTTGATATAAATGCACTTTTGGGAGATGGAAATGTCGCAAATTTATATACGAGAAGTTGCTATGCACAACAAACTAGTTTTACTATGGGTATAGACCGAATCATCCCTGGTTATACGGACAATAACGGCGAAACTACCGATGCATCTACCACCGACGCCACGACTTTAGCCAGAAACCTTGCAAGCGCGATAAGAGAGGTGATATTTTTCGATAACGATGCAGGCTCCGACACGAGAAAAATAGCCGGTAGCGCGGCAAATATAGGTAGCTATAGCGTCAATGCGACGGCTTTTGCCGATACCGACGCTACGGCAAGAGTAAATATAAGATTTAACTTCGCCAGAACTACAAATTTGGCTAAAAATCCATTTACCGTTTCTAGTAATACGTTTACCTTTAACAATATTTCATCCTCAAATTCTAGTATCTTAGCTAGCGCACCGGGAGCTGCGTATGTCAAACCTACTGCCGTAAGCAATGCGACATTTTACTACGGCCAAGTATATGCGCCGACTTATACCGGGCCTATGAGCGGATTTGCTGGGAGTATATACTATGGTATCTACTGCAATAGATGCAATAAAGCCGTTTATCCTTTAGCAAATACTAACGTGACTATGCCGCAAGCCGGTGATAATTGGGTCGTAAACGCGGCTCACAGGAATAACAATCAAGGAACGCACGGCGCCTTTACTAATGCAGCCACCACTACCGTTACCGTAGCTAATCCTATAAATAACGGCGTGGAAAGGATAAATCTATCAAGTACCTCAGTGGGAACGGATATCGTGCTAATGAATGCCTCAAGCTGGCTAATATTCGACCCTTCTAACGCGGCAGCTACCGTAAATCGCTTTACGGTTAACTTTACGTCAAACGACACAAATTGGGGAGGACAAGCGCTCAATAAAAACGGAACGGACGTAGGCGTAGGCAACGTAGTCGGTACGGAGGGTAGAAACGGCAGACTAAACAACATCATGGATAAATCAAGCAAGAGAATAGAATGGTAAAGACAAAAAAAGGATTTTCACTAATAGAGCTCGTACTAGCCATCGTCATTATGGGATTGACGATGGCTGCCGTGCCTAAAATATTTTCTACGGTGTCAGACAATAATAAAATGGCTCTAATACAAGAGACGGTTATGGACGCTAAAACAAGACTTGCCATTATATCTACGGCCGCATGGAGTTGCACCGGGGAAGATAGCTACCAAAGGCTTCCGACTCCGGTATTTGGGAATATGACGAATTTCTACGACCAAAACAATATACCTCAAGAAGGAAGAAGAATCTTTTCACCTATCGCAAGAACGGGCGTAACATGCAAAGCATGGGAAAATAGAGCCGGAGTCTTGGCATCGTTTGACAATAGACGCACACAGATAACTAGCACAGCCGGATACGATAGAGATAGTATAATAACGGCAAATTTGATTAGCAATGTGAACCTATCAAGAAATATGAACGGTACGGTAAATCAGGACGTGAGGGAAGTTAGCGTAAATGCAACAACTAGAGATGCTAGCGGGGCAGTAGGTTATACGATCATTTTACGGTCATATTCGGCAAATATAGGCGACGCTCCGGTAATTTTAACTAAAGTTTGGTAAGTATAATGAAAAAAGCTTTTACGTTACTCGAGCTTATTATCGTAATAGTCATAGTAGGAATCATATCCTATATAGGCGTGGAAATAACTCTTAATGTATATAAAAACTATCTACAAAGTAGAGCTATTAATACTCTAGAAACGCAAACCGAGTTGGTTTTGGAACAAATTTCAAAAAGACTTGCCATCCGAGTCAAAGGCTCGGCAATAGGAAAAAAAATAGATATTAATGGACGTGGACATGGAGACTTTGTATCCACAAGCTCAACACAATTAAATAATAATTTTCCTATCTTAGAGTGGGTTGCTTATAGTTATGAGAGCTTTCAGGACGGTAGCTGGACCGGTTTTATAGACCTAAACAACCCATCTACTAATAGCACTAAAGCAACTGATACATTGGGCGGTTCCCTAGCAACGCCCGGAAGCAGACTCCTGACTCAAGGTCCAGCCTCTGCAGACCAAAACATAAAAGACCTAACAAACTATCAAGCTAGTATAGAAAATGAAAATATAGGCGTAATATTCAAGGGAACGAATTTAAACTCTAATTCGTCTTTCGGATATAACAACTCGACGGCCCGGGCAGTGGCTTTGGTTGCAAAAAATACTCAAGATACGTCATTAAACGTTAAAGGATATGCAGGTGCGCTTATTTCCGAGCAATATTATTTGCTTCATACGGCTTATGCCATAGTCCCCGGTCAGGCTAGCGCCGAAAACGATTTTGATTTATTTCTTCACTATAACTTCCGCCCATGGGTAGGACAAGAATACACGGATGGCAACAGGAATCTCCTTGCAACAAATGTAACTAGGTTTAACTTTACAGAAGCAAACGGCGTTTTGGTTTTAAAGCTGTGCATAAGAGATGCCGGCAGGTCTCTTGATCCTACGGAGGCTGAGACCACGGTATGTAAAACAAAGGCGGTATATTAATGAAAAGAGGTTTTAGTTTAGTAACGGCGATTGTTTTTGTAGTTTTAATAGCGACTTTAGCTATGTTTTCGTTAAATGTCTCAGTAACCACCGCAAGACAAACATCAGATATATTCTTGCGAGAGCAAGCTGAACTTCTAGCAAAAGGGGCTACGGAAATAGCTATCTTAAGGCTATTGCAAACAGATTTTATGCAACCCGCAAACTGTGCGCTTATAGATACTAATGCAAACCTTATGCAAACGTTTTTTCCAACCCAAAATGCAGCAACGTCTTTGTTTCAAGCTAGCGTAACTATAAATAAAATGTTTGGTAAGGTTGGGGTTTGCGACGGTACTGCCGGTAGAGGTACGGCGGTAACCCCGATATCTACGACCGAGTCTGCCGGAACGGTTATATTAGACGTAGTCGTTAGATCAGCAAATGCCAATGTCCCGCCGATCAGAATCCACAGACGCACGATCCAAAAACTCTAAAATAATACTTTATATGCTATAATAATCAAAAATCTTAGCACATAAGGAGAGAAGATGAACCTAAGTATCGTAGGCAAACAGTTTGATTTAACAGATCCGATCAAACAACACATAGAAAATGCATTTGACGCGCTTGGCAAATACGGCCTAGATATAATCTCGGGTCGTTGCGTAGTTTCAGCGGACGAAAAAAACGGTAAAAAAGGCTTTAGCGTAGAATTTGCGCTAAATTTAGCCAAAAAAGACACTATCGTAATCCGCCATAAAGACAAAGATCTCTACGCTGCGGTCGATCTCGCGCTTGAGCGCGCATCAAAGGTGCTTCGCCGCGAACACGATAAAAATACTACCGTCAAAAACAAAGACGACGGTAAGGCTATCCGCTCAGCCATAGCAGAGGAAAAAATCGATAGCGAGGTAGACGAGATAATCCCTATGGAGCTTGAGTTGTATAAACCGCTAGAAATCGAAGAAGCGCTACAAAAGCTAAAGGATAGCGAAGCGCAGTTTTACGTATTTAACGATATAGACGCAAAAATGCGCGTAATCTATAAACGCTCCGACGGCAAATTCGGGCTTTACTAATCAAACTTGGGCGGGATAAATTCTCGCCCTCCCCTCTATTTTTTTATCTCTAACTTCAAACATTTACAAGCCAGATATTTGAAACAAAAACTACAGATACTTAACTGACCCGCCGTTAAATTTGCAGACAAGAGCGGTAGTTATTCTTCTGCGTTCGTAGTGGCAAAAGACAAATAAAACTCAACAAATTTATGAGCGTGTCTTAGTTGCAAACAAAGTACGCCAAATGCAAAAGTTATAAACGCGCCTTGCTATCTTTAAAACATCTGAATCCATTTTAGCGGCTTGGTCAAATTTGCAAAACACCCGCTTCTAAAAACCGTTCTAAAAATATTTTTCTTTAATGAGATTTGATATAAATTTTCTTGCATTGCTATAAATATCCGGGCTCTACTTAGCTTTACGTAGCCGCCGTTAGCTCTTTAAAGAATATTTAAAAACTACACAACCGCGGTACAAGTCAAAAAAGCCACCGCTTTTAACGAAGTGCACTTTTTACCGATTTTATTACGGCTACGACTGCTTTTTGATTAGACGTTTTACCGATTCGCTGCGCCCATAGCCTTTTTGGGCTACTATACGATTTTTGCGCTTTATCGCTAGCGACGAGGCACGCTATTTCCGAGATTTTATATACATTATGCGGTTTTATCTTTGAATGCGTAACTCTAAATTTAAAATCATCCGACTCGCGGTTTCAAACAACCAAGCCACGCTCTCATTAAAGAGATTATTTTTATACTTGGCTCCAGATTTACTTGCTACCGGCGGCAAGCACTCTTTGAAATTTTACGGTACAGACGCTAAACGTTTTACCTTGCCGTCAAGTTTTGATATTTTAAGCTTATCTCGCTTTGTTTGTAGTTTTTTGATGCAATTGCAAGCAGTCTTTCGTTTATCATGAAACAAGCAAAACGGTATTTTTAAGCAAAAGCTCTCAAGCTTAAAATTTGGAGCTAAATTTATTTACCTTTTTATGCTTGCTAGCCGTTAAATTCTAGTCGCTAAATTTTTATCTTGGCATACTTTTGCGTTATCTACAAAGGTTGCGGCTTAATACTCTTTTAAATAACTTGCGTTAAAACAACTTCTGCTTGATGCGAGGGCGTCGTATAGAAGAATACACTAAAAGAATTAAACGGCAAAGCATCAAATTCGTCTTCGCTTAGCCGTTTAAAATCAATGCTAATTTTATACGATTCCCAGCAGAGCCGAGCCTAGCATCGACGGATTTTTATTCTGCAAAGCTTGCTGTTTTTCTAGTAATGAGTTGCTTTGCAAACTAGCTCGCAGCTCTTTTTCATATTTAGTCAAAAGCTCGTCTAGCACGGCTTCAAGCTCGTCTCTTAGACTTTTTTTCATATCGGTATTTAGCCCTAGAGCTTCCATCAGCTCCTCTTTTTTGGCTCTTAGTTTTTCTTGGATTTTTTGTTCGTTCATCTGCGATAAATATCCGGCCGCGCCAAGCTCGGTAAGAGTCCTTTTAAACCCCTCCACATCGGGCTCTTTGGAGGTTTTTACCGGCTCTGCCGCTCTTTTAAGCTCCTTTTCAAAGTCGCCCTCGTTTGCCGCTTTTGCGCTATTTTGCGCAGCTTTTTGCGCGAGTTCGGCCAAAATCTTTTGGATAAATTTCTGCTCTTCGATCGTCATTTTGCATCCTTTATACAAGATGCATTTTTACAAGCAAATTTTATTCCCTAGCTTTACCTGCGATAAATTTAGCAAATTTATCATCATCGTTTGGGCAGGCTACGACGTCGTAAAAATCAAATTTTAGCTCGTCTGCGATACGCTTAAATTCCTTTGATAGCTCAAAAACGGTCTCGGAGTTGTCGATACAAAACGAGATCGGATAGATGAGCGCTTTTTTATCTTTTAGCTCGGCTAAGACCTGATTTAGCGAGGGTTCTAGCCATTTTACGGGGCCTAGTCTTGATTGATACGCCAGCATCGTTTGCTTAAATTTAACCCCTCGCTTCTCCAAAATTTCGGTTAAAATTTGAACGTGCCGCTTGACGTGCTCCTCGTAAACATCGCCTGCATCGATGATTTTTTGCGGCAAAGAGTGCGCCGAAAACACTAGCGTTATATCGTCCGTATTTAGATTACGCGCGCTTTTTTCGATGCAGTCTGCGATGATCTCGTTATATCTATCGTCCGCAAAAAACGGCTCGACGATTTTTATTTTCGCCTTTAAATTTAGCTCGCGGCACGCCTTTTTAAAGTCGTTTAGACTTGACGTCACGGTGGTGATAGAGTGATGCGGATATAGCGGGAAAACGACGATCTCCGAGGCCTGCGCAAACTCGGCCAAAACGTCCTTTGTAAAAGGCGGCGTATAGTTCATCGCAAATGCCGCCGTCTCGTCGTCCTCTAAAAAATGCGAAATTTTACCGCAAAGCCTAGCCGTAAGCTCGCAGATAGGCGACTTGCCGCCGATTTGACGGTAGTTGTTTTGCGCGGTTTTTAGACGGGATTTTGTTATCGCAAATGAGGCGATTTTACGCAAGAGCTGGCTTTTTATCCCCAAAATACAGGGGTCGTTAAACATATTTTTTAAAAAAACTTCAACCTCGCTAAGGTCGTTTGGCCCGCCCATGTTTAGTAGCAAAATAAGTCTCATTCGCAAATCTCCTGAGCCTTTAGCGCGTCTTCAAGCGTGCTTAGATCGCTTTTTGCGCCGCAACAAGCTTGATAAAACTCTGCAAACAATGCTTTAGCCGGCGAAACATCGCCGTAAACTTTCAAATTTTGCTGTCCCTCAAGAGTATATTTGTTTAGCTTAAGACCCGACATATCGCCGAAATACACGCCCCCGCTCGCGGCAAATTCGATCGTAAATCGCTCGGCTTTAAATCGCTTCGAGTTGTGAATGCTGGCTAAGGTTTGATTTTTAAATTTAAGCTGAAAAAGCGCATCGGTTTCGCTTCTTTTGTCTTCATTTTGGATAGAGATTTTGTTGCCAAACACCACTTCGCTACCCGTTACAAACCTTGCTAAATCGACGTTTTTTAAAATTTCCAGCTGTAAATTTACGCCTTTGTTAAAACCGCGCGAGATATTTAGCGAGAAAATTTCCCTTTCTTTAGCGAGCTCCTTTTTTATAGAGGCTATCACGGGATTAAACCTATCCGTAAAAGCTACGTAAGCACCGATATTTTGGGGCTTAAAGCAGTATTTTAATTCTCTTATCTCACCTGATTTGCAAAGCCACGGATCAAGCATGATAAATTTTATAAAATTTAGGCACTTTGGTATTAAATTTAAGTGCTTGTGCGTGTCGGTGACGATTATGGCGTCGATTTTAACGGAACTTAAAAGATCGTTTATGTTGTTAAAAAACGGTATGCGCGTGCAAATTTCGTGATTTTGCACTCCGTCAAATATTCCAACCAGCTCGAAATTTTCCGAGCGACGCAGCTCATTGTAATAAATTTTGGCATTGCCCGTAAAGCCTATGATCGCAACTTTTTTCTTCATATTAATCCCAAATTTTAATGTTTTTAAAATAATTATAGTAAAAAACGGTAATTAAACGGATAATGCGCCCTATTTTTAGATTTTTCCAGCTTTTTTACAACCGTTTTTATTGTTTAGCCTCAAACAAGTTTTATCAAATTTATGATAAAATCAGCCCTATTTTAAAACTTTAATCAGGAAAAAACTATGGATATTAGAGAGGCTTATTTAAATTTTTTTGCAAGCAAAGGTCATGAGATCATCCCGTCTGCGCCGCTAGTGCCAAACGACGCTACGCTACTTTTTACAAACGCCGGCATGGTGCCGTTTAAGAGCATTTTCACCGGCGAAGTGCCGCGCCCTACTCCGCCGATCCGCACGAGCTGCCAGACCTGCATCCGCGCAGGCGGCAAGCACAACGACCTAGACAACGTCGGCTACACCGCGCGCCATCACACGTTTTTTGAGATGCTGGGAAATTTTAGCTTCGGCGAGTATTTCAAAAAAGACGCGATCGCGTATGCATGGGAGTTTGTGACGCAGGTGTTAAAACTACCAAAAGACCGCCTATACGTCACGGTTCACGAGAGCGACGACGAGGCGTTTGCGCTATGGGAGCAGCACATCGCAAAGGAGCGCATTTATAGATTCGGCGATCACGATAACTTCTGGCAGATGGGCGATACGGGACCGTGCGGACCATGCAGCGAGATCTTTTACGACCAAGGCGGCGAGCACTTTAACACGCCTGAGGACTACATGGGCGGCGACGGAGATAGATTTCTTGAAATTTGGAACCTAGTCTTCATGCAGTACGAGCGCAGTAGCGACGGCAAGCTAACTCCGCTACCAAAACCGAGCATCGACACGGGCATGGGACTTGAGCGCGTCACGGCGATAATGGAAGGTAAATTTAGCAACTACGATAGCTCGCTTTTTATGCCTCTTATCAAAGAAGTCGCAAAGCTTTGCGGCAAGCCTTACGCTTACGAGAGCGGCGCTAGCTACCGCGTCATCAGCGACCACATCCGCTCGGTAACTTTCCTGCTAGCTCAGGGCACTACATTTGACAAAGAGGGCCGCGGCTACGTGCTTCGCCGCATCCTACGCCGCGCGATCAGACACGGATATCTACTAGGTATAAAAGAGCCCTTTATGTACCGTCTCGTCGATAAAGTTTGCGAGCTAATGGGCGGCCACTACGCCTACCTAAACGAGAAAAAAGCGGCGGTAAAAGAGCAAATCAGGCTCGAAGAAGAAAGATTTTTAGCCACGATAGCAAGCGGACTAGAGCTTTTTGAGAGCGAGCTAGCGCACACGAAAGATATTTTTAGCGGCGAGGCTGCGTTTAAGCTTTACGATACATTCGGATTTCCGCTAGATCTCACGGCCGACATGCTACGCGAAAAGGGACTCAAAGTAGACGAAGCTAAATTTGACGAGCTAATGAGCGAGCAAAAAGCGCGCGCTAAAGCTGCTTGGAAAGGCAGCGGCGACAAGAGCGCAAAGGGCGATTTTAAGGCGCTTTTAGAGAAATTCGGCGAAAATAAATTTAGCGGCTACGAGGAGCTTGAGCGCACGAGCAAGGTTTTAGCGCTACTTGACGAGGACTTTAAGCAAACTCAAATTTTAAAAGCAGGCGAGCAAGGCTGGGCGATGTTTGACGTGACGCCTTTTTACGCGCAAAGCGGCGGCCAGGCAGGCGATAGCGGCGAGATCGCAGATGCGGCCGACGTACTAGATACGCAGAAATTTTTCGGGTTAAGCTTATCAAACGTCGCGGTTAAAAAAGAGCTAAAAATCAGCGATACCGTAAAGCTAAAAGTAAGTGAGCAAAGAGCCGAGATCGCGCGCCATCACAGCGCCACGCACCTACTCCACTCTGCGCTTAGAAGCGTGCTGGGAACACATATCGCGCAGGCCGGATCTAGCGTCGAGGCAAACAGACTCAGATTTGACTTCTCGCATCCAAAGGCAGTGACGGCGGAGGAGCTGACGAAGATCGAAAATTTCGTCAATGCCGCGATTAGCGAAAATATAGAAGCAAAAACGGAGATAATGGACATCGAGGATGCCAAAAACAGCGGCGCTATCGCGTTATTTGGCGAGAAGTACGCCGACAAGGTGCGCGTGCTAAGCTTCGGCGAGGTTAGCAAGGAGCTTTGCGGCGGTACGCACGTGAGCAATTTAAGCCAAATCGGCGCGTTTTTTATCACCAAAGAAAGCGGCGTAAGCGCGGGCGTGCGTAGGATCGAGGCCGTATGCTCTAAGGCCGCGCTAAATCTAGCAAAAGCCTGGCGTGGCGAGATCGAGGAGCTAAAAACCGAGCTAAAAAGCGCCGAGCCGATGAATGCGGTAAAAAAACTAAAAGCCGAGATAAAAAGCCTAAAAGACAAGACCAAGCAAGCCAAAGACGCGCACGCGCTGGCGGTAGTGAACGTAAACGAAACCAAGCTTTGTGTCGCGGTGCTTGACGGCGGCGATATAAAAGCCACGATAGACGAGTTTAAAAACGAGAACGAAAAGGCGGCGATCCTGCTCGTGCAAGTAAACGAAGAGGGCAAAATCGCTCTGGCAGCAGGCGTGAAAAATGCGGCTTTAAAAGCGGGCGAATGGGTCAAATTTACGGCGCAAATTTTAGGCGGAAACGGCGGCGGCAAAGACGACTTCGCAACCGCAGGCGGTAAAAACGTACTAGCCATCGAGGATGCGGTTAGGCAGGCGCTAGAATTTGCTAAAGTAAAGCTTGAAAAATAAACTCGCGTCGGTCAAATTTAAGCGGCTATCTTAAATTTGACCGCGGTTTTGAGGCGTAAAATTTAAAGCAAATTTGAGCTACCTTTAACTAGGCTAAATTAAAATAGTCGAAAGTCGGCAAATTTAATGGGCTAGTTTATAGCGTCAATTTTTATTAAATTAAAATTTAAAAACGAGCTCAAAAATAGCCGTAAAATTTAACCCAAAATCCGGCTAAATTTGATCTCAAGGGGCTTAAAGCGAGTTTCAAGTAGGTTTTAATACTAAATTTAGGATAAAGCTACAAACCTAATTTATTTGGTTTCTAGGATTAAATTTAAAGTAAAAATGCGTGGAGTTAATAGCTTATAAACTAAGCCCAAAATTTTGTCCGCGCATTAAGTCGTTAAATTTCGGCGCCGACAAGGGTGAACTTAAACAAACAAATTTTAAAATCAAAGGGGGCAAATGCCTGAATTTAATATAGCTTTTGCAAGAATCGATAACGCCTTACCTTTCGTCCATATCCTTGCTGTTATCGTTTTTATCGGATTTCAGGCGAATTTTTTACTAATGGCTAAATTTTTTATGAAGAATTTAGGCAACGACGCACAGAGCTACGATACGATAATCTCGATGATGAAGCGCCTAGGATACGCGGTTTATGGATCGATTTTAATCATAGGCGCGACAGGTCCGATGCTGGCTAAGGAAAGCGCGGCAAAAACCGCCGATCCTATGCTAGACACGGTTTTAACGACGAAGTGGGCTCTTTACGGCTTTTTGCTCCTAAATATAATTTATGTTACTTATCGTCTAAACAAGGCCGTAAAAGCATTTAAAAATAGCGAATACGTCGAGCTTCACGAGAATCTCATCGTTACGATTTATTATTTCATCCCGCTAAACGTTGCGTTCGCGCTGCTAGCGACTTATCTTGGCATAGCATATAGGGAGTTTTGATGATTTTTTTGGCCTCAAGTTCGCAAACGCGAGCGAAAATTTTAAAGCAAAGCGGAATAAATTTCGAGCAAATCTTCTTTAACTACGACGAGGGCGGCGTAGATAAAAATTTACCGCCGCACATCTACGTCCAAAAGGTAGTCGCGGCAAAAAAAGAGCAGTTTTTAAAGGCAAATAGCGGCGCAAAAAACGTCATTTTCGCCGATAGCGTCGTCGTATGTGGCGGTAAAATTTTAGGCAAAGCAAAAGACGAAAAAGAAGCTTTTAAAATGCTAAAAATGCAAAGCGGTAGCACCGCTAGGATCGTAACCGCGACGATATTTTTAGGCGAGAAATTCGAGCTTTTTAACGTAAGCTTTGCCGAGTATAAATTTGCCAAATTTGACGAAGCCGACTTGCAAAACTACCTATCGGGCGATCTTTGGCAGGGCAAGGCAGGAGCCATGACGATAGAAAATTTCAACAAAAAATATATCCTAAGCCAAAACGGCGAAACTAGCACCGCAATGGGGCTAAACGTGAAAATTTTAAAGGCGTTTTTATGAGAATTCTAGCTTCTATTTTGTTTATTGTCTTCGTTTCGCTGAGCGCGGCGTTTGCGTATCTTTACTCGCAAGTTACCTTTGATGCGTCAAATATCATCGATTTTAAGCCAAAGCTCACGACTCAAATTTACGATAGAAACGGCGAACTCATCGCAAATATCTTTGACGAAAATAGAATCTACGTCAAGTACGAGGACATCCCGCCGCGCGTCATAGAGGCGCTAGTAGCGATCGAGGATACGAGCTTTTTTGAACACGGCGGCGTAAACCCTGAGGCCATCACGCGAGCTATCGTTAAGGACATAAAAGCGGGTAAACTAGTAGAGGGCGCTAGCACGCTCACGCAGCAGCTTGTTAAAAACATGGTATTAACCAGAGAAAAAAAGCTAACTCGTAAGCTAAAAGAGATGATCATCTCGATGAAACTGGAAAACGAGCTAACCAAAGAGCAAATTTTAGAGCGCTACCTAAATCACGTCTATCTAGGACACGGCTATCACGGTATAAAAACCGCGGCAAAAGGATACTTTAGAAAGGAGCTTGACGGGCTCACGCTAAAAGAGATCGCTATCCTAGTGGGCTTACCAAAGGCGCCTAGCACCTACGACCCGACCCGTCACCTAGATCTATCGCTTAGCCGCGCAAACAACGTCATAGCAAGGATGAACGCACTAGGCTGGATCAGCGACGCAGAGTACAAAGCCGCGCTAGTCGAGCAGCCCGTAGTTTTTGACGACACCCTCACGCAAAACAAAGCCCCGTATATCGTGGACGAGGTGCTAAAAGAGGCCTCAAAGCGCTTTGAGGATATCAAAACCGGCGGCTACGTCATCGAAACCAGCGTTGATTTAAAGGTGCAAGATATGGCGTCTGAGGCGCTAAAATACGGCTACAACGAGATACTAAAACGCAACAAAGATGCAAACGCCAGTATCCTAAACGGCGCTATCGTCGTTACGCTACCTAAAACGGGCGAGATCCTCGCACTAGTAGGCGGCGTAGACTATGCCAAAAGCAGCTACAACCGCGCCACGCAGAGTATGCGCCAACCTGGCTCTAGCTTTAAGCCCTTTATCTATCAAATCGCCCTAGACATGGGCTACTCGCCGATGAGCAAGGCCGCCGATATATCAAGGGTTTTTAACGAAGGCAGCCAGTACGAGTGGCGACCGAAAAACTATAGCGGCGGCTTCCAGGGCTATATCACGCTGCGAGAGGCTCTACGCCAGTCACGTAACCTCGCTACGATAAATTTACTCGACGAGATCGGACTTGATACGGCTTATAAAAAGCTAACCGAGATGGGCTTTAAAAACATCCCTAAAAACCTCTCCATCGCGCTTGGTAGCTTCGGCATCTCGCCGTTAGAGTTTGCTAAATTTTACTCGATGTTTCCAAACGGCGGCGAAATCGTAGAGCCAAGCCTCATAAAACGCATTATAAACTATCAAAATTTAGAAGCCGTTTTCGAGCCTGCGCGCGTATTTATTACGGAACCCGAGCAGGCATATCTGATGACCGATATGATGAGGACGGTAGTAGAGCGCGGCACCGGGCAAAACGCCAGGCTAAACGGCGTGCAAGTCGCGGGTAAAACGGGCACGACGAATAATAACGTCGATGCGTGGTTTTGCGGATTTACGCCCGAGGTCGAGGTGCTAGTGTGGTACGGCAACGACGATAATACGCCGATGAGAAAGGTCGAGGGCGGCGGACGCACGGCGGCTCCGGTGTTTAAGAAATTTATGGAAAGCTATATGAAGGAGTACCCGCTAAAACAAAAAACCTTCATCGAGCCTGAAGGCGTCTTTCATACCGCGCACGAGGGCTTAGCGGAGATCTATACGAAGATCTCGCCCGTACCTAAACCCGACGCCCAGGATATGCTAATAAAACAAGACGACGAGGGGCTGATTTTTTAAATTTCGTAAATAAAGTCGGCTAAATTTGAGCGATTTGCTATACAAATTTAGCCGCTGATTCGTTAAATTTAAACCGTTCGTCAAAGCCATAACGCCCCAAACTCGCTCAAATTTGACACATACTTTAAAACCAAGTTCGGCTATGCGGTCAAATTTGAATTTATTTAGACCCTAATCTAAAGCCCGCTTGCAGGTTTTAGTCGCGTTAAATTTAACGCTTTTTAGCGCGGATGGCAAGTCTCGTCAAATTTAGGCTTGCCTGCCAAACCGGGTTTAGGCGAGCCAATTTTACACAACCGCCCAAATTTGTCGCCCTGTCGCGTCCGCAAAAACCGCGTCAAGCATGCTTAAATTTAATTATGCCTCGTCTTTTGGGATATATGTACTTCGGTTAAACAGATAGCACGCCGCAAAAATAATAAGGCAAGCAGACAGTACGTTTGAACCGCCCAAAAGCAAGCTCATCGTCTTTTCCTCATTTCTAGCGATTAGAGCCGCTACTATGAGAACAACCGGATACAAGATCAAAGCAATGCTAGCTAAATTTTCAACCGTAAAAATCGCCAAACAAAGTCGCTGATTTTTTATAAAAAATTTGCTGTATTTTTTCGTAGGGTAGCTTTTTAGGTAAATTTTAGTAAAAATATACGGCAAAATTAGCACCACGGCAAGGTATGCAACTCCTAAGATGTTTCCTATAAAGCCCGCAAACCACGAAACCATGAGCTTAAATCCGATAAATGCCATACTAGCGCGCCTGATAAGCCTATGGACGTCGTAACGGTTTTTTAAACCCCAAGGTATTTGATCAAATTCCGCGTCCAGGTCGTTTAGCTCGCAGAGTCTTTCCTTAGCGGACTTCGCGCTTTGAGCTAGACCGGACTCCCTGCGCAGATCTGCATCCTTGGGTGCGGGCTCATATGAGCTTATGTTCAAAGAGTAGCATACAGCGAAAACAAGCAAGCAAATCGGAGCCACGACAAGGCCGTATAAAAACGCATAAACGCCGTATCCGCCGCTATCCCTCACGAAAAACGACCCGATAATAAGCAAAATCGGATATAAAATCAAAACTATGCTGGCAAAATTTTCAATCCTAAAGGCCAGGAAGCTAGCGCGCTGATCCCTCACGAAAAGATAGCTGTATCGCTTAGTTTTACTTCGCCTTAAAACATAAATAGTAGCACAAATAGGCAGAACTATCATCACAGCGCCCCGAATATAGCTAAACATTTTAGGAGGCAATTCTATGCCGTTGTTTACAAAAAATGATTTTAAATACGGCGCCAACATCGCAAAAAGATAAAAAACGACAAACGTCGACGACCAGTACGTCATAATCGCCCGTCTGATAAACCTGTGCCTATCATACCGCCTTTTTGCGTCCTCGGGGATAGCAGCAAATTTCTCGTCCAACTCTTTCATCTCAGCTTGAAATTTTGCATTCACGGTCAGTCATTTTAAAAATTTAACCCAGTAAAACGCCTAAATTCAGGCTTAAATTTGGTTGCAAAGGCGTAGCCGCATTTTTATTTTTTCGATTTGCCGCCGCTTGGCAAATTTAATCAGGCAAAGGCAAGGAGAGTCAAATTTAACGTCAAATGGCCTTAAATTTGACCCGTTTTTTGAGCTGGTTTTTTAGTCAAATTTTGGCCGAATTTAACGTAAAAAGCAAAAGCTCGAAATTTACTCCACGAGCTTCATCTGCTCGGCGCAGATAGCCTTCCACGAGCTTTGCAGATTTGAGCCGACGCACTCCTGCAGATACGGCTTTGCTTCGCTTTCGCGTTTTAGCTTGATGTAGATTTCCGAGATCTGAGCTAGAGCGCGTAGCCTGCTTTCGGGATCTAGGCGCGTATCTACGAGTTCTCGCGCGGCGTCTAGAGCCTCGCCTAGTCTATCTAGCTTGCTTAGCGAGCCGATGTACTCAAAGTCGATTTTTGGGCTAAAGGTGGCGATATGCAGGCGTTTTTGCAGGTCGATCGCCTTTTTGGCGTAAACCGACGCGTTTAAAAAGTCGTTCGCGCCGTACGTCGCCTCGGCCATGCGGTCGTATAGCTCGATGACCTTAAAGTCGTTTTTGCGTAGCGTCTCGACGGCCGTTATCGTCGCGGCGGCGTCGGTGAGCCTGCCTAGCCCCATCAGCGCCTCAAATCTATAAAAAAGCACTGGCGAGACGTCGGCGTACTCCTGCCTAGACGCGATAGCCAGCGCCTCGTCGGCCACGCGCAAGGCGTCGTTATACTTTTCCGTTTTTATCAAAACGGAGGCTAGTTTGATGAGCCACTCCACGCGGTCGAGCATGTCGGGCGCAAGGATATTTTGCGAGGCGAGCTCGTGCGCGGCGGCGAAACGAGAGAGGCGCATATAGCAGTCAAAGAGCTTAAATTTAGCCCCGATTTTATCGCCTACGCCGTAGTTTTCGGTCAAATTTACCGCCGTAGCGCAGTCGTTTTGACGGATAGCTTCATCCGCCAAATTTAGCGCAGCCTGAGCTAAAACGGCGCTTGCGTCCGTATCGTTTAGATCGCGCACGGCCTGGGTATAGCGCAGGACGGAGTCAAATTTACGCTCTTTTAGATAGAGCGCGACCTGCTCTTTTAGCGCTTTAACGCCGACGTCCGTTTTGCCGTATTTATCTATAAGCGCATCATAGTGCTGGTGCAGCTTTGTCGCGTTGCTCTCGTCGTTTCTTGCAAAAAATAGCTTATCGAGCGCATTTTGCACGGCGGCGGCGTACTGCCCGTCCGCAAACTCGTTTTGGTATCTTTTTAGGTAGTCGTAGGCCTTTTGCGTATCGGGGGTGCCGGCTAGAGCGATGCCTAGATTTTTTAGCACGGTTTCGTAATCATCGTCGTTTTTGTCTAATCGAGCAAGTAAAATTTCATAAATTCTCGCGGCGATATCGTCCATCTTTTTCTCGTGAAATACCCCAGCCAGCGCCATTAGCTTGGACGCATCGTTTAGTAGGTATTCTTGGTTTCTGTTTAAAATTTTAAGCATAAAGTCCTTGGCGCGGTCAAATTTGGCCTTGTCGATACTGCCTTGCACGAGGCTAAGAGCCGCGCGGCTAGCTACGTCTAGCGTCTGCGCCGAGTACAGCACGTCCTCATACATCCTCACGGCCTCGTCCTGCCTACCGGAGGCGTAGAGCTTATCGGCAAACTCAAGCTCGGCTAGCTTGGTAAAATTTGAGCTTGGATGTTCGCTTTTAAGGATATCTAACGTGTAGCTCGCATCGCTAACCAGCTCCTGTCTAAGATAAGCCCTAGTCACTAGATATAGCGCCTCGGGGTAGTTTTCGTCCGATACGAACCTACGCATCCACGCGCGCCCCTCGCTTGCGACATCAGCTGCGCCAAGCCCCTCAAAGCTATTTTGCGAGTCTAAAATTTTATCCAAAGCGCGCAGCCTATACAGCAAAAACTCGCTGGCAAAGATACTATTTGGATAGCGGCGTAGCGCCGTTTGCGTCGTGCTTATCGTCTCATCGTAGCGCTTGGCCTCATAGCTTTTTTTGACGTCTAGGTACATGTTTATATCGTTGCTATCGCTGCTTTCTATCGGAGCCTTGTTTAGATCTAGCGGTCCGACGCTAGGCGCGGTCATCTGCTCAAATATCGGGGCGAAATTTATCCCCGCATTTGCTTGTTTTTTAAATTCGTTTAAATTTTGATCTATCACGATGGCGTGGCGTTTGGCTACTCCGCCGTTTTTGCTAAAAGGCACGGTAGGCGCGCCGTAAAGAGACTCGCTAGAAGATATCAAGCGAGAATTCGCGCGCGGCACGATATAGACTCGCATGCCGCCCTTTTCTTCGCGGAATCTCACCTCCGCAAGAGCCAAAATTTTATCCTCGACCTTCGGCAACGCGCCGCCAGGAAGATCGCAAAAATAAAGCTTGCGGTCGTAGGCGAGGATCTCCTCTTTACAAACGAGTCCCTTCTCGTCGCTGATGTTTATCACGGTGTAGGGCCTGCCGTCCTCTGCGCCCGAATTTACGCTCAGGCTAAAAGAAAACGCCAAAATCGGTAAAAAAAGTAAAAAATATTTTCTCATGCGACCATTATACCCTTTTTCGTTTAAAAAGCGCTATAAAAGCGAATATTACGCGCTTTAAAGGCTATTTTTTTACTAAATTTAGCGCGTTTGGATAAAATTTTATTTAGCCTAAATTTAACTTTGCCATAGCAAGAAATTTGGATTTTAAAGCAGCGTGGCTGCGGATAAATTTAATCGCCTCACGTCAAAAGCTCCGTCCGCTACGTCAAATTTGACGTAGCAAGTCCGGCTTTTGTGATTAAATTTATAAAATTTGCCCGCCTCGGCGGATAAATCCGCCTTCCGAATTTGACCGTTTGCCGCTACGCCTCTTTTGAGATATTAACTAGCTTAAACGCATATCCGCTAAATTTCGCTCTGCAAAGCGCGACCGTGCCCTTCATCTGCGGCTCTAACCTAAATTTAGCCCTTATTTCTACGCCATCAGCCTGCACGCTTGCTATATCGCCGTCTTTTACCTTTGCGGCCGCGGCAAACGACGCCGAGCCGATTAGCTCCTTTATCTCGCTGCTTAAATTTGACCCGTCCGCCTCATCCATAAAAAACACGACGCTACCGTCAAAGCTCTCGGGCTCTTTTAGCGGCGTAAGCTTGCCGTCCGTTTTAAACTCGCCCTGCGCGCCGTCAGCCAAAACGACGTTCTTGCCGAGCATTTGCAAAAACTCGAATATATTTTTCGCGTCCGCATGCGCCAAAAAGGAGCTATCTATCACGATATTTTCGCACTCCTCTAAAAACTCCGCGATCTGCTCAAACTCCTCCTCGCCGACGTTGCACTCGCCGCTTAGGTATCCTTCGTCAAGCCCCTCAAAATATTCGCGCGTTTGCTCGTCAAATTTAGACGCGTCAAGCGAGTATTTACAAAGCAACGCTAGCACGTAGCTAGCCGATCCGATCTCGCAGCGAACGAGACTTTCAGCGCCTAAAATTTTATCCTCAAAGCAAGAAATATATAAAAACTCGTTTTGCTTTATCTGCTCCGCTAGCTGCGGATTTTGCTCGCAGAGCAAGCTTGCCAGGCTTAAAGTTTTTGCATTTTTAAATTCGCTAAATTTCATCTTTTATCCTTTAAATTTAGCTTGGATTTTATAAAAATTTATTTTAAGAGGGGGTAAATTTGCGCCGATTAGACGCAAATTTGGTTATTTTTCTAGGCCGAATTTGACGGCTGCTTTAGCAAGCTCGAGAGTGGCGTCTACGAATTTATCTTTTTTCGTCGCGTACGGCAAAAATAGCGGTATCTCCGTACAAGCCGCGATATACGCGTCAGCCTCGATAGCCGCGATAGTATCGTTAAAAAGACCCACGTACTCTTTTAGCCTGTTTGCCTTTGCGCCCTTATAAATGCAGTCCATGACGTCGCTCATCAAATTTTCCGGGATTTTTACGCACTCTAGGCCTGCTGCTACCAGCTCGTTTTCGTAAATTTTAGCTGTGGTCGTGCCGGTGGTGGCGATGACGGCGATCTTTTTAGCGTGCGGGAAACTTGATTTTATCGATGCGGTCGCGATTTTAGCGATGTGCAGGATATTTACGCCGCACTCCTGCGTTAGGCGCTCGGCAAAATAGTGAGCCGTGTTGCAAGCTATACAGATAGCCTCGCAACCGGCGTTTTTTAGCCTGGTTGCAGACTCTTTCATAAAAGGAAACGGATCCTCGCCTCCGTGCAAGATATACGCCGTGCGGTCGGGTATCTGCGGATAGTTGTCGATGACGATGGGGATGTTATCCTGATCTTTTGCGGCGTTTGTGAGTTCTACGATCTTAGCGTATAGATCTATCGTAGCTAGCGGTCCCATACCGCCTAAAATTCCGATTCGTTTCATGAAAAAGTCCTTAAATTTAAAAAGCCGAGAGCGAAGTCTCGGCTAAATTTAGCTCTAGCTATTAAAGAAGAATAGGAGCTACCACAAATCCTAATGCAACCGAAAGTGCAACCATGATGGTTCCCGGAACGATAAAGCTGTGATTTATAACAAATTTACCGACTCTAGTAGTACCCGTGTCATCCATGGCGATAGCGCCCAAAGTCGTAGGATACGTAGGAAGTACGAATAGTCCTGAAACTGCGGCAAATGAAGCAACCAATATCCAAGCATTTTGTGCATTTTCAGGGCTGGTCATGCCCATAGCAGCCGCAACGGCAGGCATCATAACCTTCGTAGTTGCAGCCTGCGAATATAGCAAGCAGCTTAGGAAATATAGAGCGATAGCGAGTACGAAAGGATACTTAACGACGACGTTTTTTGCAATATCGGTAATTTGCCCCAAGTGTCCTTGCACAAAAACGGTACCCAGCCATGCTATACCCAGGACGCAGATGCATGCGTTCATACCGCTTTGGAAAGTACTGGTCGAAAGAAGCTTGCTAGTATCCACCTTGCAAAGTACGACGATAAGAAATCCGATAGTAAGCATAAATGTCATAATAGCGCCATCTCTATCGAGAGTTAAAACCTTGCTTGGCTTTTCTTTATCTTCAACGTATTTTGCACCCGTAGCATCGTCTATGCTAACTTTAACATTGGGCATTGAAGCGATTTGCTGAAATTTTTCAGGGGCTTTAGCTTCATAGACTTTTTCATATCCTACGACATAGCTTGGTTTTATGATGCCGACATTTTTAGAAATAGCAAGAGCGTAGAACACTACCGCAAGAACTCCTATAGCAAAGATTGCTACTGAACGTTTCGCATACAGCGGTAACTCTTTATGTCCCGATTCGCCTTTGACATCGGAAACCAAACCCTGGGCTAATCTTTGTTGGTATATAGGATCTTTTGAGAGGTCTAGATCGTAAAATTTATTTACGATAAATGCAGTAATCAGCATAGCTATAAAAGTCGTAGAAATACAGATAAAAAGTAACATCGGATAGCTTACACCCAGTTTTTCCATTACGCCAGTCATAGCGACAAATGCTGCCGCTACTGGGCTAGCGGTAATGGCCACCTGAGACGAAACCACTGAAAGCGCAAGAGGCGCGCTAGGTTTTATATTTTGCCCCTTTGCAACGTCTACGATAACAGGTATCATAGAAAATGCCGTGTGTCCGGTGCCTGCAAAAATAGTAAGCAAATATGTAACGATAGGTGCTAAATAGTTGATTTGCTTTGGGTTTTTACGCAAAATTTTCTCTGCTTGCTGAACAAGCCAATCAAGGCCGCCCGCAACTTGCATAGCGGAAATCGCAGAGATAACCGATGCGATAATTAAAATAACGTCGGTTGGGATATGTTTCATCTCCGTTTTCATTCCCAAGACGAGCGTCAAAACAATAACGCCTACGCCACCGGCGTAACCGATACCCATACCGCCCAGCTTAACGCCTAGGTAGATGCCTCCAAGTAGGACTATGAACTGCAAAATCAGCATAATATCCATAGAAAAACTCCTTTAAGTAAATTTAACTTATAAATTTAAAAACGCCGAAAGATCGCTCTCTCGGCGCGCGAATGCCTAAATTTATTTACCCATATGAGGGTTTAGCATATTTTTAGGCTCTAAGATTTTGTCGATTTCCTCTTTTTTGAGGTAGCCTCTCTCCAAGCAGATATCGCCTACGGCTTTGCCGGTTTGCAACGCTTCTTTAGCGATGCTTGCGGACTTTTCGTAGCCGATGTACGGGTTAAACGCAGTTACGATACCGACTGAGCCGAGTACTGATTTTAGGCATGCCTCAGGATTTGCGGTTAGTTTTCTAACGGCTTTTTCGGCTAGGGTTTTCATCGCATTTTCAAGGATAAAGATAGAGTTAAATAGCGCGTAAGCGATACCTGGCTCAAACGCGTTTAGCTCAAATTCGCCTCTCTCGCTGCAAAGCATGATGGTTACGTCGTTGCCGATTACCTCGTAGCACGCCTCGCCTACGACCTCTGCGATGACCGGATTTACTTTACCAGGCATAATTGAGCTACCTGGTTGCATTTGTGGTAGATTTATCTCGCCAAGACCGCATCTTGGGCCTGAGTTCATTAGTCTTAAATCGTTTGCGATCTTGCTTAATCTAACGGCAGCAGTTTTTAGCGCGCCGCTAACGTGAACGAAATCTGCGGTATCTTGCGTAGCCGCGATAAAATCATCGGCAGGTTTAAAGTTTACGCCTGTGATTTGGCTCAAAATTTTATGAACAGCTGCTTTGTAATCAGGATGGCAGTTGATGCCCGTTCCGATCGCGGTTGCGCCCATGTTTAGCACAGCCATAGACTCTCTTGCGGCGGTGATTTTTTCGATATCGCTTTTGATGTAGCTTGCAAATGCGTTAAACGTGTTGCCAAGCGTAGTAGGAACAGCGTCCTCTAGCTCGGTTCTACCCATTTTGATGATATCTTTAAAGTCTTTTGCCTTGGCTTCCAGCTCGTTTTTAAGTAGCTCCATAGCCTTTAAAAGATCGGTTAGTTTAGCGTATGTAGCGACTTTGATCGAGCTTGGATAAGTGTCGTTGGTGCTTTGGCCTAAATTCGTATGGTCGTTTGGATGCAGATACTGATACTCGCCTTTTTTGTGTCCTAGGCTCTCAAGCGCGACGTTTGTTATAACTTCGTTCGCATTCATATTGGTGCTAGTTCCCGCACCGCCTTGGATCATATCTACTACGAATTGATCTAAATATTTACCCGCGATCAGCTCGTCGCACGCTTTTGCGATGGCGTCGGCTTTTTGCGCGTCTAGAACTCCGACTTCTTTGTTGGCTAAGGCCGCAGCCTTTTTGATTTGAGCAAATGCCTTAACGAAATACGGATAATCTTTAAGCGGTCGTCCGCTCATGTGGAAATTCTCAAGCGCCCTAAACGTTTGCACTCCGTAATATACGTCGTCGGCTATCTCTAGCTCGCCTATGAAGTCGTGTTCTCTTCTGGTTCCCATATCGGTTCTCCTTGTGATGAAATTGAATAATGAAACTATAGCGCAATTAAACTGATTTTTAAATTAAGATTTTAATTTTTTATTTATTTTTTTATTACGAATTTATCATTTTTTTAAGCTTTATTTTATACTAAAAGCGCTAGTTATGTCCGAAAAAACGCGGATATGCATAAATTTTGATATTAAATCGGTCTTAAGCTAAAATAGCTATATAGACTTTCAAATATCAAAAATTTGTAAGATATTTTCGTTTTATTTTATCATTGAGACCATTTTTTATTAATAAACTTAAGAAAAGATACTAATATTATCCTATAAATTTAAGCTAGTATTTATTTAAATTTACACGCGCATTGTCGCGCCGAACCAAAAAGAGATAAATTTAATGTTAGTTCTAAATATATTTAGATAAAATATCCCAAAAATTTATAAAGGAAAAAGATGCAAACGAGCTTTATGAAGCCTCTAAACACGGCAAAAGCGCTAGGCATGACGTCCGGGATTTTAGTTATTTTAAATTTACTTTCGCAAGAGATGGTTTTACCAAAAAGCCTCTTTGATATCGCAACGAGTGCGCGCGTAGCGATGTTGTTCGTCTCCGTCATCTGCCTTTACGGCGCGATATCAAAGGTAAACAAACTTGCAGGCGGAGGCGTGTTTAAGCTTTACCGCATTTTTATCGCGGTTAGTAGCGCGATGATTTTGCTAAGCTTTAGCGCAAATTATGCCCCCGCTAGCACGCACAAGGTCCTATTTTTCGTCATTTGCGGCACGGCCGTGCTTGCGTTTTTGCTTTGGATAAAGATAAATTTTAAACTCGGCGCCGTCACGCAAAACGCCCTATTTTCAGGTTACGCGGTGCTTTGCATCGTAGGGACGTTTATCGCCGCGGCGCTAAAGTTTTTGCTTACCAAAGCCCTGCGCGACCCTTATCCTATCGAGCTTGCGGTGCTTGGCATCTACCTAGCGCTAGGGTTTATCTACGTGCTTGCCTGGTCGAGGGTAGATCACGTCGAAAATCGCAATCAAGACTAAGTGGGTCCCGTCAAATTCGCGTTTCGAGCAAATTTAGACGACAAAAGCGAAAAATCGCGCGACTATGCTAAGCCCATTTAAATTTAAGCAAAGCTAAATTTAAATTTATCGTAAATCCGTAAATTTAAACTAGCGACGACTTTAAATTTAACTCCGCAAAAGCCTAAATTTAACCCAAAACCGTTTGATGCTATCGTTAATTTCAGCTTGTTTTTTAGCACGTTTACTAGCGAAATTGCTTAACTAATGTGGGCTTTTATCTAGCGAAAGGCCGCTCCCTGCGCTCGGGCGCCCAAAATTTAATCAAAAAGTTTTGCCTTTTGGCTTAGAGATTTTATATTTCTTCGACGGTCGCGCGTTTTTATCGGCTTGATGCTAAGGCAGCTACGATAACCACCGTTAGAAGTAAAATTTAGTAGACCGCTCAGGCATAAAAGCTCGCATCGCTGCGCCTCGGTCGCCGAGCGAGGCAAAAATGCAGCTCTAGATACGGCAAAACCGGAGAATTTATAATTTTACAATCGACAAAAATCGCTATGGCTGCGTTTTAAAAGAGGTTTTGCTAAAACTATGCCTTGGATAAAGCGGCGATTAAAACAAAAAAGCGCAAATTTATGTTTTATTTTTTTCATTGACGTAAATTTGAGATTGCGTCGTCTTAGCTCATAAAAAATTTAGGAGTGACTTTAGAATGACAAAATGTTTAAAATTCGGTGCTAATATTTGCGCTACAAAATTTAAGGAGAAAAAATGAGAAAATTTATACTTTTAGGAGCGGCTGCAGCGATGGCTTTTGCTGAAATTACTACGGTGCAAGTTAGTCCCGAGGCGATAAAAAACTACAAGCAAATCGTGGATATCAGAACGCCTTCTGAATGGGCGGAAACGGGCGTGATAAAAGGCGCAAAGACCATCACTTTTAACCCCGCCGACAAAGATAGCTTTTTAAACGAACTAAAAGCCAATCTCGATCTAAAAAAGCCCGTCGCGCTAATTTGCAGGAGCGGGCGTAGAAGCGCTGCGGCGGCTATGGCGATAGATTCGCCGGAGCTAAATATAATAAATCTTGACGGCGGCATGAGCAGCCTAATAAATCAAGGCTACGAAACTGCGCCGTATCAAAAATAATCCGCAAATTTACTTTATCCGCTAGACTTAAATGCGCTAAATTTTAAGTCTAGCGTAGCTGTTTTACACTCTACTCTCGCGCAAGACGGCGGCAAATTTTAAACTTACTGCCGTTTTTTGCAAATTTAATACAACAAAACGCATCTGCTTTAAATTTTAGCGAGCGTAAATTTCACCAAATTTGACCAAATTTACGCTAAAAACAGCCTCGGCTTTAGCTTTAGTAGGCAAACATACGCAGCCAGCGCGCTTTGCTCTCTTATATAGTTGCGGTCTCCGTTTAAATTTAGCCTTTCGATGATACACTCGCCGTCCTTTGCGTAAGCTCCTACAAATACCGTCCCCACGGGCTTTGCCTCGCTACCGCCCTCAGGCCCCGCGATACCGCTGATAGCTAGAGAGAAGTCCGATTCGCTCGCCTTTAGAGCGCCTTTTAGCATCGCCATCACGCACTGCTCGCTCACCGCGCCGTAGGTTTGCAAAATTTCATCGCTAACGCCCAGCCAGTCGCGCTTCATCTTATTTGCGTAGGTCACTAGCGAGCCGTTAAATGCCGCCGAAACTCCGGCAAAAGCGCCGAATTTTGCCGCCGCAAGTCCCGCAGTGCAAGACTCAGCAAAGGTAAGCTTCAGCCCGCTTGACGTAAGTATACGCGCTACGTGAGCCGCGATGTCTTCGCCTTCAAAAAATTTGCCCGAAAAGAGATTTTTCGCGCCGTTTATAAAGCCGCCGATTTGACCGAATTTATTCGCTTCTACTCTGATTAACGCCAAATTTGATAAAATTTGAGACGAATAAATCTGCACTTCGTATGTTTTAGCTAGCGGTTCGAGCAGGATTTTCGCGCTCTCCTCGTCAAAGTCTACCAAGTGAAAATATCCGAAATCGCGCTGCGTTTTGATCTCTATGGCGGGCAATTTTTGATTTGCGTCGGCTTTTATTAAATTTACGTATGTTTGGTCTAGTCTTACTAAAAAGCTCTCATCGCTAAAGATTTCCGCTCTACTGGGAGCTAGCATCTGAGGGGATTTTAGCTCCAAAACGTCGCCGCTAAGCGTAGCTAAAATTTTAGCCGCGACGGAGTAGTTTTTACTTGACGCAAATATACAAAGACCGTCCGAGCGCGCGCAAAGATGCTCGATGATAAACGGCAGTTCCTTGTCGCTGCGACTAACAAACCTAAACTCGCCCAACTCGCCGAAATGCCGCTTGTAAGCGCAAATAATATAATCTAAAAAAGGCGCGTTTACGCCGATATCTTCGCCGATGATCAGTAGTGCGTTTTTCACTGTTTTCTCCTTTAAAAGCTAAAAATATCTTACATAAATTTAGCTTAAAATAGCGTTTTTTCAGTAGCGTTTAATCGCCGTTTGGATAAAATCTACCAATTTTTTACTTCAAGGCGAACCTATGGATTACAAAGATACTTTATTGCTTCCAAACACCGAATTTCCCATGCGCGGCAACCTGCCGGAAAACGAACCCAAACGCTTAAAATCGTGGTTTGACGATAGAAAAATCTACGAAAAAATGAAAGCTAAAAGGCAAAAAGCGGCTAAAAGCTTCACTCTGCACGACGGCCCTCCCTACGCCAACGGCAACATCCACATCGGACACGCGCTAAACAAAACCCTAAAAGACATTATCTTAAAAACGCACTATTTCTTCGGCGAAAACGTGAGATTTACGCCTGGCTGGGACTGCCACGGGCTACCGATCGAGCAGCAAGTCGAGGTAAAACTGGGCGAGAAGAAAAAAAGTCTCAGCAAAACGCAAATCCGCGAGCTTTGCCGCGAGCACGCCAGAGAATTTATCGGCGTGCAAAAGGAGAGCTTTAAACAGCTAGGCGTCGCTAGCGACTGGGACGACCCGTATCTGACGATGAAATTTAAATTTGAAGCAGAAATTTACAAAACGCTTTGCAAAGTCGCCAAACGCGGGCTTTTAGTCGAGCGAAGCAAACCGGTGTACTGGAGCTGGGCGGCTAGAAGCGCTCTAGCAGAAGCCGAGGTCGAGTACGAGGATAAAGAGGACTACAGCATCTACGTCGCGTTTAAACTAGGCGAAGAAGCCGCCGCAAAAATCGGCGCGAAAGACGCTCGAGCGGTCATCTGGACGACCACGCCTTGGACGCTGCCGGCAAACCAAGCCATCTCGCTAAGTCCAAATGAAATTTACGTTTTAACGTCTGAAAATTTGATATTTGCCAAAGAGATGCTTGGCGAACTGGAAAAAGAAGGGCTAACTAAGGGCGAAATTTTAAAAGAATTCGCCTCCGCCGAGCTTGAAAATCTGCACGCGATAAACCCGCTAAACGGTAGAAAATCGCTATTTATCCTAGGCGATCACGTCACGATGGACGGCGGTACGGGCCTGGTTCACACAGCTCCCGGTCACGGCGAGGACGACTACCACGTGAGCCTAAAATACGGCATCGAAGTCATCATGCCGGTTGATGAAGGCGGTCTATACGACGAGACGCTAAAGGCGAAAAAGTTATTCCCAGATGACGTAGTAGACGAGCTAATCGGTATGCATATCTTTAAAGCCAACGAGAAAATTTTAGAGCTTCTAGGCTCAAATTTGCTAAAAGTTAGTAAATTCGTCCACTCGTATCCGTTTTGCTGGAGGACGCATAAGCCCGTTATCTACCGCGCTACCAAGCAGTGGTTTATCGCGATGGACGAGCCTAAAATCGAGGGCAAAACGCTACGAGAAGTCGCGCTAAAAGAGCTAGAAAACGTCAAATTTTACCCTGCAAGCGGCGTAAAAAGGATAGGCTCAATGATAGAAAATCGTCCCGACTGGTGCATCTCGCGCCAACGCGACTGGGGCGTGCCGATAGCGTTTTTTAGACGCAAGGATACAAAAGAGCCGATATTTGACGATGAAATTTTAGATAACGTCGCGGCGATATTTGAGCAAAAAGGCGCGGATGCGTGGTGGGATAGCGAGATAAAGGATCTCTTGCCTGCAAACTGCAAATACGATCCGCAAAATTTAGAAAAAGTTATGGACATCCTCGACGTCTGGTTTGACAGCGGCTCGACGTGGGCTGCGGTGCTAAAAAGCGGCGACTACGATGCGGGCAGCTATCCTGCGGATATGTACCTAGAGGGAAGCGATCAGCACAGAGGCTGGTTTCAAAGCTCGCTACTGCTAAGCTGCGCCGCGCAAGGAAGAGCGCCGTATAGAAACGTGCTCACGCACGGCTTTACAGTCGATGAAAACGGTCAAAAGATGAGTAAAAGCAAGGGCAACGTCGTAGCTCCGGCGGACGTCGCTAAAACCTACGGCGTGGAAATTTTACGCCTTTGGGTTGCGCTTAGCGACTACTCCAGCGACCTAAAAATCAGCGAAAATATCCTAAAACAAGTAAGCGAACAATACCGAAAAATACGCAATACGATAAGATTTCTACTAGCCAACGTAAACGATCTAGAAGATATCGAAACGTCAAATTTCAACATCTTAGACCGCTGGATACTAAGCCGCGCGAAAAAAGCATTCGACGAGGCTGAAACGGCGTTTAGAAATTACGACTTTTCAAAGGGCTTTAGCCTGCTGATGAATTTCTTAAGCGCGGATTTAAGCGGCATATATCTTGATATCTGCAAAGACCGCCTATACTGCGACGCCAAAGACAGCGATACGCGCCGCTCGGCTCAAAGCGCCATGGCGCTAATCACCAGAGCGCTCCTACCGCTCATCGCTCCGACGCTAACCTACACCGTGGATGAAGCGATGGACTATGCGCCTAAGATCATAAAAAACGGTGCAACCGACGCCTTTGATCTAGAGTACGCACCGCTAGATTTTGAGTTTAACGTGGATGACGAGCTGCTAGTGGCTAGCCGCGAGAAGTTTTTCGAGCTAATCGACGTACTCAAAAAAGATAAAAAGATAAAATCGACCCTAGAACTCGTACTGCAAACCAGCTCAAATTTGATTCTGAGCGAAGATATAAACGAAATCAGCGACTGGTATATGGTTAGCGACGTCCAAAGCCTAGACGGCAGCGACGGCTTAGCCGAATTTGACGTCGGAAACGATAAATTTAAGCTTGTTTTATCAAAACGCTTCAAATGCCCGAGATGCTGGAAATTTACCGCTAAGCACGACGGCGAAACCTGCCCTAGATGCGAAAAGGCGCTAAATGCTCTCTGAGCCGGTTAGCTTTAGCTTCGTAGCGGCGACCATCGCGGCGATACTCGCGGTTACGGCCGTAGGCATCGTAGCGGTAAATAAATTTAAGGATAAAAAATGATAACTTTAAAGCAAGCTCTAAAGCTAAGCGCGGGCGAAGTAGCCGAGCTTAGAAACGAGCTAGAAAAGAAAATTTTCGCAGACAAAGAACTCGGCGCTTACGTCGAGCAGCTGGCAAATTTGCCGCTTGGCAAACTGGGCGCGGGCGTGCCGATCGCTATCAAAGACAACATCCAGGTAAAAGGCTGGAGCGTCACGTGCGCGTCTAAAATTTTGCAAGGATACGTCGCGCCTTATAACGCGACCGTCGTCGAAAAGCTGCTAGCGGCGGGCTTAGCGCCGTTTGGCCGCACGAATATGGACGAATTTGCCATGGGAAGTACGACCGAAAGTAGCTACTACGGCAAAACGCTAAATCCCCTAAACCGAGAAAGAGTACCGGGCGGCAGCTCGGGCGGCTCGGCGGCTGCGGTAGCGGCGGGGCTAGCGGTTGCCGCCCTAGGCAGCGATACGGGCGGCTCGATACGCCAGCCTGCGGCATTTTGCGGCTGCGTCGGACTAAAGCCCACCTACGGGCGCGTTAGCCGCTACGGTCTTGGCGCTTACTCCAGCTCGCTCGATCAAATCGGCCCTATAACGCAAAACGTAGAAGACGCCGCGATCCTATACGACATCATCGCCGGCCACGACGATAAAGACAGCACGAGCGCGGATATAAAATTTGAGAGCATCGCAGATAAGCTAGACTCAAACAAAAAGCTCACGATCTGCGTAATCGAAAACTACGTAAACGAGGCCTCAGAGGAGACTAAAAAAGCGCTTTTAAAAGCGGTCGATATTTTAAAATCCGCAGGTCATAAAATAATCTATAAAAATTTAGAAAATTCAAAATGCGACATCGCAACTTACTACATCATCGCCACCGCTGAAGCCAGCGCAAATCTCAGCCGCTACGACGGAGTGAGATACGGACGCAGGGCAGAGGCTAAAAATTTAAAAGAACTTTACGTAAATTCGCGCTCGGAGGGCTTTGGCGAAGAGGTAAAAAGACGAATCCTGCTAGGTACTTTCGTGCTTAGCAGCGGCTATTACGACGCGTATTACATCAAAGCGCAAAAAGCTCGAGCCTACGCTAAAGCTAAATACGAGCGGATTTTGAGCGAATGCGACCTCATTTTTATGCCCGTCGCCCCTCGTACGGCGTATAAATTCGGCGATCTAAAAGATCCGCTAGAGGCCTATTTATCGGATATTTACACGATCAGCGTAAATTTAGCCGGCTTACCCGCCATCTCGGTTCCCGTAGGCAAAGACGCAGACGGACTAAACGTCTCAGCTCAACTCATTGCCAAAGCGTGGGATGAAAAAACGCTACTAGAGGGCGCTCTTAGCCTTGAAAATTTAATAAAAGGATAAAAGATGAAGATAATTAAGCGAGCTTTGACCTTCGAGGATGTTCTTTTGGTGCCTCAGTATTCTGAAATTTTGCCTAAAGAGGTCGATATAAAAACAATGTTTAGTAAAAACGTCTCACTAAACATCCCTCTCGTCTCAGCCGCGATGGATACGGTAACTGAGCATAGAGCAGCTATCATGATGGCGCGTCTAGGAGGCCTTGGCGTCATACACAAAAATATGGACGTCGCATCGCAGGTGCACGAAGTACGCCGCGTCAAAAAAAGCGAGAGCGGCGTGATCTTCGATCCGATCTCCGTTAGCCCCGACGCTACCGTAGGCGAGGCGCTTGATCTCATGGCCGACCTTCATATCTCGGGCGTTCCGGTCGTGGATGAGAATAAAATTTTAATCGGCATTCTTACCAACCGCGATTTGCGCTTTGAGACAAACAGAGGCACTCCGGTAAAAGATAGGATGACTAAAGCCCCGCTCATCACGGCTCCAAAAGGCTGCACGTTAGACGAAGCGGAGAAAATTTTCCACTCAAACCGCGTAGAAAAGCTCCCTATCATCGATAAGGACGGCCGCTTAGAGGGTCTTATAACCATAAAAGACCTAAAAAAGCGAAAAGAGTATCCAAACGCCAACAAAGATAAGCTAGGCCGTCTAAGAGCCGCCGCAGCCATCGGAGTAGGACACTTCGAGAGAGCTCGCGCTCTTACCGAAGCGGGCGTAGACGTCATCGTTATCGACTCCGCGCACGGACACTCAAAAGGCATCATCGACACTCTAAAATGGGTCAAGTCGAATTTAAACGTAGACGTCGTAGTCGGCAACATCGCGAACCCAGCCGCCGTTAAAGACCTAGCGCAGGCCGGCGCTGACGGTATAAAAGTAGGCATAGGACCCGGCTCCATCTGCACCACTCGTATAGTCGCGGGCGTAGGCGTACCGCAAATTTCAGCCATCGACGACTGCGCTACGCAAGCTAAAAAATACGGCATCCCGGTAATCGCAGACGGCGGTATAAAATACTCCGGCGACCTAGCTAAAGCCCTAGCCGCCGGCGCTAGCTGCATCATGGTCGGTAGCCTTTTAGCAGGCTGCGACGAGAGTCCCGGAGAGATGATAACCTTTCAAGGACGCCAGTATAAAACCTACCGCGGCATGGGTAGCATCGGCGCGATGACCAAAGGCAGCAGCGATAGGTATTTTCAAGAAGGCACTGCGCAAGATAAGCTCGTGCCCGAGGGTATCGAAGGCCGCGTGCCGTATGCGGGCTCTATAAAAGACGTCGTGCATCAGATGGTGGGCGGCCTGCGAAGCTCGATGGGTTACGTGGGTGCAAAGGATATCGCGGACTTTCAAGAAAGAGCCGAGTTTGTGGAGATCACGAGCGCAGGACTAAAAGAAAGCCACGTCCACGACGTAGTAATCACGCAAGAAGCCCCTAACTACAAAGTCAATTAGTGTTAAATTTAAAAACCGGCAAGGTAAAATTTAATGAGCCGCTTTATCTTGAGAGCGGCCGAATTTTACCCGAATTTGAGCTAGCCTACGAAACATACGGCGAGCTAAACGAGGATAAAAGCAACGTCATAGTCGTATGTCACGCTCTAACCGGTAGCCACCACGCCGCGGGCAGATACGAAAACGAGCAGAAATTCGGCTGGTGGGACGCGCTAGTGGGCGAGGGCAAGGGCATAGATACGAGCAAATTTTTCGTCATCTGCGTAAACATCCTCGGCTCAAATTTCGGCTCGACAAATCCGCTCAGTATCGAAAAAAGCACGGGCAAGCAGTATCGCTTGCGCTTTCCTGTGCTAACCATCAGCGACGTAGTAAAAGCGCAGATGAGGCTTTTTAAGCACTTAGGTATCGAGCGAGCGCATGCGGTCGCGGGCGGTAGCCTAGGCGGTATGCAAGCGCTTTGCTTTGCGATCGAGTTTCCGAATTTTGCTAAAAACGTCATCATTTTAGCCAGCACCTATCAATGCAAGGCCTGGGCGATCGCGTTTAACAAAATCGCGATCGAGGGCATCCTGCGCGATCCTGGTTTCAAAGACGGCCAGTACGACGAAAACGACATCGCCGCGCAGGGGCTAACCGGCATGGCGCTAGGACGCATGGCGGGGCACATCAGCTTTCTTTCTCCTAGCTCCATGGACTCCAAATTCGGCCGCAACTACGTCGAGACCGACGGCCTTTACGAGCTTACGGGGCGGTTTCAGGTCGATCGCTATATGGAGTACAACGGCCGCGGTTTTCCCAAGCGCTTTGATCCGCTGAGCTACCTTTATATAGTAAAGATGATGAATATCTTTGACTGCACGCGCCACTACGACGACCTAGCGCACGCTCTCTCGCCCGTTTGCGCCAAAGTTACGCTTATAGCATTTAGCGGCGATATGCTGTTTCCGCCAAGCTGTATGCAGCAGATGCACGAGACGCTACGCGGCATCGGCAAGGCGTGCGACTACCACGAGATAGACAGCGACTACGGTCACGACGCGTTTTTGGTCGAAGTAGATAAATTTGAAAAAATCATAAAAAAGGTTTTAGATGAGTGAAAATTTAAGCGAGGATTTTGAGAGTAAACTCGCCAAAGCAAATGAAATTTTAAAACAGCTCGGCGATGAAAATTTAAGCCTAGAGCAAAGCGTCAAGCTACACAAAGAGGGCAAAAAGCTGCTCGAGGAAGCAGACAAAATCCTGCAAAATGCAAAGCTAGTCGTAAAGGACGCGGACGATGAGTAGCGCAGCCGTTTGCGCCTTGCAGCTGCCGACTCAGCCCATGAGCGAGTCGCGGTTAGACTATTATTTTAGGATTTGCGCGGATGAGGGCGCTAGGCTCGTGGTGCTCGGAGAATACGTGCTAAATAGCTTTTTTAAAGAGCTTGAGCTCATGCCAAAAAGCCTCATCAAGGAGCAAAGCGAGCGCAAAAAGCATGCGCTTGCCGCGATGGCGCAAAAATACAATCTAGAAATCCTAGCCCCGCTCGTACTACCCAAAGGCAAAGGCTTTGTAAAGGTCGCGGCGAGATTTAGCCCCGCGTCCTCGCGCTTTTACGAGCAGCAGATCTTGATGCCCTACCCGCACTGGAACGAGGCGAAATTTTTTACCAACAAAGACGAGGGCGAGCTAAATTTACCCGTCTTTAGCTACGAAAAATTTAAAATCGGCGTGATGTTTGGCTTTGAGGCGCATTTTGGCGCGGCGTGGGCGTATATGGCGCGCAAGAAAGTCGATGCCGTAGTAGTTCCTACCGCGTGCACGTTTTTTAGCGAGTCGCGCTGGGAGGAGCTGCTAAAAACCCGCGCCTTTACAAACAACGTCTACGTCCTGCGCGTAAACCGAGTCGGCAACCACAAGGCCGCAAGCGGCGAACAGTGGAGCTTTTACGGCGATTCGATGCTTATTAGCCCCTTTGGCGAGGTGGTTTCACGCCTAGGCAAAAACGAGGAGATGATGGTAGCAAAACTCGAAAAAAAAGAACTGAGCGAAGCTAGAAAGACTTGGGAATTTTCTAAAATTTTAGAAAAAAGATTTAAGTAGTGCTTAAGCGAGCTTTTGTTTTACGGCGGTTAAGTCTGCTGCTTACTTATGCTTTAACGTAGCGTTTGTCTTTCTGCACCGCACTTATAAATTTAACGTAGATAAAATTCGGCGCGGTAGGATTACGTTTCATTTTTAAAATTTATATATTGTTAATCTTTTATTTTAGTCTTAGATTTGATATTTATAAATGTAGCGCCGAATCAAAATGAGTTATGGAAAATTTAACACAGATCGCCAAAAAGGCATAGACGGCGCAAATAGAACTAGCTAAAATCAGTTAAGAGGACTGTCCTAACAACAAGCCAATAAGCTCAGGAAGCGCAAAGACGCGGCATATACTAAAGTAAAAGGCTAGAGCGAGTTTATAGCCTTTGATTTTTTGCGTTATTTGCCGCTAAATTTAGCCTAAAATACGTCAAATTTAACGCCTTCAAATTTACAAACATCCAAATTTTGCTAATGTCCTTTGAGCCGTAAATTTAGCCCTATCTAGCCAAAATGTCTGCGTTTTTAGCGTAGCCCCCCCTAAACGCGACACGCAAGCGTTTTTTAGCTCGCCAACCTAGGCGCTTTTGCGATTTATCGCTCTAAATTTTTTTAAACGGCGTAGAAACGTAAATAAATACCAAAACCGTTTAAAATAACGAGCTTGCCGTACCAAGCCCAAACCTAAACCCATACAAAAATTTTTGCCTTTTTCGCGGCGTTTAAATTTATAAATTTTAGGGCGGCGTCTAAATTTAGTCTGAGCTTTTATGACCCTTGGTCTGTTTTCACCTTTTTACGGAGCTTAGCTTAAATTTAATAGTCGTTTAAAACAAATTTATGTATATTCTCTGATTTTACGGGTCGCAAATTTATAAATTTAAAGCCAAAAACGACCCGAGCGCGACAAAGGAGCAAGGTTGAAAATAAAATTTAGCGAAGCCAAAACCCAAGGCATCATCGGCGCGGTTTGCATTTTAGCGACAAATGCTAGCTACCTGGCGGGCGATTGGAACATATTTTGGCTGATTCATATTTTTGCGTGGCTGCTTGCGCTAACATCTTTTAACTACGCCCTAGCCCACGCCCAAGACCTATCGGGCGCAAACGTTTTTAACCTCTTTAATAACGCCTACAACGGCTTTTTAACGGCTATTTTATGCCTCATCGCGCTCTACGTCCTTGACGAAAATTTTCTCGACGTCATATTTTACGCCCTACTTCCGCTAGTCGCATTTGCCGTAGCGATCTCGTGGATCGCGGTAAATTTTAAGCTATCCCGCGCGCTAAACCGCATCCTTTTTCGCGTCTACGGATGGACGTTTGCCGTAAACGTCGCCGTAAATGCCGCATACTACGCGCTAGAGGCCGCCTGGCCCGGCCTAATCTTGCCCATAGCTAAATTTAAAACCCCCCGTAGCCGCGTCCCTTGATCTTGCGGCCTCGTGCATTTTGCTTGCGGCATGGATCAGCGTGGGTAAATTTAGCAACGAAAGTAAAGCAAATTTAAACGAAACAGGCGTAAACGCGGAGGAGCTAGAGCCTAAATTTATGCCGCTAAAAACCCAAGAAAGTAAACAAATCTAAGCAAAAGGAAAAATGTGTAAGAAATATCATATAAACAAAAAGTCCTAAAAGAAGCAAAAAGACAAGGCATAATATCATGCTGGTTTTTGCTAGCCAATTTTGCTGCATCGTTTTTGATAGCGGTTTACAAAGCCTTTACGCAACCCCATACCTTAAAGCAACTGCAAAACTTAGAGCTAATAGATAGCGTAATCACCAACTTAACGACGCTAACGGCTACTATTTATATTTGGTTAGCGATTAAAAAACTAGCCGATATCTATGACACCGATGTCTATGAAATCTTCATAAAAGCCGTAATCGCGGTCGTACTAGCGATTTTTATCTCGTTAGCGCTTAGTCTAGAAGGGATAACGCCGGGCGCCGTCAAAGCCGTTAGCTACGTATTAGTCGGTATCGGCATATATTTTTTTATACTCTGGTTTAAGCTAAATTTTGCTCTGGCCAAAATCACGAATAATAAGCTTTTTAAGACTTACGTATTTTTTGCTATCATTAGCGCCGTCGTCGGAGGAGCGATAAAAACTCTAGCGATGTTTGGCTTTTTTGGAGGAGGTATGTATATGTTAGCCGCGGCGCTAAGCATCGCGATACTATACGTGCTGCCGACTGCGTTTTATCTATACGCCTGGACTATGATAAAGGAGGAGTAAAGTGGACGAAAACGAGCAAAATTTGACCGAAGACAAAGCCCAAACAATAAACAACGCAAGAAATTTAGGATTTTTAGCGGCTATTTGCATGTCGCTTACGATTTTGTCGTCTTACATTGTAGTTTTTTCGCCGCAGTTTCAGGACAGAAACCATTGGGTACTCGTATCCATAGGCGCAATCGTTTGTTTTTATGCGGCTTTTAAAGCGCTTCAGCCTCTATGCCAGATAAATCTCGTACGGCCGTTTCATGCGAGTTGGATTTTTTGGATTGTTATGGTGGCGACGGCATATTTTAAGGAAAGATTTTATAGCGCCGAGTTTATGCTTATATTTTTTACATTATTTACTTTGTCGGCGATTTCTTGGACGATTTTAAATTTTAGGTTGGCGCGCGTCACGCAAAATCCGCTGTTTAAAATTTATGCCTACATATTTATACTCTCGGTTTTATCCGGCTACATCGCGGTTTTTGCAAAAGTGCAAATCGGCAGCGCGCTCCACTGGGCTAATATCTTGATAACAGCGACGGCTCAGGCTCTGCTAGTTGGCGCATGGTACGGCGTGGATGACGTGGAGGATGTTTAAATTTGACTGCAAGATGCGCTGATAACGGCTCTGCGTGGTTTAAATTTGATATGCCCTGTGGCGATGAATTTGGCAAATTTGAGTTAAATTTAGCTCTGACCGGCTTTATTGAATTTGCGATAGCCGTTTGCAAGTTTATTTTTATAAAACGGACAAGCGCTGATTCTACTGCCGTTCGTATCAAAAAGGCGCGGGTTTGGCCGCCTGAGTATAAATTTAACAGCCGAGTCAAATTTGACACATTTAGGCAAATTCTCGCGAGACCGTTTGCCGCGCCGCGCGTCAAATTTGACCCAAACTTGCCCTATCCGTTCATCTTAGATAGCTTCTCGTTTTTGAGATTTGCCTCCATCTGGCGGATCTCCTCCTCGCCGCTCCTTACGATACCTTTGTCGCACTCAAAGTTTTTGGCGTCTATTTTTTTCGGGTAATCGACATTTGCTAGGATGTATCTAAAAAGGTTTATGCGAGCCTGCTTTTTGCTATCTGAGACGATGATCGTCCACGGACAAAACGGCGTATTTGAGGCTAGCAGCATCGAGTATTTGGCGATAGTGTACTGATCCCAGAGCTCCTGGCTTTTTTCATCCACTGGGGAGATTTTAAACTGCTTGAGCGGATCGGTGAGGCGCTCTTTGAAGCGCTTTTTTTGCTCCTCTTTTGAAACCGAGAGGTAAAATTTAAAGAAAATAATGCCCGAGTTTTTGATCATCTCTTCAAATTTAGGCACTTCGCGCAAAAACTCCTTGTGTTCCTCCTGTGTGCAAAAGCCCATCACGGGCTCCACGCCAGCGCGGTTGTACCACGAGCGGTCAAAGATCACGATCTCGCCGGCACTCGGTAAATGCGCGACGTAACGCTGGAAATACCACTGCGAGCGCTCGACGTCGCTTGGCTTTTCAAGCGCCACGATGCGGCATCCGCGCGGATTTAGATGCTCGGTTAGGCGCTTTATCGAGCCGCCCTTGCCCGCCGCGTCGCGCCCCTCGATGATGATGAGTACGCGTAGACCCTGCTCTTTTACGTGATTTTGAAATTTTAAAAGCTCGATTTGCAGCTTTCTAAGCTCGTGCTCGTAGTCGAATTTCACGCTATCCGTGCCGTTTTTACTCACTCTAAACCTCCTTTGGGTATTTTTAAAATGTTACTATCAAATGATTAAATTTTAGCTAAAATACGCCTCTTAATTTTACATTTAACGCTGACTTTATGGGAGCTTGTGTAAAATGCGACAAAAATTTCAAGGAATATTATGATTTTTAGGATGATTTTTGCGGCGATTCTGACTTGCTGCGCTATGTTTGCCGAACCGCTTTCGGTTAAAGAAGCCTTCGGTCTCACCACGCATGCCGACGAACAAAATGTCGAGTTTAGATTTGCCCCCGCGCCAAATATCCACGTCTATAAAGACAGCCTAGCAGCGAGCCTGGGTGATAAAAATTTAAACTCGCATCTAAACTTCCCAAAAGGCGAAATTTACGACGAACGCGAAGTTTATACGGATAAATTTAGCCTTTTCGTGCCGATAAATTTGCTAAAAGGGCTTGGCGGCGGCGAAAATTTCACTCTAAAGCTCGAATACCAAGGTTGCGCCAAAGACGGCATCTGCTACCAACCGCAAGTGCTCAAATTTAGCGTCAAAAAGGGGCTTGGCGGCTACTCCGTCGCGCAGATTATAGAGGCCGCCGAGCCTGATTTTGCAAGCTCGCAAGCCCCGCTCTCCGAGCAAGACTCCATCGCCGCAAGCCTTAGCAGCGCAAATTTCCTCCTCTCGCTCGCCACGTTTTTTGGCTACGGGTTGCTGCTATCGCTCACGCCTTGCATATTTCCGATGATCCCGATCCTATCCTCTATCATCGTCTCAAAGCAAGCTAGCAGCGCGCACGGTGACAAAAACGGCGCCGTAAATTTAAGCGCGTCGGACGAAAACTCGGTCAAATTTGATAGCGGTAACCCGCACGCTAAAAACATCAAAAGCAAAAGCTCGCGCGCTACTAGCGGCTTTTTTCTCTCTGTCGTCTACGTTTTTGCGATGGCCTGTGCCTACGCGGTAGCAGGCGTGGCGGCTAGCGTTTTTGGCTCGGGCGTACAAAGCGTGCTACAAACCCCAGCCGTACTGATCGGCTTTAGCCTCGTTTTCGTTGCACTCGCGCTTTCGATGTTCGGACTTTACGAGCTTCAGATGCCCCTTGCTATGCAAAACGCGCTTAGCAAAAAAGCTCAAAGCAAGGGCGGCATAATCGGTGTTTTTGCGATGGGATTTTTATCCGCGCTCATCGCTAGCCCATGCGTGGCAGCGCCTCTTGCGGGCGCACTGCTTTACATAGCGCAGAGCGGAAACGCGCTGTTTGGCGGGCTTGCGCTCTTTACGATGGGGGTTGGTATGGGCGTGCCGCTACTGCTGATCGGAGCAAGCTCGGGTAAAATTTTACCGCGGCCGGGCGCCTGGATGGACAAAATCAAGACGATTTTTGGCTTTATCATGCTGATAATGGCGGTTTGGCTGAGCGCGCGCGTACTGGGAGCTATGGCGGAGCTACTGCTTTACGGCATTATCGGCGTGTTTGCTAGCGTATTTTTCGGAGCTTTTGATGCGACAAGTAGCGAGCAAAGCGGCGGCAAAAAACTACTAAAAGGCACGGCGCTACTAGCCTTTATCTACTCCGTCTTGCTGATCGCGGGCTCGTTTTCGGGCGCTAAATCGGCGCTAAATCCGCTTGAAGGTTTTAAAAATGCAGGCGGTGCAGGCGTAAATTTGAGCAAAAATGAACCGAATTTTATCGCCGTCTCAAATTTGACCGAGCTAGAAAATGCAGTAAAAAGCTCGTCTAAGCTCGTACTGATCGATTTTTATGCGACTTGGTGCGCTAGCTGTAACGAGCTTGACGAGATCACTTTTAAAGACGAAGCCGTGCTAAAAAAACTGGAAAATTTCACTCTTTTGCGAGTGGACGTAACAAAAAACAGCAGTGACGACGCGCAGATAATGAAAAAATTCGGACTCATCGGACCGCCTGCGATCCTATTTTTTCGCGCAGGTAGCCACATGCAAGATGAGCTAAAAAACGCACGGCTCATCGGCTTTTACTCGCCCGAAAAGTTTTTAGAGCATCTTGAAAAATTCGGGCTGTGAAATTTACGAAAACGCGGTGCTGTAGGAAAATTTGGAAGTAAATTTGGCCTAGTTTTTGTTCTGTAGTCAAATTTGGCGTTTAAATTTTGCGAATTTAAATCCGGTCAAATTTATGCGGCGATTTTATCGTATTAAATTCGGAAAAGTTTTTTAATGCGGTTAAATTTGCTTCCGAATTTTGACCGCAAGAACTTCCGCCTTTACTCTCGAATATTTTTGCAGTGCTGCCAGCGACGATTGCAAGCTCATTTTATCGCGCTTTGATTATTTTTTACGATTTTATCCTCAAAATTTGAGATAATTAAAGCTGATTTAAATTTCGCTCGCTATAATTTCGCCTATCGTTACCCTGTAGTTTAGTGGTAGAACTGCTGACTCTGGATCAGCTAACAGAGGTTCGAATCCTTTCAGGGTAACCAGATTTATGGAAAAATGTTTCAAAACATCGTATTCTGACCAATCTTTATAAGCGCTACCGTCACTTACTGAGCCGTTACGACAAAAAAACTCACTAAATTCACTCACCATACAAGCTCATAAAAACCTATTTCGTCGCTTTTCGCAAATTACGAAGCCCGGCCGACAATAAAATCAAAAGGCTAAATTTAGGAGACTTCCCTGAATTTAGTTTGGCCATGGCGCCCAAGGAGAGATTTAAGCTGGAGCAAAAGGTAAGAGACAGCATCGACGTCAAACATGGGAGCGAGATAAACGAGCAGGCTAATTTTAACAAAAGCCACTAGTGTAGAGCCAAACACCATAAACAGAGATAAGAGGCTGCTTGAGATGTATGTCTATCCGTTTTTTTGAAGACAGAAGCGTTGTAAAACTGTTTTTCAGATTAATGTAAGCGTAAAACTACGATTTTTACTTTGATTTCTAACGTAAATTTCCTTAAAGCTGCCTTTTAAAAGTATTTAAAGCTTGATTGTTTTTTATATCCTAAACACCCGATCACTCATGCTCTCATAGTTTTTATCCAGCTACTAATCAACGACGGTATAGAGAGCTTCTCATTTCTCTAGTTTACTACTTCATTGCACGCTAGACCCACTACTCTACTCCACTTAGGTCGCATTGCTGATTTCGCATGAACGCCATATTATCAAAACGTCTTTTTGGCTTATACAAGGGATTTTTAATAATACTTGTGTATAATACACAATACAAGGTTTAAAAAATGAGCAAAAAAGATAAGTTATTAAAAGAGCTTGAAAATAATCCGACAAACGTAAGATTTGAGATACTGGAAAAACTTTTGCTAGATAGCGGATTTGAGTTAAAAAGCATCAAAGGATCTCATCATAGTTTTTCAAACGGCAAGTTGCTAATCACTCTACCGTATCATAAACCTATGAAAATTTTTTATGTAAAAGCGGTTTTAAAAGCTACCAAAGGAGAGTAAAATGAAAAAAGATCTAGATTATTACTTAAATTTACCGTATAAAATAGAATTAAAAAAAATCCCGCAAAGTGAAGGCGGGGGATGGGGCGCGTTTATGCCTGAATTTAACGGCGTAGCATTTTTTTACGGTGACGGCGAGAGTAAAAATGAAGCCTTGGATGAGCTTGAAGTAGCTTTTAGAGCAGCCTTAGAAACTTTGATCGAAAGCGGTGCGATGATTCCGGAGCCGATAAGCGAGGAAAAACGCGTGCGCGTAAACGTAAATTTACCTAAATCGCTGCTTGAGGCGATCGATAAGGTAAGCTCAAATCGCTCTAAATTTCTAACCGAT
The DNA here is from genome assembly GCF_938039245.1 of uncultured Campylobacter sp. GTDB lineage: Bacteria > Campylobacterota > Campylobacteria > Campylobacterales > Campylobacteraceae > Campylobacter_A. The sequence continues at coordinate 1,623 of NZ_CALHVN010000040.1, read as the reverse complement.
GCAGCGAATTTAAAACTAGCAGGGCTTTAAATTTAGCCTTTTAAGCGTATTGTCTATAAATTTTAGACTCTTTGAGCTCTTTTAGCGTCTCTTCTATTTCATAGTTTAGCGCGCTTTGCGTTTCGTCGCTTAAATTTACGCGCATTTTTATTTTATTAGGGAGATTATCAAGCCTATTTGATAATGTCGAGGCTAATATCGCTAAGATCTTTTTCAAGCTTGAAAATCGGCACTACTTCGCCCTTTTTCTCGGCCAAAATCAGCTTTTTTATCTCAGCGTCAGCAAATTCCTTCTGCGCCCTAGCTTCGGTTAGCCCGTAGGTGCTCGTAGCGTTTGCTATTTTATACTCGATATAGCTTTGGACGCACTCCTTTAGATCCCATTTATTGCGCCCGATCTTGGTTATCACGCCCTCGTTTTCCAGATCTTGGATACGCCGCTGAGTAAGAGATAAAATATCGCTTAGCTCTTTAGTCGTCACGTCCATTTTAACTCCTTGCCCGAGTAAAGCAGGAACTGCGAACGGCAGCTTCACTCCTGCAACCATCTAAAGCACACCGCTGCTCTCGGAGTCGACGTAAAAATTGAAATTTTGGTCTCTGTTCGCTAAAATAACGGTATAAATTTAACATTTGTCGTCCGATTTTGTAAAAAGCGATAGTTCGCTTTCACATTTTGCTTTTAATGCGCGTTTTTGCTCGGTGATGCTTTGAATGTGGTGCTTTAGTTTGAGGTTGCCTTTGGTAAAATTCTCCATGATAAGATCTATTATACCGCTCTTTTTCATCTCGTAAGCTTCGCAAAGTAGCTCAAAAGTAGATGCGTTGTCGATGCTGATCTTAAAATCGTACCGCGTTTTTTGATTTTTAGATTGTTATGGATTTATCATCCCTTACTCCTCGCGCAAATTTAATTCATGCTGCAGGCAAAAGCTTTACTACTTGGCTTCCATTTAGCCGCTACCGCCATCCTTTGGGTATGAGACGCACCCTAAAACTCTACTTCAAGGATTCCTATTTTTGTCTTTTGGCTTTACTTTCAGCAGTGCTATAAAATTACGATTTTCATCTCCTGCTATTTAATACCAAATTTGTCATTTTTACTCCAGAATAAGCTAAAAGGATAATGTTAAATGCTTCGTTTCGATCGAAAATTTTTACCCATCTTAGCTTTGAGTAGCCGTTTTTGTCTTTGATCTTTCTATTTTTTCGCGGTAAGCTTCCTCTTTGCAATTCTCGTTAAAGTGAAAATAGTTTCATTCCGACTTGCCGATACGAAGCAGACAATAAAGCTCATTTTTTCCTGCATAAGTACCCACCGACATAAATTTAATGCCCTTTTGGATAATTTTGATCTTGTTTAAAAATGGCAATTTGCCGCTCTGCTAGCTCAGACCTTTAGTAGCGATGAAGTTTTTATTTAAACAACCACCTGGCATTTAATGTCTTAACAAGATAAAAATTTAGCCATACATAATCTGTATTTATTGTTCTTTACTCTATCTCATTAACCGTATCCAAAGAATCTCATAATTTAATTACTATTGCAAAAATATTCAGCCATAACCATTTACTTCTATATTAAAAAATACAAACTTCGCCCGATATAACAACTCAACCTAT
>NZ_CALHVN010000039.1 GCF_938039245.1 uncultured Campylobacter sp. | reverse complement strand
TTTTAGCTCAACTCTCGGTTCATTTTTCGTTGAAACGATCTTGTAGTTTGACATCTTTTTCTCCTTGTAATTTTTTGTTGTAATATTATAACTTACAACTGATGAGCGAAGTATACTCAAATTTTGTTGTAATGTCAAGAGTTACAATAAAAATTTTCAAAAAAATTTGACGCGAAATTTAAAATCAGCTAAAATCCGCACGATTTTAACCGAAGGAGATTTATGCAAAATAGCGCATTTAAGACGTTTGCGATCAGTCTTGACGACGCGCCGAGGCTAGTGGAAGAGTTTAGCAAATTAAAAGACATAGGCAAGCGCGTAAACGTCGAGTTAGAGGGAGATTTTGCTAAAATTTAAGCGCTTTTTTGGGGTATAATGTACCTAAAATTTGCCGAAAAACGAGGTCAATATGCACGAAAATCACGCCCATTGCGCGCATTCGCACACGTCAAACAAGGTCGTTTTGAGAAATTCCTTCCTTATAATATCCGCTTTTATGCTGGTTGAGGTCGCGGGCGGCTTGGCGACGAACTCGCTCGCCCTGCTCTCGGACGCCGGGCACATGCTATCAGACGCAGCGGCGCTCGGGCTTTCGCTGCTTGCGTTTAAATTCGGCGAACGCAAAGGCAATCTGCAAAAGACCTTCGGCTACAGGCGGATCGAAATTTTAACCGCGACGATAAACGCCCTCGCCCTCGTCGCGATCGCCGTTTTGATCGTCATCGAGGCGGCCAGGCGCTTTCAAAACCCGCCCGAAGTAGCTACCGCGGGTATGCTTGCTATCAGCACGCTGGGTCTTGCCGTAAACATCGTCGTGGCGCTATATATGCTGCGCGGCGGCGACGTGAGAGAAAACGTCAATATGCGCGGCGCCTACCTACACGTGCTGGGCGATGCCCTGGGCTCGGTGGGCGCGATCACGGCGGCACTACTGATGATGTGCTTTGGCTGGGGCTGGGCGGACGCGGCGGCTAGCGTGCTCGTGGCCGCGCTCATCGTAAAAAGCGGCTGGGGCGTGCTAAAAGACAGCCTAAACATCCTGATGGAGGGCTCGCCAAAGGGCGTGTGCCTGGACGGGCTCGTCGCGCAGATCAGGGGCGTGGACGGCGTACTTTCGGTGCACGACCTGCACGTCTGGAGCATCACGAGCGGCGCAAACGCGCTCACGGCTCACATCGTAGTTAGCGGCGAGCTGAGCGTGCGCGAGGCGGAGCGGATCTTGCGCAAAATATCGCACGAAATGGAGCATCTGGGCATCACGCACACGACGCTACAGCTTGAGAGCAGCGATAACGAATGCGCTAACGAGCTCATCTGCGAAGTAAAGTCAAACGATGCGGGCGGACATTTGGGGCATAGTCATTAAAATTTGGGCAAATTTGGAGCGAAATTTCGCGATCTAGCATATCAAATCAAATCCGCAGCCCGAAACGAATAAATTTTTGCTAAAATTTAAATCGACTCATTTTTATAAAAGGGGCGAATTTAGATGAAAAAATATATACTAGTCGTGATTTTCGGCCTGCATTGCGCCCTTGGGGACGGTAATTATATAGGTTTTCTTATCGCGCTAAATTTCGCAGTAGCCTTGGTTTGCGCCGCTTTTCCTTTTATAAAAAAGAATTATATATTTTTGTTACTGCTAGCGCTAAATTTGGCTTTGTATTTCAACGCTATCGACACTCCTTTTGAAAAGCCTGAGCTTTGGACATATCATATACCCGCACTCGCAAATGCGACATACGGGCTAAACGCTCTAGTTTATGCTTCTGGATTTTTCGCTTTTGTCCCGCTTGCGGCATATATCTGTTTTTTATATTCGCTCTGCGTGGTTATCTGCGGCGCATGTGAAAAATTTCAAAATTTACGTTAAATTTTACGGGCAAAACCCTCGTCAAATTTACCCCAAATCCCCCCGCCGCAAACCGCCGCCCGTTAAATTTGAGCCTGCCAACTTAATCAAACATAAATTTACTCTACTTTAACGAAAATTTTTATACAATCGCCCAAAATTTAACTAGGGATTTCATGAAAAACATCAGAAATTTTAGCATCATCGCTCATATCGACCACGGCAAATCCACGCTCGCAGACCGCCTTATACAGGAGTGTGGAGCCGTTAGCGACCGCGAGATGAGCTCGCAAATCATGGACACCATGGACATCGAAAAAGAGCGCGGCATTACGATCAAGGCTCAGTCCGTGCGCCTAAACTACGCGCTAGACGGGCAAAATTTCGTCCTAAATTTGATCGACACTCCGGGCCACGTTGATTTTAGCTACGAAGTAAGCCGCTCGCTAGCTAGCTGCGAGGGCGCGCTGCTTGTCGTAGACGCTTCTCAGGGCGTAGAGGCGCAAACCATCGCAAACGTCTATATCGCGCTAGAAAACAACCTCGAAATCATCCCCGTTATCAATAAAATCGACCTCCCCGCAGCCGATCCTGAGCGCGTAAAAAACGAGATCGAGCACGTTATAGGGCTTGATTGCAGCGGAGCGATCGAGGTCAGCGCAAAAACGGGCATCGGCATCAAAGAGCTGCTAGAAGCCATCATCACGCGCATCCCGGCCCCCGGCGGCGAGGCTGAAAAACCGCTAAAAACGCTCATCTACGACAGCTGGTTTGACAACTATCTGGGCGCGCTAGCGCTCGTGCGCGTCTATGACGGCGAGCTAAAGAAAAACGACGAAATCCTAGTCATGGGCACGGGCAAAAAACATATCGTGCTAGATCTCATGTATCCAAATCCGATCGCGCCGATAAAAACGGCAAATTTGAGCGCGGGCGAGGTCGGCATCGTAGTGCTCGGGCTAAAAAACGTGAGCGACGTGCAGGTAGGCGATACGATCACGCTAGCTCGTAACCCCGTAAAAGAGCCGGTCGGCGGCTTTGAGCGGGCTAAGCCGTTCGTATTTGCGGGGCTTTATCCGATCGAAACGGACAAATTTGAAGATCTGCGCGACGCTCTGGATAAACTCAAGCTAAACGACAGCTCCATTAGCTACGAGCCGGAAACCTCGGTCGCGCTTGGGTTTGGCTTTCGCGTCGGATTTTTGGGGCTACTGCATATGGAGGTTATCAAGGAGCGTTTGGAGCGCGAATTTGACCTAGACCTCATCGCCACGGCTCCGACCGTGACCTACGAAGTCGTACAAACTGACGGTCAAATTTTACGTATCCAAAACCCAAGCCAGCTCCCGCCTGTCAATAAAATCGAACATATCAAAGAACCCTACGTCAAGTCCACGATCATCACTCCAAGCGAGTTTTTGGGCAACATCATCACGCTGCTAAACAACCGCCGCGCCGTGCAGACTAAGATGGACTACATCACGCCAGAGCGCGTGCTGCTCGAGTACGACATCCCGATGAACGAGATCGTGATGGACTTTTACGACAAGCTAAAATCTAGCACCAAAGGCTACGCGAGCTTTGACTATGAGCCTAGCGACTACCGCGTGGGCGATCTAGTCAAGCTTGATATCAAAGTCGCGGGCGAGACCGTGGACGCGCTCTCTATCATCGTGCCCGAAAGTAAAGCCCAGTCCAAAGGACGCGACTTCGTCAAAGCGATGAAAGAAATCGTGCCGCGCCAGCTCTTTGAGGTGGCGATACAAGCCAGCATCGGCAACAAAGTCATCGCGCGCGAAACGGTAAAATCTATGGGCAAAAACGTAACCGCCAAGTGCTACGGCGGCGATATCACGCGTAAGCGTAAGCTACTCGAAAAGCAAAAAGAGGGCAAAAAGCGCATGAAAGCCATCGGCAAGGTAAATTTGCCGCAAGAGGCGTTTTTAAGCGTTTTAAAAATAGACTAGCGGCGCGTCTTGCGAGCGTTTTGCGGAGTTATTCGCTACGCTCGCGGCCGCTTTTTATTATCTTGCGATCAAAATTGAGCTCAAATTTGCAAATTTGACCCGCCCAGACCCGCACCGCGAAAATGCCGAATTTGACGCTATATCCGATTTTAAAATCTCAAAAATCAAACTTAATAAAATTTATACAAATTTCCAATTTCCTCCAAATTTTACGCAAATTTGGAAATTCATCTCAAATTTGGATAGAATTTTGCTTGCGCGATGTAAAATTTACGAAAGGATTTTTATGAAAAATTTTATACTTTTATTTGCGGCGTTCCTTTTTACGGGATGTTTCGGGCTGTTCGAGAGCTCGCCGGAGGTCGCTCAAACCGAGAGCGGCAACGCCAAAGGCTACAAAGAAGTAATGCGTATCAAGGCACCGCTATCCTCATGCGCTAGCGGCGGTCAGGATATCAAGATAAACGGCACGGACTACACTAGCGACGTCGCGATAAAATGCTGCATCGCTCAAAGCAGGATCGACACGAGCGCGGCTATCAAAAAAGTCTATATCCACAAAATAGCCGACGAAAGAGCAGCGGATAGCGGCATAAAATTTATCTCCAAAAACGGCGCGAAAATGCTCTATCCAAAAGAGCGCCTTGAGAGGCTTTTTCACCTTTTCTTACAAGACGAGCTGTTAAACCGCGGCATCATGGTCGTGGATAGCCAGACCTCGCCTTACACCTACCGCGTGGATTTTGCATTTACCGACTACGCAGCCTCATATAGCGAACCGTCGCAGTATCTAAGCGCGGCGATGAAAGGCAAACTAGGCGTCAAAAACATAAACAAAACCCGCGTGCTAAACATCTCCACCAGACAAGACGTACGTAAGCTCGAGGCCGAGGATACGCAGGATTTTAACCTCTACGTCTACCTTCTGGTTAAACAAGCTGCCAACAAAGCCGCCGAAGAGATATCAAAACTATAAAGGAAAAGTATGAAAAAATTAGCTTTTTACGCCCTTGCCGCCGCGCTTTTTGCCGCGGTTATGAGCGGATGTTCGCAGCGTAGCTCGGTGTTAAATTTGACCCCGTATCAATCAACTTCAAACCAGATGGGCTACCAAAAAAATATCCGTATAAATAGCATCGAGGACGCTCGCGCCAACAAAAGCATAGTCGCCACGATCACGGGTAGCAACGGCAACGTCAAGGAGTACGTCACGCTGCAAAACAGCATCGAGAGCTGGCTACAAGACGGCCTTAGCACCGAGCTAAAGCGCCTGGGTGCCAATTTGAGCGACTTTGGCGATATCGTCGTGGACGTGCGGATCGTCGAGCTTAAAGCAAATCTAAGCGGCTACTCCACCGACAACCTAAAAGGCTCGGCAAAGCTCGCGATAACGGTGCATAGAGGCGATCAGACCATCACCAAAAACGTCTCTCAAGAGCAGACCAAATTTGCCCCGATTCACACGAGCGGCGCGTTTAAGAGCTTTTTTGACGAGCTACTACAAGACATCGTAAAACGCGCGGCGATCCAGATCCTAAAAAGCTGATGAGATGCGCTAACTGCGGGCATCTGAGTCTGGGCGTGATCTGTAAAATTTGCAAAGATCACCTGCTCGCCTCGCCCGCAAGGACGCGCGTTTTGGACGGCGATTTTAAAATTTACAGCTTTTTTGACTACTCCGAAGTTAAAAATTTACTCCACTCAAAGCACCTATTTCACGGCTCTTTCGTTTACGGCGCACTCGCAAATTTGAGTTTTAAAATTTTTTCTAGCAAATTTTGCTTCGGCTCTCCCGTAAACGCTGTGCCGATTGACGACAAAACGACTAGCGGCTACTCGCATACGGCGATCCTAGCTCGCGCCTTAAAAAGTGCGGAAATCCATCCGCTTTACGCCTGTTTGCACGCGAGCTCAAACGTCAGCTATCACGGCAAGGATCTCGCCTTTCGCCTAAAAAATCCGCGAAATTTTAAGCTTTTAAAAAGGCCTAAATTTCCGGTTATCTTGATAGACGATATCGTGACGACGGGCACTACGATAGATGAAGCCAGACAGACGCTACAAAAAGCCGGCTGCGAGGTGCTTTTTGCGCTGACGCTTGCGGATGCGAGGTATTAAATTAAATTTTAATCAAATTTAAGCTAGAATCAGGCAGTAAATTTTAAGGATAAAAATGGAAGAAAATCTACTCAATCAAAATCAAGACATCCAAGCCGTCGATATCGAGGAGTCGATAAAAACGAGCTACCTCGACTACTCGATGAGCGTCATCGTCGGTCGCGCCCTGCCTGACGCTAGAGACGGTCTAAAACCCGTTCATAGACGCATCCTCTACGCGATGAACAACCTAGGAGTCGGCAGCCGTAGCCCGTATATGAAATCCGCGCGTATCGTGGGCGACGTCATCGGTAAGTACCACCCGCACGGCGATACGGCCGTTTACGATGCGCTCGTGCGTATGGCTCAGAAATTTTCCATGCGCTATCCAGCGGTCGACGGCCAAGGCAACTTCGGCTCCATTGACGGCGACGGCGCAGCTGCGATGCGTTATACCGAAGCCAGGATGACCAATCTCACCGAAGAAATTTTACGCGATATCGAAAAAGATACGGTTGATTTTATCCCAAACTACGACGACAGAGAGACCGAGCCAGACGTACTGCCTAGCCGCGTGCCGAATTTGCTGCTAAACGGTTCTAGCGGTATCGCCGTCGGTATGGCGACGAATATCCCGCCGCACAGCCTTGACGAGCTAATCGACGGGCTTTTGCTCGTGCTTGAAAATAAAAATGCGACGCTAGAAGAGGTGATGCAGTACATAAAAGGGCCAGATTTCCCGACGGGCGGGATAATATTTGGCAAAAAAGGCATCATCGAGGCCTACCGCACTGGACGCGGCCGCGTCAAACTACGCGCCAAAACTCACATCGAAAAAAAGCCGAACAAAGACGTCATCGTGGTAGATGAACTACCGTATCAGACGAACAAAGCCCGCCTCATCGAGCAGATCGCCGAGCTGGTTAAAGAAAAACAGATCGAAGGCATCAGCGAAGTGCGCGACGAGTCCGACAAGGACGGTATCCGCGTCGTAATCGAGCTAAAACGCGACGCGATGAGCGACATCGTGCTAAACAATCTCTTTAAATCCACGACGATGGAGAGCACGTTTGGCGTCATAATGCTTGCGATAAACAACAAAGAGCCGAAGGTATTTAACCTAATCGAGCTTTTGAAGCTATTTTTAAATCACAGAAAAACCGTCATCATCCGCCGCACGATATTTGACCTAGAAAAAGCCCGCGCTAGAGCGCATATTTTAGAGGGCTTAAAGATCGCGCTAGATAATATCGACGAGGTGATCGAACTCATCAAAAGTAGCGCCGACACGCCTAGCGCTCGCGAGGGTTTGGTGGCAAAATTCGGCCTTAGCGAGCTGCAAGCAAACGCCATCCTAGATATGAGGCTAAGCAAGCTAACGGGTTTAGAGCGCGAAAAACTAGAGGCCGAACTAGCCGAGCTGATGGCTGAGATCGCGCGCCTTGATGAAATTTTAAAGAGCGAAACCTTGCTAGAAAAACTAATCAAAGACGAGCTGCTTGAGATAAAAAATAAATTTAAAGTGCCGCGCATCACCGAGATCGTGGACGACTACGACGACATCGATATCGAAGATCTCATCCCTAACGAAAACATGGTCGTAACCATCACGCACCGAGGCTACATCAAGCGCGTGCCGAGCAAGCAGTACGAGAAGCAAAAACGCGGCGGTAAGGGCAAGGTCGCGGTAACTACATACGACGACGACTTTATCGAGAGCTTCTTTACTAGCAACACTCACGATACGCTGATGTTCGTGACAGACCGCGGACAGCTCTACTGGCTCAAAGTCTATAAGATCCCTGAAGGAAGCCGCACGGCAAAAGGCAAAGCGGTAGTAAATCTCATCCAGCTGCAGCCTGACGAAAAGATCAAGGCGATCATCCCGACGACTGATTTTGCGGAGAGTAAATCGCTCGCGTTTTTCACTAAAAACGGCATCGTAAAACGCACGAATTTGAGCGAATTTAAAAATATCCGCTCTATCGGCGTACGCGCTATCAGCCTAGACGAGAACGACGAGCTAGTAACGGCTCTCATCGTTGAGGGCGAGGAAGAGCCGATAAATCTAATCGACGAGCTTGGCGTAGAGACCGAGATAAACGAGATAGAGGCGATAGAAGCTCAGATCGACGAAGAAAATAGCGAGGAAAACGACGAGAACGCGGCCGAAGGAAGCGACGATAGCGAAAAGATGCTGTTTATCGTGACCAAAAAGGGAATGTGCCTCAAATTTAAACTCAGCAAAGTCCGCCAGATGGGCAGAACGGCTCGCGGCGTGACGGGTATTAAATTTAAAGAAGCCGGCGACGAGGTCGTAGGCGCAGCCGTCATCGAAAGCAACGAACAAGAAGTGCTAAGCATATCTCAAAAAGGTATCGGCAAGCGCACTACCGCAGACGAATACCGCCTAACAAATCGCGGCGGCAAGGGCGTGATCTGCATGAAGCTAACTAACCGCACCGGCGATCTGATCGGCGTCGTAATGGTCGATGACGAACAAGACCTGATGGCTCTAACCTCAAGCGGCAAGATGATACGCGTCGATATGCAAAGCATCCGCAAAGCCGGCCGCAACACCAGCGGCGTCATCGTAGTAAACGTAGACGGCGACGACGTGGTTAGCATCGCTAAATGCCCTAAAGCCGAGGAAGACGGCGAAGATTTAGGCGAAGAGACGCTAGAAAATTTAGAATGAATTTAGTACTTTTGGAATACAATTTGCTAGTAGATTTATAAATGAAGAAAAAACTAAATTTAAAGGTTTAAGAATGAAAAAAATTACATTCTCGGTTTTAGGCGCGGTAGCCTTTTTGACGAGCGGTTGTTCCTTTAACAACCCTTTTTCCTCCGACGACGCCACGTCGGCAAAACAAGATATCGTCATACAAAAGGTCGATAAAGAAGATATCAGGAACGTAATGAAGCAAGAAAAAATGATATACGATATCGAACCCGTTGATGCGGTATTCGGCGCCGTGGGCGAGGGTATCGCTCCGACCAACGCCGTTTCGCAAGCGCAGTCGCTAGCTCTAGCCAAGCGCGCAGCCATCGCGGATGCGCATAGGCAACTAGCCGAGAAACTCTACGGCGTCAAGATAAACTCCAAAGACACGGTTAGAGACGCGATGCTTAGAGACTCCACCATCACGTCTCAGGTCGCAGGCCTCATCAAAAACGCTTCCATCGTCGAGCACGACTTTAAAGACGGGCTTTATCGCGTCAGAATGGAAATGAAAATAGACCAAAACAAGTGGCAAGAAATTTTTGCTTATTGATTGCCGCTGCGGCGCTTCTCTACGGCTCGGAGGAGTTTATCCTCTGGGCCAAAATCTCCACTAAAAATTACACCGTAGTTTATGACGATATCGCGCTTTCAAAGGCAATGGTTCTAAGCGGGCTAGAGTATGAGTACCTATGCGAAATAGGCGCTTCCAAGCAGCCCGCTCAAAGCTCGCTAGAGTTTTTAAATTTACACAAAAACGAGCTTTTCGAGTGCTTTTTGCCTTATAAATTTAAAGTAGAAGATCGCTTCGTCCAACGCAACAAAAATATAAACTCAGCAACCGACCTTACGCTATTTCCCGTACGTTTTACTGTAAAATTTAAGCCAAATTCAGCTATCATTAGCGTTTTTAAAAACAAAAAGTAAAGAGAGTAAAAATGAACATAGTGATAGTAGAAGACGACATCAATATGCGCAAGTCCCTTGAAATCGCGCTTGGCGAATACGATGATCTAAAAATCAAAAGTTATAAAAGCGCGGTCGAGGCTCTCAAAAAAATGGACGAAAATACCGATTTAATTATTACGGATATCAATATGCCTCAAATGGACGGGCTGGAGTTTATCAAGCGCCTGGAGGGCAAATTTGACGTCATCATCATAACCGGCAACGCCTCGCTAAACAAAGCCATAGAGAGTATGCGTCTTGGCGTAAAGGATTTTTTAACCAAGCCTTTTGATGTGCAGATGCTTTATGAGGCGATTAAAAGAGTAGAGTTTTTAAAACAAAAAGCTCCGAATATTCACGTAAATTTAACCGAAGAACGCACGAGCTCCAGCGTAGATTCTAGCGATTTTGCCGCCAGCTCGCCCGCGCTTGAGTACGCCCTAAATTTAAGCAAGCGCGTCGCAAAAACGGACGCTTCGGTGATGCTGATGGGCGAAAGCGGCGTGGGCAAGGAGCTTTTTGCTAAATTTATCCATAAAAACTCGCCGCGCAAGGACGGCCCGTTTATCGCGATAAACATGGCCGCGATCCCAGAAAATTTGATAGAAAGCGAGCTTTTCGGCTTTGAAAAAGGGGCATTTACCGACGCTTCGGCGATGAAAAAGGGGCAGTTTGAGCTAGCCGACGGCGGCACGCTATTTCTAGACGAGATCGGCGAGATGCCTATAAATTTGCAGCCAAAGCTCCTGCGCGCGATCCAGGAGCGCGAGATCACGCGCCTTGGCGCGACAAAAAGCATCAAAATCGACGTTCGTATCGTTTCAGCGACCAATGCCGACCTGCCCGAACTCATACAAAGCGGTAAATTTAGAGAGGATCTGTTTTACCGCCTAAATACCGTTCCCGTCGCTATCCCGCCGCTAAGAGAGCGCAAAGAGGAGATCTTGCCTATCGCGGAGCGTTTTTTAGAGCAAAGCTGCGGCGAATTCGGCCTTGGGGCGAAACATTTTTCCGAGTCCGCCGTTAAAGAGCTTCAAAAATACGATTTTCCGGGCAATATCCGCGAGCTAATCTCCGTCGTGCAGCGAGCGGCGATCCTAAGCGAAAGCGAGGAGATACAACCAGGCGATCTTTTTTTACAAGCTCGCAGCAGAAAGTAGCTTAAATTTAAGCTTCACGCGAGTAAAATAAGCGAAATTTTAGCTTAAATTTTAAATTTAGCCGGCCGAGACGGCGACGCTGAAAACGCGACGTGCAGTTTGGCAAATTTGAGCCGGCAAGAAGTAAAATTTAATCGCAAATTTGAGTTAAATTTAGTGAACAAGAGCGGTCGCGATTAGCTTTTTATGCCAAAACCCAAATTTAGTCCGCGAAACAAGTTTGGTCTTAAGCGCGTGACGCAACCGACGAGACTAACCGCAAGACGGCTCGCCGTCTAAGAAACAAACAAAAATTTAGTCCGCAAAGCCTGACGAGTCTTTGGCGCCAGATCAAGCCAAAGAGGCTTGTCGCAGGGGCTTTGCCGGACCGAGAAGTAAAAACAAAGGAGTCTAAAATGAGAAAATTTAACGTTGCCGTCGTAGGCGCGACGGGTGCAGTCGGAGAGGAACTTTTCCGCGTTATGGAGGAGGTGGATTTCCCGGTGGGCGAGCTACTACCGCTAGCAAGCGCGAAAAGCGCAGGCACCCAAATAGAGTTTAAAGGCAAAAATTACAAAGTCGTGGAGCTTACCGAGACCGTTTTTGACGAGCACGAGATCGACATAGCGTTTTTTAGCGCGGGCGGATCGGTATCGGAAAAATACGCCAAATTTGCAGCCGCCAGCGGCGCGGTCGTCATCGACAACACCAGCCACTTTAGGATGGACGCGGACGTGCCATTGGTCGTGCCCGAGTGCAATCCGCAAGACATCGCGCAGTGGAAAACCCGCGGCATCATCGCCAACCCGAACTGCTCGACCATCCAAATGGTGCAAATTTTAAAACCGCTAGACGACGCGTACGGCATCAACCGCGTGGACGTCTCGACCTATCAGGCGGCTTCGGGCGCGGGTAAAGAGGGCATGGAGGAGCTAGTCGTGCAGCTACAAAAGTTTTTCGAGTTTAAGCTTGATGAGTGCGAGCCGAAGGTATTCGCACACCAGCTAGCGTTTAACGTTATCCCGCACATCGACGTATTTTTGGACAACGACTACACGAAAGAAGAGATGAAAATGGTCAATGAGACCCAAAAAATCCTCCACAAAAATATGGAAGTGAGCGCGACCTGCGTGCGCGTGCCGGTGCTTCGCAGCCACTCAGAGGCTATCACGATTCATTTTGACAGAGACGTGGACGCCACAACCGCCCGTGAAGTCCTGCGCAAAGCGCCTAGCATCGTGGTCGTGGACGAGCCAGCCGCGAAAAAATACCCGATGCCGAGCATCTCAAGCGACACCAACGAAACCTACGTCGGACGCATCCGCACGGATAACTACCGCAAAAACGTCCTTCATCTGTGGTGCAGCGCCGACCAGATCCGCGTGGGAGCGGCGACCAATGCCGTAAGAATCGCGCAAAAATGGATAGAGATGCAGGAATAATCGCCCGTATTTTGTTTAAATTTGCCGAATTTTTTAGAATTTGGCAAATTTTTTCAGGCCCGGTCGCAAAAATTACGTATAGAGCACCCCGGCTTTTATTTTTACTTGCGATTTAAATGTCTGCGGTTTTTACTCGACGCAAACTTCTTACATTTGCCTTTATATCCGTCTTATGCGACCCGTAAATTTAATGCGCTTTCCCATGCGTTATACGGCGCCGGCATGCGGCTAATTTTGCTCAAAAATTAAGCTTTATAATTTATCCCCGCCCCGGTTTTTACGGCAAATTTGGCTCCGGATTCGGGCATGATTTGACGACCTCGGTATTAAATCAGTATTTAAATTTCGGCATACCGAGCTAGGTTTGCGCGACTTTCTGTCAAACAAAGTTTGACTTAGGCAAAATTTATAGCCGTTAAACCCGGGCTTTAAGCGTAGTGGCAAGGCAAAACAGCTAGCTTATTTGCGCCTAAAGCCTAACCGCTCGCCTATTTTAAACGTCAAATCGATAGATAATTTCTCCTCGTCAAAAAGCTCAAACGTCGCAAAACACCTCTAAAAATTTGAATAAAACGAAATTTAGGCTAAATTTCGCCCAAATCTCATAATCCGTCTTAAATTTATTTAGCGTAAACCCGTCTCAATTTTAAGAAAAATACTATAAAATACGCGTTTTATTTTTCAACAAAGGAAATTAATGCGTAAAGCTTTTGAAAAAATTCTGCTCTTTAGCAACAACTTCACACTCCTGCCAGTAGTCTTTGGCTTGCTCGGCGCGATCGTACTTTTCGTTATCGCCAGCTACGACGTAGGCAAGGTTTTCATCAATGTCTATCACTACTTTTTCGGCGATTTTCACCCCGAGAACTTCCACTCCGACGTCGTCGGCGAGATCGTGGGCGCGATCGACCTTTATCTCATGGCGCTCGTGCTTTATATCTTTAGCTTCGGCATTTATGAGCTATTTATCTCCGAGATCGAGGAGCTTAAGAAGTCCAAGCAGAGCAAAGTCCTTGAGGTGCACTCGCTAGACGAGCTCAAAGACAAACTGGGCAAAGTCATCATCATGGTTCTTATCGTTAACTTTTTCCAGCGCGTTTTGCACGCAAATTTCACCACGCCGCTTGAGATGACCTATCTCACCGCCTCGATTTTGGCGCTTTGCTTAGGGCTTTATTTCCTACACAAAGGCGAGCACTGAGGCTTTTTGCGAGCCTGACTTCGGGCTCGTTTTTTTAATTTTCTCTTCAAATTTTACCGCCGTGCCGCATGTGAATAACTTTTAAATTTTGCCTTTATCATTAAGTTTTATTTCAAAATTTACCCAAATTTAAAACTATATAAATTTAAGTTCTACTTTAGCGACAAATGCCGATTTTAAGGGCTTTAGGGATTAAATTTAGGATTACAAAATTAACCAAAATAATATAAATTATTTCACTTTTCACTCCGTGAAAAAAACGTGAAAAGTTACGTTTAATTTCAGTCTTTTTTGAGCAAATTTGACGCAGTTAAATTTGATCGGCACGACCTGCATCTTTACGGCATAAACCAAAATTGATTTGAATTTTCGGCTCGTAAATCGGAAGTTAAATTTGATATTTTAAAGAATAGGTATAAATTTAAACGGCGCAGACTCGTCGCATGCGCCGTCAAGGGGTAAATTTAATCAAAATAGGCAACCAAAGCATCGCCTAAAATCAGTCAAATAGCGAATTTACGCTTTCGTTGTGATACACGCGTCTGATCACCTCGCCAAAAATCGGAGCGACGCTAAGCACTTTTATCTTTTCGTTTTCTTCGCGTAACGGTATCGTGTCGGTAACAACTAGCTCGTCTAACGCACCGTCTGCAAGGTTTTCGTAGGCTTTGCCCGAGAGCACCGCATGCGTGCAGCACGCTATTACCGAGGTTGCGCCGCGCTCTTTAAAGACTTTTGCCGCCTTTACTATCGTGCCGCCAGTGTCGATCATATCATCGACTAGTATCACGTCCTTGCCCGCTACGTCGCCGATCACGTTCATTACTTCGCTTTCGTTGGCTTTTTCGCGGCGTTTATCGACGATGACGATGTCGAGATTTAGGGCTTTTGCGACGCTTCTAGCGCGCGCGACGCCGCCGATATCGGGACTAGCGATGATTGGATTTTTGAGATTTTTGTTTTTTATGTGGTCGTTAAAGATGATCGAACCGTAGAGGTTATCGACGGGGATATCAAAAAAGCCCTGAATTTGACCCGCGTGAAGGTCGATCGTGACGACGCGATCGATGCCTGCCGTTTGCATCATATTTGCCACGAGCTTTGCCGTGATAGGCACGCGAGGAGCGGCCTTGCGGTCTTGGCGCGCGTAGCCGAAATACGGCACCACCGCCGTTATCGAGCTAGCCGAGCTACGCTTAAGCGCGTCGGTTAGGATCAAAAGCTCCATCAAATTTACGTTTGCGGGCGCGCAGGTAGGCTGGATGATGAAAATGTCCTTGCCGCGCACGCTCTCGCCGATCTGCACGCTGATCTCGCCGTCGCTAAAGCGTTTGATCGTGGCTTCGCTAAGCGGAAGCGATAAATAATGCGAAATTTTCTTTGAAAACTCTACGTTTGCGGTGCCCGAAAAGATTTTGTAACCTCTCATAACGATTTGCCTTTGTGAAATTTTTGCTCAATTTTACCGAACTAAAACTTAAATTCGTAGATTTTGCGGCTAAATTTGAGATTTTTACGTAGTCCTAAAGCTTAAAGCGCAAGATTTTGCGCAGGAAGTAAGCAGCCTTCTTTAGCGCTTTTAGTAGGCTTGGGTAAATTTGGCGGCATCTCGGTCTTGCGGGCGCAAAATTTAGATTTTAGGCTGCAGTTTTGCGCAGGCGGCTAAATTTAAACAAAACCGCCTGCAAAAAAGCAGACGCCAAACGCATTTAGACCATAAAGCGGGCTGTGTTTGGCGTTTTTTGGATACTAGGCAAGTAAATCTAAAATTTTAGTTTTAATTTCGAACAAAGGCGGCAACGAAGCATTTTTCGCCGCGTTCACGGCTTTTAAAAATATAAAATTAGGCGGTTTTACGGCTGCGTACGCCAAATTTCGCGAAAAGCTAGGTCTTGCCCGCAGTATAAGCCAAGTCGGCAAAGCTAAAGCTAGCACAGCCAACAAACAAGGCGCAAATGAGCCGAGCAAGGCTGCGCGCGACAAAGCTTTGGCACAATTTCTCTCCTACGTCATGCCTTAGCCCGCAGTCCGGCAAAAATATCCGCAAGCGCGCTAAAAGCAAAACTGCACAAAAACTCTACCGCAAGCCACACTAAGCGCGGCAAAATACAAAACCCTGGCGCAAACTTACTGCGTCGCTCCCATCATCACGCTTGCGTATTCTCCTTGCTTAGCGTCCGTTTTTTCAGGTTTTTTGATCTCGATCCTGTTTTGATCTAGGCCCGCTTTGACCAGCGCGTCTTTTACTACCTGCGCGCGCGAGTTAGCTAGCTTTATTAGCCTTTCTTTTTCTACTTCGATACCCTTTAGCGCCGCTTCTCGTTGCGCTTTTTCGTCGCCGTCTTTGACGCCCGGAGCTAGGATCGCTAACGCGCCTGCATAGTCTTTGCCCGTTTGCGCCATAGTTTGAGCAATCTTAGCGTTTAGCTTTTCGTTTTTAAACGCCTCTTCATCGACGTCCGCGTACACGGGCGTTATGCTTAGCTTCATCTTAGGCTTTGCGCTCGTTAGCTTGATAAAGTCGCCTATCTTAGCCTGCTCGGAGACTATGAGCTCGTTACTAGCAGCCATAAAGTCGATCGTGCTTAGATCCTCGCTGCCTAGCCCCAGCGCGTTTCCCAAAAATCTAAACGGAGCTAGCGTAATATCGGCAAAAAGTTTTTTTACCGCCGCCCAGACGATGCCGCCGTATTTAAAATCAGGGTCGTTTAGATCGCCCTCTACCGGCAGGTCGATATTTATCTGATTGTTTTGATCGCTTAGTATCGAGATAGCAAGCGATAAAGGCAGATCTACCGCGTCTTTAGACTCGACCTTTTCGCCTAGAGTTAGCGTGTCTAGATTTACTATGTTGCTGCCTTTTAGCTTAGAGTCCGCAACCTCGTAGTTTAGGGTCAAATTTAGCTTGCCTTTTTCTATCTTATAGCCCAAAAACTGCCCGCTATACGGCGTCACATCTTTTAGATCTATATCTTTAAAACCTAGTTTTATCTCGGTGCTTTTTTTAAGATCAAACGGCAGTAGCTTTAGCCCGATCTTGCTAAAGCCGCTCTTGCCGACCACGCCTTCAAAAGTACCCATCGTAGGGCGTTTTTGATCCACTTCAAATAGCACGCCCTCAAGCTTAGCTATCCTCGTAGCAAAAGGCATAAATAGCGATGCATCCGAAAAATCTACCTCGCCGCCCTCTACTAAAATTTGCTTCACGGCAAATCCGAAATCGCCCTCTTTTTTGTCTTGTTTAGCGGCTTTAGCGTCATTTGCTTTATGCTCGGTTTTTGCGTCTTTTTTGTCGGCGATGCTAGTTTTTTTAGGCTCGGCGTTTGCGGTTTTTTCGGCCTTGGCGCCGTCTTTATTTTTTACGAGGCGGCTTAAATTTAACTCGCGCTCTTTGTTTAGATGCGTCTTTAAAAACGGCGCGCTAAGAGTCACGCGCTCTAAATTTAAGAAATTTTTCGCAAACGAAATTTTAGATAGTTTGAGGTTTTTAAAGGCAAAAACCTTATCGCCAGAGCCGTCCGCAAGCTCGATATTTGCGATATTTGCCTTACCGCTTACGGAGGCGTCCGCGGCGTATTTTACGTTTAGCTCGGCATTTAGCTCGCCGCTTTTTAAGCTCGCGTCCAGATAGTTTTTAGCGTAGGCGAAGTAGCGAGGCAAATTTGCGTCGTTTAGCTTTACGTCCGCTTCGATATTTAGGGGTTCAGGCGTGATTTTGCCGTTTAGCGCCAAATTTAGCTTTTGCGAGCTTTTCATGTCGATTTTGGCGCTCACGGGCACGCCGAAATTTTCGCTGATATTTTGTAAATTTACATTTAGTCCGTCAAATTTGTGCGCTATCTTTTGCCCCTCAAAGACATGGGTTATACCTATGTCAGCGCCCGTAACGGCAACGTTTTTGACGCTAAATTTAGATCCGCTCTTTGTATCTTGAGCGCTTTTTTGTTCGGTTTTTTGGCTCTTTTTTGAGGCGGTTTTTTCTGCCGTTTTTTGAGATTTGGCAGGTTTTTTCGCGCTTTCGTTTTTGCTTTTGGCGCTTGATTTTTTAGCGGCTGTTTTTTCGCCGTTTAGCCCAAGCTCGCTAATAGCACTAAGCTCGCCGTTTTCTTTTAACTCGGTTGTAAATTTAGGCTTATTTATACTGACGCTTCCTATTCGTAGCGCCGTTTTGGCTAGATCTAGATCCGCATCCTTCACGCCGATTTCAGCGACGGCGGCGATCTCTTTATTTTTAGTTTTTAGCGCGATTTTTTGAGCTTTTATCTCGCCGATAGAAGCGGTGCTGGCGTTATTTTCCAGCGTAAATTTAGGCGCGTTTATGATGAGCTTTTCTAGGCTTGCCGCGCCGTTTTTACCGACCGGAGCGGAGGCTGCGTTAAGAGTTAAATTTTTTAGGCTAGCTGCGATATTTTGTCCGTTTATTTTCGCACCCAGCTCGCTTGCGTTTGCGTCTTTTAGCTTTATCTCGCCGACGCTTTTTTCGGTCAAATTTATACCGCTAACGCCTAGGGTTTTTAGCGCTGCAGACGCGTTCATATCGCCTTTTTCATTTATATCCGCCTTGAGCGCGACGCCGCTTAAATTTAGCATGTTTAAATTTGCCTGTGCCTCGCCTTTAAAGCTCGTGTTTTTAAATTTTATCTCGCCGATATCGGCCGCGAAGCTTCTTTTTTCGCTAGCAAGGGCGCTTATCTCGATGCTTGGCAGATCAAGCTCCTCTAGGCTCAAATTTTGCCCCTCTAGCTGCGCTTCAAACGACTTTAAATTTAAAGCGGCGTTTTTTAAAGCGGCCTTGATAACGCCGCCGTCCGCGTTTAGTTCGTAGCCGGTTTTCGCGTTTATAAGGGCGCTATTTATGCGCAGATCTTGCGTGTCGATGAAACTAATCGCGACGGGGCGGACGTTAAAGTCCTTTAGGCTAAGCTCGCCGTAAACTCGAAGCGGCGCGAGATCGATACCGCCCTGCCAGTCTAGCTTTTGCGCTAGCGTGGAGTTTGCGTCAAAAACGTGCTTGCCTGCGCTATTTTGCTCGGTATTTATGCCAGATATTTCGTAGTTTATGCCCTCAATTTTGGCGCTAAAAGGCTGTTTTAAACTCTCGTCTGAGTAGGCAAACGAGCCGCCGATTATCTTTGTGCTGTTTAGAGCGAAATTTATGCCGCTAGTTTCGTTGTTTTCGGCGCTAGTAGCGTTTGACTCGCCTAAAAACGTAGCTAAATTTAGCGTGCCGTTTTTGTCTCTAGCGATATTTACGCTTGGGCTTTCAAGGCGCAAGATATCGACCTCTGCTAGCTTTTTAAAGAGCGAAAAAGGCTTAAGCTTGACGTCGATTTGCTCCGCGCTAAAAAGCGGCGCGGTCGTGTTTAGCTCGGGGCGCGTGACGTTTAGCTCGAAGGTAAAGGGATTAAATTTAGCCTCCGCTACGCTAAAACTCGCGTTCATATCCTTTAGCTTTGCTGGCAAGGTATTTTTAAGCGCGTAAGGAACGCCAAAAAAGCCCGCGAGCGCGTAGATAAGTAGCAAGGCTGCGAGCGAGCCTAGGATAATAAGAGCGATTTTTTTACTTTTTTGCATAAATTTACCTCTAATTTTTTAGCGGATTTTACTAGGAATTTGATTAAATAGCGGTTATTTTGATAAATTTAAGCGCCAAATCCAAAGCTTGATTTACGATACGTAAATTATGAAACCGGAGGTTAAATTTAGGCGCGAAATTTATAAACTTAAGAAAGTCTAGGACGGTAAAATTTAAATCTTGCGCGCTTAATAAGCCAAATTTAGGCGACAAAAGGGGCAACGTCGCGCTTAAAAGGCCGATTTTTAGTCGAGGTAAGGACTATCTAGGCGAGATAATCGCTGCTCGCCTAGATTTCAGATAGATTAAAATTTCTTCTTTTTTACGTCTTCTAAGATAACTTTAGCCATATCGTCGATCTGCGCCGTTACGTCGTTCGTGACGTTTACTATGGAGATATTTTCGCGCGTGATGTTATCGATGGCGGCTACGGACTCGTTTATCATATTTATCGCGCTAGTTTGCTCCCTGATACTCTCGCTCATCTCGTTGATGCTTTGGGCTAGTACGTTTGC
>NZ_CALHVN010000038.1 GCF_938039245.1 uncultured Campylobacter sp. | reverse complement strand
GGATGCTTGACCGTATGGACTCGCTGTGCTTTGCGGCGCCGATATTTTTTCACATAGTTAGATATTTTTACGCGTGAGGTTTTGATGAAAATTTGGAGCAAAATTTTACTTTTAGCGCTTGCGGCAAATTTTGCCTTTGCTTTTTCGACCGAAAAGCTCGTACAAGACGCTAGAGCGCAGGTCGGACGGACGCTGTTTTACGATCCTTCGTACGAGAGGCTAGCCTATCCGATGGGCGACGTGAATATGATAAGAGGCGTTTGCACCGACGTCGTAGTTAGGGCGCTGCGCGGGCAGGATATCGATCTGCAGCAGCTCATCCATGAGGATATGAGCGCGAATTTTAGCGTCTACCCAAAAAACTGGGGCGCGAAAAAAACCGACAAAAACATCGATCATCGCCGCGTACCAAACATCGCGACCTATCTAAAACACAAGGGTTACGAGGCGAAGGGCGAGTTTAAAGCAGGCGATATCGTGACGTGGCGGCTGGATAACGGCAGGCCGCACATCGGCATAGTTTCGGATAAATTTGCCGCTAGCAAAACCCCGCTCGTGATCCACAACATCGGGCTTGGCGCACAGGAGGAGGACGTGCTAAATGTTTACGAGATAACGGGACACTTTAGGATAAAATAAGTAAAAAAATCGATAAATTTAAGTAAGAAAGGCGAAAAATGGAGTTTAAAGAGAGCTATTTTATAACGAGCGACGGGGCGAGGATATTTTACAGATACCGCCTGGCTAGCGACGTAGCGTGCGAAAACCCGAGCGCAAATGAAGTAAATTTGAGCGAGGACGGCAAATTTGACGGGTCAAATTTAAGCACTGGGGTCGCAAACGAAACGTCAAATCTGACCGACGAGCAAGCAAGCGGCACAGACGAAAATGCGGAGCTAGGCTCAAGCGGCAAAGATAAATTTGATGAGCAAAATTTAGCAAACGGCGGCGAAAACTCGGACTCAAATTTAAACGAAGCCGGCAAATGCGGCGCGTCAAATTTGAGCGAAAACGCCGAGCAAAATCTCAAATTTAAAGCCGCGCCGAATGCCAAAGCCGTAGCGATATTTCACCGCGGACACGAGCACTCGGGCAGGACGACGCACGTGGCGGACGGGCTAGCGGACGAGAGTTTGAGTTATTTTGCGTGGGATCAGCGCGGACACGGCAGGAGCGAGGGCGAGCGGGGCGACGCGCCGAGTATCGGCCGACTCATCGCCGACGTGGACGAGTTTGTAGCGCATATCGAGCAGAGATTTGGCTTTGAGACGCAAAATCTAGCCGTGATAGCCCAGAGCGTGGGCGCGGTGCTGGTCTCGGCGTGGCTGCACGACTACGCTGTGCGCGTTCGCTGCGCGGTGCTGGCAAGTCCCGCGTTTAGCGTGAAGCTTTACGTGCCGTTTGCTAGAGCGGGACTAAAGGCGATTTACCGCGCCCGCGGAAATTTTTTCGTAAACAGCTACGTCAAGGCGCACTATCTCACGCACGACAAACAGCGTCAGGCCAGCTACGACGCCGATGCGCTCATCACTCGCGCGATCTCGGTGCGCATACTGCTAGGGCTTTACGAAGCGGCGCAGCGCGTGGTTTCGGATGCCGCCGCGATCACGACGCCTACGCTGCTGCTGATCTCGGGCGATGATTGGGTCGTGGAGCACGCCCCGCAGCACGAGTTTTACAACGCTCTTGGCGCGCGGGTAAAAAGGCGCGAGATTTTAGATGGATTTTACCACGATACGCTGGGCGAGAGCGAGCGGGAGAGGGCGTTTGAGATCGTGCGCGAGTTCGTCGGCGAGAGATTTAGCGCGCCTTTTAGCGAGGTGGACTGCACGCATGCGGACGAATACGGCTTTAGCCGCGAGGAGGCCGATAGGCTGGCTACGCCGCTGCCGAGATTCAGCCTGAAAAATTTGCGATTTAAATTCCAGCGGATATTTATGCAGGCGGTTTCGCCGTGGGTCGGCGGGCTAAAGATCGGCGAAAATACCGGCTACGATAGCGGCAGTACGCTTGATTACGTCTACCGAAACGAGCCGCAAGGGGCGAATAAATTTTTTAAATTTATCGACGAAATTTACCTAAACGCCATCGGCTGGCGCGGCATCAGAGAGCGCAAGCGAAATATCAAACTAGCCATCGATCAAGCCGTCGCAAAGCTACAGGAGCGCGGAGAGCCGCTACGACTGCTAGACATCGCCTCGGGGCACGGCAGATATATACTAGACGCCGCGCAGGGCCATAAATTTGAGCGCATAACGCTGCGCGACTACAGCGACATAAACGTAAAAGCCGGCAGCGAAATGATAAAGGAGCGCGGGCTAGAGGACGTCGCGAGCTTTACGCAGGTAAACGCCTTTGACGCCGCTAGCTACGAGGGCTTGCAGGACGCATATACGCTAGGCGTCGTGTCGGGGCTGTTTGAGCTCTTTCCGGATAACTCGGTCGTGCGCACCGCGCTGCAAGGCTTTTCAAGCAGCGTAAGAAGCGGCGGCTACCTCATCTACACAAATCAGCCGTGGCACCCGCAGCTTGAGATGATCGCGCGCGCTCTATCTAGCCACAGGCAGGGTGCGGCATGGATCATGCGCCGCCGCAGCCAGGCCGAGATGGATCAGCTCGTGGCAAATGCCGGATTTAAAAAAGTAAAAGAGTGGATAGATGGGGATGGGATATTTAGCGTGAGTTTGGCCGTTAAAATTTAAAAGCGGCTTGTCTTTTTGCCCTATACGTCGTTGGATTTAAATTTTACTCGGTCACTACCGACGAGGTAGCTCCCGTCGTAAAATTTAAATCC
>NZ_CALHVN010000037.1 GCF_938039245.1 uncultured Campylobacter sp. | reverse complement strand
TGGCGGACAGAGAGGGATTTGAACCCTCGAGCCCCGGTTAGAAGCTGCACCCTTAGCAGGGGTGTGGTTTCGGCCACTCACCCATCTGTCCACAAAAAAGAAACCGCATTATAATTAAATACCGCTGATATCTTGCTTAAATTTGCATTTTCGCACCCACCGCTCTCACGCAGAAAAATAGTCACGTAAAATAGCCGATGAATTTACGAATTTCAACATCGGTGCATTAAGCTAAATTTACGGTATTATGTAGCATCCGCACAAGACTTTCACTATAAAATCCACTAAAATTCGGTCTATTATAGCATATCGTAAAGGATTTTATATGGCTGAATCTCACGTAATATCTGCTCTCGTTAGTAAGCATTCCGAGCTTCAAGGAAATATCAAATATCATCAAGATATAATTTTAAAGATAAAATCCGAACTTGAAACGATAGATAAAGCTATCGCGATATTCGACCCTAGTTATAGAACTACGTTCATTCGGGCTAAAAGAGTTAGCAATGCTTCGTATTTTCCTCACGGTGAGCTAAATCGTAGGATTATAGAGTGTTTAAAGATAAAGCCTAGCACTGTAAATGAAATAGCCGAGTATGTTTTTAAAGATGAAAAAGCAGATGATTCCCTTATCGCCAAATATAAGTAAAACATATCCTCTTTAATTTCAAAGCTCATAAAAAGAGGAACTGTCTCGTTACTTACCGACAACGGAGTAAAATTTTATAAGATAGCTTCCTAAGCTCCAAGTCTTTCGGCTACTCTGTGGTTACCTTGCCGTCTGCTTGCAGTTACGAGCACAGCGAAGTAAAATAACCGCAGAATTCATTTGATATCGAGTTGTCGGCTAGACATCTTGATAAAATATCGTCCATAATAGCCTTATTATCAAGCCTTCTAGTATCTTCTCGGTAAGCAATCTCGTTTGCGTAGTTCGATAAGTAAAGCGTTCCTAGTTTATGGGCATTGACCGTATTGTAAACGTCTAAATCTAGCATTAAAGCTTTCGCTTTGGTTATTATTCTCCCCCATTTAGTCCCGAATACTCTATTTTGGTGATTTACTCTTTTTAAATCATAGTAAGCTAGCAAATCGTCGTAAGCCGAGTTTTCATCGGTATGAATTTCGCTATTTGGCGCAATATGCGATTTAGCGATAGCGTTTATATCTACGTTATTCTCGCTTCTTAATATAAAGGTCTTAGTTTTACTAACTCCGCTTCCAAGTAGATTTCTTTCTCTAAGCGATATAATAACTCTCTTATTGGGCTTAAAAGCTTTTCGTCTATCTATTCTATTAGTTTATATTATTAGCCGGCTTTATATATAGTTTCCGACGTATACTCCGTCCATTTCGACTACTCCGCTAAATTTATTTCCACTATCGCTAGTCATAAGGCTTTCTCTTATTTTATGAGATAAGACCCAAGCCGTTTTATATTGAACGTCTAGGTCTCTACTAAGCTGTAAGGCTGAAATTACTTTCGTAGCGTTAGAAAATATTACGATAGCAAGAAGTATGACCTTAAAATCAAGCTTATGAGAGTGAAATATCGTTCCGCTTGTAACGCTAAAGGTATGAAAGCAATCCTTGCAGCGATATTGTAGTCTACTTTCTATAAAATAGTGAGATGAAGCGCTTCCGCAAGTCGGACAGATAGGATTACCCTTATTGCTGCTCCAACGAATCGATTTAAAATACTCATAACACTCGTTCTCGCTCATCGAAGCTATCTTTCTAACCGAGATTATTCTAGCTTTAGACGAGAGAAGGAAGTGTTGGGACATTTTTTTAATCCTTTATGTTCTTATAACCTTATTATACATAAAAATGTATTAGATTTATCTTAAACATAGATATATTTAAATCCTAAATTATTATAAATATATCTTAATAAGATATTTATAGCTAATATTCAAGACTGTTTTAAGAATAAACTTGCTATAATTAAGTTATGGAACTAAACGATTTGATAAACAGAATTCATAAGCTCATAGAAGCAAAAGAGATAAAGACTATATCGCAAGCTGAAATGGCGAAGCGTATAGGCGTTCAACATAGGACATACGTAGAGTATTCTCGCGGTAGAAATCAACCGTTGGCGATGAAAGCTTTACTAAATTTACTTAATGAGTTGGACGATGACGAAATTGTTAAAGTTATTAGAATGTGGATATTGGATAAAAATAAAAACTAAAAAGGACGATAAAATACTATGAGTAAAGTCAAAGAAGAAAACGTTAGCAAAATAGAAAAAATAAAAGATTATATAAGCGGCAAAGAAATAGTTGCTAGGCCAGAAGAAATTGACGCCGTTCAACCGTTTTAAAAATATTACACGAAGATTATTTATATCCAAAAGAGATGATAGTAGCCCACCCTCAATACAAAGTAAAGAAAAGACCGTCCGACAAGAAAGGATTTCCTGTCGATATTGCGATTTTTGAAGAAGTTGAAAATAAAAAAATATTAAAAATAATTGTCGAATGTAAAAAGAAAACAAAAAAGGATAGAATAGAACAACTAAAAAATTATTTAAGTCTATCTGAAGCAAACATTGGTGTTTGGTTTAACGGAACCCATAGTGTTTATATAAAAAAATAATTAAAAAAGATGGTTTGGATTTTGAAACTATAAGTGCTTTTCCAAAAGCCAATGAAAAATTGGAGGATATAGGGTTATACAAAAGAAAAGATTTAAAGCCTACCCACAATATAAAATCTCTTTTTAAAGAAATAAGGGGATATATTGTGGCAAATAGTTCCGGAGTAAACAGAGACGAGCAGATAGCCAAGGAAATGATATATCTAATGCTGTGTAAAATTTACGATGAGCGCTTTACAAAAAAGATGATATTTTGACATTTAGGGCTTCATTACAAGAGAAAGATGAATATGTTAAAGCACGTATTGCTAAATTGTTTAATGAAGTAAAAAATAAATATAATGACGTATTGACGGTTGACGATAATATAACGTTTGATGGAAAAACCTTAAAGCATATTATAGGCAAACTTCAAAATACATGCATAGTGGATACCGATAGGGATATGATTGCAGACGCCTTTGAGATATTTATAGGATACTCGTTAAAAGGAAGTCAAGGGCAATTTTTTACTCCGAAAAATATAGTTAAATTAATGGTTGAAATAGTAAATCCAAATAGACATCAATTAATAATCGACCCTTCTTGCGGTAGTTGTGGATTTTTGGTAGAGGCTCTAAAGCATATTTGCGGACAACTTGAACGCGAGATAGATAACAATGAATCTTTATGGGAAGAAAAAAGAGGTTGGTATCAAGAATAGAAAGATAGTTTTTTAACTAAAGTGGGAAAATCCTATATGGCTATCTTGGGGGACGGTAAAGGAGGTATATTTTGCGAAGACAGTTTAGAAGAGCCGGAAAATTGATCTCCTCAAACAAAACAAAATATCCATTTGGGTTCTTTTAATATTGCTTTCTCTAATCCCCCCCCCATTCGGAAAAGATATAAAAATCATAGGAGAAAGTAAACTAGAACAATATGAGCTTAACACCAAAGAAGAGGGAGTGGTGTCGACTCTATTTTTAGAAAGAAATTTACAGCTATTATCAGACGGTGGGGTTTTGGCAATAATTTTACCAGAAACATATTTTCACGCCCCGGCTGGCAAAAAAGTAAGAGATTTTATATACCGTCATAATATCCAATGGGTTATAGATATACCACACAATACTTTTAGACCGCACAACAACGCAAAATGTATTAGATGGTGGTCGCAAACCATATCGGACACGGACCATAACGGAAACCCTATTTATAATGAAAACAAAAACATAAAAGATGACACATTGCTAATACTAGATGAACTTAACGAAAAAAGAAAAAACATTATACTTTTAAAATAAAAGCTTGTGATTTAAAACAAAGGGATATTTTAATACTTAGATATTATTGGCAAACCAAAGAAAAGGAACTAGAAAAAGAATCTCAAAAAGAAGGTGTTAAGTTAATTAGCCTAAATACTTTATTTGAGGAAAAATAATAGAGGTTTTTGATGTAAACGGCTCCCCAAAAGCAGAATTTAAAGGGAAGGGCGATAAGCCATATATTAGGGTTAAGGATATTGTTAATTGGCAAATATATAAAGACCCCACAGCTTTAATTCCGCAAAAAGAATATGATAAACTATACAAGGAAGATAAGCGACTTAAAGAAAAAGACATACTATTTGTTTGTAGAGGTAGTTATAGAATAGGTAGCGTAGCAATGGTGTCACCTTTTGATTTAGAATGTGTGTTAACTAGAGAGATACTTGTTATACGTATGGCAAAACCTGAAAATAAATACGGCGTAACACCTTATTATTTATTGTACGCCCTTTCTCACAAATATACTTTTTCGCAAATAGAAAGCAAGGTGTTTTTAGATACTACCCTTCCAAATATAGCAGATAGATGGAAAGAGTTAAAAATACCGATATATAGAGATAAAAATAAGCAACAAAAAATATCAGATAAAGTTTCAGAAGCAATGGATGGACAATGGGCTATGCTCAGCCAAATTAACGATTTAAAAAAGAATTCGGTGTGTATTATACCTAAGTTATGTAATTAGTATAGAATTATGGAATTTTTTCGACAAGAAGTTATATTTTTATTATATAGTCTTGTGCGAATACTACATAATACTGCTAAATTTTGCAAAGATAGGCTTGCTTATTCAAATTTAAACCGCTTATCGCATGTCAAATTTGCAAATTTAATCCTTCCAAAGCCACCATTTTAGCTTGGCTTTGTTGGGATGGGGCGTATTTGCGTAGTAGCAAACCATGCGGTAAACGTAGAGTATACACCTGTCGCTGCCGCGTCCGAGCGCCTTTGTACGTTCAAACATCTCGTCCGGATCCGCGCCCTTTAGCGAAGCGATGCCTGTGTAGCCGAGTGCGAGCAGATCGGCCTCTGTCGCCTCGCCGACATAGGGGATTTTCTTAAAATCACTCGCGCCTTTACTCAAATTTTACTCCGATCTTCATTCAAATTTCGCTTGGCTCGCCACTTGGATGGGATTCTAAAATCCATTGACGGTACGAAATTTTAAAATTTCACTCGTGTGAGGCAAATTTTAAAATTTATCCACGCGGTTCGAAAATTTTTAAAATTTTATCTCACCACTAGGCCGCCGCCCTTATGTGCGCCGTTTTTTAGCGTTAAGACGTCCGCCGCCGCACTCATTATCGGAAATTGTATTCGCAAGCTAGCAGGGAAGCTTTGGCGCGGCAAAGCTTAAACGTTTTTAATCCTCAACGGGGTAAATTTGCATTCACAAATAAAGTTTCAATCTGCACAAGATTTAAAAGTTTCAAACCCCCAACGGAGTAAATTTACACGACCTTGTTGATGCGCCAGAGAAAAAGGGTAAAATGTTTCAAACCCCAACGAATTTTATAAAAAGATGACGGCGACGCTTCGACATCCTCCGAGCCGCCTTTGTGCGCGTTTTGATTAAAATTTCTCACGCGAAAACCGGACTAAAATAATTTGAGACTAAATTTTACGCGAACTCAGGCGTTAAATTTGATCCAAAATCCGCTCGCAAATTCCGCGCGGATCGGCGCTTTGATAGATCGGACGACCTACCACGATAAAATCAGCCCCCGCCTCGCGCGAGGCGCCCAGATCCGCTACTCTCTTTTGATCCGCCGCGCTCTCGCCAAACGGCCGTACGCCCGGGCAAAGCGTGATAAAATTTGCGCTCGTGGCGTCCTTGATTAGGCGGCTTTCATATACGGAGCAGACTATGCCGTCAAGCCCCGCTTCATAGCTCATCACGCTAAATTTGCGCACGGCGTCGCTTAAATTTTGCTCGTAAACCGAGCTAAACTCGGCCTCGTCAAAGCTCGTTAGCGCAGAGACTGCAAGCACCAATGGACGCGAACCGAGCTTGTCCAGTCGCTCCATCACCGTAGCCATCGCGCGCTTGCCGCTGCTTGCATGTACGTTTATCATATCGACGCCAAGCTTAGCGATCTCCTCGGCGGCGTCGGCCATCGTGTTTGGGATGTCGTAGAGCTTTAGATCGAGGAAAATTTTAAAATTTCCGAGCTTTTTTAGCTCCTC
>NZ_CALHVN010000036.1 GCF_938039245.1 uncultured Campylobacter sp. | reverse complement strand
TAGTACGTTTGCGTTAGCTTCGATCTCGCCTAGACTCTTTTGAGTTCGTTCGGCTAGTTTGCGTACTTCGTCGGCAACTACGGCAAAGCCTCTGCCGTGTTCGCCCGCTCTGGCCGCCTCGATAGCTGCGTTTAGAGCGAGTAAATTCGTCTGATCGGCGATGTCGCGGATTATGACGATGATGTTTTTGATCTCTTCGCTTTGGCGGGTTACATCCTCGGCCTTTTGGCTAATAGCGCTCATAGAACTAGACATCTCTTCGACTGCAGCGGCACTTTCCTGGATGGAATGGGCTTGCTTGCCTGCGCCGTCGGTTAGATTTTTCATAGACTGGGCTAGGATTTTAGCCTTTTCTTCTAGCATTTGAGCCTCTTTTAGGCTTTCTCTTAGCATATTAGCCACCGCATCGCCGGCGCTTTGTATGCCTACGATCATATCTTTTAGATCGCTTTCAAGCTCCTCTTTTAGCTCGACTTTAGCGGTGTAGTCGTTTTTGTTATACGAATTTAATACTCGTGCGATGTCTTTTAAATTTGACGAGATGGAGCTAAAAAAGCGGTTTAGCAAATCTTTTAGCTGCACCAAAGCCGGATTATTAGGATTAGCCTTGATAGTTGCGCCCATGTGGCCTTTTATCATGAGATTTGCGATGCCGTTCATCTCGTCGATTAGAGCGCTGTCTTTTTTGATACCGTTTACGACTTTATCGATATTTTCGTTTATGGCGCGACTCATCATACCAAATTCATCCTGCGTCGCTACGGCTAGTTTTTGCGGGGCTTTGGACTCTTCGTAGGTGACGAATTTAAACGTATCTTCTAGCTTTTCTTGGATAGTTTTTATCGGACTTAGGGATTTTTTGAGCAAGACATAAACGAAAATCGAAAGCGCCGCGATGAAAAGCGCGGCTAATACGAGCTGAGCCTTTAAAAGCGGCAAGGTATTTGACGAAAAGGTATCCGCGCCGATAGCCGCTACTGCTAGCCAGCCCTCGTCGTTTATCGCCATTACCTTTGCCGTTACGTTTTCGCCCTTATAGTTGGTGTAAGGGATTAGCCCGTTTTCGTCGAATTTTTTAGCCGCAAACGCCTCGGCTAGATATTTGCTTGCGGGAACGGTTTTGCCGACGTTGTTTGGGTCGTTATGCATTAGTATTAGGCCGTCTTTATTCATCAGATAAACATAGCCGTATTTTGTTTTGCCCATTTCAAGGATTTTTTTACTTATATTATCGATTTTTAGATCAAGGCCGGCCACGCCCGTAAATTTACCGTTCTGGCTTACCGGTACGGCAAAGGTCATAACAAGCGTCTGATTTATGGCATCCACGTACGGCTCGGTATATATCGCATTATTTGCGCTCTTAGCCTGCACGTACCATCCTCTCGTTCTAGGGTCGTAGTTGTCTTTTTCGGGAGTGGTTTTAGTATTATCGGACTGAAAATAATGTCCGTCGTCTTCTCTACCGAAGTAGATATCGCTTACTACGGCGCTAGCGTGACTTTTTTCAAACGCTAACGCTTTTAAAAGATCATCTTCGTCGTGTTGATTTTTAGAATTATCGGCTAGACTTTTAGCCGCACCCAGATAATCCTCAAAAAAAGTATCGGTGGTGATTTTGATATCGCTTAAAATTTGATCTTGAGTTTGACTAACCAGCTCCACCACTTTATCTCGCGCCGTATAGTAGCTCACTGCCGAAATGGCGGCAAAAGACGCGACTAGCGCAACAATAAGCATGGTAGCGATTTTGTTCGTGATGGATTTAAACATCGCTTTTTCCTTTAAATTATTTTTTAATACAGATTATACGACTAAAGCGTTAAAAAAATACTTAATGAGCTTATTTGTGCAAAATTTAGAAAAATCGTCGTATAATTGCAGAATGTTTAAAATTTTTAGAATTTATGATTTTATAAAAGACGATGAAAGTAGCGATTTTTACGGCGTATTTATCGATAGGCTCTATCCTCGCGGGATAAAAAAAGAGATTTTTAGCTCATTTTTATGGCTAAAGTCCGTCACCCCTTCAAGTAAGCTAAGGAAGTGGTTTCATGAGGATAAAGAGGCTAGATTTAGCGAGTTTAGACTTAAATTTAAAACCGAACTAGCGACGGCAGAGGCCAAAGAAGGGATTAAACAACTGCTAAATTTAGCCAAAACGCATGGCAAAATCGCGCTACTAACTGCCGCAAAAGACGTAAATTTAAGCCACGCGCCTATCATTTTAGAGGCGCTAAAAGCTCGGTAACGCTCTGCCGAGCTTTAAATCTATGCAGTCAAATTTGCAATTTTAACAGGACGTGAAGCAAATATTCAAGACAGAATGGGCGTAGTTTAACTTTAAAATTTTAACCCGCGAGGGCGCGTATATGAAATACGTAACCGAAGCGGGTTTAAAATTTTAAAGCTTTAAATCCGTCATTTATGGGGAATTCTAGGCCGGTAAAAGGTTTTGATTAGTGTCGGCAGTAGCACTAGCGCCCCCAGCAACATCATTATCATAACAAGATCAGTCAAAAGTCCGAAATATATCGTCGGGATAAAGTTGCTAGTTACCATTATGCTAAAGCCCAGGATGATCGCAAACGAGGTGTAGTACATCGCGTAGCCGATACTGGCGTGCGAGGCCTTGATCGACTCGGCGACGTTTTTGCTACGAAGTTCTATTTTTAGACGGTGGATGTAGTGGATGATGTCGTCTACGCCGATGCCTATACTGATAGCCGCTATCGTAATGCTCATGATATCAAGCGGAATACCCAGCGCTCCCATGACGCCAAACACCGCGCAAAGCGGGATCAAATTTGACGCGATAGCGATGGCGGCGAGTTTGATGCTTTTAAAAATAATGCAAAAAACGATAAAAAGCGACAAGATGACAAAACCGAAAGAATCCACCTGCGAGGCGATGAGGCTTTGAAGGAGATTGTTATAAAGCACCATCGCACCGCTAACTTGCACGCTTGCGTTGTCGTTTGCGATCAAATTTTCTATATCGGTTCTAAGCTCGCGCAAAAACTCGTCCCTGCGTAGCGCGTCGTCGCTATCAAGAGTTCGCGCGGTAAAACGCAGCTCGTTATCTTTTATGCTTACGTATGGGCTTAGGATGATGTCTTTGTATTTTTGCGGGATCTGTTCGTAAAGGATCGAGAGCATGAGACCGTCGGCGGGCTTTTGCGTGATACGCTCGACGACCTTTACGACGGTGTTTAGACTGCTGGCGTGCCCGACGAAGCGCTTGTTTTCTAAGTAGTTATGTACTTTTTTCGCGACGTCGATTTTATGCTGATTAAACCAATACTTATCCTCGTTCGCGCTAGCGGCGAATTCGTCGTCAAATTCGTCTTTGGGCTCGTTTTTGGCCGCGCTTTGCTCAAATTTAGGCTTGTTAAATTTGATCAATATGTCGACCGGCACCGTGCCGCCTAGCTTCGTATCGATCACCTGCATGCCCTTGTGGATTTCGGTCGTATCTTTAAAATAGCTTATAAAGCTGTTTTCGACTTTTAGCTTTGAGATGCCGTAAAGCCCGAAAATAAGCACCGCAAGGCTAATCGCGTAAACGGCGCGGCCGTGATTTAGCGCAAATGCGGCGCAGTGCTTGGTAAAGCTAAATTTATCCTCAAATGTCCTAACCGGAGCGAGCTTTGGCATCAGCGCCGTCGCAGACCCAAATAGCAAAAACGCGAGCGCTAGCGATATAGAGATTGACGCGCTCATCATGATTCCAAGCATTATGATGGGCTTGATATCAGAAAGCGCAAGCGACAAAAAGCCGATAACGGTCGTAAATATCGCAAAAAACGACGGACTGGCCTTATCGCGCAGCGTGAGATAGACTAGCTGACGGTTGCTAAGATGCGGCTTTGTGATGCAAAACTCGCGGTAGCTCACGATCAGGTGGATGACGACCGAGATAGTGATGATGAGCTGTAGGGCGATGTAGTTTGAGCTAATCACCGTGATCTCCCAGCCAAAAAACCCAAACAGTCCGCTCGCCCAAATAACGCTAATCACGCAGATAAAAATCGGCATAACGATGTGACGAGTCTGTCTAAAAAACAGCCAAAGGCAAAAGACCAAAAGCAGAGTCACGCTGATGCCGTATGTCGCAAGATCCGAGCGCACAAAGCTCACCATATCGTCGGCGATCATATTTGCCCCACCTAAAAACAGGCTCTCGCCTCCGCCGAATTTCGCTATAGTATCGCGGATCTGCTCGATCGCGGCGTGCTCTTTTATACGCGCTTCGTCGCGGTGAGCCTTAAACTGCGCATTTACGGCACTTAGACGTTGTTTTTGCTCGCTTGTGATGTTACCATCAATCTTGGCGTTTAGCAGAGCATTTCGCTCGTTTAGTATGCTTTGATACTTTTCGTCGGTCTTTAAATTTAGCACGATCGCCGTAGTTTTTAGGTCGCGGCTAACGAGGTTATTGGTATATAGCGGACTATCCGCAAACTCGCGACGCACCAAGGTTTTGTTTATATCGGCATCAGATAGGCTTGGCACGTGCTTAACCAGCTCGCCAAGATCGTTAGTTCCGCTTTGAAGCAGCGGGATGTTTAGTACCGAAATGACGTTTGAAACAAGCTCGTTTTTTTCAAGTTCGCGGCTTAAATTTTCTATCTTTTTAAGCGTAGAAGGCGCGAGCAGATCGTCTTTTGGCGTGTAGGCTATAACTAGGTAGTTTGGGCTAACGTAGCGTTTAGAAACATCTCTAAAGACGGCTAGATCTTTATCGTTTTCAAGTAGCAGCGTCTCGGTAGACGCGTCCACCTCGAGCTTGCCGCTAAAGTATCCAAAAATCAGCGTCGCGGCTAGTACGCCAGCGATAACGCTTTTTGGAAAGTTGACGATAAATTTAAAAATCCGCTTCATCAGCGCCTTATTGCGGAGCTTGGACTGAGTTTAGCTTGCTAAGCAAATTTTCAAAGCTCTCGTTTTCCATCAGGCTATCAAACTGGCTGCGGTAGGTCTGGATGATGCTAACGCCTAAAATTTCGACGTCGTAGATGAGCCAGCCGCGCTCTTTGGCATTGTAAAATTTATACGTAAAGCCGTAGTTTTTACCGTCCTCGCCGACCAAATCGGCGTTTAGAAAGTAGCGATTTTCGTTCGGTTTGGTTACGTCTTTAAAATTTATAGTTTGGTTTTTGTAGCTTAAAAGTTTATCGACGTAGCTTGATTTTAATCTCTCTTCAAAAGCTTTGTTAAATTTGACCTTTTGCTCGGCGCTTAGGTTGTTATAGCGCTTGCTTAGGGCGATTTTAGACATCTGTTCGTAGTCGAAATACGGGTCAAAAACGGCGAAAATTTTGCTTATTTTCTCGTCTTTGCTCAAATTTGCGTTTTTTAGCACCTCGATAGCGTCTTGCGTCGCTTTTTGCATCGTAGGTTTTATCTGCTCCTCGCTGATCGCAAAGAGGCTAACCGCGATAAAAAACGCAAGCAGAATGATTTTTAAAAACTTCATTTTATTCCTTTATTAAATGATTTCGGCGCTGTTCGTATGCGTCGCGTAGAAACGGATACAGATCGATCGCGTCTTTTTTAAGCTCGTCGTAAGCGTCTGGGTGCAAAGACAAGAGATTGCCTTGCCGAAAAGACTTTATCGCAAACGAATCTAACATCGGTTTTACGTAGCTGACGGGATCTAGGTAATAATCCCCGACCATGCCTGCCATATCGCGTAAATTTGAAGGCCCCAGAAACGGCAAAACCACGTGAAATCCGCTGCCTACGCCCCAGTAGCCTAGCGTCTGACCGAAGTCCTCGTCGTGGCGCTGCAGATTGTAGTATTTAGCGCCGTCGGTTAGCCCGCCAAAGCCGATAATCGTATTTGCCAAAAACCTTAGCGTCTCCTCGCCCGCCTCGCTAAATTTAAGCTGCAAGACGTTATTTACGAAGCGGACTGGGTATAAAAGGTTATCAAAAAAGTTTCCGGCAGCGGTTCTTGCGGCCTCAGGCACCACGTAGTTGTATCCTTTTACCGCGGGATGGATGGCGTTTACATACATAAAATCGTTAAAACCGGTCATCATTCTATTATAACCGCTAAGCGGATCGAAAATCTCGCTAGGCTGCGTAAATTCGTCGTCAAATTCGCTCTTTTCTTGCGTTTGTTCGGCAAAAACGCAACTAAAAAAAAGCAAAAAAGAGAGTAAAATTTTTCTCATCAAATCTCCGAATTTCAAGTCTGCAAAGGCAGTAATCTAGGATTTTATCTCAATGTAGCTTTTAAATTTATAAATTTCAAAACGCCCGGTATTACGAAGTTTGTTTAAGTTATTTTTCATATATATTTAAATATACTTCCTAGCAAATTATTTTTTTATATTTATAAAATTTGGGGGATTTCTTATGAAAGCAGACGTTAGTTTAGAGCTATTTTTAGACGGCGGAGCATCGGTGCTGGCTAAACATATAGAGCTTTTAAAGGCCGTCGAACACACCAAAAGCATAACCAAAGCCGCCGAGTACGTCGGCATCTCGTACAAAAATGCATGGGACAGCCTGGACGCACTAAATAACCGCTCAGACGAACCGCTAATCGCAAGAGCCGAAGGCAACAAGAAAAACAGCGGCTCGGAGCTCACTGCGTACGGCAAAAAGATGATCGCGCTATACGACGCGATGCTAGAGAGCCAAAAGATATTTTTAGAAAAAGTTTGTTCAAATATAAACGTCGATACGAACGAAATTTTAAATTTACAGCGCATGAGCATGAGTTTGAGCGCACGAAACCAACTAAGCTGCGAGATAACCGAAGTAAAAACGGGCGCGGTAAATTCGCAAATCAGCGCCAAACTCTCAAACGGCGAAATTTTACGCGCCAACGTCACGGTCGAGTCTGAAAAAAATCTAAATTTAAAAGTCGGCAAAAAGGTCGTATTTATCTTTAAAGCTCCAAGCGTAATGCTCGCAAAAGAGGAAAATCTAAAACTAAGCGCGGCAAATTTACTAAAAGGACGCGTGATTGAGGCAAAAATCGGCTCGGTAAACGCCGAAATCGTACTAGAAATCAGCAACCATCAGACGATAACCTCTATCATCACCAAAGATAGCGCGATGGATATGAAAATCGGCGTGGGCGACGAGCTGGTCGCCATCATCAAAGCAAGCCAAATAATAATAGGAGTATAAAAAATGAAAAAAACATTTTTTTCACTAGTAGCCGCGGCCATCGCCGCTTTTAACCTAAACGCAGGCGAGATCAACGTATTTGCCGCTGCAAACGTCACTTATGCGTTTGACGAGCTAAAAGCGGAGTTTGCTAAATCAAACCCGGACACCAAAGTAACCGTCACTCTAGGAGCTAGCGGCGCGCTATCTACTCAGGTCAAAAACGGCGCTCCGGCGGACGTTTTCATGGCTGCAAATATGAAATTCGTACAAGACCTATACGACACTAAATTTGCCGTAACCGAGCCCGTAGTATACGCTCAGGGCGCGCTTGCTCTATTTACGATCAGAGATATCGATCTAGCTAAAGGCATAAACGCGGTTGAAGGCCTAAAAGCCATCGCGATCGCAAATCCTGAAACCGCTCCGTACGGCAAAGCTAGTATCGAAGCTCTAAAAAAAGCGGGCATCTACGATAAAGTCGAGAAAAACGTCATCCTAGCAAAATCTATCGGCGAGGCTCTAAGCCAAGCTCTAAGCGCTTCTGATGTCGGATTTATCGCGGCTTCTGCAATGTACGATAAAAAAATGGCCGAGTACAAAGAGGGCAAAAACTTTATCCTCATCGATCCTGCGCTCTACACCCCGATCGATCAAGGCATGGTTATCCTAAAACACGGCGAAAACAATCCTGAAGCCAAGGCTTTCTACGACTTCATCAGAAGCGACCGCGCGAAGGAAATCTTTAGAAAATTCGGATACGTCGTCCCGTGATAAAGGCTAAAATTTCGGCGATAGAGCAAAACGACGGCGTTAGTGTTTTTGAGTTTAGCGCCGAAAATTTAAGTCTAAAG
The DNA here is from genome assembly GCF_938039245.1 of uncultured Campylobacter sp. Taxonomy (GTDB): domain Bacteria; phylum Campylobacterota; class Campylobacteria; order Campylobacterales; family Campylobacteraceae; genus Campylobacter_A. The sequence goes on along the minus strand of NZ_CALHVN010000036.1, from coordinate 5,436 downwards.
ATGCTATCTTTGGAAAATCTGCAAAATTTAAAAATAGGCGACGAAGTTCGGCTAGGCTTTAAAAGCTCGGACGTCTTCGTCGCTACTTCCCCGCTTTTAAACTGTTCGGTCTCAAACGAGATAAAAGCGCAAATTTCAGATATCCAAAGAGGACAAATCACGAGCTCGCTGCATCTAAACGCAGGCGAGTTTGAGTTTGAAAGCATCATCTCCGCGGCATCGCTAAAGCGGCTAAATTTAGTGCTGGGCGATCAAATTTACGCCTACGTCAAGGCAACATCCCTCTACATCGCATGATAGAACTAAACTGCATAAAAAGCCTAAACGGCGCAAACGGGAAATTTGATCTAGACGTAAATTTGAACGTAAAAAAGGGCGAATTCGTCGCCTTGTACGGCAAAAGCGGCAGCGGCAAAACTACTCTTTTGCGACTGATCGCGGGCTTTGAAACGCCAGGTAGCGGAACGATAAAAGCAGGCGGAAAAACGCTATTTGAGGGTAAAAACTTCACACCGCCGCAAAGCAGAAATATCGGATTTTTATTTCAAGACTACGCGCTTTTTCCAAACATGAACGTGATGAAAAACTTGCTTTTTGCAAATAACAACGTAAATTTAGCCCGCAAGCTGCTGGGTCTTGTCGAGATGAGCTCGCTAGAAAACGCCGCCATCTCGCAGCTCTCGGGCGGTCAAAAACAGCGCGCCGCCCTAGCCCGCGCACTCATGCGAAAGCCAGAAATTTTACTACTCGACGAGCCACTCTCGGCGCTTGATAACGCCATGCGCGAAAAGCTGCAAGACTACCTTGCCAAGGTGCACGCCGAGTTTGATATGACGACGATTTTGGTTAGCCACGACGTCGCGGAGATCTACAAACTCGCCTCAAAAGTCTTCGTGCTTGAAAACGGCAAAATAGCTCAAGGAGGCAGCCCGGGTGAGATATTTTTGAGACACAGAGGCTCGCAGAAATTTAGCCTGCCGGCAAAAATTTTAGAGATCTCAAAGCGCGACGCCATCTATGTAGCGGTCGTTTCCGTCGGTCAGCAGCTTTGCGAAGTAGCGCTAAGCGCCGCGGAAGTTGCAAATTTAAAAGCTGGCGACGAAGCGGCGATAAGCGCCAAGGCATTTGGGCTAAATTTACAAAAAAGCGGTGGCGAAAACGACAAATTTGACGAGCGAAATGCTGAAATTTACACGCAAGGCGAGCCGAGATGAATATCGATTTTACGCCCTTTTACCTCTCTTTAAAGCTTGCTTTTATCTCGACTGCGATCTTGTTTTTTCTCGTGCTGCCGGTCGCGTTTTGGCTCAGCCGCGCGAGTTTTAAATTTAAACCCGTCCTAGAAGCCGTGATCTCGCTGCCTCTGGTGCTACCGCCTTCGGTGCTAGGCTTTTATCTGCTTGTTTTTCTCTCGCCTTACAACTTTTTGGGCAAATTTTTTGAGCAAACCTTTGATATCCGCTTGGTTTTTAACTTTTCAGGCCTCATCATCGCTAGCTGCATTTACTCGCTGCCTTTTATGTTTCAGCCGCTTCAAGCGGGCTTTGCGAGTCTGCCAAAGAGCCTTTTTGAGGCGAGCTACTCGTTAGGTAAAGGCAAATGGGAGACTCTTTTTAGAGTCGCTCTGCCAAATATCAAACCCTCGCTTCTAACCGCGCTCATAGTGAGTTTTGCGCACACTTTGGGCGAGTTTGGCGTCGTGCTGATGATAGGCGGCAGCGTGGGGGACAAGACCAAGGTCGCCAGCATCGCCATCTACGAGGCCGTCGAACTCATGGATTACACAAAGGCGCACGTTTATTCGGCGATTATGCTGTTTATAAGCTTTGCGGTGCTATTTTTAGTCTATTTTTTCAACAATTCACACGCAAAGAGAACGCAATGAAAGACATAAACGCAAATCAGGTCAAATTTAGCGAGCTAACGGACAGCAAAAACTGCATAGTTTTTACCTATCCCAAAATGGGCGAGAGCGGGAAGTTTTTACCGGAAAATTTAAAGGATTTAAAGGGGCTAACCGGCTGCACGCTTCAGTGCAAAGCCTATCAAGAAAACCTTGCAAAGCTCGAATCCGCAGGCTTTACGCTAATAGCCATCGGCTCTCAAAGCGTAGAAAAGATGAATGAATTTAAACAAAGCGTAGGCGCGAATTTTATCTTTTTGAGCGACGAAAACTTCGAGCTAGAATCACCGCTAAATTTGCAAACTTTTACCACGAACGACGGTAAGAAATTTTACCGCCGCCAAACGCTGATTATAAAAAACGGCGAAGTTGTAAAAAGATTTAACGACGTGGCCGAGCCCGCAAACGACGCGGCAAACGTGCTGGCAGCCATAGAGCGGCTTTAAATTTGGCTGATTTTCTCAAGAGGGCGAGAATTTAGGGCTCAAATTTGGACGCGAATTTGAGCCGTTTTGAACTCAAATTTGACGGCGAATTTAAAACACGCGCAAGCAAAACCGCAAGTCAAATTTTAAATTCCCGTCAAATGCAAATTTAACCTAACCCAAAATAATTTTTTTATATAATTACGCAAAAATTTAGGCGGGATATGAATCTTTTTTCCATAGAATTTGGCTTGTGCTTTTTTATTTTTTGGCCGATTTATTATTTTTTAAACACGCGCCCGCACCTGCAAAAAGCCGTTTTACTCGCCTTTTCTTATATATTTTTAGCCTCGTTCGGGCTTAAATTTCTAATCATAAATTTTATCTTTAGCACCGCCGTTTTTCTTTTTGCAAGGGCGAGCGAGAGTAAAGACTCTGCGATTTCGTTTGCTGCGGGCGTTATTTTTGTGCTTTGCGCGCTTACGTTTTTTAAATACGGCGACTATTTCGCGATCAAATTTACTCGCCTGCACCTAGAAAATATCGCGTTGCCGCTTGGCATTTCGTTTTATTCGTTTATGAGCATTTTGCTGCTAAAGGCCGTGCGAGACGGCGAGATAGAGGCGCCGGACTATCTTGATACGCTGATTTTTCTTAGCTTTTTTGCCGCGATTATTTCGGGTCCGATTTTGCGGCCAAAGCCCTTTTTCGAGGCGCTAAACTCCCCAAAGGTTTTTCGCGCCAGCCCCGTTATATTCGCGCTTTTGTGCTCCGCGCTTTTTAAAAAGCTCATCGTCGCAAACCATCTTTTTGAGATAGTTAATCCCGTTTTTGCCGCGCCCACCCTGCCCGCCTCGCAGCTTCTTGGCGCGCTTTTTGGCTACAGCGTGCTGCTTTACGCCGATTTTAGCGGCTATGTGGACTTCGTAACGGCGCTAGGACTCATGTGCGGTTTTGTTTTGCCGCAAAACTTCAACCGTCCTTTTACGGCGCGAAATTTAAAAATTTTCTGGCAAAATTGGCACATCAGTCTTATGAATTTTTTTAAAGAGTGTGTCTATTTTCCGCTGGGAGGCAGTCGCGGCACCCAGGCGCAAACGCAGCTAAACGTGATGCTAGTCTTTGCAATCTCTGGCGTCTGGCACGGCGCGGGACTTAGCTTTTTGCTTTGGGGGCTCATCCACGGCCTTGGCGTCGTGTTTTTAAACTTAACTAGCGAGCGCAAACGGCTAAATTCGGCGATGCTAGGACGATATTTTACGTTTATTTTCGTGAGTATGGTTTGGGTGTTTTTCACGATGGATTTTGAGGGGGCGGTGCGCTATATCGGGGCGATTTTTAAAAACTCGGACGGCGAGCTTCTTGCCATTTGCGCGCTGTTTGCTGGCGTTTTTGCCTTTGTATTTTTATACTCCGCGCTTGACGTTTATCCGGTTTTAGTTAAGTTTTTTGAAAATATAAACGTCCTTTTTTCAGCCGTTTTTTTGGCGATTTTTGGGATAACTATTTACTTTTTGATGCCGCCTGGTATGCCTAACTTTATATATCAAGGATTTTAATGAGAGCGTTTTTTGGGGTATTTCTCGCGTTTTTTACGCTGATTGCGCTATTTTTGCGACCGCTGTCAAACTACTACGAAGCCAAATATCAAAAGGATTTTTTCATCACGGACGAGCGCGCGATGGCGCTGAGCGATAAATTTATAAACATCGCCGAGGACGGCTTACAAAGCGCAAAATCGGCTCTTGATAAATTGATGCGGGTTTTTAGCAAGCCTGATTTAAAGGGCAATAGAGTGGCCGTGAGCGCGGCAACGCAAAATCAAACCGTAAATTTAAACGCTCAAAACCAACAAAATTTAGCCGCAAACTCTAGCGCGCAAATAGATGCAAATCTAACGGCGCAAAACGCTCAAATTTCTCCCGTCGTATCCGATTTAAATTTAGACGAAAACGGCTCGCGGGAGATAAATTTAGCGAGTTTAGCGCAAAAAACCGCGCAAGAAGATAAAGCGCAGCAGGCAAAATCCCACGCTTTTGACATCGAGCTAAATGAAAATTTAGGCGTTATCTTGATAGGCGACTCCATAATGCAAGGCTTTGGCTGGGGCTTTGAAAACACGCTAAAAACAAGCAAAATCACGATAAAAAATCTAGCCAAAGCAAGCACCGGACTAACTAATAAAAAATTTTACAACTGGAGCGAGGAGCTAAGAAATGCGCTGGAAAATCTAAAAAACCGTCCGCAAAATTTGCTGATTTTAGCGCTTTTTGGCGCAAACGACGCTTATAGCTACGCCTTTGATGGGCGAGCGCTAGAGTTTGGCACGGATGCGTGGAGGCAGGCTTACGAGGGCAGGATAGCGCAGATATACGACATAGCGGACGAATACGGCGCCCAGATCGCATGGCTGGGGATGCCGTGCATGAGGAGCGAGAAATTCGACAAAAAAATGAAAACGCTAAATCTCATCTACAAGGACGCCGCGCAAAAACGAGGCGCGCGCTATATCGACATCGGCGGCGCGATTTGTGATAACGGCAAATATCTAAAGCAAGGAGCTGATAACAAGCCGCTGCGTAACGACGACGGCGTGCATATCAGCCTAAACGGCGCCAAAAAGGTCGCTATTTACGTCGTGGATAAGCTTTTAAACGAAAAAAACGATAATTTTTAGCGAGGCCCGAATTTTGGTTTGCTAAATTTATGAGGCATCGCCTTTTAAAGGACTTCTTATTTTCTTCATTTTTTAAAATTTGCATGCTAAGACGGCATAAGCTGCGTTTTGCTTGGTTTAAATTTAGCTACGAAGCTTAAATTTAGCCGCCTAAAGGGCGGGGCGAGACTTTACGGCGCTAAGGCTTTGCTAAAGTCTTTAGCCCGGTAAGTTTGCGGCAAAAATCATACGCGGTTTTAAAGATAAATGAATTTAGACGGATTATGGATTATTTTTGATTTTACGGATGAATTTAAAGAAACCTGCGGGACGTTAAATTTAGTCCCGCAGTTAGTAAAGGAGCGATTTTGCTCCTTTAAATTTAGATTACGAGTTGGTTATCTCTAGTAGTTTGGTTACGCCGTCGGTATCGGTTATGACGTTTCCGTTTA
>NZ_CALHVN010000035.1 GCF_938039245.1 uncultured Campylobacter sp. | reverse complement strand
AGCGCCAGATAAACCTGCGCATAGCGCAGCAACCTCTCACGTGCAGTGGGGTTGGTGGGGGTTTGGGGGTGGAAGGGGCGACGCTTCGTAAGTAGAAACCCCTTCCGCCTCCAAAAAAAAGAATTTGAAAATCTAGTGCTTGATGATAAATTTAGCATTTTCAAGGTGCGGGTCTCGGCGGGTAAAATGCAAAATCATCAAATTTGCCCGAATCAAATTTAATCAAAAATTTAAGCCGCAATGAGCGAAAATGCTTGGCAAAACGTTAGCTTGCGGGCAGGCGGTTAGCGCTTGCGCGGGCTACGCAAACCAAAAGGCACCAAATTTAGCTATGAGCAGGTCTGCGAAGGCGATGCAAACGCCGCCTAGACCGTCTTTGAGCTTTATTTTTTGACAACGAAATTTTTATGATTTTATCGGATTTTTTTTGAGATGAGATATTAAATTTCGGTCACAAAGCAGGGTAAATTTGCCTAGAGTCTTGGATATTTTGCGCTCCGTCTGCGATAAATTTAAGTGCGCCAAATTTAAGGTGCATAAGCCGGGCGAGGGCGAAAATCTAAAGCAAAGCTTAAGCAGTGGTGCTAAGCCGTATATTAAATTTAAGCCCTTTTGCCGCGTCGCCAAAATTTACTCTTAGCGCGTTTTGGTTGATTTAACCTAGCCGTCGCGATTTTATCGGCTAAATTTGACCGAAACGCAAAAGCCGCCTTAGCGCAGTGAACATTTTGATAAAAATCTAAAAATGTCCGTCTAGCCGCTTTAACCAAAAGTCCAAATTTGCCTGCTCGGCTTTTAGCGTCGTTTTTTCGCCGTGTCCGGGATACAGCGTAAAATCCCCCTGCATTTTTTTGCATTTTAGCAAGCTTTGGCGCATATCTTCGGCGTTTGAAAACAAAAAATCATAGCGCCCGATTGAGCCATTAAACAAAAAATCTCCGCTAAAAATAACGTCGTCCACGCGCACCATACAGCATCCCGGCGTATGTCCCGGAAAGTGCATAAACTCAATCTCAAAGTCTTCTACGTTAAATTTAACGTCTTCAAATTTCGCTCCGCCTACGCAGATAGCCTCGTCGGTCGTCTCGTATCCCGCGCCCCAAACGTCGTTTTTTAGCATAAAGGCGTCGTTATTATGAATGTGCGTAGAAATATTAAAAAAATTTTTTAAGCGGGCGCAGTCAAAAATATGGTCAAAGTGTCCGTGCGTGTTTAGTATCGTGAGTGGAGCGTGTGAAATTTCGCAAACGTAATTAAATGAATTTTGTCCCGCATCAATGATGATTTCACGCCCATTTTTGGATATTACGTAGCAATTAGTTTGATAATCGCCGCATGGTTTTGATAAAATTTTCAAGCTAGTCCTTTTGTCAATTTTAATTAAAATAGATTGTATATTTTTTAAGCTTAAAAGTTAAATTTATAATTATAAATGTATAATTAAGAAAAAAGTTAAATTTGACGGCGGAGACGATGAGAGATTGGGCGAAGATTAGCGAGAAAATCGTAGAATTTTTGGCGAGCTACCTTAAAAAAAGCGGCGCAAAAGGATTTGTCCTGGGCGTTAGCGGCGGCATAGACTCTGCCGTCGTGGCCGCTCTTTGCGCGCGCACTGGCATTGAAACGCATGCGCTTTTGATGCCGACGAAGTACTCAAACGAACAAAATTTAAGCGACGCGCTAAAGCTTTGCAAAGATCTAAAAATAACGCATAAAATCATCGAAATTCAGCCGATTTTAGATAGCTTTACCGCGCAAATCGGCGAGCCGCTGTCAAATTTGCGCATGGGAAATCTAAGCGCAAGGGCGAGGATGTGCCTACTATATGATTATTCGGCAAAGGTAAATGCGCTAGTCGTGGGTACTAGCAACAAAAGCGAGCGCCTTCTTGGATACGGCACGATCTACGGCGATACGGCGTGCGCGCTAAATCCGATCGGCGAGCTCTTTAAGACTGAAATTTACGAGCTAGCGCGCGAGCTTGGCATAGATGAAAAAATCATCGCAAAAGCCCCGTCCGCCGACCTTTGGGAGGGGCAAAGCGACGAGACCGACATAGGCTATAGCTACGAGCGGCTGGATGAGGTCTTGCGTTTGGTGCAGAGTAAAAGCGAGGCCGAACTGGCGCGAGAATTTGATCCAAAGCTCGTCTCTACGGTATTTTCAAGAATGAGAGCGAATAAATTTAAACTCTCGTTGCCGCCTATAGCGAGCCTAGAGGGCGAGTGAAATTTGAGCTAAATTTACCGGTTTTGGCGCGTAAATTTAGCTGAGACTTTTTGCTATATAAACGGCAATCGCCCTAAAACGGCAAAATGCCGGCTTGCGGCTGCGAGCGCGCGCAGATTAAATTTGCTCGCGAGTTTGATTTAACCTCGCGGCGGCAAGAGCTAGTTTTGCGGTTTGGACGCATCGTTTGATGCGAGCGAAAAAACATAAGGGGCTGATTTAAACGAGCGTAAAATCATAAAAGCTCGCGCTAAAGTCGGCCGATACTAAAAACAAGAAAAGGTAAAAAATAAAAATAAGGAGGTCAAAATGGAAGAAATAGCGTTTTTTAGACCGTCTATCGACGATACGGAGATAAATCTCATCAAAGAGGCGCTAAAAGACCACGGCTCGGCGATCGTGGAAAGATTTGAGGGCGAGCTGCAGGAGTATTTTGGCGTCAAGCACGCCATAACGACGAATAATAACAGCGCAGCGCATCATCTGGCGCTTTGTTCGATGGATCTAAAACGCGGCGATAAGATCATCTGCTCGGTAAATTCTACTCCTAGCGTCGCTCAGGCGATTAGGCATTTTGACGCCGAGCCGATATTTGTCGATATAAACGAAGACGACTTTAATATGAATGCCGAGTCTCTAAGAAATACGCTAAAAATCCACAATCACAAAAAGCTAAAAGGAATCTTCGTAAATAATGTAGGCGGGCAGGCTGCCGATATGGACGAGATATACGACATCGCTAACGAATACGAAATAAAAGTGCTAATCGATGCGGGAAAATCCATAGGACTAACGTATAACGGCGTCAAAATCGGCTCTGATAAACGCTCGCTGGTCTCTTGCTTTAATATGCATTCGCAAATGACCAATCCAATCGCGACGGCGGGATTTATGCTCACTAACGACGATGCTATCGCCGAGCGCGCTAGACTGCTACGCAACTACGCCATCGTAAAAGGCGGCATAGATAAAGACGGCAACCTAGGCTATATCTACGATGTCGTGGATATCGGCGTGAAGTATGATCTAACCGGACTTTGCGCCGCATACTCGATGGCTCAGTTTGAAAAAAACGATAAATTTATCCAGCGTCGCCGCGCTATCGCCGCGCTGTACGACGAGGCGCTAGCAGACTGCCCGCACGTCTCGCTTCCGATCAAAAAACGCGATCACATATATATCCAGTACATCATCAAAATCGACAAAAATCGCGACGGGTTTGCCAAAGAGCTGCTAGAGCGCGGCATTCACACGGCGCTTCACTATAAGCCTATGCATCTTTTAAGCTACTATAAAAGTAAGTATTCGCTTAAGGTAAATTCTTTTCCTAACGCGTTAAGGACGTATCAGCAGGTGCTTTCGCTTCCGGTTTATAACGCGCTTAGCGACGAGGAGGCGCACCGCGTGTGCGAGACTATGCTAGAGATAGCTAGAACTCGTGCTTAAGCGTCAAATTTACGCCTTTGCGCAGGAGTATTTTTACGCTCCGAATTTGTGGCAAAAGTGCCTAGCTGTAGCGCTTTTGCCATTAAGCGCGCTTTACTGCGCCGGCGTGATTTTAAAGGCCAAATTTAGCAAAGCTTTAGATTTTGGCATCCCGATTATTAGCATCGGAAATTTGACTTTAGGCGGTAGCGGAAAGACGCCGCTTGGTATTGCTATCTTAAACGAATTTGAGGGCGGCTACGTTATTTTGCGAGGCTACGGCAGGGCTTCAAGCGGACTCGTCAAGGTCGCGATCTCGGGCGAAATTTTGGTAGGCGTCGCGGCTAGCGGCGATGAAGCGATGGAGTACGCAAAAAGCGTGAAAAACGCAAGCGTCATCGTGAGCGAAAACCGCGACGTAGCGATAAAAGAAGCCCTAAATTTAGGCGCGAAGTACGTGCTGCTAGACGACGGCTTCGGCAAATTTCACATCAAAAAATTTAACGTCCTAATCCGCCCCTCCGCAAAGCCGTATTTTGATTTCGTCCTACCTAGCGGCGCGTATCGCTACCCTGGCAAATTTTACGCTAAAGCCGACTACGTCGTAAAAGAGGGCGAGGATTTTACTCGCGAGAGCGAAATTTTAAACCCGACGCCAAAGATGGTTTTAGTGACTGCTATCGCAAATCCACAGCGCCTGGAGCCTTATTTTAGCCTTTGTATCGGGCGCGAAATTTACCCCGATCACTACGCGTTTTCGCGGGACGAGCTAGCGGAGATACTAGAGCGCTACGGCGCGACCTCGCTTTTGGTCACGCGAAAAGACGCCGTAAAGATGGAGGAGTTTGGCCTGCCGCTCTCCGTCATCGCGCTAAAAACGACGCTGGCGGATAAATTTAAACGAATTATCAAAGAGAAAATTCTATAATCTCCTAAAAATTTTAGGACGCTTTAAATGAAATTCGTACTAACTTCTTGCGCCGATAAGGCCGCGGCTAAAACTCTAGCCAAAAAGCTCGTTAAAGCTAAATTTGCCGCTTGCGTGAGCGTTTTTAAGGCAAATAGCGTTTATTTTTGGGATGGCGAGATAAAGGACGAAAAAGAGCGGGTTTTGCTCATAAAAACCGCGGTTAAATTTAAAAAAATCGCTAAATTTATCGCGCGGCACCACGACTACGATCTACCCGAGATTGTGGCTTTTAAGGCGGATAAAGCTAGTAAAAAATACAAAAAATGGATAAAAAAGGAAAGTAAATGAAGCTATTTCAAACTAGAGCAAATGCGGGCGAGAGCCTAAAAAGCGTAGAATTTAGCGAGGCGCTACTGAGCCCCAGCTCCGCTCACGGCGGGCTTTACGCGCCGACGGAGCTACCGCGGCTGGATGATAAATTTTTTGCTGATGCGGTAAATTTAACCTACGCGCAAATCGCGCTAAAAATCATAGAGAAATTTGGATTTGACGCGGATGCGGCGATGTTTGAGAGAGCGGTGAAGCGGTACGAGAGATTTGACGATCCGCAAAATCCCGTGCAAGTGCGAAAAATCGGCGAAAATCTTTACATAAACGAGCTTTATCACGGGCCTACGCGCGCGTTTAAAGATATGGCGCTGCAGCCGTTTGGCGCACTGCTTAGCGAGCTAGCCGCAAAAAGAGGCGAAAAATACCTCATAATGTGCGCGACTAGCGGCGACACGGGGCCCGCGACGCTAGAGACGTTCGCGGACGCGCCCGGCGTCAAAGTCGTCTGCCTCTACCCAAAAGACGGCACAAGCGAGGTGCAGCGCCTGCAAATGATAAACGCAGATGCTGCAAACCTCAAAGTAATCGGTATCGAGGGCAACTTCGACGATGCGCAGCGCGCGCTAAAAAGCCTGCTTGCTAGCGATAAATTTAAAGAGCGCCTAAGCGCTGCCGGACTCTCGCTCTCGGCGGCGAATTCGGTAAATTTCGGCCGAATTTTATTTCAGATCATCTATCACGTCTACGCCTACGTTTATCTACTCAAAACGGGCGAGCTAAAAGGCGAGTTTGACATCGTCGTGCCTAGCGGTAACTTCGGCAACGCTCTGGGCGCATACTACGCCAAAAAGATGGGCGCAAAAATCGGTAAAATCAAAATCGTCTCAAACGCAAACAACATCCTGACCGAGTTTTTTACGCAGGGGCGATACGATCTGCGCGGCAAAAGCCTAGTTAAAACGATTAGCCCCGCAATGGATATTCTCGTTTCTTCAAACGTAGAGAGACTGCTTTTTGATAAATTTGGCGCCGTTCGAACCAAAGAGCTGATGGATAGTCTCGCGAGCGATGGCTTTTATGAGCTTTCAAACAGCGAGCTTTGCGCGCTAAAAGAGGACTTTGACGCTGATTTTTGCAGCGATGAGGAGTGCGAGAAATTTATAAAAGAGTGGGCGGCAAAAGGTGTCGCCATCGATCCGCATACGGCCACTTGCTTTAAAGTAGCGGCAAATTTAACGCGCCCGGCCGTGATAACGTCGACGGCACACTGGGTCAAATTTGCTCCGAGTATGTTTAAGGCGCTAAAAAACGAAATGCTAAAAGACGAAAAAAGCGGGCTTGAGGCCTTGGCGGCGGAGTTTAACGACGAAGTGCCCGGCGCGATAAGATCGCTATTTGCAAAAGCCGCCACGCATAACGAAATCGCCGCAAAAAGCGAGATAGAAGCTAAAATTTTAGCTTGGATCGAGCAATGATTATCATCCCCGCAAGGCTCGCTTCGACGCGAATGCCTAATAAAATTTTACGCGAAATAAACGGCGTGCCGATGTTCGTCGCTACGGCTCACAGAGTGAGTGCGGCCGACGAGGTCGTCATCGCCGCAGACGACGAGGGCGTGGCTGATATCGCGCAAAAATTCGGCTTTAAAGCCGTGATGACGAGCCAGGCGCATCAAAGCGGAACCGACCGCATCAACGAAGCGGCGGGAATACTCGGCGTCAAAGATAGCGAAATCATCATAAACGTGCAGGCCGACGAGCCCTTTATCGAGCCTGAAAATATCGTAAAATTTAGAGAATTTTGCGAGAAAAACGCGGAGAGAGCATTTATGTTTTCGTGCTTTAAATTCGTCGGTAGCGAACTAGCGGACGATAAAAACCTAGTCAAGGTCGTGACCGACGACGCGGGTTACGCGCTTTATTTTTCGCGCTCGCGTATCCCGTTTGACCGCGCCGCATTTGATGCGTACAAGGCGCATCTGGGCATCTACGGCTATAGCGCGGTAAATTTAAAAAGATTTTGCTCATTTGCGCCCTCAAGCCTAGAAAATACCGAAAAACTCGAGCAACTGCGCGCTCTATCAAACGGCGAGAAAATCCTCATGCTCGAAGTGCAAAGCGACAGCATCGGTATCGACTGCGAGGAGGATCTGCAAAGAGCGCGAGCGAAATTTGGCGTTATCGTCAGCTAAGACCGCAAGCGATAAAAATGCTAAATTTGACTAAAACCGAGGCTAGCAAAATTTACTATGGAGTCAAGGCTGCGGCTATGCTTTCGTAAGCCGCCTCGTAGGCAAGCCCGCGGAAAATATAAAGCAACCGTTTACGCCGATAAAAAGGACACCCTAAAGCGTTTGCACGACGCTTAAGGCCGTAGCGCCGCAAAGGTAAATTACGTCGGTTAAATTTTAAATTTAACCAGCCTATAGGTCGGATCGAAGCGAAACGCGAGCAAATTTTGCAAAATCCCAAAAAGGCACATAAAAGTAACGAAGCTACTACCGCCGTAGCTATAAAACGGCAGCGGGATACCCACCACCGGCGCAAATCCTATAGTCATCATGATATTTACGCTAACGTAGATAAACAAGAGTATCCCGATCCCCGATGTCATCGTCTGGGTAAAATAATCATCCTTTAGCCCGTAGTTTAGGCTGAGTAGATGAGCTATCAGCGCGCCGTAAAAGCTAAGTAGCGCAAGCCCGCCGTAAAATCCGTATCGCTCGATCGTATACGCGAAAATAAAATCGCTAGTGGAAATGGGCAAAAATTTAAAATGCGTCTGCGTCGCTTCGTCTTTTGGTTTGCCCTTTAGGCCGCCGCTTCCGATAGCGATGATGCTTTGGCGTACGTGGTAGTTAGATTCTTCGCTTAAAAAATCCGTAATACGTTTTTTTTGATAATCGTGCAAATTTTCGTAAATCAAAGGGGCGGCGAGCAAAACTCCCGCAAATATCGCAAACCAGATTTTTTTATTTACACCGATGATAAAAAGCACGGCGTAGCCCACGATGAGCAGTATCAAAGCGGTGCCTAAATCAGGCTCTTTTAAAATCAGTACGAAAGGCAAAAGGATATAAAGGCTAAGTCGTCCAAAGTCTTTAAGCCCGTACCCCTCTTCGCCTGGCGGGTGCTGTTTTATGAGGTAGCCTAGCATCAAAAGAAGCGCCGGTTTCATGATCTCTGAGGGCTGAAGCGTAAAGTGGATAAAAGGAAACTCAAGCCATCTTTTTGCGCCCAGTTTACTTGCGCCAAAAAGATCGACGCAAATAAGCAGCACGACGCAAATCCAGTAAAATAGCGGTATGAGCCAGGCGATCTTGCGAATGGGGAGCAAAAAGAAAAATAAAAACGCCGCTAGACCGACGCCAAAATATACAAGCTGCTTGCCGGCTAGGATAGAATTTGCCTCAGAAACCAAAATGTATGATAAAATAATAATAGGAAGTATCAAAAACGGCTGAACGAAGTCAAAATGGGTTAAAATTCGCCTATCGAGTCTTATCAAAAATTTGCCTTTTTTGAGCGATTATAGCATTTTAAAGGAAACAAATCTAAAAATGACGGAAAAAGAGATCAAAATTTTAGAGGATGTTCAGGCTAGGGCGGATGCGTTTTTGGCGGGCGAGCTAAACGTCGCTAGAAATCAAGCGCTAAATTTGATAAAAAGCGGGCTGGTTAGCCTGAACGGCAAGCCGCTAACTAAGCCATCGGTTAAGCTAAATTTAGGCGACGTTTTGAGGATAAAATTTGAGCAAAGCGAGCCTGATAAGGCTAAATTTGAAGCGGAATTTGAAGTACCGATCATTTACGAGGACGAGGATTTGCTCGTGCTAAATAAACCGGCAAATTTAGTCGTCCATCCAGCTCCCAGCGTCAAGGAACCCACGCTTGTGGATTGGCTCGGCGCAAAGGGATTTTTGCTATCAAATTTAAGCGGACAAAGCAGGGCTGGTATCGTGCACAGGCTAGATAAAGGCACTAGCGGAGCTATCGTCGTAGCTAAAAATAACGCCGCTCACGCCGCGCTTTCAAGCCAGCTAAGCGACAAAAGCATGGGGCGCATCTATCTAGCTCTAACAGATCTGCCGCTCAAGCAAAACTGCATCGTCGAGCGAGCTATCGGACGAAATCCCGCTAACCGCCTAAAAAAGGCGATAGTTTCAAGCGGCCGCGCGGCAAAGAGCGCCTTTGCTAATTTGCTTTTTAGCGAATTTGACGGCTCCGCGCAGAGCAAAAACGCGGGCGTAAATTTGATCGCGGCAAAGCTTTTTACAGGCAGAACTCATCAGATAAGAGTGCATCTAGCTAGCCTAAACCGCCATATTTTGGGCGATGCTTTATACGGTTTTAAGAGCGAAAAGGATAAAATCGGCCGAGTAATGCTTCACGCCTACGGGCTATATTTCACGCATCCGCGCACGGGTGGGCAAATGAGCTTTGTCGCGCCTATTTGGGATGATTTTAGTGAAATTTTACTTAGCAAATTTAGCAAGGAGAATATAGATGAAAAGATTGATTTTATGGGGCTTAGCGAGCTCTTTAGCCGTTGTGATGAGTGGATGCGTATCATCTAGCGGTCCCGCGCAAGTAAATGCGAATTTACCGACCGTCCAGAGCCTAAAAACCATAAGCGATATGACTGAAGTTGGCTTTGAGTGGACGCCGACTCCGACTTCAAACGTCGCGGGCTACTATCTATACCGCTCAAATCCAAACGAAAATAACGGCAAAATGAAGGTTGTAGCCGACATAAAAGACCGCTTTGCCAGCCACTATGTGGACGCAAATTTAGCCCCAGAGACGACATACTCGTACGAGATGAGGACGTATAACGAGAGCAAGCAAGTCTCAAATCAAGGCATCGTCGTTAGCGCGACGACCAAGCCTCTTATGGACTCGGTACCTTTCGTTAGAGCGCTTACGAATTTACCTGAGCGCGTAAAGCTCATCTGGAGACCGCATCCTGATCTTCGCACGGCATCTTACGTCATCGAAAAAGCAGATATAAATAAAGAAAACTGGAGGCAAATCGCCGAGGTAAAAGGCAGACTAAACGCCGAGTATATCGATGACGACGTAAAGTCTGGCAAAAGCTACAAATATAGAGTTTTCGTAAAAACCACTAGCGGCACGATCTCAAAACCGAGCGAGATCGTAGACTCTACAACAAAGCAGCTACCAAACGAGGTCGTAAACGCCCAAGCTACCCAAAACGCGCCTAAAAAGATTATTTTGACGTGGGATAGCGTGGCTAGCGACGACTTTGCCTACTATAAAATTTACAGCGCTTCAAGCAAATTTATGCCCTATACCTACCTCGTTAAAACCACGTCAAATAGCTACGAGGATCTCATAAACGAAAATGGGGCGACTAGATACTATAAAATCACCATCGTCGATAAAGACGGCCTAGAGTCTAAAAAGCCTAGCGAGCCTATCATCGGCATGACGCTAGGAGCTATCGACGCTCCGGTCGTGTCATCTATTGTAGCCGACAGCACGGCGGTTAAGCTCACGTGGAACGCCTCTGATAAGGCCAGAAGCTTTACCGTTATAAGAGACGGCGGCGGAAGCGAGCAGAAATTTACAAATATAACTAGCAATGAATTTGTCGATAACGGCGTTGCTTACGGGCAAAAATACAGCTATAAAGTGATCGCCGTAGATGAATACGGCATAAGCTCCGACGCTTCTGCAAAAGCCGAGATAACCGTCGAATAATGCCCAATTTTATAGCTAAAAACGTAAAATTTACGCCAAAGGATTGCGGCGAGATAAGCTTTTTGTGGGAGGCTCGCGGCAGGCAGGGCGTTAGCCTTATTTATACCAAAAGCTCTAGCGAGGAGTTTTTTATCACGCTAAAAAAGCGCGAAAATGACTGGGTGGTAAAGGGCGAAAAGCTAACAAAGCCTGCTAAAATAGGGCTTTTGCAAAATGCTTTGGTGAAATTTAAAGAGCTTTACTGCGATCAAATTTTAAGCGAAGCCATCGCTGTAAAAAACACGCGCCTCACGCAAAAAGACTCGGCGATCTTTAGCGTGGGCGAATTGCTTGAAAATTTAAATCAGAGCGAATTTGAGAGCAAATTTATCGAGATCGGATTTGGTTCGGGCAGGCACTTGCTATTTCAGGCGGAAAATAATCCAAACACGTTAGTAGTGGGTATCGAGGTCTATAAACCCTCGCTCGAGCAGGTCGCAAAGCTAGCTAAAGCTAAAAATCTAAACAACGTCATGCTCGTAAACTGCGACGCGAGACTGCTTTTGTCGCTTGTAGAGTCAAATTTTATAGATAAGATTTTCTTGCATTTTCCCGTACCTTGGGATGACGCTCCTCATAGGCGCGTGGCCTCGGCGAAATTTACCCTAGAGTGCGAACGAACGCTAAAAGCGGGCGGTAAATTTGAGCTAAGAACCGATAGCCGCGAGTATGCGGACTTTACTTTGGCGCAAATTTTAGATCTAAGCGATGCCGACGTGCAAATTTACAAAAACCGCGATCTAAAAGTAAGCAGCAAATACGAAGACCGCTGGAAAAGGCATCAAAAAGATATTTACGACGTTATCTTTACCTGCGAAAAACAAAGCGAGCCAAGAGCAGATCAGGGCGAGCTAAAATTTGAAAACGGCTACGATACGGGCAAGATCTCGGCTAAATTTAGCAACCAAACGATAAAAGAGGATGATTTTTTCTTGCATTTAGAGGAAAAATACGAAAAAGAGGGCGGCGAAATTTTAATTCGCGCGGCGTTTGGCGCATTTAACGCGCCCGAGCATTGCTATGTTTTGCTCGGTGAAAAAGGCGCGGAATATTTTATAAAAAAGCCGCTAGTTACGGCTGAAAATTTAAAGGCGCATCTTGCGTTTAAGGAGTATTTAGCGGATGCAAAAAATAATTAGCGCAAGCGGACTGTGCCTAGGATACGAGAACGAGCAAAATCTAATAACGGACGCTAAATTCGACATTTATTCCGATGATTTCGTTTTTATCACGGGGCAAAGCGGTAGCGGTAAATCCACGCTTTTAAAGTCTTTTTACGGCCAGATGAAGCCAAGCGCGGGTTCTTTGAGCGTTTGTTTGACGGATATGACGGATATAACGCAGCAAAATTTAGACAAACTAAGGCAACGAATCGGCGTGGTTTTTCAAAATTATCGCTTGATAAGCGAGTGGAATATCGAAAAAAACGTGATGTTGCCGCTGATGATAAAAGGTCTAAGCGCAAGCGTCTGTAAAAATCAAGCAACCAAGCTTTTAAAGCATGTAAATTTGCTCCACAGAGCCGATAAATTTCCAAACGAGCTAAGCGGCGGAGAACAGCAGCGAGCAGCGATGGCTAGGGCTTTGGCGCATAATCCCAATTTACTGCTTTGCGACGAGCCGACGGGCAGCTTAGATGAATACTCAAGCGACGTTATTTGGGGACTTTTGCGCTCGGCAAAAGAGTACCTTGGCACTTGTATCGTCGTCGTTACGCACCATATACCGGTCTCGCTAAGAGTGCCTTATAGACATCTGGTTATAGAAAACGGACGCATATATGAAATCCTTTAAAAATCACCTTAGCGTTATCATCCCGCTCGTAGCCTTGCTTGCGGGTATAGAGTTTATCTTGTCGGCAAATCGCGCCCTTAGCGAATACGAAAATATGATGAACAAAGACTATACCATCATCATCGTGAGTCAAAACGAACTAAACGCTACCGACGTAAAGCCGCTGGTTTATACGTTTGAGTCGCTCGAGCCTCTTAGCTCAAAATCAGTATTAGAAAAACTATCAAAGGATATTTCGGCTAAAAATATTGCCGTTTTGCAAGAGGCTTTGCCTAAATTTTACTCGCTTAGGCTAAATGCCTTTCCAAGTACGCAATACATGAGCGAAATCAAAGATAAAATAGCAAAAATCGCGGGCGTTAGCAGGGTAGAGACCTTTTCTAAAACGCACGATAAGGTCTATAAAATTTTACAGCTCGTTAAAAATATTTCGGCGATATTTTCCTGCCTCATCGGCCTTATCGGACTTATGCTTATCTTAAAGCAGATGCGAATTTGGCTTTACGAGCATAAGGAGCGTATAGAGATCATGACGCTACTTGGCGCTCCATCGTGGCTAAAATCGGGCGCGCTATATAAAACCGCGCTGTTTGATTCGTTTATCGCAACCGTTTTTACGGTTGTTTTTTACGCGTTTTTACCTGATTTTCAGCCCGTAAAAGACGCTGCGAGCGGGTTAAATATAAATTTTCCCGCAATCGATGCGTTTTATGACGGAGCGATGCTGCTTTTAGTCTCTTTGACGCTTAGTTTTCTAGCCGTTTATACCGTT
The DNA here is from genome assembly GCF_938039245.1 of uncultured Campylobacter sp. Classification (GTDB taxonomy): domain Bacteria; phylum Campylobacterota; class Campylobacteria; order Campylobacterales; family Campylobacteraceae; genus Campylobacter_A. Next base: position 40,699 of record NZ_CALHVN010000035.1, on the reverse strand, counting down.
ATGCGAAAGAGTAGAACGGGTATATGAGAGTCGCCTTGCTTTTGCTAGCGGCTTTTTGCGCGCTTTTGGCTAATACTAACGAAAAAATCAGAAACCAAACGACGTATCTTGAGTCCTCAAAAGACCTTGAAAAACAGCTGAATAAAAAATTAGACGACCTAGCCGGCGATATCATAGGCGGCGAAAAAAGCGTTAAACAAACCGATGATAAGATGAAAGAGCTCATCATGCAAATAGCGCAGCTGGAAAATAGCGCTAAAAGCGCGGGCAACGAGCTTGACGAGCTGGTAAATCAAAATAAAAATTTAACCCAAAGTCAAAAAGATATCCAAAAAAGTATCGTGCGTATCATATCAGACGAGTTTTCATTTGATCTTATAATGCCTAAAGAATACGCCGAGGGCGAAGATAGCATCATCGCCACGGAGATACTAAGTAAGTTAAATTCGGTGCTAAAAGACGATTTTAACGCGCTTGCAAAGCAGTATGAAAGTACGCAAAATTTGATAAAAACGCAAAACGATAAGATAGAAGGCATAAAATCTAATTTAAAAAATTTTAAATTCAAGCAAGCCGAACTCGTTTCCCTGCAAGATAAGCAGATGAAAACGCTGGCAAATTTAAAGCGAGATAAAGAAATTTATCAAAAGCAACTCTCGCGTTTGCAAGCCCAACAAGATGAGATCAGAAAGACGCTAGAAGAGCTAAAAATCGTCGCAAAAAGAGAAAGCGAGGAGGCTAAAAAAGCTCTAGCCGCGCAAAAAGCGGCCGAAGCCAAAGCTCAAAAAAATAAGAACAATAAAAAAGGCGAGACCGGCGTGAGCGCGTCTGAGGGCGACGTGAAACAGTTTGGCTCGAGCTATCAAACTAGCCTTGTAAAAAAATATAGTGGCGAAAAAACGATCGCGCCGCTTGAGAGCTTTACCGTTAAGCAAAAATTCGGCAACTACGTAGACCCCATCTATAACATCAAAATTTTTAACGAATCGGTCGTGCTAAGCGCAAATTCGCCGGACGCGAAGGTAAAAAGCGTATTTAACGGTAAAGTGGTCTTTGCTAAAGAAACCGCGATGCTAGATAAAGTCGTAATTATCGAAAATCCAAACGGCATCCACACGATCTACGCGCACCTTAGCCAGATCGCCCCTACCGTAAAAGTGGGCGCTAAAGTGCAAAAAGGCTACATTATCGGCCGCGTTCAGCGAGATCTCACCTTTGAAGTTACGCAAAAAAACTATCATATAGATCCGCTTGAGATAATCGGCTTAAAATAGCCGTTTTTCGGGCGGATTAGCAAAATTTAAAGCAAATTTAGTTAAAATCGCAAAATTTTAAGGAGATGAAAAATGGAGAAAAAGAAGCGAATTTTAGTTAAATTTTCGGGCGAGGCGTTAGCCGGAGATAGCGGTTTTGGCATAGATAACGCGGTGCTTAAATTTATCGCAAAACAGATAAAAGAGCTAGTAGAAAACGGCATCCAAGTGGGTATCGTTATCGGCGGAGGCAACATCATACGCGGAGTTAGCGCGGCTAGAGACGGTATCATAAAGCGCACTAGCGGCGATCACATGGGTATGCTAGCTACCGTGATAAACTCTATCGCGATGAGAGAGGCGCTAGAAAGCGTAGGCCTAGACGTACGCGTACAAAGCGCGATAAAGATGGAGGCTATCTGCGAGACTTTTATCGTCGGACGCGCAAACAGGCACCTTGAAAAAGGCCGCGTGGTGATATTTGCCGCAGGCACGGGAAATCCGTTTTTCACTACCGATACGGCTGCGACTTTGCGCGCTATCGAGATTGATTCTAATATGATAATCAAAGCTACGAAAGTAGACGGCGTTTATGATAAAGACCCGAATAAATTCGACGACGCGACGCTGCTAAAAGAGCTAAACTACGAGCTTGCCATGAGTGACGATATCAAAGTGATGGACGATACTGCTATCGCGCTAGCTAAAGACAACTCGCTACCGATCTTAGTCTGTAATATGTTTAAAGACGGGAATTTGCTTAAAATCATACAAGGCGACGAGAGTGCGTTTTGCTCCGTCGTGAGAAACTAAATTTAAGGAGAATAAATGAGATCTGAAGAAGTAGCGGCAAGAGCTTTAAAACTCGTCGGAGACGATAGATATAAGCTCGCTCTAGTCGTAGCCAAAAGAGCCGAGGCGCTAGCTGGCGGAGCAAAAAGCCTGCTTGATATCGACGTTAGCAAGATGAAATTTGCCGATATCGCATTGCGCGAGATAGCCGAGGGCAAAATAGCTTTAGAGGGTATAGTTGAAGCAGCCAAATAGCGGATTTTTACTAGAGCAGCTAATAGACGACGTACTTGCATGCAAAGACGTATCGCAGGCGCGTGCGCTACTTAGCTCACTAGTGTGCTTTACTCCGAATTTAGAGCGCGCCGTCGAGTGCTGCGTCATCTCTCATGCCGGACAGTTTAGAAAAAGCGGCGAACCATACGCGATACACCCTATCCTAGTAGCCTGCATCGTAGCGCATATGGGCGCTGATGAGGCTATGGTTATAGCCGCCTTGCTGCACGACGTGGTCGAGGATACGGATAGATCGATAGAAAGCGTGCGTGAGGACTTTGGCGAAGAGGTAGCAAAGCTAGTCGAAGGACTAACTAAAATCGTAGCTATCAGAGAGGATAAGCTAGCTAGCTCGGAGTCAAACGAACGCCTGGCGGCGTCAGCTATGACATTTCGTAAGATGCTGCTTATATCGATCGAGGACGTGAGGGTGCTCGTGGTGAAGCTTTGCGATAGACTGCATAATATGCTAACGCTACAAGCTTTGCGCCCCGAAAAGCAAAAACGAATCGCCGAAGAGACGCTGATGGTTTATGCCCCTATCGCGCATAGATTAGGTATCTCGTCCATAAAAAACGTACTTGACGATCTTAGTTTTAAATACGCTTTACCGGAAGAATACAAAAAAATAGACGACTATCTAAACGAGCATAAGCAACAGCTCGTACTAAAGCTAAACGCGTTTACCGATAAAATTTTTCAAATTTTGCTTGAAAATGGTTTTAGCGAAACAGACTTTGAGATACAAAAGCGCGTCAAGCACCACTACTCTATCTATCTAAAAATGCAGCGAAAAGGTATCTCTATAGAGGAGGTACTGGATCTGCTAGCCGCTCGCGTGCTGGTTAAGGAGCCGCAGGATTGTTATTTGGTGCTTGGAAATTTACATATAAATTTTAATCCTCTCATTTCGCGTTTTAAAGACTATATCGCGCTTCCTAAGCAAAACGGCTACCAAACCATACACACGACGATATTTGATAACAAAAGCATCTTTGAGGTGCAAATTCGTACCTTTGATATGCATAAAACCGCAGAGTACGGCGTCGCGGCGCACTGGAAATATAAAAGCGGGGGCTTTTTAAACCCAAAACTAGACTGGCTAAGCGACATCAGCGGTATAGAAAACGGCATAGAAGAGGCAAACGAAAATCCGGAGGAGCTCTACGAATACGCAAAAGATAGCCTCTACGTAGAAGACGTCGCGGTTTATTCGCCAAAGGGAGATATATTTACGCTTCCTCGCGGCGCAACCGCGCTTGATTATGCTTACGAGATACATACGCAAGTAGGACTATATGCAAAAGAGGCCTATGTAAACCGTATGCGAGTGCCGCTACTAACCGAGCTAAGAAACGGCGACATAGTAAGCATCGTAACGGGCGATGAGCCAAAATACCGTTGTTCGTGGCTAAGCAGCGTAAAAACGGGCAAGGCTAGAGCTACGATACGATCATACTGCAAGCAAAAGATAAGAGATATAAATAACATGGTTGCGCTTGAGATTTTAAGCGGGATTTTCGGCGTTCCTTCCGAAACTATATCGCAGTGGGTGGATAGCGAAAATTTAACCAAGAAAATTTTTAAGGCTGCATTTGACTCGGTTTACTTACAAGACATCGTAAACGCGCTAAAAAAATACGTAAAAAAAGACCGTCCGTTTGCCATCGCGCTAACGGATAAATATAACGTAAAAAAACAAAAATTTGAAAATATCGTGATCTACTCGAACCACAAAATAAATAGCGTAGAGTTTGATTATTGTTGCAATCCAAAGCGCGGCGACGATATCGTGGGCTTTAGAAACTACCATCACGTTACCGTTCATCACAAGCTTTGCGAACGGTTTATGAAGCTGGCGGAGGAGAAAAACGAGATGATTTTCGTCAAATGGACGAAGATAGCTCCGCATAGATTTAAGATTATTTTGAGCCTTGAAAACAGACGCGGGTCGCTAGCCGAGTTTTTAACTTTTATGGCAAAAATGCAAATCGACCTCGTAACGATCAGCCTCACCGAAACCAGAGAGGCTACGGCCGATCTTTTCGAGCTAACGATCGAGCTTGGCGAAAATTTAAACGTGAACGAAATAAAAGAGCGGCTAAAAGATCGCTACAAGATCATTGACTTCGTGTCGCTTGACGACGCATACGGACATTAATAAATTTAGGAGAGAAAATGGGCGAAAATTTGAGCAAAATAATGAGCGAGATAAAAAAAGGCGTCGCCGAGATGATAGACGAGGAGCGCATAGAAAATTTAGTAAAAAACTACTACGAAAAAGGCGAAAATTTCTACGTTAAAGCAGGCTTTGACCCGACGGCTCCGGATTTGCACCTAGGACACTCCGTGGTGCTTCAAAAGATGGCCTTTTTACAAAAGCACGGCGCGATAGTGCAGTTTTTGATAGGCGACTTTACCGGGCAAATCGGCGATCCTAGCGGCAAATCGGCGACTAGAAAAAAGCTTGATGCGGATACCGTTAAGAAAAACGCCAAAACCTACGAGGAGCAGGTGTTTAAAATTTTAGATCCGAGTAAAACGCGCATAATGTTTAACTCAAAATGGTGTAACGAGCTGGGGGCTACGGGTATCGTGGAGCTAACCAGCACCTTTCCCGTGGCTAGGATGCTTGAGCGCGACGACTTTGAAAAGCGTCTAAACGCGGGCAGTCCGATATCTATCAGCGAGTTTTTGTATCCGCTTTTGCAGGGTTACGATAGCGTCGCGATGAAATGCGATATCGAAATGGGCGGCACGGATCAGAAATTTAACCTTCTGATGGGACGAACCTTGCAGCGGGTTTATAACGTCGGCAAAGAACAAGCCGTCATCATGATGCCGCTTTTAGAGGGGCTTGACGGTGTAAATAAAATGAGCAAGAGCCTAGGAAACTATATCGGCGTAACCGACTCGCCAAACGATATGTTCGCTAAGACGCTAAGTATCAGCGATGAGCTGATGTGGCGTTGGTACGAGCTTTTAAGCGAAAAAAGTACCGAGGAAATCGCAAATTTAAAATCAGACGTAGCTAGCGGCAAAGCTCACCCAAAAGCCGTAAAAGAAGCCCTCGCGCTAGAAATCACGGCCAGATATAACGGCGAAGCTGCGGCAAAAGAGGCAAAGGCCGAATTTGACCGCGTACACTCGCAAAATCAAATTCCTACCGAAATAGCCGAATTTGAGCTAAAAGCGGGCGTTTGGGTGGTAGAAGCTCTAACCGCGTGCGGGCTAGCTAGCTCAAACTCGCAGGCTCGCCGCGATATCGCCGCAAACGCCGTCAGTATAAACCAAAAAAAGCTAAGCGACGAGCAGTTAAAGCTAGAAGCGGGCGAATATATCTTGCAGGTAGGCAAGCGAAAATTTGCGAAATTAAAGGTAACGTGATGTCGGTAAAAATCGGAAAATACGAGATAGTTCACTCCATAATCCAAGGCGGGATGGGGCTTGGCATCAGCTGGGATAGGCTCGCCGGAAACGTCAGCCTAGAAGGCGGCCTAGGCGTCATAAGCTCTGTGGGAACGGGCTACTACGAAGGGCGAAAATACATCACCAAAGAGCTAAACGCCAAGCCTTACGGTAGCGGAAATTTTTACTCGCGCGCGGGGCTAAAAGCCGTTATCGATAATGCGCGTAAAATCTGCGGCGACAGGCCTCTTGGGGTAAATATCCTATACGCCAGCAACGACTACGATCGCATCGTAAAAGACGCCTGCGACCACGGCATAAACGTGATCATCACGGGTGCTGGCTTGCCTACGAATTTGCCCGAATTTACGGTCGGCTTCCCCGATGTCGCTTTGGTGCCTATCGTATCGTCGGCAAAGGCGCTAAAAATCATCTGCAAACGCTGGCAGGGGCGCTACGGTAGGCTTCCTGACGCGGTGGTGCTTGAAGGGCCTCTTAGTGGCGGCCATCAGGGCTTTACCTACGAGCAGTGCCTAGATCCCGCGTATAGCCTAGAAAATTTAATCCCGCAAGTAGCGGCCGAGATCAAAGAGTGGGGGGATATCCCGCTATTTGCCGCAGGCGGTATCTGGGATAAAAGCGACATCGATAGGGCGATTAGCCTAGGCGCAAACGGCGTACAGATGGGCACTCGCTTTATCGGCACTCACGAGTGCGACGCCTCGGAGGAATTTAAGCAAGTACTTTTAAACTGTAAAAAAGAGGACATCGAGCTAATCAAAAGCCCCGTAGGCTACCCGGCTCGCGGCGTCAGGACGAATTTGCTAAATTTAGTGGATAAACGCCAGGGGCCCAAAATCAGCTGCGTAAGCAACTGCGTAAGCCCGTGCCAGCGCGGCAAGGAAGCTAAAGAAGTCGGCTACTGTATCGCAGACCGTCTTTACGACGCATTTGCTGGACGAAAGGATACGGGACTGTTTTTCACCGGCGCTAACGGATACAGGCTAAACGAGATAATAAGCGTAAAAGAGCTATTTGAAAAACTAATAAATGGCGAAGACAGTTAAAGTATTTTTAATATTTTTATTCTTTCTTACCGGCGCGGTTTACGCTAGCGCTTTATTGAGCCTAGATAAATTCGATAAAAATTTCGCTAGCGCAAGCAATAAAGATAAAATCGCCATGCATCAAGAACTAAGGACGCTTTACGTAAAATCCATAATGGAAAATAACGTAAATTTAAGAGCCGAGAGCCTAAAAAGGCTGATAAAAAGCTCCAAAACGTTAGGGCTTGATAGCAAGTCGTACGAAAAAGAGCTAGCCGGCATACCGCAGCCAAAGAGCGCTAGCCCTAAACAAGAGTCCAAACCCGCTAAAGAAACCAAAGCAAAAGAGCCGGAGCAAAAAGAACCGGTTAAGTTAAAACAGCTTTCATCCGCTCCGCTATCTAGCAAAAACGCGCAAAACGTAAAGACACAGACTCTATATCTGCTAGAAGCGGCAGATACGGGCGGTAAGCTGGAGCTAAAATTTAGCCGTCCTTTAGACGGCGGCGATGTAAAAAAGACCGATCTAAATCAAAAAGGTTCATATAAAAGCATATATGAATTTAAGGGCATTTGGAGCGGGGGTAAGCCGCAGAGGATCAAAAATTATCTAGTCGACGAGATTCGCATTAGCCAGTTTGACGCAAATACCGTCAGAGTAGTATTCGTCGATAAATTTAAGCATAATTTAAAGCTGCGCGTCCAAAATCAATCCGTGATATTTTCAAAAGCAACCGTTCAAAATTCGGACTCTTTAAGCGCTAAAACGCCGGAAAGCAAAAGCAAGGAAAATTTCAAAGAGCCTCAAAAAGCAGCTCAAAAAGCTCAAATAGAACCAAAACAAAACGAAAAAATTCAGCCTAAAAATCAGCAAAGCAAAGCCGAGCAAGCCGCTAAATCCGCCCAAAACGATCAAGAAATCGCTCCAAAACCTAAGCCCGAGGAGGAGATGCTCGTTCCTTTGGCAAAAACCCCAAGTACTAAAAAAATCACAAGCGCTAAAGGCAAAGTTATCGTCCTTGACGCAGGGCACGGCGGCGACGATCCCGGCGCCGTAAACGGCCAGCTCAAAGAAAAAAATATCGTGCTAAGTATCGCGCAAAAGGCGGGCAAAGAGCTGCAAGGACGCGGCTACAAGGTTTATTACACGCGCAGCAAGGATAAATTTATCAACCTTCGCGACCGCACGAAATACGCCAACGACAAGGCTGCGGATCTTTTTATATCTATCCACGCAAATGCCGCGCCAACCAAGGCAAAGACCGCATCTATGCGAGGTGTCGAGACCTTTTTCCTCTCGCCGGCTCGCTCCGAGCGTAGCAAAAACGCCGCCGCGCTCGAAAATAAATCGGACGTCGATGAAATGAACTATTTTTCTAAGCAGACATTTTTAAATTTCCTTAATCGCGAAAAAATCATCGCCTCAAACAAGCTAGCTATCGACGTTCAGCGCGAAGTTTTGGCGCAGGCTAAAACCGTGATACCAAAGACCGCTGACGGCGGCGTGCGCGAGGCTCCGTTTTGGGTGCTAGTAGGCGCTTTGATGCCAGCGGTTCTGGTCGAGGTCGGCTATATCACGCATCCTAGCGAGGGCGAGCTAATAAACAACTCAAAATACCAAGATGCTCTAGCCAAGGGGCTTGCAGACGGCGTAGACGTCTATTTTTCAAACCAACGATGAAAAGCGCGCGTGTCGTTTTTAAAGGCACCGTCCCGTTTAGTCCCGATTTTGACGACATTTACTTTAACGCAGATGATCCCATAGGCCAGAGCGAGTACGTTTTTAACTCCGTTTTTGATGAAATTTGGGAGAAAAAGAGCGAATTTAACGTGCTTGAGACGGGATTTGGCGCGGGGCTAAATTTCCTCTGCGCTTTTAAACGATTTAAAAACTCGGATAAATTTTTAAATTTCGTAAGTATCGAAAAAACGCCTATCGCTAGAGACGATCTAGCTAAAATTTACGCTAATTTTAGCGAGCTTGAGGACGTTTCAGGCGAGCTTTTGGATGCCTACCCGCCGCTTGTTCGCGGATTTCATAGATTAAATTTAGCTCCAAACGTCACGCTTACGCTGTGTTTTGGCGACGTGGACGAAGTTTTGGACGAGCTTAGCTTTATCTCGGACGCCGTTTTTATGGACGGTTTTGCTCCCGCTAAAAACGAAGCGATGTGGAGCGAGCAAGTTTGCGCTAAAATCGCAAATTTATGCGCTCTGGGCGCTAGCGTTTGCACGTATTCGGCCTCGGGCGCGCTAAAAAGAGCCCTGCAAAATAGCGGCTTTGAGGTAAAAATGCTAAAAGGCTACGGCAAAAAGCGCGAAATGCTACGGGCTAAATTTGCGGGCGAGCGGCAAGCTGAAAGCGAGATTTGGTTTAGTAGATTTGACCCCGCTGCCACGATCACTCCAAGGACGGCGCTAGTGATCGGCGGCGGAGTGGCGGGCTGCGTTTGCCGCAGCGACATCGCACTAAACGGCTCCGGAAATCACTGCGGGATTTTGATGCCGCTTATCACGAAGCCGACTGTAAAATTAGGACGCATGCATATGAACGCGTTTTTGCAGGCGGCGCGCTTTTACGGCCAAAACCTCGGCGCTGATGAGATAGAGTTTTGCGGCGCGACGGACTACGCGTACGAGCAAAAGACGCTGGAGCGCTTTTACGAGTGGCGCGAATTTGACGCGGATAACGGCGTTTTTGAGCTAAAATTTGATAGCGAGCCATACGCTAGCGCGTTTATTTTTAAAGGCGCAAAAGCTCGCCCCAGAAAGATGTGCAAGGCTGCAAGCGCGGGCATAAAAACGCTTTTAAACTGCGAGTTTACGGCCTTTGAGACGCTTGAGGGCGGCGCGGTTAGGGCGCGCTTTAAGGATGGACGAAGCATCGACGTCGACGTACTCGTGCTGGCTATCGGTAGCGAGAGTATGGAACTCTTTGCGGACTATGATATCAGGCTTAGCTCCGTGCGCGGCCAGGTCACGCATATTAAGCCCGCCGTCTGGACGTCCGCGCCTTTTAGCGCCAAAGGCTACGTTTGCCCGCCTGCTGATGGCGTGCAGGTGATCGGCGCTACTTATGATAGAAATCTTTTTTTAGACGAGCCGCGCTCTAGCGACGACGAGAAAAATTTAGCCGACGTCGCCGAGTTTTTGGACGGTAAATTTGCTAAAAGCGAGCGGTTAAATTTAAGCGGCGAGCAGGATTTAAATTTGACTATTGGCCGAGACGGTGCCGCTGAAAATTTAAATCGTTTAGAAGCGAGTAGTAACGATATAAATTTGAGTAAAAATACGGATTTGCGCGCCAAAACCGCTGGCGACTCCACACAGGCGCGAGATGCGTCAAATTTGACCGTGCCTGAAAACAGCTCAAACATCGCAGCTAAAATACCGCAAAACATACGAATAATCGGCTCAAAAGTCGGCTACCGTAGCTATAGCGGCGACCGATTTGCGCTCATCGGGCGACTTTATGATGAGGATTTTTACAAAGACAGTTACAAATCGCTGCTTTGGACGAAAGGCAAGTCCAATCCGTATCCAAAATACGTGCCAAACGTATACGCAAGCACCGCTCACGGCTCGCGCGGGCTTTGTACGGCCGTGCTTGGCGCCGAACTCATCTGCGATCTTATTTTTGACCGTCCGCTTTGCATCGAAAAATCGCTTTTTGACGAGCTGCATTTGGCGAGATTTCTCGTTAGGAAGCTTAAAAAAGGGCTAAAATAAACCGTTTTGACGCGTCAAGATTTTATTATTACTTCGATATCTTATAAATTTGATGTTGCGGCAACTTGAATTTAGCAAACAGCCTTGCTTTGTAAAACGGCGCGTCAAATTAGGCGCAATCAAAACGGCCTTTTTGTGGGCTGCGCCAAATTTAGCGGCTAAAGATATATCTGCAAAACGGCAAAATACGCCCGTAAACTCGGCTTTAGCCCTACGCCTTGCTTAATGTAAATCAAAAACCGACAAAGCCTGACTGCGTGATTTAACGAGAGAATTTTTAAGTAGCGGCAACTGCGCTAGCTTTTGTCAAGACCTGGCGGATTAAATTTAAGGCAAAAACTAGAGAAGCGGGTAAAATCATCTTTTGAGTCGGCAAATTTTGCTTTATTTCGTAAATTTTATAGAGGTAAAATCCAAAAATGCCGTTGTTTGGGATTTTAAAACAAGATGGGTCAGGCTAGTCGCTACGATATTTTAAGAGATTTTACGTTAAGCAAAAAGGCGACATAGCTTGCGGGCGGCAGGATAAATTTAAGATTTTGCGCTGCCTTTGGTTTATGCGGCGAGCCTGCGTTAAATTTGCTCTAGGCCGGGCGCTCGGTAAATCAGGTATAAATTTAACCAAGTGCCTAAATTTAAGTTTAAAATAAGATAAAGGCGGATTAGCGCAGCCGCATACCGACTAATCCGTCTAACTCGTCTAAACGCTTGGCGTAGGATAGGTGCCGGGGATTAAAATATCGCTTGTTACGTCCTTGATATCCCTATGTCCGGCAAAAGCCATCGTCGTATCCATCTCGTCGTATAAAATTTGCAGCGCTCGCGTAACGCCTTCCTCACCGTATGCGCCAAGTCCATAAACAGGCGCGCGTCCGAGCATCACGCCTTTTGCGCCCATAGCCCACGCTTTTAGCATATCTTGACCGGTGTAAAATCCGCTATCTATCCACACCTCGGTTTTATCGCCGACGGCTGCGACGATATCAGGTAGCGCCTTGATCGAGGAGAGAGTGCCGTCCATCTGACGTCCGCCGTGGTTTGATACTATGATGGCGTCTGCACCGTGCTTGACGGCTAACTGCGCGTCTTCGGGCAACATAATGCCTTTTAAGATTATCTTACCGCCCCAGAGATTTTTGATCTCCTCGATGTCGCTCCACTGTAAGCTCGGATCAAACTGCTCCTTAGTCCATGAGCTTAGTGAGCTTAGATCGCTTACGTTTTTTGCGTGGCCGGCGATATTTCTAAACGTCCAGCGTCTGTTTTTTAGATACCTTAGTCCCCACGGGATTTTAGTGCTTAGATTTATGAGATTTGGTATCGTAAATTTAGGCGGCGTAGATAGGCCGTTTTTGATATCGCGGTGGCGATTTCCCAGCACTTGCAGATCGACCGTGACGACTAGAGCGGAGCAGTTTGCGGCTTTTGCCCTGCGGATTAGATCTTTCATAAACTCCCTATCGCGCATAACGTAAAGCTGAAACCAAAACGGTTCGATTCCGGCCTCGACTAGGTCTTCGATCGAGCAGATCGACATAGTAGAGAGCGTAAAAGGTATGCCGAATTTTTGAGCGGCGCGCGCCATATGTATCTCGCCGTCCGCCCACATCATCCCCATAAATCCCACCGGCGCGGTCATAGCCGGAAATTTTACCTTTTTGCCTAGTAGCTCGGTCTCTAGGCTGCGATTTGCCATATCTACTAGGATTTTTTGTTTAAATTTTATCGGCTCAAAATCCGTGCGGTTTTCGCGGTACGTCGTCTGCGTCCAAGATCCCGTATCTACGTACTCATAAAACATTTTAGGCACGTTGCGGTAGCATACTTGCCTTAGGTCTTCGATGTTGGTCATCAAAGTTAAGTCTTTCATCTTTTATCCTTTGTAAAAAATTCAAATCGGAGTAATTATCTCTCATCGCCTCTTTTTAAGCGATAAAAGTTATCGTCTAATGTTTTAAATAAAGAAAATTTGAGCTTTAAACAGTGCTTTTCGGTTAAAAATTTATCGTTGTTTCGCTTGGTTACTCTTTTTGGCATCATGGATACGCCGCGGAGCGTAGGCATTTTTTGCTTTTATAATGTGTAAAATAGAAACAAATTTCAGGTTTAAATTTGACTTTAATGGAATAATGCTTAAATAATCAAACTAGATTTACATTATAATAAAGCAAATCAAATTTAAGATTTTAGAACTAAATTTAAGCCCGCTAAGACGCATTTTAAAGATAAATCAGCAAAAAAGAGAAATTTTTCTCATAAAAATCGTAAAAACAAATTTTGCGGGGTTTAAAGCGTAGTGACGAGTATTGGTTTCGTATTCCGGGTTGCTAACTCGCGCAGGCCGTAGGCTGTTACGGTTTTTGAGGCTTATCTTTCAAAATAAATCATCGGCATAAATAAGGCGAATAATCGGCGGTAGCAAATGGGTTTTGCTTGCTCTTGCGAAATTTAAGCCTTGGCGGCTACTATCTTAAGATACTTAAAGCAAGACGCATAAAAATATATAAATCATCCAAAACGTAGCGCCGCGGGCGGGCTTATTTTTTGGGCTTTGCAGATCTTTATTGAGACTAGGTTGTGATGTTTTTAATTTTAACGCATTTTTCTAATACCGCCCTGATATTCGCTCAAAATTATACGGCGTCCTCTCGGACTTATCTGGGTTTTGTACGGATGGGGATTAAATTTACGCAAGAAAAATTTAGATTTGCGAATAAGATTTAATTCAAGACCTTTGCCGCTTTATTATTTTAGCAAAGGCCTTAAGGAGTTAAAGTCTATTTTTTACCTAAAAAGTTGCCTGCGATCCTAAAAATATCGTCCACGATCGAGCCGTCTTTGTTCTGATCCAAAAACTGCGTAAGCATCGACATCATGGAGCCGCTATCCGCCGAGCCTTGCAAATTTGAGGCTTTTAGCTGATTGTTTAGCATGCCTGCGATCATCGGTGCGATCATAGGTAGCAAGGTTTTGATAGAGTCCGCGCTGATGCCTAACTGCGAACCTATGTCGCTAGCTAGGGCGCTACTGTTTTCTTTTGAACCCGTTAGCACGCCAAGTAGTTCGTTGCCCTCGGCGACGCTGATATTTTGCGGGGCGTCAGTCATCTCGTCAAGGTTTGAGCGGCGTATCATCTCTAGGAAATTTGACGAATCCGCATCTGATTTAAAATTTTCGTTTGCTCTTTGCATGAAAATCGGCGCGATCTTAGAAACTACGGCCTCTACGTCGTTTGCCGCCAGTCCGCTTTTTTGCGACATCGCGTCTATCATGCCGCTGGAGTTGCCCAAAAGTAACTTTAATATATCCATTTTTATCCTTTTGATTTTTTCGCGAGTTTAAACTCGGCCGCCGTCTGTTTGGGTTTAACGAAACGGCGGCCAAGCAAGCCTAAGTGGTTTATTTGTAGTTTTTGATTGCCGCGTCTAGGATCTCTTTTGCGGCCTGGGCGTCTTTAAATTCTTTAACCTTAACCCATTTGTTAGGCTCTAAAATTTTATAAGTTTCAAAGAAGTTTTTGATCTTATTTAAAGTGGCCTCAGGTAGGTCTTTATAGCCCTTGATCCCGTCAAATCTCGGATCGATCTTGGTGACCGGTACGGCTAGTAGCTTCTCGTCCATACCAGCTTCGTCCTCCATCACGAGTACGCCGATTAGGCGGCACGGGATCACGCTACCTGCTTGCAGCGGATATTCGTTTAGCACCAAGATATCGGCAGGATCGCCGTCTGCTGCGAGCGTGTTTGGTACGAAGCCGTAGTTTGCCGGGTAGAACATCGCCGAGTAGAGCACGCGATCTACTACGACCGCGCCGCTATCTTTGTCGATTTCGTATTTTATGTTCGAGCCGTACGGGATCTCGATCACGGCGTTGATTTTGTCCGGGTTTGAGCCTGCTTTGATTTTTGAAACGTCCATTTTAATCCTTTGTAAAGCTCCTATCTCGCCAAAATATTTTGAGATAATCGCCTTGAAATTTAAGTAAGCGATTATATAAAATCTCGGCTAAATTTGGAGTAAAACGAGAACTTCTGCTAGCTAAATTTTGACGGGTTATAGCGTGGTAAATTTGAAACTAGGGCGCAAAATCCGCTTATCGGCAAGGTAGGGTTGGAAAACTTAAAATTAGAGGAAATTTAAGGCGGCAAACCGACCTAAAATTATTTGATTATTTCGATATTTTTTACGTCGATAGAGGTTTTAGTAAAGTCCTTATCGACCTCGCCGTAGATGCGCACGGGCGTGTTTTCATCGACGGTTACGCCTCTCCAGTCCTCGTGGTCGATCTCGACTTCGATCGCGTCGCCGTTTTTATCTATGAACTGATAATGCTCGGGGCGAAACTCGGAGACGATCTTGCCCTCAAGCACGACGCGAGTATCATCGGGTAGCGCTAGGGCTTGTTTTACGGTGCTTGCGCCTAGGGCGCCTTTGCCGACGAAGCCGCCTTGATTTGTCGCGCCTTGCGCATTTGAGCTAGCGCCCGTAAATCCGCCCGCCGCAAACATAGCGCTTACAAGAGCTACTGATAAAACTATCTTTTTAAACATTACGTATCCTTTAAATTTGATGTGATTTTCGTGAAATCATAGAGCGGATTTTAATGATATTTCGTGAATTTTTTGTTAATTTGGATTTATGGAAAGCTTAAATTTAGAGCCTAGCTTGAGGCTCTAAAAAATGTTTATAGGCTATTTACGAGAGCCTTGACGTCGGCTACGATAGGCTCGATAGCGCGCTCGCCGTTTACGACGTGGAGCAGGCCTTTTTCTTTGTAAAATTTACGTATCGCCTCGATCGGCTCTAGATAAACCTTCATGCGGTTGTTGAAAACCTCGTTGTTGTCGTCGGCTCCGCGCGCTCGTCCGAGCACTCTCTCGCGTGCGACGGCTTCGCTAACGTCCACTTCGATCACGCCTTTTAATGCGATATCGTTTTGCGCGGCTAGCACTTTGTCTAGCTCGGTCATCTGCTCGACGCTGCGCGGGTAACCGTCGATGATGACGTTTGATTTGTCCGAGCTTTTGATTGCCGAGACGATCGCGTTTACGACCACATCAAGGGGGACTAGGTTTCCCTTTGAGATAAAGCCGTCGATTAGTTTGCCAAGCTCTGAGCCGCTAGCAACCTCTGCACGAAGCAGGTCGCCTGTGGAGAAGTGCGCAAATTTAGCATCTTCTTGAGCAATTAGCGATGCGTCGGTGGTTTTGCCCGAACCCGGAGCGCCGATGATTAAAAACAAATTTTTCATTTTTCCCTTTCTTTGCGGCTTGTCTCTTGAGCGTTTTTAAATGAGCTAGAAATTTCCTCCCTCGATGAACTATATGTTCTATCTTCGGTCGAAAATTTCTTCGCAACATTTAAATTCATCGCAAGATACTTCGCTTTTTCTTTAAAATAAAAAATAAAATTAAATAAATTTGTAGCGGAAGTATCGTGAGATGATTTTTGGAGTTGCGACGTAAAATTTTGGCGTAGATAGAACGTATAGTTCATCGAGCCGAAATTTTACTAGCTCTACAAAAAGCGCTCACGAGACGACGCTTTATAGTTTATTTTTCTTTTTCTCGCAGCCTTAGCCCCAACTCCCTCAGCTGCTCGCCGCTAGCTTCGCTAGGCGCCTTAGTTAGCGGGCACTGAGCGCGCTGGGTTTTAGGGAAGGCGATGACGTCGCGGATCGAGCTAGTTTTATTTACTAGCATATTTAGCCTGTCAAAGCCGATCGCGATACCGCCGTGAGGAGGCGCGCCGAAACTTAACGCGTCGAGCAAAAAGCCGAATTTCTCGCGTTGCTCGGCCTCGTCGATACCAAGTAGCTTAAATACCTTTTGCTGAACGTCGTTTTTGTGTATCCTCACGCTGCCGCCGCCAAGCTCATAGCCGTTAAGCACGACGTCGTGAGCGACCGATAGGATATCCTCGAGATCCGGCTCGTCGATGTTTTTAGGCATGGTAAACGGATGATGCATGGCTGAGTAGCTGCCGTCGTCGTTTTGCTCAAACATCGGGAAGTCGAGCACCCACAAAAACTCCATTTTGTTTTGGTCGATGATGCCCATTTGCTCGGCGAGGAAAATCCTAAATCGACCCATGTAGTCAAGCACGACTTTTTTCTTGCCAGCACCGAAAAATACGACGTCGCCGACTTTTAGTTCGCAGCGCTCTATAATCTCGTCAAGGTCGCTTTGCTCGAAAAATTTGCAAAGCGGCCCTTTTAGTCCGTCCTCTTTCATCTGGAAGTAGCCAAGGCCTTGAGCGCCGAATTTGCGGACGAATTCCTCAAAGCGGTTCATCTCGCGCTTACTAAAGATATTATCGCCGTTTGGTACTTTTAGCGCTTTGACGCGGTTTTTCTTAGGCTCGCTCGCGATTTTGCTAAATATTTCATTGCTAGAGCGCGCGAAAATGTCGATAACGTCGATCATCTTTAGATCGTAGCGCAGATCGGGCTTATCACTGCCGTAGCTCTCGGTAGCCTCTTTGTAGCTCATTCGGCGGAAAGGGATTTGGATATCGTATCCGCAGGCGGCAAAGACGTCTTTTAGCATATTTTCAGCCATATTTAGGATGTCTTCTTGCTCGATGAAGCTCATCTCGATATCTATCTGCGTAAATTCAGGCTGTCTATCCGCTCGCAAGTCCTCGTCGCGGAAGCATTTTGCGATCTGGAAATATTTATCAAAGCCAGAGCACATTAAAAGCTGTTTAAAAAGCTGCGGACTTTGCGGCAGGGCGTAAAACTGGCCCGGATATACGCGGCTAGGCACTAGATAGTCTCTGGCACCCTCCGGCGTTGCGCGCGTTAAAATCGGCGTTTCAAACTCGATAAAGCCCATTTTATCTAAGCTGTTTCTAGCTGCGATCGCCGCTTTTGAGCGCATTTTAAAGATATTTTGAAGTTTCTCGTTTCTAAGGTCCAAAAATCTGTATTTTAGTCTGATGTCCTCGTTTACGCTCTCATCGCCGATGACGAAAGGCAGCGGCTCGCTGGGGTTTTCTACTATCACTTCGCTGGCGACTACTTCGATCTCGCCCGTTTTTAGGCGCGGATTTACCAGGCCTTCGCCGCGAGCGCGGACCTTGCCTTTTATCCTTAGGACGTACTCGTCGCGAACGTGCGACGCGGCCTCGTGAGAGCTCTTGCTATCTGCCGGATCGCAGACGATCTGGATCAGTCCCGTGCGATCGCGCAGGTCCAAAAATATAACGCCGCCGTGGTCGCGGTAGGTATTTACCCAGCCGCAAAGCGTAACTTCTTTGCCTATGTCGGCACTGCTTAAATCAGTGCAGTAATGGCTACGCATTTTCACTCCTTTTGCTGTTTTTAACGCACCGATTATACTAGAAATTTGCTTGCTCCCAGCTTTTTTAAAACAAAATGTGATAAAATCCGCCCTATGAAAAAAGAGAATTTATTACTTCCTTCCGAGATAAAAACGGTCGGATTAGTCGCGAAAATCAACGGCGACGCGGTCAAAAACGCGCGAATTTTGCGCGAGATTTTGGCTGGGTACGGCGTTCAAATTTTGTTTGAAAACGCGGCGGCTAAACATCTAAATTTAAAAGAGGGCTCAAATTTGCAAGGATTTGAGGTGTGCGAGCTGGCTACGGAGTGCGATTTTTTGATCTCGCTCGGAGGCGACGGCACGATCATCTCGCTTTGTAGAAGTGCAGCCGAGATTTCCCCCTTCGTGCTAGGCATCCACGCGGGCAGACTGGGGTTTTTGACCGATATCACGATGAATGAATGCGAGAAATTTTTCGCCGAGTTTTTTGCGGGTAAATTTGAGGTCGAGACCCCTTTTATGCTTGACGTTTTTTTGCACAAAAAAAGCGGGGAAATTTTGCATAAAATCGCCTTTAACGACGCGGTAATCGTGGGCGAAAAGGTTGGCTCCATGACGCACATAGAGGCTTTTTGGAACGAAAAATACTTTAACGCGTATTTTGGCGACGGCGTCATCGTCTCTACGCCCGTGGGCTCTACCGGATACAACATGAGCGCGGGCGGGGCGATAGCCTATCCTTTGAGCGAGGTGTTTTTGGTTACGCCCGTTTGCTCGCACTCGCTCACGCAGCGCCCAGTCGTACTTCCGCGCGGATTTGAGATCAAATTTAAAACCGCAAGCGCGGCAGTGCTGGTTATAGACGGGCAGGATAGGTATAAGATGAGCGAGTTTGAGAGCGTGAGCATGGCGCTAAGCTCGAGTACGGCGCGGCTAATCCGCCACGTCGGGAGAGATTATTTTCAAATTTTAAAAGAAAAGCTGCATTGGGGTTATAATGATTGAGCGGATTTTGATAAAGCAAAATTTGAGTTTTGAAAACGTCGAGTTAAATTTCGGGCGCGGACTTAGCGTATTTACGGGCGTTAGCGGCGCGGGCAAGTCGGTCTTGATGGGCTCGATAATGGCTGTTTTTGGCCTAAAAGACAGCGAAGCTAAGCTAATAGAGGCCGACGTCTCGCATAAATTTAACCTTGAGGAATTTGGCCTTGAGAGCGAGGAGATAAATACCTTTAAGCTTTTTCGCGACAAAACGACGCGCTACTTTATAAACTCGCAAGCCGTTTCTAAAAAAAATCTCGCCAGTATCGCCAAAGAGCACGTAAAATACCTATCCGCAAAGGAAATAAACGAATTTGAAAACGAGAGATTTTTAAATTTGCTTGATAGCTTGCAGGCGAAAAAAGACGCTAAATTTAACGAAATTTTGAGCGAATTTAGGCTCAAATTTGAAGAATTTAGCCGGATCTCGCGCGAGCTGAGAAAAATAATTGACGAAGAAAAAAGAGTGGAGGAGCTAAAGGAATTTGCTTCTTTTGAAATCAATAAAATAGAAAGCGTGAGCCCGAAAATCGGCGAATTTGACGAGCTAATGGAACTAAAAAAGCGCCTGAGTAAAAAGGATAAAATTTTAGAAGCGTGGAATAGGGCGGAGCAAATTTTTAATTTCGAGCAGGCCGTGACCGACGCGCTAAACATCAGCGATATCGATAGCAGCTTCTTTGAAGAGGCGATGAACGAGCTGCGAGTAGCGCGCGAAAATCTAAACATGGACGAGCTAGAAGACGTGGATATCGAGGGCGTGCTAGACCGCATCGAGGCGATAAACTCGCTCGTGCGTCGCTACGGCGGCGAGGAGGAGGCTTTGCAGACGCTAAAAACGCGCAAAGCAGAGCTTGCAAGGTACGAAAATATAAGCTTTGAAAAGAGCAAGCTGGAGCGTAAATTTAAGCAAAATGAAGCCGCGGTAAATGCGCTGGCGGATAAAATCAGCCAGGCTCGCGCGGAAAATTTAAAGGAGCTTGAAGCGCTCATAAATTCGTTTCTAAAAGAGCTTTATATGAGCGAGATTTCATTAAAGATAAATAGTAAAACCCTGGACGCCGCCGGCAGGGACGAGGTAAATTTGAGCCTAAACGAGACGGCGCTAAAAAATCTAAGCTCGGGCGAGCTAAACCGCTTAAGGTTAGCTTTTATCGCGAGCGAAAGCAAGATCACCGGAGGCGGCGAGGGCGTCATAATCCTAGATGAAATAGATGCGAATTTAAGCGGAAAAGAGGCGATGAGTATCGCAAACGTGCTGCTAAATTTGGCCAAATTTTATCAAATTTTTGCCATCTCGCATCAGCCGCAGCTAAGCTCTAAGGCCGATTCGCATTTTCTAGTAGAAAAGCACGGCGAAACCTCGATCGTAAGAGAGCTAAAGGGCGAAGAGTGCGTGAGCGAACTAGCCAGAATGATAAGCGGCGAACGTATAACTGAGGAAGCGATAAATTTCGCCCGTCAGCTTTTGCTAAACTGAAAAATTTATTAATTTTATCTTTTGAAAAGAAAAAAGATGATAGAATTAATTGTTTAATAAAATATTAAGGTAATAATTTAAGATGGAAAATAATAAAATTTTAATCGTCGAAGACAACAAAGCCTTGGCAAAACTAATCGCTAAAAAGATGGAAGATAATACCGAAATGCAAGTGGACGTCGCTCACAGCTTAGCGGAAGCTCAGGCGTTTCTTACGAAGGCTAAGGATTATTTTATAACTTTGCTCGATTTAAATTTGCCCGATGCTCCAAACGGCGAAGTGGTCGATTTCGTAGCGTCTAAGGGATTGCCGATTATAGTTTTAACAGGCAGTATGGACGATAAGACTAGAGAGACTTTTATGGATAAGGACATCGTGGACTACGTCTATAAGGGAAATATGAGCGACGTAAATTATATATTCCATATGATAGATAGGCTAAAAAATAACAAGCAGTATAAGGTCATGGTGGTAGAAGACGTAATGCAGACTAGAAATGACGTAAAAAAAATACTACAAAATTTACAGTTTCAAGTATTTACGGCGGCTCACGGCGAAGAGGCGATGAATTATTTTGCCGATAATCCCGATATAAAACTCGTGGTTTCTGATTACGGCATGCCGGTAAAAGACGGTTTGGAGGTTTTAAAAGAGCTAAGAGAACAAAAAGATAAAAACGAGCTAGGCGTTATAATGATGACTAGCGCGAACGAAAACGTTAGCGGCGCGGTATTTTTGAAAAACGGAGCTAATGATTTTATCGCTAAGCCGTTTTTAAAAGAAGAGCTTATTTGCCGCGTAAATAATACTATAGAAAATATGGAAAATATCAATAAAATCGCAAATTTCGCCAATAAAGATTTTCTAACCGGATTATTTAATAGAAGGTATTTTTACGACGATATGCAAGGATACTTGGCAAGTTTGGAAGAAAATCCTATGCCTTACGCCGTAGCCGTGATCGATGTAGACGGGCTTAAAAATATCAACGATAAATACGGACAAGATAGCGGCGATAAAATTTTAAAACTACTGGCTAAAAAATTAATCGACGACACCAAAAGCAGCGATATAGCGGCTAGATTCGGCGGCGGAGAATTTTGCGTTTTATTAAAAAACGTATCGCAAGAAGACGCGGTTAAATTTTTCGTCGGATTAAGAGCCGCAATAGCTGCCAATCCGATAAATATTAAAAACGAATCGGTTAAAATTTCGGTTTCTATAGGCGTTACTTTCGGTAAAAGCGATTATAACGTCGACGAGATTTTGGAGCTTGCCGACGAGGCTCTTTATAGAGCTAAGCAAAACGGTCGAAATAGGGTAGAAATAGCCTGATGATAATAGACACGCATTGTCATCTGGATGATAAAAGCTTTGAAGGCGACCTTGCGCAAGTTATTGAAAATGCCCGTAAGAACGGTATCGGCGGAGTACTGATACCGGGGGCTGATATTAATGATTTACCAAAAGCGGCTAAAATAACCCGCGAATTTGAAAACGTATTTTTTGCCGTCGGAGTTCATCCGTATGAGAAAGCGGGATTTGACGAAGAGACGATGCGTAAATTTGCGCGAGACAAAAAGTGTATAGCCGTGGGCGAGTGCGGGCTTGATTATTTCCGCTTGCCTAAGGATGAGAACGAAAAAGAAGCGGAAAAAGCCGAACAAAAGCGCGTATTTAGAGCGCAACTTGATATGGCCGTAGAGTTAAATTTGCCTGTTATCTTGCACATAAGAGACGCAAACGAAGATAGTTTTAATATCTTAAAAGAGTATGCAAGCAGGCTAGTAGCTGCGGTTTTGCACTGTTATAACGCTTCGCCGTTGCTTTTGGAGCTTGCTAAAATTGGCGAATTTTATTTTGGTATCGGCGGAGTTTTGACGTTTAAAAACGCAAAGAATTTGGTTCAAATTTTGCCCCAAATTCCGCGAGATAGGCTGCTACTTGAAACAGATGCGCCGTATCTGACGCCGGAGCCCTTTAGAGGCAAAAGAAACGAGCCTGCTTTTACGCGGTTGGTTGCGGCAAAGATGGCTGAGATTTTAAATTTAAAAGAAGAAGAGGTAATGCAAATAACTACGAAAAACGCGAAGAAAATTTTTATGAAATTTAACACGTAATCAAGGATAAAAATGAAAATCTTTAGAGTAATAATGCTGTGTCTAGCCTGTGCGGGATGGCTTTTTGCGTCCGCAACCGGTAGCGACGCAGAGCAAACCCAAAAGATGATCTTAAAAGAATTCGACATAGACGCTAAATTTATGAAGAGTTCTCATTATAACGATATAAAAAAATCTATCAAAGATAGCAAAAGAAAAGAGTTTGCCGATACCATAAGAAACGGTCATAAGCATATCCCGATGCTTCAAAAGATCATAGAAGATTCAGGTATTCCGGAGTCGTTTTTATATCTTGCTATGACGGAGTCCGGTTTTTCAAACCATATAGTATCTAGCAAGAAAGCCATCGGAATTTGGCAATTTATGGAGTCTACGGCTAGGCTTTACGGCCTTAGAGTCGATAAATATGCCGACGAGCGAAAAGACCCTATGGCGGCTACTGCTGCGGCCACTAAATACTTACAAAGCTTAAAAAACGACTTTGGAAAGTGGTATCTTGCGATGATGGCCTATAACTGCGGCGACGCAAGGCTAAGAGAGGGAATAAAAAAGGCCGGTACCGACGATCTAGCCGTTTTACTCGACGATAAAAAAAGCTATATTCCCAAAGAGACGAAAAGATTCGTAAAGAAAATTTTAACCATCGCGCATATAGCCAAAGAACAAGAAAGCCTGGTGGCTAAAACCAAGACCCAAGATGCCGTAAAAAATGCCGAACTATCTAAGGTAAGCGTCCCGGGCGGTACTACGCTGATGGAGGTTGGCGATAGCATAGGACTTAGTCTAAAAAAGATGAAAGAAAACAATATGCATTTAAAATTCGTCTACACTCCTCCGACGCAAAAGCCGTACTATCTATATATACCGTCTAATAAAAAGAAAATGTTTAACGATAATTTCGAGGCTGCAAAAAATAGAAAATTTGAAATTTATACCGTCAAAGAAAACGATACGTTGCTAACCATAGCCGAAAAAACGGGTGTAAATCATAAAATTATAAAAGAGTACAACGGCCTTGCTTCAAATGAAATTAAGCCTGATCAAAAACTAGTCATACCTAGCGAACAAAATGTAAATTATTTGGCGGAATATATGGTAAAAAGCGGAGAGACGCTGGGCGAAGTGTCGCAAAAATTCGATGTCGCGCTTGAAGATCTAAAAGAGGCTAATACGTTAATGAGCTCAAACGGTTCTATAGGAGCTAAACTTGCCGCAACCGAGTAGAGTTAAATTTATATTTTTTAGCCTATTTTTGGTTTTTTTTATGAGCGGCTGTTCATTTTTGACCTCGCCTATGGGCGGCATAACGGGCGGCGGTTCTAAAAAAGGCGGAAGCGGTAAAATAAACTCATCTAAAGGCATGCACGAAGCCACGATGCGTCCCTATACCATAAACGGTAAAACGTACTATCCTACGGTCGTTAAAGTCGGCGATAGAGCTAGCGGAGTAGCTAGCTGGTACGGGCCTGATTTTCACGGTAAAAGGACGTCAAACGGGGAAGTATACGACATGCACGCTATGACGGCGGCGCATAAGACGCTACCGATGAATACGATGGTGCGCGTGACGAATATAAAAAACGGCAAAAGCATCGTCGTGCGTATCAACGACAGAGGTCCTTTCGTGGCCGGGCGCGTAATCGACCTTTCAAAAACCGGCGCGGTAAAGCTCGACGTATTTAACGCCGGCACGGCTCCGGTTTTGCTCGAAGTCGTGGGCTTTAACGGTAACGTTAGCGACAAAACTACCGTTCAGGCGCCTCAGGCCAAAAATAAACCTGGCGCGCAAAGTTCGGGTATAGCTAAAACCCAGCAGCAAAGTTTTGTCGGCGGAGTCTTTATGGTGCAAATCGGCGCGTTTAAAAATTTAAGCGGCGCAAATGCGCAAAGACAACAATACGCCGGTAAATACGGTAATGGAGCGTACGATACTGTTATAAAGTCTTACGAGCTTGACGGAGGTAAGGTATATAGAGTGTTTATAGCCGGCTTTAGAAGCGAGGACGAGGCTAAAGACTTTATAAATGCCGGCCATATCGCGGGCGCGTTTTTCGTGAGAGAATAAAATGCAAAGAAAGACAAAAGAGACGGATATTATCCTAGAGCTTGAAATTTACGGTAGCGGTAAAGCCCAGATATGTACCGGTATAGGATTTTTCGATCACATGCTTGAAGCTTTTTGCAAGCATGCGCTTTTTGATATAAAGCTTGCTTGCAAGGGCGATTTGCACGTAGATTTTCATCACAGCGTAGAGGACGTAGGTATCGTCATCGGACAGGCTTTGCGCGAGAAAATTTATCCGCTTAGCGGAGTCGAGAGATTTGGCGAGGCGACGGTTGTTATGGACGAGGCTGCGGTAAACTGCGCGCTTGATCTTTCAAATCGCCCGTTTTTAGTCTATGAGAGTATAAACGAAGGCAAAGTTGGCGAATTTGACGTAGAGCTAGCGAATGAATTTTTCCAGGCTCTAGCTTTTAATGCCGCAATTACGTTACATATCGCTAAAATCCGCGGACGAAACTCTCATCATATTTTGGAGGCTAGCTTTAAGGCCTGCGCCGTCGCGCTAAGAAGGGCTTTAGCCAAAAACTCCAGAGTCGGCGTACCTAGCACAAAGGGCGTGTTATGATAGATATTATATTTTTAGACGTAGACGGCTGTCTAACCGACGGCAAGATCGTTTATAGCCCTAACGGCGACGAGCTTAAATTTTTTGACGTCAAGGACGGATACGCCATCGAGAGTTGGCTAAAGCTTGACAAAAAAGCCGCGATTATCACAGGTAGAAGCTCTCCAATCGTCGAAAAAAGGGCGCAGGATCTAAAAATAACGCACGTCTATCAAGGCGTTAACGATAAATTTGAAACCGCAAAACAGATACTTAAATTTGAGGGATTAGAGTTTGAAAACGCTGCGGCTATAGGAGATGATTATAACGACTACAAGCTGCTAAAAAGCGTCGGATGGAGCTTTAAGCCTAAAAACGCGATCAAAGAGCTTGAAGTAAAAACGAAGCTTAATTACAAAGGCGGCAATGGTGCGGTACGCGAGATGATAGAGATGCTTATAGACAGCGAAGGCTTAAGGCAAGAGTGGGCTAAACGTTGGTTATAAGGATATTTTATATCGTCGTTAGCGTTTTTAGCGTGGCGATGGTTTATTTGGCGATTGAGGAGCCTTATTACAGCGAGCTCTTAAAGGGCGGCGAAGTTAGCGCGGATATGCAGATGAACGCGGTTACGGACTATGAGATAAACGCCACGACAGTAAATGCTAGATACGAAGCCGATACATGGAATAGATACGCCGAGTTTGACGAGTTTATAAAATTTAGGGCAGAAATCTTTAAGGACAACAAGGAACATAACGTTAGCGCAGATAAGGCATTTTATAACGGAGGTCGCATTAAATTTAAAGGTAACGCTAAATATGCTAATAGCGAAAAATTGACGTTTTTTTCGGACGAGGTCGTTTATAGTACGGCGACGAAAGTAGCCGCGACCGAGACACCTTTTACGATGACGCGCGACGAGGATAAGGTAGTCGGCAAGGCTTTGGTTTACGATTTTGAGCTAAAAAAGGCTTATATCAAAAAAGCGTTTGCCCTGATAGAACAAGATAGAAAGAAACGGGATGAAAAATGATGAAAATAGATTTGATTAAAAAGACGGCTTTGGTTTTGGCGCTTGGCGCTTTACCGCTTTTAGCGGAGCAAGTAGAGATCACGGCAGACGAGTTTTATGCCGATGAAGGCAAGCAAATAAGCGAATTTAAAGGCAACGTAAATATTAAAAAGGGCAAAGATACGCTAACTGCTAATCTCGTCGTTATACATTTTGATAAAAATCGCAATCCGCTAAAATACGTAGCCTCTGGCAACGCCAAATTTAGAGTATTTATCAAGAATAAAACATACGACGGCAGCGGCAGCGAGCTTATTTATGAGCCAACGCCAAATTTATATACGATAAACGGCAACGGCTTTTTGCACGAGATAGAAAGCGATAAAAAAGTCTACGGCGAAAAGATCACGGTCAATCAAAATAGTGGTATGTATAACGTAAACAGCGGCAAAAAAGAGCCGGTCAAATTTATATTCCAGGTCGAGGATAAAAAGTGATCCGCGTTTTAAACGCAAAATTTCTCATTTCAGCGCCCGACATATCGCTAGCTCCGCCTGCAAATTCTAGCGAAGTGGCGTTTTTGGGGCGCTCAAACGTCGGTAAAAGCAGCCTCATAAACGCCCTGGTTAATCAAAAAGGCCTAGCCAAAAGCAGCTCGACGCCGGGCAAAACGCGCCTCATAAATTTTTTCGAGGTCGAGTATGCGCGCGGTATCAAAAACGAGCAAGGCGAACCAAGCGAGGAGAGGGCAAATTTGACCTTCGTCGATCTGCCGGGCTTTGGATATGCCAAAGTGGCTAAAAGCATGCACGCGCAGTGGAGAAAAAACCTCGACGAATATCTAAAATTTAGAGCCAATATCAAGCTCTTCGTACATCTCATTGACTCGCGCCAGTTTGATATGCAAATCGATAGGGGCGTGAATGATTATCTGCAAAGCTTCCTGCGCCCCGATCAAAAAATTTTAAATTTCCTCACAAAATCAGACAAGCTAAATCAAAGCCAAAAAAGCGCGGTTTTAAAGGTTTATCCGAGCGCGCATTTTGTCTCAGCGCTTAAAAAAACGGGCGTAGAAAAGGCAAACGAGCTTATATATCTAAACGCGCTGGGGCTGTAATGAAATCAAAAAGCCGCAGGCAAATTTTGACATTTTTACCATCAAATTTTCTAGCTAAATTTACAAATTTAAACGGCGCTAAGGCTAAATTTGCAAATTTAGCTAAAAACTTCTAACTATGCGAACGAGTGCGGCGATGCGAAGACTTGGCGCGGAGAAGCGATTTTTAAAGCAGCTTGCTTGGGTTGTTTTTTTGGTATTTTATCAGAGCATAACGACGGTATTTACGCACCTGCCGCCTCTTATCGGGATATTTTTTACTTACATGATCATGCTAACCTTACAAAAGCAAAAGACGCTCAAGGAGTTTGGCAAGGAGTGGTATTTTTGTCTATTTTACCTCACTTTTGCCGAGCAGGCGCACGGGTTTGCGCTGTTTTCGACGGTGATCGCGTTTATGCTTTTTTATTATTTGATGTCTGATTGGCTCATCGTTACGCTAAAATCAAGAGAGCTTTTGGCGGTCGGATTCGTCGCTAGCG
Organism: uncultured Campylobacter sp.; assembly: GCF_938039245.1. Classification (GTDB taxonomy): domain Bacteria; phylum Campylobacterota; class Campylobacteria; order Campylobacterales; family Campylobacteraceae; genus Campylobacter_A. Next base: position 13,044 of record NZ_CALHVN010000035.1, on the reverse strand, counting down.
GTTATGTTTGGACTTGCGCTACTAGCTCTTTTATCTCTTATGCGGCAAATTTGCCGATGCTAAAATTTGACTACGAGTACCTGATTTACGTGGGCGTAGAGTCCGTTTTGGCGGTAGTTTTGTTTAGGGGGCGCTTATGAGGATGCGCATAGTTTTTGGCATCATATTTAGCGTCTGGGTACTTTTGCTGGTTCGCGTTTATTATCTTAGCGTCAAATCAAACGATTTTTACGAGGAGATTGCCGAGCAAAATGCGGTGAAAACGCAGTATTTAGCTCCCGTTAGGGGGCTGATTTTAGACGCCAAAGGCCGACCGATGGCGGTAAATCGCCTCGGCTTTTCCGTCGCGCTAAAGCCGCACCTAAGCGGCAAAAAGGCTGAAATTTTAGATACCGAGCTTGCAAATTTGCAAAATTTATTCGAGGACTTAAACGTCACCAAGCTAAAGCGAGAATACGTCAAGGCCGACTCGCCTTATAACCAAGATTTCATTCAGATTATCGATTTTATGGATTATGACAAGATGATACCGCGTATAGCCGAGCTCTCGCTGCGAGAAAATTTGGAGGTCAAGCCGGCATCCAAGCGCCACTATCCCTATAATAACCTAGCTTCGCACATCATCGGCTACGTCGGCCGCGCAAACCAGCAAGACGTAGAGTCCGATCCCGTCGCAAAGCTAACCAATCACACGGGCAGAAGCGGCACGGAGCGCTTTTATAACTCCGTCTTGCAGGGGCAAGAGGGCGTACGAAAGGTAAAAGTAAATGCGCTAAATCAGGAGGTCGAGGAGATATCCGTGAGTTACCCGCAAAGCTCGGATATATCGCTCACGATCGATCTTGAGATGCAAAAATACATTGAAGAAATTTTCGGCGATAACGCGGGCGTCATCATCGTTATGGACGTGAGAGACGGCTCGATACTGGCTGCGGGCAGCTTCCCCGAGTATGATCTAAACCCGTTTGTTACTGGTCTTTCGCAAGCTAAGTGGGACGAGCTTGTTAAAAGCATCGATCATCCTTTTACAAATAAACTCGTAAACGGCCTTTATCCGCCGGGCTCTGTTATAAAAGTGGGCGTGGCGATGGCGTTTTTAGACACCGGTAAGATGAGCCGCTCCGATGGGTATTTTTGCTCTGGCTCATTTGAGCTTGGAGGGCGAAATTTCCGCTGCTGGAACGTCTACGGACACGGTTTTATGGATATGAACTCAGCCATCCGCGAGAGCTGCGACGATTATTTTTATAAAGGCAGCCTAAAGGTCGGCATCGACGCTATAACCCCGGTTTTAGAGCGGTTGGGTTTTGGGCAAAAAAGCGGAGTGGATCTGCCTAACGAATTTGTCGGTATCGTGCCCGGACGCGAGTGGAAGATGCAAAAATATGCTCAGCCGTGGTATCAGGGCGAGACGCTGATCACCTCGATCGGGCAGGGTAACTTCCTCGTGACGCCGATGCAGGTGGTGCGCTATACGGGCATCCTAGCGACGGGGAAAAATATCGTCCCGCATTTTTTACGCAGCGTAAACGGCGAGGAAGTTAAATTTGAGCCGGAGGACGATATCCTTACGCCGTTTGAGAAAAAGCAACTCCCGTACATCCAAAAGGCGATGTATGAGGTCGTAAATCATAAAAAAGGCACCGCGCATAAATATTTTAAAGAGGCAAAGATAACGCTAGCGGCAAAAACGGGTACCGCGCAGGTCGTGGGCATCTCGCAGGCCGAAAAAAAGCGTATGAAAGAAGAGGACATGGAGTATCTGCGCCGCTCGCACGCGTGGGTCACGACCTACGGACCGTACGAGGAGCCTAGATATGCCGTTACCGTTATCATCGAGCACGGCGGACACGGCGGTCTGGCTGCCGGACCTCTAACGGCTAAAATCTTTAATAAGCTACTAGAAATGGGCTACATCGATCAAAAATACGAAATCACTTCGCTAGCAGATACTGAGGCTGCACAAAAGAAGAAAAATTAAAATTCGGTATTCAAATTTAAAGGAAAAATACCGCTTTGTCGCGGCGTTTTCGCGTATTGCGTTATTGAAACTTTTTGCAGATATGGTGACTTAAATTTTAAATTTATAGATTTTATGCATCCTTGCTTTTGTAATCAGTTAAATTTGAATCTGGCTTGCGACGAATAAATTTATAAATTTGACGCGGTATTACGATTGCGTGGATAAAATTGCAATATGCGAAAGACTCGGAAATTTGACGAGTTTATTTTTATAACCGAATTTTAGGTTTAAAAACGGACAAAAATCGGTTTGCGCTAAAAAAGCATTAAATTCGCAAATACCGACTCTAGCCTTCAAACATCTCCGAAAGTTCACTTGTGGCGATATTTACGATTTTATTGTTTGCGTCTAGTTCGATCAAATTTTGAGTTTTAAATTTCGCCAAAATCCTTGAAAACGTCTCTGGAGTGATGTTTAGGATGGAGGCGATTTTGATGTGTTTTAGTTCGTTAAAAAGGTCTGAGTGATTAACGAGAAAGCTCGCAACCTTGGCCTCGGAGTTTAGCACGAGTTCTTGGTGTATCAGCTCGCTTGCGATTTTTAGCTTTTGCGAGAGCGATTTGATGATTTGTAGCGATACGCGCGGATTTGATAAAAACTCGGCGTAAAATTTATCGTAGTCGATTTTTAGCACCTCGCCGCCTGTTAAAAATATCGCCGTCGCCGGAAATTTGATATTTTCAAAGTTAGCAAGCTCGGCTACGAAGCTAATCCCGTTAAACTGATGCATAAAAATCTCTTTGCCTTTAGGGCCGATTTTATAGAGTTTGAGAGAGCCTTTTATAAGGAGATGGAGCCACTTTGACTCCTCGCCCTCCATAAATAAAAACTCGCCCTTTTTATACCTTTTTAGGATGCTGATATTTTCCAGCCTTTTTAGCTCGGCCTCGTTTAGCTCCTGAAAAAACGGGATTTGCTCTAGCATTTGCGCTCTTATTTATTTTTTAAAAGATCTCTGATTTCGGTTAGAAGCGCTATATCCTCAGGCACCGGCGCAGGTTCTTCGGCTTTCGGCTCCTCCGCTTTTGGTTTTTTGAGCGAATTTATAGCCTTAACTACGCAGAAGATACAAAACGCGATAATCGTAAAATCGACCATCGTTTGTATAAACGAGCCGTAGTTTACGGTTACGGCAGCCGTATCACCGACCGCGTCTTTTAGCGTAAATTTTAAATCCGTAAAATTTACGCCGCCAGTTAGTACGCCCACGATAGGCATGATTACGTCGCCTACTAGCGAGCTAACGATCTTACCGAAAGCCCCTCCGATCACGACACCCACGGCCATGTCGATGACGTTGCCGCGCATCGCGAATTCTTTAAATTCCTTGATGAAACTCATCTTTTTCCTTTAAATTTTAAAATTAGATATCAATTATATTTATTTTAGCTTCACAAAAGATAAAAAAGCGAGGTTAAATGCCAAAAATGCTATAATCGCCCCAAAAATCAATAAGGAAATAAAAATGTATCGTTTTGCGCCGTCGCCTACAGGCGATATGCATCTGGGAAATTTAAGGGTTGCGATCCTAAACTACGTCTGTTCGCTCCAGGATAAAAGCGGCTTTATCATCCGTATCGAGGATACCGACAAGGAGCGCAATATCCCCGGAAAAGACAAGGAAATTTTAGAAATTTTGGAGCTTTTCGGGATCAAATGGGACACGCTTTATTATCAAAGTAAAAATTTGAAATTTCACCGCGAATTTGCGGCAAAGCTTTTGATAGATAAAAAGGCGTTTTCGTGCTTTTGCACCGAAAGCGAGCTAGAAGCTAAAAAAGAAGCCGCCAAGGCTAGAGGCGAAGCCTACCGCTACGACGGGACGTGCGAGTATCTAAGCGACAATGAAGTGCTAAATAACCAAAAACCTTTCGTCGTGCGCATGAAAAAGCCGCTAGGCACGATGAAATTTAAAGACGCGATAAAGGGCGAAATCAGCTTTGAGCCTGAAAACGTCGATAGCTTTGTGATTATGCGGGCTGATTTTACGCCGACGTATAACTTCGCCTGCGCGGTCGATGATATGCTAGAGGGCGTTACCTTTGTCATCCGCGGCGAGGATCACGTCAGCAACACGCCAAAACAAGACCTGATCCGCGAAGGACTAGGCTATACGCAAAAGATAAACTACGCCCACCTGCCAATCATCCTAAACGTCGAGGGCAAAAAAATGAGCAAACGCGAGAACGAAAGTAGCGTAAAATGGCTGCTCTCGCAAGGCTTTATGCCAGAAGCCATCGCAAACTACATCGTTTCGCTAGGCTACAAGGCGCCGGTTGAAATCTTTACGATAGAAGAAGCCGCGCAGTGGTTTGATATCTCGAAAGTCTCGGCCTCTCCGGCTAAATTTGACGTCAAGCAGCTAGAATACATCAACCGTGAGCACATAAAAAGAGCAAGCGATGCAAGACTAGCCGCGCTAATGGGCATAAAGCCTGAATTTGCCGCCATAGCTAGATTTTACACGCAAGAAAGTAGCCTTTTAACCGAGATCAAAGCCAAGGTCGATGCGATTTTTGCGACCAAATTTATTCCGGATGAGTTTAAGGCGGGCTGCGAGGCTATAAAAGCCGCCGCAACTTCATTAAATTTGAGCGAATTTGGCGAATTTAACGAGCTAAAAAAAGCTCTCATGGACGCCACGGGGTTAAAAGGCAAAGGCTTTTTTATGCCGCTTAGGATTTTGCTCACGGGAGCAGAACACGGCCCCGAGCTTAGCGAGCTATATCCGCTCATCAAACCGTATCTAAAGGAAATTTTACGATGATATTTTCGGTATTTTTAGAAGCAGTCGGCAGTATCCTGCATATCGTTATCAGCGCCTACACGTGGATCATCATAGGCGCAGCGATCGTAAGCTGGGTGCGCCCCGATCCTTATAATCCTATCGTGCAACTGCTCTACCGCCTCACCGAGCCCGTTTACGGCGCTATCCGCCGCGTGATACCGACGGTTTTTGGCGGTATAGATATAGCGCCTATTATCGTGCTTTTGTCGCTTCAGTTTATAGATATATTTTTCGTAAGGCTCATGTTTGCGTACGCTGCTTAAATTTATCCTGCCTGCGATTTTTGCGGCGGCGGCGTTTGGCGGAGTTAAGAGCTTTGAGGAGATAAAAGACGAGCCTAAGGGGCTTGCTAAGGATTACTACTTTTACCGTCTTTTAACCGAAGGCGATTACACCAAGGAGCAGGCGCAAATTTTAAATAAAGACGTCTTTCGCCGAGCGGGCGTACTAGCAAAGAAACTGGCTGAAATTTTGCCGCCCAAAAAAGTAAAAAGCGAGTGCGACGGCGTAAGCACGAAAAATATCCTAGACGCAAACGCAGCCTGCCAAAAACAGCGCCTGCGAGTGCCTTTTATGATGAAGCTAAAAAAGGAAACGAGGCAAAAGCTGGCGGATAAATTTAAAGACTCCGATCCGCTTCTTTATCGTCGCCTTAGCGCCTTAAACGAGAAGCACCCCGAGGATGAGTTTGCCAAATTTAACGATACGGACGCGTTTTTGGTTTATTTTAACCAGTCCTCGCACAAGGATAAATTCGACAAGATATTTGACGCAAATTTTATAAATTTGCTCGCGGCTAAAAAAGAGTTTCACGCTCTAGCAAACGATTTGATAATCGATAAGAAATCGGCCAAATTTAGGCAAAATTTTCTCGCGATAAAAGAAACTGAGCTTGCCGGCAAGGATGCCTTTATGCTCGGCGTTAATGCGGTTTTGTTAAATTCTCCAAAAGACGCGACGAGGTTTTTTACTAGAGCGCAGGCCGCCTTTGAGAGGCAAGACCGCAAGGATAACGCAGTGTTTTGGCTGTATCTGCTAAGCAATGACAGAAGCTATCTCGAGAAGCTAAATCAAAGCCGCGACGTAAATATCTATACGCTTTACGCAAACGAGCTAACGGGAGCAAGTCCCGCCGTAAATATCGTCACGCCGACGCCTACGAAAGAAAAGGTGGCAGACTACGACATAAAAGATCCGTTTTTGTGGCAAAAGACCTTTAAAATGATAAAAGAGATGAGTGCGCAGGACGCCGCAAGGCACTCCGAGACTTTTAATACCAAAGAGACGCTTGGGCACTATGCTTACTTGATGGAAAAAGCAAGCGGCTACAAGGATAGCTATTTCGTCATGCCGTTTGTGGACGAGCTAGAGGACGTAAATGCGACTAGAAAAGCGCTACTTTACGCGATCGGCAGACAAGAGAGCCGCTTTATCCCGGCCGTCATCTCGACCTCTTATGCGCTCGGTATGATGCAGTTTATGCCGTTTTTGGCTAACCATATCGGCAAAAAAGAGCTGCAAATCCCAAATTTCGATCAAGACGATATGTTTGATCCGCGCCTTGCGTTAAAATTTGCGGATCATCATTTAAATTATTTGGAGAAATATCTCTACCATCCGCTTTTTGTCGCTTACGCGTATAACGGCGGTATAGGCTTTACTAAGAAGATGCTTCAGCGAGGCGACCTTTTTAACGAGGGCGAGTATGAGCCGTTTTTATCCATGGAGCTCGTGCCCTTTGCCGAGAGTCGCGACTACGGCAAAAAGGTACTCGCAAACTACGTTATTTACCTAAGGCTTCTCCGTTCCAGTACATCGATTTCGACACTTTTTGAAAGCTTAAAGACGCCTTCTTTGACGGATAAATTTCGAAAGTAAGGTTGATTTTATCGCTTTTGATCTCTGGGGTGCTGACTTCGAAATACTGCGCCCACGGAACCTCAAAGCTGACTTTTTGCAAAAGCGGATCGTTTGCGGCTAGGCGTCTAACCATGATGCCTTGTTGCAAGTCGTTTGCGGCAAAGCTCTCCTCTAAAATTTTAACCTCTTTAGGATGCACGGCCACGACGAATTTCTCTCTTCTTTGTTTGCCCGCAAGCTCGCTATAGATCGGATTTAGATAGGTCGCGACGATTAGGATGTTAGTCTTTTCATCTATGATCTCAGACTTGCTCGTGTAAGCTAAAAGCTCGTTTTTTAGCGGTTCGTGGATATATTTTTTGTCCGCGCAACCGACTAACGCCAAAATAAAACTTAAGAAAAATACGCTCTTTTTCATTTTAAAACCTCTTTAAATTTGGCGCTATTTTAGATAAATTTTGCTTTTAAAAAGCCTAAATTTGCTATAATCGGCGTAAATTTTGAAAATTCGGAGAAAAATGAAGAAAGCGGCAATGGCTTTTTCGGGACCTTCAAACAGCGGTAAAACTACGCTTATTTTAAAGGTCGCCAAAAAATTTATAGATGACGGGCTAAAAGTCGTGATCATCAAGCACGACCCAGGCGATAAAGCTAGATTTGACGTCGAGGGTAAGGATAGCTATAAATTTGCTCAAATAGGCGCCGAGGTTGCGGTTATGAGTCCGACGCGCACGACCTTTTTCTCGCAGGAGAGCAAGAGCGTAGAGGACGTCGTAGCGATGGCAGGCGAATTTGATTTGCTGTTAGTAGAGGGGCTAAAGACCCTGCCGCTACCGCGCATTAGCGTGTTTAAGGACGAGATAAACGAGGATTATCTTAGCTTTTCAAACGCGATCGCAAGCTATAAAAAAGACTACGAGATCGATAAGCCAAACTTCGATCTAGACGACACGCAGGCTATCTGCGAGTGGATACTAAAAAACGCAAAGGTTTTAAAATGAACGAAATTTTTGAAACGATTAAAAAGATCGCCGTAAAAATCGGCGAAGAGATAAAATACGCCGATCTAGGATACACCGATCATGCTAACGCCACGGGCGACACGCAGCTAAAGCTAGACGTGAGAAGCGACGAAATCATTACGGCTGAGTTTGCAAATTTAGCCTGCGTAAAAGCGCTCGTTAGCGAAGAAAAAGAGGATATGCTGGCGCTAAACGAGAACGCGAAATTTATCGTCGCCTACGATCCGCTAGACGGTTCTAGCCTAGTGGACGTAAATTTTTCTATAGGCTCGATTTTTGGCATTTACGAAAACGAGCTAACTCCGCAAAATCTAAAAGCCGCAGCCTACGTCGTGTATGGCCCGCGCCTAGAGCTCGTGCTTTGTACGGATAGAACCGCGCCGGCGTTTTTTCGCTTGGATAAAGACGGCGAGTTTAGGTTTATCAGATACCTCGCTCTAGCTCAAAAAGGCAAGCTAAACGCCACCGGCGCTACGCAAAAAGGTTGGAGCGAGACTCACGCTAAATTTATCCGTGAGCTGTTTTTGCAGGGGTATCGCCTTAGATATTCAGGCGCCATGGTGAGCGACCTACATCAAATTTTGCTAAAAGGCGGCGGGCTTTTTAGCTATCCGGCTACGACCGACGCGCCAAAGGGCAAGCTAAGAGCGCTATTTGAGGTGCTGCCGTTTGCCTTCATCTACGAGCGCGCGGGCGGTGCGACTAGCGACGGATACTCGGCAACGCTTTTTGATATGAAAGTGGAAAAAATCCATCAAACCACGCCTTGCTTTTTCGGCTCTAAAGACGAGATAAATTTGCTGCATAAATTTTACGGAAGCGCGAAATGAGCGAGCATGTCGTGGAGCATGACGTAGCTCAGAAGGACGAATTTGAGCTGGAGCTTGATCGCCAAAGAGAAATTTTACAAGCCTGTCAGCGCGAAAAGGGGCTAAACTCGTGCTTTGCCTGCGAGGCGATGTTTGAGTGCAAAACCCGCAAAAACTATGTAGATGCCGTATATAGCTCGATGTCTAAAGGCGACGGCGGCGGATTTGATTTTTAAATTTAAAAAGGAAAGATATGAACACGACTTATATTACGACTCCGATTTATTACGTAAACGACGTGCCGCACATCGGACACGCATACACGACCGTGATAGCAGATACCATAGCGAGATTTGCGAGGCTAAAGGGCGATGATACGTACTTTATGACCGGCACCGACGAGCATGGGCAAAAGATCGAGCAAGCCGCCGCAAAAAAGGGCTACACGCCGCAAGCCTATGCTGACGAGATAAGCGCTAAATTTAGGGAGCTGTGGGATAAATTTGAGATCAGCTACGATCATTTTATCCGCACGACCGACGACTATCATAAGCTTACGGCGCAAAACGCATTTCTTAAAATGTATCAAAAAGGCGACATTTACAAGGGCGAGTACGAGGGGTACTACTGCGTTAGCTGTGAGAGCTTTTTTACGCAGACGCAGCTTTTAGAGGACGAGAGGTGTCCTGACTGCGGTAGGCCGACAAATTTGGTAAAAGAGGAGAGCTATTTTTTCAAACTATCAAAATACCAAGACGCGCTGCTAAAATGGTACGAGGAGAACGAGGACTGTATCGTGCCGCGCGGCAAGAAAAACGAGGTCGTGAGCTTTGTAAAAGGCGGCCTGCGCGATCTCTCAATCACTCGCACGAGCTTTGAGTGGGGCATCAAGCTGCCTGCGAGCCTAAACGAACCAAGACACGTGATGTACGTCTGGCTAGACGCGCTCATAAACTACCTTAGCACGCTTGGCTACACGCGCGGCGATGACAAGATGAACTACTGGAAAGGCGCGACGCATATAGTCGGCAAGGATATTTTGCGCTTTCACGCGGTGTATTGGCCGGCGTTTTTGATGAGCCTTGATCTGCCGCTGCCTCGCTGCATCGCAGCTCACGGCTGGTGGACGAGAGACGGCGAAAAGATGAGTAAAAGCAAGGGCAACGTCATCAATCCAAGCGAGGTCGCAGACGCGTACGGACTGGAAAATTTCCGCTACTTTATGCTGCGCGAAGTGCCGTTTGGACAGGACGGAGACTTCTCGCAAAAAGCTATGATCGAGCGCATAAACTCCGAGCTTAGCAACGATCTGGGCAATCTTTTAAGCCGTATAGTCGGCATGAGCGAAAAGTACTCGGACTTTGAGATAAAGGGCGAAAATTTACGCAAATTTTACGGCGAGGTTTTAGATAGCGGCAACGAATACCTGCAAAACGCTATCAAAAATTTAGAGAGTTTCGCCACGAACCGCTACCTCGAGGAGCTCTTTAAGGCGCTAACGCTTGCAAACGCGAGCATAGCTAAATTTGAGCCGTGGAATCTAATGAAAAACGGCAAAAAAGACGAAGCAAACGCACTCGTATCGCTATGCGCTAACCTGCTGGCTCGCGTGGCCGTCTTGTTAAGCCCAGCGATGCCAAGAACCTGCGAAAAGATCGCGCAGACGCTAGGCTTTGAGATCTCGACGGCGACTTACGAAAAAATCATCCTAAACAATGAAATTTTGGACTTTAAAGCGCAAAAAACGCAGCCGCTTTTCCCAAAAATAGAAAAAGAGCTGATGGCGACTGCGGTGCCAAGCGTAAGCGAACCGGCCAAAACCACCGCCGCGCCGCAAGAAAAATCGGACGCGAAAATAAAAATCGACGACTTTAAAAAATGCGTCATAAAAGTAGGCACGGTGCTTGAGTGCTCAAATATCGAAGGCAGCGAGAAGTTGCTTAAATTTAAGATCGATCTTGGCGAAGAGCAGCCGCGTCAAATTTTATCGGGCATAGCCAAATTTTACGCTCCGGCGGATCTCGTCGGCAAGCAGGTCTGCGTGCTGGCAAACCTAAAGCCGGCTAAAATTTTCGGCCATATATCCGAGGGTATGATCCTTAGCGCCGAGGACGGATTGCTGTGTCTCATCGCGCCGATGGCCGCGGTAAAAAACGGCTCAGAAATAGGCTAAAACGGCGTGAATATCGAAAACCTAAGGCGCCTCATCAACGGCGAAGCGCTAAACAAGCCAAGCGTCAGCGCCGTGGAGGGCTTTGCGTTTGAGAGCAAGAATGTGCGTCAGGGTTACGCCTACATCGGGCTTGGAGCAGGCGCAGACGAGATAGCTGCGGCCGTCGCAAACGGCGCCTATGCCGTGCTCGTCGAGCAAAGATGCGAAGTCATCGATCCCGAGGTCGCCTTTATCAAGGTCGATAGCCTCAGCGCCGCGCTGATGCGACTGATGCGTTTTGAGGCTAGTTATAAAAATCTCAAATTTTGCTCCGTTAATCCCGTGCAAAAGACCTTGCTCGCACGTATTAGCCTAGGCAAAAATGTCGCAGGCAACGCAGCTGGCTTGCTGCCCGAGGATGCGACGCGACTTTTTATAAAGATAATGAAAGCGGGCGCCGGCGATCTATTTTTCACGGACGATCTTAAAATTTTATCCAAGATCGCGCCGCTATATGACACCGTTTTTAGCGACGTAGACGCGGTTTGCGCGCAGGGTGGCTCGCTGTTTGCCTCTAGCGTCGTTTGCGAGGGCGTTTATTATCCAAACTTAAATTTCCCTAAAGTTTTCACGCACTATCTTTGCGGACTTTTGAAGTATCTGATCTGCGCGGGCTTTTCTTTTAAGCTCGGCGACACGCGAAATTTGGGGCATTTCGAGCCTATTTTTATAAATAAAAATTTTCGCGTCGTGCCTTTTGGCGCAAGCTCTCAGGCCTTTATCACAGAGAGCGACGACGAGCTTTTTGATATGGAGGCGGCATTTCTCGCGCGAAATTTTAGCGGCGGTATCGAGATCTGCGTGCCGGAGGATTTTGTAGGAAGCGCGGCGGCTACGATAAGATTTAAGGAGCTTGCCGAGCTGAAAAATCTTTCAAATTTTCACTACGCTCTCGTTAAATGCCAAAAAGAGGAGCTTGAAGCGATGCTAAATTTGGCCGCGCCCGAGCCTGATTTGTTTGGCGAAATTTTATAATAATCTCAAATTTAGCGCGTATTTTCGCCTTTATCTGCTACAAATTTGATCTAATCTTTAAAAACCATTTGCTTACTAGCCGCAAATTTACCGATAAATTTGACGGGAAAATGCGTAAATCGGCAGAGCTTGCCCTGCGAGTTTTTAAGTAAAGCGTCCAAATAGTGCTTGCCCTGTGAGGCATGCCGCGGTCGCTTTTGCATGATCGGTTAGTGCAGTAGCGTAGATGCTAGCAAAATTTAAAGTAGGCGTTTTGTTTTCCGTCCTTAAAGCGGATATTGCCAAAAATACCTACCGCCCAAAATCCTTAAAACCGCCACAGCGATTAAATTTGCCGAACAAAAACGGCGGTAGAGCGTTCGCCGCGTTTTGGCGGATAAATTTTATTTCGTACTAAATTTACAGACGGGCCCATGCCGATTTTTAGAAATTTTATTTTAAATTTACGTATTTTATCCTATCTTTTTCGCCCGCTAGCTCAAATCCTCGCAGTCTTAGGCGGCAGCTGTCGCATTCGCCGCAGGCTTCGTCCTCGCGCTCGTAGCAGCTCCAGGTTAGCTCCAGCGGCGAGCCCGCCTCCAGCGACTTTCGCACGATGCCGGCCTTGCTTAAATTTACTAGCGGAGTGACGATTCGCAGGCTAAAGTCCTTTGAAGTGCCGGCATTTACGGCGCTTTCTATCTTGCCGATAAAATCCGCCGTGCAGTCGGGGTAGCCCGAGCCGTCCTCCTCGACGATGCCGATATATAGCGCCTGCGCGCCTTCTTTTTCGGCTAGCGCGGCGGCGATAGAGATAAAGATACCGTTGCGAAACGGCACGTAGGTGCTAGGGGCGTCGGGCTTGGCGCCGTCCTTGCGGATGGCTAGGCTCTCGTCCGTTAGCGCGTTGCCGCCGATGCTTGCTATGAAACTAGCGTCTAAATTTACCTTTTTTAGCGCGCCGATACGCTCGCAGATCTGCTCAAACGCCAGCTTTTCGCGCTTCATCGTGCGCTGTCCGTAGTCAAAATGCAGCGCGATAATCTCGTAGCCTGCGCGTTTGGCGAGGACGGCGCACAGCGTGCTGTCCATGCCGCCGCTCATTATGCAAACCGCTTTCTTTACCATTTTTATCCTTTTCTTGCTTGCTCGTCTTTTTGGTTTATACTTCGTTGGATTTAAATTTTACTCGGTCACTACCGACGAGGTAGCTCCCGTAGTAAAATTTAAATCCGCCTCGTCTAGAACAAAAATACTTCGCCATTAAAATTTAACGGCGGCTCCTCTTTTGAGCGTCTTTATAGAAATCCCGCCTGCGGCGTCGCTACGTTGTTTTTGAATTAGTTTTTGCTTTGCTTTGCTCACAACTGCAAGCA
>NZ_CALHVN010000034.1 GCF_938039245.1 uncultured Campylobacter sp. | reverse complement strand
GGATTTTTAGCATCACGGCTACCGCGCTTTGCATATCGCGATTAAAAATCTCTACCAGCACGCTCACGACAAAATCCATACTCGTAACATCGTCGTTTAACAAAATAACCTTAAATTTACTCGGAAATTCGGGTTTTTCCTTTAGCGCGACGTCTCGCTCCCGCCGGGTGGCGGTTTTAGCGGGCATTTTTTATTCTCTCGTAATCTTTCGTCATCGCGTCCAAACGGATGCCGCCTAGGTAGTATTTCACGCCGAATTTTCCGCTATCTACGTCGGTTAGCTCCTGATATACGCCGCCTTTTAGCACCATTTTTATCGGTACGCTCTCGAGTCGCTCGTATTTTATATCCTCTAAAATTTGCGCGGCAAGCCTGTCGTTGATTTTAGCGTCGTTTGAGATGAAGTAAAAGGCGTTGTATTTTTGCGCGAAATTTTCCACGACGTATTCGTTCGTGACGTTTTCAAAGTGCGTGAGAGCGACTACCGTAAAGTCGTTTAGATTATCGATCTGAAATTTAGTGAGATCAGGCGCTTCTTTTTGACACGGCGGACAAAACGTGCCGAATATATCAAACATCAAAATTTTATCTTCCTCGCCCTTGATGACAAAGCCGCCCTCGACGCGCTTTAGCGTGAGCTCTTTACCGAACACGCTTTTTAGCGCGATCTCCTCGCCAGTTTTGTAGCCTTCTATCTTTGCGGGAGCCTTTGCCGTCTCGTCCTCGCCGCAGCCTGCTAAAAATATCGCGCAGGCTAAAGCCGCAAAAATCGCCTTTATTGTTTTTTTCATATTATTTTCCTTGTTTTGATCTTAGTTCGGTTATGCTCTCGCCGCCAAAGCCGTAGTCATCGGTGCTAACTTCCTCTATCACGACGACGGTTCTGCTCGCGTCGCGCTTTAGCGTATCGCCTAGCAGTTTTGTCACGCCTGCTATGAGCGCGCGCTTTTGCTCGGCGCTTACGGCCTCTTTTTCTTTTGTGATTTTTATATTTACGTATGGCATCTGCTTTCCTTAAGCGTATTTTTTCATCGCTGCACGCGCTTCTTTGTCGGCTTCTTTACGCTTTATCGTCTCGCGCTTATCGTGCAAATTCTTACCTTTTGCAAGCGCTACTCGCGCCTTTACGATATTTTTGTCGTTTAGATAGAGCGCTAAAACCACTAGCGTGAGGCCATCTTGCGTGACTTGACCGAAAATTTTATCTATCTGCTTGCGGTGCATCAGCAGTTTTCTAGGAGCCCTTTCGTCCGGGCGAAACGCCGAGTGCGTCGTGTTTAGGTGGCTGATGTGCGCGTTTAGCAAAAACAGCTCGCCCTTTATCACGCGCGCGAAGCTATCTTTTAGGTTTGCGCGGCCCGCCCTTAGAGCCTTTACCTCGCTACCCTTTAGCACTATGCCCGCCTCGAAGGTCTCGATGATGCTAAAGTCAAACAGAGCCTTTTTATTTTTGGCTAAATCCTTACCCATTTTTTACCTTTTATTTTAAGAAAAACACGCTAGCGCCGCTACCGCTTAGGAAAAAATCTTTAAATTTATCCATCTGCGGATAAATTTTAAAGCACGGCGCAAAAAGATCGTTTAGCTTGCGATTTTCATATCGCTCCAGCAGCTGCGCCGTCGTCATCTCGCGCATTTTTTCCGCTAGATTTACGTCGATACTATCCATAAAATTTGCCCTAAATTCGCCGTAAACCGCAGGCGTCGAACAAAACACGCTCGGCGTTAAAATTTCTACCTCCGGCACTTCGTCGTCAAAATCGCTTATTATCTCGCCGATACCGCTAACGTTTGCAGCCTCGAAATCGCTAGCGAAAAACGCCACGTCCGCCCCGATATTCGCGCCTATTTTCATCAAATTTTCGCGCGTTAGTTTTAGATTTAACTCCTCGTTTGCCATCTTTAAAAACGTAGCCGCGTTTGAGCTGCCTCCGCCTAGACCCGCACCCAGCGGGATTTGCTTTTTTATCACGATTTTATGCGAGGCGAAAAATTCGTCCAGCTCGTTTTTAAAGCCCGCTTTTTCCAGCTCAAATTTAGCTTTTAAAACGATATTATTTTCGATATTTTCGTTATCGCACTCAAGCGCGAAGCCGCTAGATTTTTCAAAGAAAATTTCGTCGTAAATCTCGCACCGCAAAACAAAGCGAGAGACGATCTCGTGGTAGTTGCCGCGAGTGCCGACGATCTTTAAAAAGGAGTTTATCTTCGCGTAGCTTTTCATTATTTTACGATTTTATCGCTGAGCTCTTTTAGGCTCGCTTCGCCCGCGCCGTTTAAGGCTTGTTTGTTTTCCGCCGCCACGTCCTCGACGAGCTCGGAGCGTAGGATCATCATATTTTTAGGCGCGTCGATACCGATTTTTACGCCGCCTTTTGAGATACCTACGACCGTGATTTTGATATCGTTTCCCAGCATTATGCTTTCGTCTTCTTTTCTTGCGAGTATTAGCATTTTTCGACCTTATTTAGTTTATATGTTACGGTTTCGTCTTTGATTTCAATGATACTAAAAAAATCATCAAAGTTTATTAAATATAGCCCCTGGGCGCCAAATTTTAGCTTTTCTACGCTCAGTTTTTTGCCCAGCATCACGTCTGCAGGACCCCCTAGATATTCGTTTTGCGGTAGAGAGATATAATCAAGCGGATTTAAAAACCTCTCGTTTTCATAAACGAATTTGCCTTCGCTCACGCGTTTTAGCGCGCTTAGAGTGGCTCTCGCGCCAAGCTTTTGGGCTAAAATTTGAGCGTACGAGCGCACGTACGAGCCCTCGCTAACGCTAATACGAAAGCTCAAAAACGGATGCATATATGCCCTCAAATTTACGTCAAAAACGCTCATCGTTTGGCTTTTTAGCTCAAATTCCTCGCCCGCTCTTGCTAGCTCATACGCGCGTTTGCCGCCCACGTGCTTGGCGCTAAATTTGGGCGGTACGTAGGCGATCTCGCCTTTTAGTTCGCTTAGCGCAGCCTTTACGTCCGCTAAATTTAACTGCGGACAAATCGTGATCTCCTCGATATTTTCGTTATCTAGGCTAGCGCTTACGGCTCCCAGCCACATCGTCGCTTCGTAGATTTTGGGCGTTTTATCTACGTAGTTAAAAAGCCGCGTGTGGTTACCTAGAGCCACGATCAGGCAGCCGCTGGCAAACGGATCTAGCGTGCCTGAAAAGCCCGCCTTTTTGACGCCGTATTTGCGCTTTAGCTGGCTTAGGAAATGATTTGAGCTGATGCCTGCGGGCTTGTTTGCGACAAAAAGCGCATTCATTTAAATTTGACCTTTGGAGGTTGCGTTAAATTTGATCCGCGAGCGTCAAATTTGAGCGCATAAATTTGATCAAATTTGACGCGGTATTTAGCCTGCAAGGCCTCAAATTTGCACATCCTCACACCGCTTTTTCGACGAAGCTAGACATTATCTCGCGGCTGATTCCGCCGAAATTTATCGTTAGCTTTAGCTCTTTTTTGATCTTAGTTACCGCCGTCACGCGTCCGATACCGAAAATTTTGTGCTTGACGAGGTCGCCTTTTTTGTATTCGCTAGCGGTTTGCGCTTGCGTTTGGATGATGAGACTGCCGCTGCAAACGCCCGCCTCGCTTAAAAATCTGCTCTTTTCCAGTCTCGTTCGCTGACCTTTATAAAAGCGCGAATTTACAAAGCTTAGCGTCAGGGTTTTTTTGGCGCGAGTGATGGCGACGTAGGCTAGGCGCCGCTCCTCTTCGATGTCGCTACCGTCTCCTAGAAGCGGGAAAAATCCCTCCTCAAGCCCGATCACGAAAAGATGCTCGAACTCAAGCCCCTTGCTAGCGTGTATGCTCATGATCGAGATCGCTTCGCCGCCGATGTTGTCCTGCTCGCTTTGTAGCGCGATCTCGTTTAAAAACTCTTCTATAGAAAAGCTTGGGTTTTGCTTGATTTGGTCTTTTATCATCGCGTAAAACTCGTCGATGTTCGCCACGCGTTCGGAGCCGTCGGGCAAGCTCTCGTAGTATTTTTTGATGCCGAATTTCGCTTCTAGTTTATCCACTAGCTCATAGGGCGAGTCGCACTCTTTTAGCTCCCTTAAATTTGCCGCAAATTCGCCAAGGCTTGAGACGATTTTTTTGCTTAGATCCTTGTCGTTTTCGTTCAGGCTAGATATCGCTTCAAATAGCGAAAGTTTATGCTCGAAGGCGATTTTTTCGATCTTTGCGAGGCTTACCTTGCCAAGGCCGCGTTTTGGGCGGTTGATGACGCGCTTTAGCGAGAAGTCGTCGTTCTCGTTTGCGACTAGCCTTAGGTAGCTGATCACGTCTTTGACCTCGGCGCGCTCGTAGAATTTAACTCCGCCGACCATTTTATACGGGATTTTTTCTTTGGTTAGGCCTTCTTCGAGGGAGCGGGAGAGGGCGTTTATGCGGTACAAGATCGCGATATCGCTAGCCTGCGCGCCGCTATCAAGCAGCTTTTTGATGCGTTTGGCTACCTTTAGACTCTCCATCGTTTCGTCGTCCGATTCCATTAGCGCGACGTCCTCGCCGCCTTCTTTGGTACTTTTTAGCTCTTTACCTAAGCGGTTTCTGTTATGGTCGATGAGCTCGTTTGCCGCGCGTAAAATTTGACTCGTCGAGCGGTAGTTTTGCTCTAGCCTTATGACCTTGACGTCTTTAAACTGGTCTTTAAAATTTAATATATTTTCGATTTTAGCGCCGCGCCAGCCGTAGATACTCTGATCATCATCGCCCACGACTGCGATATTTTCGTGCGTGCAGCAGAGTTTGCGCAGGAGCTTGTACTGAAGGTCGTTGGTGTCTTGATACTCGTCCACCATGATGTAGGAGTATCGCTGTGAGATTTCGCGCGCTAGAGCCTCGTCCTCGTCTAAAATTTTATAGCTAAGGCAGAGCAGGTCGTCAAAATCCACGAGGTTGTTCGCCGCCAAATACTCCTCGTAAAGCTTGTAGATGTTTGCTAGCTTTGCGTGGTAGCCGTCTTTGAAATTTTGCCCGTTTGCAAAGATATCGCCTTGGTTTAAAACCTCCTCTACGCTTAAAAGCGAGTTTTTAAAATTTGAGATTTCGTTAGCTAAAACCGAGGTTGCGATGTCGCCCTCAAAGCCTTTTAAGATACGCTTTTTATCGTCGGTGTCGATGATGACGAAGTTGTTTTTGCGCTTTAGGCGGTCGATGTAAAATTTCAAAAACAAAAGCCCGAATTTGTGAAAAGTGCAAAGTAGCGGAGTGAAATTTTTACCGGCGGCGCCTAGCATATTTAGCGCGCGGGTTCGCATTTCGCTTGCGGCTTTGTTGGTGAAGGTTAGCGTTAGAGTATTTGACGGCGGGATGCCTAGCTCGCTTATGAGATAGGCTAGGCGAGTGGTGATGGTTTTGGTTTTGCCGCTGCCTGCTCCGGCTAAAATCAGCATCGCTCCGTCCGTATGCGAGGCGGCCTCGCGCTGGCTTTCGTTTAGGTCGTCTAGTAGATCGGACATTAAATTTCCTACTTTTTCGTTTTAAGATTATTAAATTCTAACAAAATAAGCTTAAAAATCGCCGTTGTTATAAATTCGGGTCAGATTAAGAGCGTTTTCAGATATAAATCAATACAATGTTAAAAAGATGATTTTATAAGCTGATATAATAATAAGGAGTCTGATGTGATCAATGACTTTAGTAAATTTTATACCTTTATGGAGATAGTTAAGGAGCGTAGTTTTTCAAAGGCTTCAAGAGTGCTGGGTATCTCGCAGCCGGCAGTTACTCTGCAGATGAAAAAGCTTGAAGAGGCGCTACAAACCACGCTAATAATGCGCAAGAAAAACGGCATCGTCCTAACTCGCGAGGGCGAGAAATTTTACAAACTCTGTACCCAGTTTGAAAGCGCGATGTTTCGTTTTAAAGACGAGCTAGCTCGCATAAAAACGGACAAAGCGCCGCTAGTAATCGCCACCACGCAGCTTATCGCCGAGGCGGTCATATCGATGCTGCTAGATAAAATCTCTCAAAGCGTAGGCAGCGAGCTAGATATCAGGATAAAAGAGCAAAGCGAACTCATAAACTACCTAAAAGACCGCCGCAGCGACATCGCTATCATCCTGGAGCAGTCGCTTGATAGCAGCTTGCTCGTTAAAAAGCTATTTGACTACGAGCTTATTTTGGTTTCTAATAAAAAAATCGCCGAAAGCGTGAAGGCTGAGGAGCTAGTTAAATTTAAATTTATCAAAGATAGAACCAGAAACTACCTTGACGATATTTTACAAAAGTACGGCATAGACGCGAATGCGCTTGACGTGGCGTATTCGCTAGACGGCTCGATAATGGTTTGTCGCGCGATGATATCAAACGACGCCGATACTTACGTGGCGTTTTTGCCGAGATTTTTGATCGAGGATAAGCTAAGGGAAGCAAAGCTTTTTGAGATAAATATCGCCAAATTTAAGCTAACTCGCTCGGTCTATGCCGCCGCGCTAAAAGAAAACGAGGAAACGCTGCATAAATTTTTAAAGATCAAAGCGAGTTTTGATTTTTAAACCTCTTTTGATTTAGCCTCTACGCCGCATAAATTTAAAATGCTCCGGCGCAAATTTACGCAAAGAGCTAGTCTTGGCTTAATCTCAAATTTTAAACCGAGCCGCTAAAAATAAGTAAAAATAAAAGCAAGGAGACGGGCAAGAGCCCGTCAGAATAAGAATGCGGCTTAAAACGTAAATTCCCAGTTTAGCCTGAAATTTCTGCCAGCCGAGTAGAAGCGGTTGATACCTAGTCCCGTGGTTCTATCGATCATGTTCATAGTACCAAAAGGCCTAATGGAGCGCGCAGCGTCCCAGGTGATGTATTTTTCGTTAGTTAGGTTATAAACGCCTAGCCTAAACGTCAAATTTTTAATCGGTCGCACGTAGGTTACGACGTCTACTAGCGTGTAGGCGTTGCTTCGCCATTTTGAGTGGCTGTTTGTATTGTATGGATTGCCGTACGGGTCGGTATCTAGGCGCCAGAACATATTATAGGTGTCTTTTTCTTTTTTAGATGCGACGCTAGTGACGTAGATGTCGGCGCCGAATTTATCCGCAGCGCTTGCGTAGCCTAGACCGTAGATCGCAGTAGTCGGCTGGATGGCATTCATCGGCACTTTACCGTCGTTATCGGTTTGTACTCTGCCTTTTTGCAGCGTTAGTTTGTAGCTAGCGTGAAAGCCCTCTAGCGCGTCTGAAATTTGACCAAAATGCAGCATAGAGTTTATCTCAAAGCCTCTTACGGTAGCCTTGCTGCGGTTTACGTTGCCGTATAGCGCAAAAGGTATGGTGTTGCCGCCGCCGCCCGTAGCGTAGCTTTTGGTGCCAAGCGAGATTAGGTCTATAAAGTTATCGTATTTGGTTTCAAAAAAGCTAGTAGTTATAAAGCTTTTTCCCTCGTGCAGCGTTAATGCAAGCTCTTTTGTCTTAGCTATTTCCGGTTTTAGATCCGGATTTGGTTGGATGGTAAAATCAGGATGCTTAAATGCCAAATATAGCTCGTCCGAAGTGGGCGCTCTAAAGCCTTTGGAGTATTTTAGCTGCACTCTAAAATAATCTAGCGGATCGATGTCGGCTCCTATAGCATAAGAGCTATTCGTAAATTTTTTATCCCTAGCGATGTATTTTATGTTTGCTAGCGCGTTGTTTGGCGCTTCTTGCTTCCATGCGTCATGCGCTCTTTGCCACTCGCTTCTATCTGCATAGTCCCACCATTTTGGCTCCGGACTAGGATTATACGGTACGAAAAGACCTAACACCATATCGTCGGGGATTTTAGGCGTGGAGCCCGGGACGTAGTTTGGTTTATATTTTATCTTGTCGTAGCGGTAGCCTAAATTTATCCCCAGCCAGTCGTTTACGCGCATATCGTCGTTTAGATATAGCGCGCCTTCTTTTGTTTTAACCGGGATTAGAAAAGACGTGAGCGGCTCGGTTCTAGGACAAAGCGCGTAAAGTAGCGTTAGCGGCGCGTTTTCGCACGTATAGGGCGTACCCGAAAAATCCGTGCCTAGCGTCTTAGGCGCCCACCACCTGCTGCTCGTAGCGTCGTAGCCTTGCTTGTTCGTCATGGATTTTTCGGTTCTAGCAAAGCTTAGTCCGTATGCGATATCGTGCTCGAGGTCGCCCGTTTTGGCGTATTTGTTAAAGTCTAGGTTAAACTGCTTGGTGTTAGTATCCAGATCGCGCTCTTTCCAGTCGCGGCTTAAGTAGCCCTTGCCGTACGGGGTGATTAGGTATCCGCTCTGCGAGCTTTGTTTAAAGGTCTTGCCCGTGCTTGCGTCGGTATAGCTTTTATCCAGCGGAACGGTTGATTTGACGTATTGATCGGTGGCGTAGTCGTATTTTAGCACGTCGATGTTGGGCTTGGAGCAGTCAAATACCGAGCAGTCAAGCCACGTATTGCTTACGTTTTGATTGATGCTAAATTTATTCTGCTCATGGACGTTTCCTTGGCTATCTACGAGCCTGTTTACCCACGTTAGTCCGCCGTACTGGGGATCTATCTCCTGGGTTCGTTGCAGGGTTACTTCGCCGCCGTATTTATCGACAACCTTATTGTTTTTAACCTGAAGTCCGATAGGATTTGAAATTTCAGAGCAGTTTTCTCCTGCTTGGCAGTGCTCCTCGGTTCTGGCGCGGGATTTGATTTTTTGGTTGGAGTATGTAAATTTCATCGTATCCCATAGCGGAGTTTCGCTAAAATTTTCATAGGCAAAAGCGCGATTTTTCCTATCCATCATATCGTCGTTGTATCTTAGTCCGGTATCTACGATCTCGTCCCTGTTGCTAGAAAGCGTAAGCGTGTATGATAGGTCTTTGCCTTGAGATCGGTTTTTGTAGGTATCTGACATAAATGTAAATCTATGCTCCTCGTGAGGCTGGAAGCCTAGCTTAATGAGACTGCTCGTTTTTTTGATGTAGTACGGGTCGGCCTTTTCTCTGGTTCTGCCTAGCACGCTATCGTCATAGTCCTTATAACCGTAGTTTTCCGTCTCGTGGTGTCTACGCTTGGTTTGTACGGCCAGGATATCAAACCACTTAAACCTACCGGCTAAGGTATGCGAGTGCATGGTTTGATTATCGGCGGTATTGTAGCCGCCTTTGTAGCCGTAGAAATAATCCTTGTCCAGCAAAAGATCCCTTGCGTCTTTTGTCTCAAACATCACGGAGCCGCCCAGAGACCCAGAACCCGTACGAACGGAGTCTGCGCCTTTTGAGATGGTGGCTTGTTTTAGCGTTTCAAACTCTACGCCGTTGCGGGTATTGTTAAAGTTTCCGTATCCTTCAAATAGCTCCTTAAAGCCTTGCGAGCTTAGCGTCTGAGCCTGATGTAGGCCGTCTACCGTGATAGCTACGCGGTTTTCTTCTACGCCTCTTATCGCGTAGCCGCTTTGGCCAAAACGCCCGGCTTCCACCGTCGTTACGCCCGTTTCGTATCGCACTAGGTCTTTGTTATCAGAAACCTGCGTTTTGGTTAGTTCTTTGGAGCTTTTTACGTTTTGGCCTACCTTTTTTTGCAGCGGATCGCTTTGCGCCTCCGCTTCGCCGCTAACCGTTACTTCTTTTAGCTCGACCTCGGCTTCTTTTGCGTTTAAATTCGACAAAAGAAGCAAAGCGGCAAGAGAGAATTTAAGACGGTTCATTTTCTATCCTTATTAACGATAATTTTGATATTCATTTGCTATTAAATGTGAAATGATAATAAATATTCGTTTATAGTTTGATTAAAAAATGGAATTTAGTTTAAAAATTACAAGTTAATTTCTAATATTAAGAAATAAGAGAATCTTTACTAGCAAAATCGCTGCAATTAAGATAGCGTTTTGCCGAAGTAAATTTAGTAAATTTAAGACAAAATCCGCGTCCGTCAAAATGCATACGCAAAGCACAGTGAGCGCTATAAAGCCGCCTATTTGGGCAAAACTAATATCGCCCGGCCCAATAAAGGAAAAGCGTATAAAAGTAAACCTATAAAAAATAGCGCGAGCAAAACGGCGGATAAAATTTTGCTCACTTTTTAAATAGATCTTTATTATTCGGGTTTGACATTAGCGCCGACATCGACTTTTCGAGCTGGCTTTTTTGAGTTTTATATACGGAAAAATTTACCAAAATCGGGCTATTTTCTACTAAAATTTGAACGATAGCTCCAAGCGGAAAGCTAACGACGCTGGCAAAATTTTCCTTACCGAAGCCAGCCTCGAAGCTTAACTCCTCCGGCGTGAGTTTGGCGCTGCTAAAAGTATAGCCAGCAAGCGTAAAGACGATAACGGGAGCCGTAAAAGTGCCCCTAATATAATCCGGCAGCTCGGGGTCAAATTTGACTAGATCAAGGTTAGCCATCGCCGAAAACGCGCGGTCGTTTTTTAGCAGGTACTCCAAGCACTCAAAAACGTGGCGTTTCATTATCGCCGAAAATTTCTCGTCGTCTAAAATCTCATCAAGCATCTTATCTCCTTTTGCGCCATTTAAATTTTGCCGTCTGTCGCGGCGCCGAATTTGACCTTAAATTAACGTAAAATTTAGCGTCAAATTCGTAGCCGTCCGGGCCTTCAAAATTTAGCCAAATTTGTGCTCGCTATGCTTCTTGGCAAAACTCCTCCACTAGCTTTCTAACCTCGTTTATGCCGATCTGCCAAAATGCCGCGTCCTCGATATCAAAGCCAAACATCCCGACCAGCTCTTTTGGCGAGCGTGAGCCGCCCGCGCTTAAAAACTCGGTGTAAATTTGCACGAAATTTTCGCATTTGCCGCTTTTATAAAGCCCAAAAATCGCTAGCACCAAAAGCTGCGCATAGGAGTAGGCGTAGCAGTAAAACGGCGTATGGATGAAGTGCGGGATGTAGCTCCACCAAATTTTGTAGTAGTCGTTTAGAGCGACGCTTTTTCCAAACATCTTAGCGCTTTCTTCGAGCCAAATTTTATTTAGCTCCTCGGAGCTGATCTCGCCCTCGTGCGCGTGAACTCGGCGCTCAAAGGTCGTGAAGTTTATCTGGCGATAAAGCGTGGCGAAGATATCCTCGATCTTGCCCGCGAGTAGGGCGGTTTTTTCTTTGCCTTTTAGCGTGTTTTTGACGTGATCGAAAACCAGCATCTCGCAAAATACCGATGCCGTCTCTGCCGTAGTTAGCGGCGTGTCGGCGTTTAGAAATCCTACGCTTTCATAGGCTAGGCTTTGATGCGCGGCGTGACCCAGCTCGTGCGCTAGCGTAAAAAGATCCCGCCTCTCGTCGGTGTGGTTTAAAAGCACGTAAGGATGGGCATTTGCGACGCCTGATTGCGAAAAGGCGCCGCCTCGTTTGTTTTCGGCCGGATAGACGTCGATCCAGCCCTCTTTAAACGCGCGAGCGGCTATATCGCCGAATTTTGGACTAAATTTGGCAAAAGTTTCAAGTACGATTTTTTTGCACTCTTCAAATTTATAAACGCTCTTACTCTGCTCAAGCGGCGCGTATCTATCGTAGTCGTAAAGCTTTTTAAAACCTAAAATTTTGCGCTTTTTGTCGTAAAATTTAATCGGCAGATCAAAGCTCGTCTCGGCAGCCTTTATAAGCGCGTCTACGCTGGCTTTGGTCGTTTGGTTTGAGAAATGCCGAGGACTTTCGGGCAGGTCGAATTTTCTCAGTTCGCAGCTGGTTTTTAGGTTGGTTTTTATCATATTATAGATGTAGCTAAGCAGATGCTGCTGCGGCGCTAGGCCGCCCGAGAGGCTCTTTGCGGCCGCTTTTCGCTCAGCTCGGTCTGGGCTGTGAAGTTTTGACAAAATTTCCTCTTCGCCTAACATCTTGCCTTTAAATTTAAACTTAAGCGCGCTTAGCGTCTCGTCAAAAAGCCGTGAAAAGCCTTCCGCGCCCGTGTTTGCCGTGCGGAGTAAAATTTGCTCCTCTTTCAGGCTTAGCTGGTGGGCTTTTTCTTTTGCGATATTGGCTAGATAGTAGCCAAGTCTTTGGCTTTTGGCGATGATTTTGTTTTGTCTGGCTTCGTCAAATTCGTTAAATTTAAGCTCGAAAAATAGCAGATGATTTTGCGCCTTTGAGCTAAGCTCGTCAAATTTGGCGTAAAACGCGCCCTTTGAGGTGTCTTTTGAAAAAACAAGGCTCACGTAAATTTGCACGCGAGCGATGTTTTCTAGTAAATTTTCATACTCGTTAAGCGCGCCTAAAAATTCCTCGTCGCTTAAATTTAAAAATTTATCCGAGTATTTGGCTTCAAATTTTTCGCACTCGTTTTGCAACGAAAGAGCCGAGGTCTCCAGCTCTTTTTCGTTTTTAAAAAGCGGGGTCAAGTCCCAAACGTTCATTTTTGCGACCTTAAATTTACTCTGACGTTTCAGACGCTACGGCTGTGAAAAGTACGTCTGAGGCGCTATTTACGGCTGTTTCTACCGAGTCTTGGATCACGCCGATGATAAATCCTACGCCGACAACCTGCATCGCGATGTCGTTACCGATGCCAAATAGCGCGCAAGCAAGCGGCACTAGCAGTAGCGAACCGCCCGCAACGCCCGAAGCCCCGCACGCGCCAAGAGCCGAGATAAAGCAAAGCAGTAACGCGTCGCCAAAATCAACGGTAATAGAAGGGATCGAATTTACCGCCGCAAGCGCCAAAACGCCGATAGTTACGGCAGCGCCGCCCATGTTTATGGTAGCTCCTAGAGGGATCGAGATTGAGTAGAGCTCCTCTTTTAGTCCTAGCTTTTTGCAAAGCGCCATATTTACGGGGATGTTTGCCGCCGAGCTGCGGGTGAAAAACGCCGTAACTGCGCTCTCTCTCACGCAAGTCATCACGAGCGGATAAGGATTTTTCTTGGTTAGGACAAACACTATCGCAGGATAAACGACGAAAGAAACGAAGGCCATGGAGCCTACTAGAACGAGGATTAGTTTTAGGTAGCCCGCAAGCGCGTCAAAGCCGGTATTGTGGATGCTAATGGTAACTAGACCAAAGATACCAAACGGCGCTAGGCGGATGATAAATCTAACGATTTTAGTCACGCCGTCGCTAACGTCTTGAAAGACTTTTTTAGTCTCGGCGGTGCAAAATCTCATCGCGATACCGCTGCCCACGGCCCAGGTAATGATGCCGATGTAGTTGCCGCTAGAAAGCGCGGTGATAGGGTTTTGAACCATTTTAAAGATGAGGTCTTTTAGCACCTCTACGATACCTTGCGGAGCGCTCATATCGGCGCTTTGTACGCCTTTTAGCATAAGCTCCGTAGGAAAAAGAAAACTAGCGACTACGGCGACCACGGCGGCTAAAAACGTACCTACTAGATATAGTCCGACTACCTTTTGCATGCCTTTGGAGTGGCCGAATTCTTTTACGATGATAGAGGCCGCCACTAGCACGAAAACCAGGATCGGCGCGATGGCTTTAAGCGCTCCGACGAAGAGATCGCCCAAAACGGCGATAGAATTTGCTACTGAATTTGCCGCGTCCGTTAGCCCTTTTTTAGCAGCGGCTAGCTGCGCCGTATCGGTTACGCCCTCTGCTATGAGCTTGTTAAAATCCGCCGATTGACTATGCGTCCAAAAGCCTATCGCCGCCCCCAGTAGGATGCCGATTAGAATTTGAACGATCAAATTTCCGTCGGCGTATCTTTTTGCCAGTTTGCCAAACATTCTAGTGTCCTTGCTTTAAAGTTTAATTTTAGTTTAGGATTATAGCCGAATTTATGCCGAATTTACAAGCTTTGAGCGAGATTAATTTCAATTTTATTATGAAATGTTACAATTGCGAGATTAAATTTCATAAAAGGAAACGCTATGTATCTATTTACTTCAGAGGTCGTAAGTCCGGGGCATCCGGATAAATGCGCCGACATCATCGCAGATAGCATCGTCGATACGATCTTGATGCAAGATCCAAACGGCCGCGTCGCTAGCGAGGTTTTCGTCGCGGGTAAAAACATTATAATAGGCGGAGAGATAAACTCTAAGGTTAAGCTAAGTTTTAAAGACTACGAGGCGATCGTTAAAAACGCACTAGCAAAAATCGGCTACGACGGCAAGTCTAAATTTACTAAAGAGCAGTGCCTGCATCCGGACGACATCGAGATAAAAGTCTGCGTAAATCAGCAAAGCGCCGATATAAATCAAGGCGTCGATCAAGAAGGCGGCGAGATAGGCGCAGGGGATCAAGGCATAATGTTTGGCTTTGCTAGCTGCGAAGCGAACGAATATATGCCAGCAGCCATAACATACGCTAGGATGCTTTGCGATAAGGTTTATAAATTTGCCAAAGCTAATCCCGATAAACTCGGCGTCGATATCAAAACTCAGGTTACCGTAGACTACGGCACGAAGGATAACTTTGAAAACTGCAAACCTCAAAGCATCCACACTATCGTAGTTTCGGCCCCTTGCGTCGAGACGATGAAGATAGAGGAACTGCGCGCCCTGGTGCAAACCCTCATCGACGATGCGGGCTTGCCAAAGGGTCTATATGATAAGAGCAAAACGCTAATCTACATCAACCCGACCGGTCGCTACGTAAATCACAGCTCGCTTCACGATAGCGGACTAACGGGTCGCAAGCTCATCGTAGATAGCTTTGGCGGATATAGCCCGATAGGCGGCGGCGCGCAAAGCAGCAAAGACTACACCAAGGTCGATCGCAGCGGTCTTTATGCTGCGCGCTGGATAGCTAAAAACATCGTCGCGGCCGGCCTTGCTAAAAAGTGCATCGTCCAGCTAAGCTACGCTATCGGTATGGCAAAGCCTACATCCGTCAGCGTCGATACGATGGGCACGCAGATCGCGGGCATAAACGACGATATGCTGTCAAATTTCGTTAGCGAAAACTTCGCCCTCACTCCGCGCTGGATCACGAATAAATTCGGCCTGGATAAACCCGGCAAAGATACGTTTTTATACGCTAAAGTAGCAGCCAAAGGTCAAGTCGGAAACGCCAAATATCCGTGGGAAAAGCTTGACGCGGTTGATACTTTTAAAGCTTTGATTAAATAATTTTGAAAGCCCGCTAAATTTAACGCGGGCTTAAATTTACCCTCAAATTTAAGGCTTCGTATGAAATTTCGTCCCACTTTACGTCTTAAATTTGCTTCAAAAACGTGCGACAAATTTTAAAGAGAGTTAAAATGCAAACAGAAGCAAAACAAAACGGCAAAAACAAGGCGCTTGGACTCGTTCTGCTCGGGCTTTGCGCTTTTTATTTTATTTGCGCGCTAGGCATTTTCGTATTGCCTTTTGACGTGCTGGCTCGCTCGTCTTTGGCGCGAGTTTTCGTAGAAGCTATGCTTAAAATTTACCCGGCCGTAGAGAGAGCTTTTACTCATACCGATTTTGCGCAAAAGGCCGCGTTTTACATCGCTTATATGGGGATTATCAAGGTCGTCACGCTTGTCGGTTTCGTAGCTGCTTGCTTGCTGTGCAGTAGTAAAGAAAATAAAGCTTACACCTTAAAGATGATAATAAAAGAAAATCCTGTAAAAAGATTTTTTCTTTCTATTTTTATCATTTTTGTGAGCAGTTTTTTTGTGTATTGGGATTTTAGCGGTTACCACATCGGCTATCGTCATCCAAGATACTCGCCTGAATATGAATGAGTACTGAAATCTCCAGGCAAGCTGTTTTGGCAGATGTGTATTGATTTTATGCTTGTAGTTTTTGTTGCGGCTTGTATATTTTACGTATCATTGCAAATTCGGTTGCTTTTTAGCAAACGCAAAAACGCCTAAATTTAGCAAATTTATCTGAAAAATTTATCGAGCAAGCCTTGTTTTGGCGTTATTATCTCAGACGGCGAGCCGTTTACGCTGTGATAGATGGCTTTGCCGTATTTCGTCGCGTAGTATTTGAGTAAATTTCGCTGTAAATTTGGCTCTGTGCTAGGCACAAACCAGCCGTTGTTAGTTACCGCGATCATGACGTCGAATTCCCCCGTAAAAAGCTCGTCTCTAGTCGCTTCGTAGCAGATCGCGTTTCTGATTTTTACGCCCTCTATCTCGTAGTCGCTAGGAGCGCTCGCCGTCTCAAAATCCTTCGCGCCGCCGAAAAATATTTTATTTATCAAATCTCGCGCAAACGCCGGTAGCGGGATCTCTTCGCCAAAAGGCACGAGGATAAATTTATCCATCCGCCACATCTTGCCTTGCTCAAAGAAAAATACCGAGTTGTAGCTCGCGCCGTTTTCTAGGGCTAGTGCGCCGGCGAGGATAGCGATCTTTTGGGATTTTTCGAGCAGCTCGGCGATGAGATTTCGCTCGTGCGTCATATAGGCAGGAAAGGCGCTCTCGGGCAAAATAACCGTCCTAAATCCCGCGCTTATCGCCTCGTCTATGACGGCTAAATTTTGATTTATAAACTCGTTTTTTAGCCGCTTTTGCCACTTTAGCTCTTGCGGGACGTCGGTGTTTGCTAGCTTTACCTCAAAAGGCAGAGTTTTAAAATTTGGCGTATCATACTGCACCGCGCAGGCTAAAAGCGCGGCAAAAGCTATAAATTTGAAGCGGTTTTTGACGTAAAACAGGCACAAAATCGCGGCGAAAATAAACGCAAGGGCGAGTAAATTTGGCGCAAACATGCCCGGCACGAAAACGGCTTCTAAATTTAACCAGTTAAAGCCGAAAGGATGGATGTTGGAAACTAAAATAAGCAGCAAAGCCTTTAGCCAAATTTGAGCCGGGATACCCGCTATCAAAAACAGCGCGCCGTAGATGATCCCGATGGCTAAAATTTCAAGCGGGATGAGGTAGCTAAGCTCGTAATAAACGAGGCTAAAGCTGATCCAGTAGAACCACAAAATCCCGATAAAAAATCCCGTCCAAAAAAAGCCGCGGCGGTCAAATTTAAGCAACAAATAAAAGCCCGCGATCGCAAAAAAAGGCGAGATAAAATTTAAAATTTCGCCGTCTAAAACGTCGGCTAGTATAAAATTTGAGATTAAAATCGCGCCGACAAAGGCTTTTATTATAATTTTAGTGCTAAAATAGGGGCTTAAAATTTTTTTTATCAAGGAACCCCATGCAAGAAGGAAATTTCGTAGCTTCATTACTGCCTCTAGTCGTGCTTTTCGCGATATTTTATTTTTTGGTTATCAGACCGCAGCAAAAACAGCAAAAAGCTCATGCCGCGATGCTAGCCGCACTCGAAAAAGGCGACAAGATCATAACTAGCGGCGGACTAATCTGCGAGGTGATAAAACCGGAAGATGATTTTATCAGAGTTAAGCTTAACGACGACGTAATCGTGCGCGTTTCACGCGAATTTATCGCGAGAAAAATAGAAAAAACAGAGACGAAAGTAAATGCGTAACGGCAAAATAACATATAGGCTGATCATCTTTGTTTTGGCTTTGATTTTGGGCATTATATTTTCCGCGCCGTCCTTTACGGACAAGCTAGGCGGCTCTAAAATCAGCCTCGGACTTGATTTGCAGGGCGGACTTCATATGCTTCTTGGCGTCGAGACCGAGGAGGCCGTACACTCAAAGATTAAGTCAATCGCCGCTAGCGTGAACTATTTTGCGAAAAAAGAGGACGTTTTGATCGATAGCTTTAAAATCCGCGAGGACAAGGTGGACTTTGAGCTGCTTGATGCGGACGAAGCCGCTAAAATCGACGGTATGCTAAAAGATATCAAAGGTCTTAACGTACAAAAAGACGGCCTAAAATACTCGGTCGGTTTAACCGATGCCGAGAAGGCCGAAACTATCGAATACGCGATAAATCAAGCGGTAGAAACGATCAGAAACCGACTCGATCAGTTCGGCCTAGCCGAGCCTACCGTAGCAAGACAGGGCAAGGATAATATCCTAGTCGAGCTTCCGGGTATCAAAACGGCTGAGGACGAGCAGCGCGCACGCGATCTCATCGCAAAAGCCGCGCACCTCCAGCTGATGGCCGTCGATGAAAAGCGCCAGTCGCAGGCAAACTCTATGAGCGAGGCCGAGGCTGAGAGCTACGGCGACATCATCTATCCGGACGTCAAAAACGAGCAGATAAAATACGTCGTAAAAAACATCCCCGTACTTGACGGAGCTATGCTAACGGACGCTAGAGTTGCCTTTGATCAGCGCACGAACTCGCCTATCATCAGCTTTACCCTAAACGCCGAGGGAGCTAGAATTTTTGGTGATTTTACCGGTGCGAACGTCGGCAAGCGCCTAGCTATCGTGCTTGACGGCAAGGTTTACTCCGCCCCTTCGATAAACGAGAGAATCGGCGGCGGAAGCGGCCAGATAAGCGGCGGATTTAGCGTCGAGGAGGCTCACGACGTAGCTATCGCGCTTAGAAGCGGCGCTCTTTTGGCTCCGGTAAAAATGCTAGAAAAACGAAGCGTGGGACCAAGCCTTGGCGCCGATAGTATAAGACAATCTATGATCGCGCTAGCCTCGGCATCGGTCTTGGTGGTACTGTTTATGATAGTTTATTACGGATTTAGCGGCATTTTGGCAAATATTGCGCTTGTCGCAAATATCTTAATATTAGTCGCCGTGATGGCGATGTTTGGCGCTGCTCTAACGCTACCTGGAATGGCCGGCATAGTGCTAACCATCGGTATGGCCGTGGATGCAAACGTCATCATAAACGAGCGTATCAGGGAGCTACTGCGCGACGGAGCCAGCATCGCAACGAGCGTGAAAAAGGGCTACGAAAATGCGATGAGTGCGATCATAGACGCAAATTTGACCACGCTTATCACGTCAGTCGTGCTTTATGCCTACGGCACCGGACCGGTTAAGGGCTTTGCCGTGACGATGGCTATCGGTATCATAGCCTCGATGATAACGGCGATTTTGGGTACTCACGGTATGTTTGATACGATTATAAATAAAATAGAAAAAAGCGGTAACACGCGGTTTTGGTTCGGTTATAAAAGGGTATAAATGCAATTTTTCTCAAAGGCACATGTTTATGATTTTATGAGCAAGCGCTACATCGCGCTAGCCGTCTCGGCCGTGCTATTTTTCGGTTCGCTTTTTTTGATGGCGACGAAAGGCTTTAATTACGGCATTGATTTTTCGGGCGGTACGCTCATCCAGGTGAAATACGATAGCGCGGTCTCGCTAGATAAAATTCGCGAGGCTTTAGCAAAAGACGAAGCCTATAAAAACGCGAGCGTTACGGAGTTTGGCTCGGCAGAAGAAGTTACTATTAGATTTTCTGGGACGAACTCAAATTTAGGCAGCGACGTCGGAGCTAGCGTAGCCGAGCTTTTAAAAGATACGGGCAAATTTGAGATCCGCCGCACCGACGTAGTGGGTCCAAAAGTCGGCGATGAGCTACGCGAAAAGGGCGTGATGGCGCTTGCGATCTCGCTTGTGGGGATTTTGATCTACATCGCGTTTAGATTCGAGTGGAGATTTGCAATGGCGGCGGTGGCTTCGGAGATTCACGACGTCGTGATTACGATGGGAGCTATCAGTCTTTTTGCTATCGACGTAAATTTAGACACTCTTGCGGCGATCCTTACGGTCGTGGGCTACTCGCTAAACGACACGATCATCGTCTTTGACCGCATCAGAGAAAATATCAAAAGCAGCAAGAGCACGCATCTTGATACGATAATAAACGAATCGGTCTCCGCGACACTAACTAGAACGATACTCACATCAGGCACCACGCTCATCACGGTAGTCGTGCTGTTTTTGTTCGGCGGAGATATGATACACGGATTTTCTTTGGCGCTGATAGTAGGCATCGTCATAGGTACGCTTAGCTCGATATTCGTTGCCGCGCCTATGCTTTTGTGGTTTAAATTTAGCGTAGAGAAATACCGCGCGACGGAGGTTGAAAAGGCGCGCGCTCAAAGAGAGAAACAAAAGCAACGAGAGATGTTTGAAAAAGGCGCTATATAAGGAGAGGCGATGAATTGGGGTAAGGTTGTTTATATTTTTTTCGCTCTCATGAGCCTAACGACGACGGCAGGATTTTTGTACGACAAAAACGAGATTGCGCTTTTTATAGCCGCGAGCGTAAATTTGATTTCGACGTTGCTAAAAATCGGCGTTAAAAATATTTTTGCCGCCGAGCTTTTCGCTAGTTCTTTAGTGGCTGATTTGCATCTTATTCCGGCGTTTGGGATACTTCAGGTAAACGGCAATGCTAATATCGCTTATTCGCTAGCTATCGGAGCTACGATCGCAAATGTTTTTTCGCTCGCCTTGGTTTTGGTCGAGTCAAGCAAAACGCAAGAAGAATTTTAGGAGTAAAAATGAGTGAAAATTTAAAATACGAGCCTGCGAAAATAGAAAAAAAATGGAGAGAGATTTGGAGCAAAAGCGGCGAATTTGAACCCAAAGACGACTATAGCCTACCTAAAAAATATATCCTAAGCATGTTTCCATACCCTAGCGGACGCATCCACATGGGGCATGTGCGAAACTACTCTATCGGAGATGCCCTAGCTCGCTACTACCGCAAAAAAGGCTATAACGTTTTGCATCCTATCGGCTTTGATAGCTTTGGTATGCCTGCGGAAAATGCGGCGATAAAGCACAAAATCCATCCTAAAATTTGGACTTACGAAAATATAGACTACATGCGCGGCGAGCTTGACGCTTTAGGACTTAGCTTTTCTAAAAAGCGCGAATTCGCGACGTCTGATCCGCTTTATACTAAATTTGAACAAGAATTTTTCATCAAAATGTATGAAAAGGGGCTAGTTTACCGAAAAAGCGCGGTAGTAAATTGGTGCGAATACGACCAAACGGTGCTTGCAAACGAACAGGTTGAAGACGGATGTTGCTGGAGATGTGGAAATGCCGTCGTCCAGCGCGAACTACCCGGCTACTACCTAAAGATAACTAGCTATGCGCAGGAGTTGCTGGACGATTTGAAAAAATTAGAGGGCAAATGGCCGTCTCAAGTACTTACGATGCAGGAAAACTGGATCGGTAAGAGCTTTGGGCTCGAGTTTAAATTTGAGCTAGACGAGGAGTCGAAGCGGATTTTAGAGGGCGACGAGCCAATAGACGGTTTTGAGGTATTTACCACGCGCCCTGATACGATTTACGGCGTTAGTTATGCAGCTTTAGCGCCTGAGCACAGGATCGTAAAAAGACTGCTTAACGCAGGCAAGTTAGAGTCTCAAAAAGCGGAAAAAATCAGAAAAATCTTAAACCAAAGCCCGCGCGAACGCCAAGCTAGCGAAAAAGACGGACTATATCTTGGCATAAACGTCTTACACCCGCTAACCGGAGAAAAAGTACCGGTTTGGGTAGCCAATTTCGTCCTAGCAGACTACGGTAGCGGCGCGGTTATGGCAGTGCCGGCTCACGACGAGCGCGACTATGAGTTTGCAAGTAAATTTGATCTGCCGATAAAGCCGGTGGTTAAGCCTACGCAGGGCGAATTTGAGGGCGGCAAGGCGCTAACTGAGTACGGAATATCTATAAATTCGCCACTCATAAACGGTCTTGGCAGCGAAGAGGCAAAACTAAAAATAATAGAAAAATTTGAAGCGGACAAGATCGGCAAACGCGTCGTAAATTTTAAAATCCGCGACTGGGGTATCTCCAGACAGCGCTACTGGGGCGCGCCGATACCGATGGTGCACTGCAAGCGCTGCGGCGTCGTGCCTGAAAAGATCGAAAATTTGCCCGTGACGCTGCCTGACGACGTACAGATAACGGGCGAGGGAAATCCGCTCGATAAACACGAGAGCTGGAAGCACGTAAAGTGCCCAAAATGCGGCGGCGAGGCTATCCGCGAGACCGATACGATGGATACGTTTTTTGAGAGTAGTTGGTATTTCGCTAGATACGCCAGCGACGAAAAAACGTGGCAGGATCGCGCGTTTGACGCTAAAAGCGTGAATTATTGGATGAACGTGGATCAGTATATCGGCGGTATCGAGCACGCGATCTTGCACCTGCTTTACGCGAGGTTTTTTCAAAAGGCGTTGCGAGACCTGGGCTACCTAAGAGACGACGAGCCGTTTGAGCGACTGCTTACTCAGGGCATGGTGCTAAAAGACGGCAAAAAAATGAGTAAAAGTAAAGGCAACGTGGTTGATCCGGACGACATCATCAACAAATACGGCGCCGATACGGCGAGGCTTTTTATCCTCTTTGCCGCGCCTCCGCAAAAAGAGCTTGAGTGGAACGATAGCGCGGTCGAGGGCGCGTTTAGGTTTTTAAACCGCTTATACGAACGAAGCGCGAATGTCAAAAAATGTACTCAAATCCCGCAGATAGCGCACGCAAATTTGAGCAAAGAAGAAAAATACGCGCGAATGAAGGTTTATGAGGCGCTTAAAAAATCAAACGACGTTTATGAGGAAAATTTTGCCTTTAACACTCTAATCGCGGCCTGCATGGAAGCCCTAAACGCCGTAAACGCGCAGGATAATGAGGACGTAACGACGGAAGCCTTTTTTATCGTTTTAAATTTGCTCGAGCCTATCGTGCCGCATATAGCAAACGAGCTTAGCGAGCAGCTATTTGGCAGAGCAAATTTTACGAAAATAGAAATCTTAAACGAGGTTTTTGAGCAAGATAGCTTAAATTTAGCTATCACGGTTAACGGCAAAAGGCGAGGCGAATTTGAGGCGTCAAGTAGCGCTAGCGACGATGAGATCATAGCTTTAGCTAAACAAAGCGCAGAGAAATGGCTCGAAGGCAAAGAAATAATCAAACAAATTTACGTAGCCGGCAAGCTCGTAAATTTCGTAATAAAAGGCTAAATTTTGAAAACTAAATTTTTACTATTTTTAACGGCTTTTATCTTGGTGGGATGCAGCTATAAGCCGGTCTCAAAGATAACTAACGACATAATGGGCGAGCGCGTTTACGTAAACGTGCTTATAAGTAAAGAAGAACCTAAAAACAGCGTTTGGATAAAAGACAGCGTGCTTGAGGGCATCGTAACTAGGCTGGGAAAACGTATAAGCGACGATAAAAATGCGCCTACGTCTATAACCGTGTCGATAAAAACGCTTAGTTATCAGCCCTTGCTTTTTGACGAGTACGGCTATGTAACGTCTTATAAGGCGATTTTGGCGTTAAATTTCGACACCAGGTTAAAAAACGGCAAGATACTATCGGTGACTACTTCGGGCGAGCATGACTTCACCGTGTCGCAAAAGATAAGAGATACTAGATTTGCCGATGGCGTCATCAGCGAAAGCGATAGATATAATGCCGTAAAACAGGCCTCTCAAGAGGCTTTTGACGAGTATATCGCTACGCTTGCCGTAAAAGGTCTAAAGCGTGGCGACTAGCGTCAATCAAGTCATAAAAGAGAC
This sequence comes from uncultured Campylobacter sp., assembly GCF_938039245.1. Taxonomy (GTDB): domain Bacteria; phylum Campylobacterota; class Campylobacteria; order Campylobacterales; family Campylobacteraceae; genus Campylobacter_A. The sequence goes on along the minus strand of NZ_CALHVN010000034.1, from coordinate 30,520 downwards.
TATCCAGACCATAAAAGAGCGCGGACTCGTGCTAACTCCGGATAACTACGCCGAAGTTTTTTGCCAGACGGCAAAAAAAAACGGCGTTATAGTGCCTGATTGTCAAAAGCTAGAAAAATACGTCGGTAGACTAAACGATGAATTTAAGGCGCAGCTAAAACAAAAAAACGTAAAAAGCGTGGACGAGCTTTTTGCTTTTATGGCCTCTAGGTTAAATTCTCCCAGCCTCGTCGAGTATCCAAAGCTAGTAGCCGCACTATGCGCTATGAGTAAAAAAGTACTTCAAGCAGCGGCCGCGCTACATAACAAAAGCGCAAGAAAGCTTGCAGAAGCCAGTATCGAGGCGCTAAACAGACGTACCGACGCTCAAACCGCCGACAGGATAAAAGATAAGTGGTTTGATTTTTTGACTGATTATGACGACAGCTTTTTAAAAAGGCTTAACGACTACGGGATAAAAAAAACGGATGATTTAGCGGAGATGGTCGCAGAGCTTGACGGCGCGATTAGGAGCGCTGGAAGTGCTGGAGCGTGCGAGGAGTTCGTCTCGCTTTTGACTGCTACGCTAGAGCCGTCCATCACCGATAAAATAATCGGCGATATAGATAGGATAACTAAAAATTTAAAAGACGAGCCTAGGCTGCTTGAAAGTTTAAAATTTAGAAACGATATAAAAAATTTAACCAAAAAACGCATCGAGCTGGATAAAGCTGAAATTTCAAGCAAGATAGCCGCGCTAGATAAGGTGCTAGAGGGCATAGACGGGCGAATTTTGAGGCTCATAGACAGCTCCAAGGACGGCTCTGATAAGATGGGATTTATAAGGCGCGATTTGGGTCTAATAAATTTAAGCAAAGATAGCTTTGAGGGTATCAGAGATAAGATGCTGGGTATCGCGGATATGCTTGACGGCGAGATAAGGCAACTAGGCGAGCAGATGATGAGCGATCAGCTAACGATAAAAGAGCTACAAGAAAAAATAAGCGCCCTTGAAACCCAGTTAGAAGACGCAAAAGCGCAGAGCAGAGAGGATTTTTTAACCAAGACAGCGACGAGAAAAGCGTTTGTCGAGGAGTTAGAGAGATTTGAAAACGAATATCTAAAAAACGGACTTGACTACTGCGTATGTTTTTTTGATATAGACCATTTTAAAAAGATAAACGACGCGTACGGCCACGATGCGGGCGATACCGTAATAGCTAGCGTAGCCAAAACGCTGTTAAAAGCCTCGCGAAAAGAGGATATCGTCAGCAGGTACGGCGGCGAGGAGTTTGTCGTTTTGCTACCGGGCTTAAGTTTGGAGCAAAGCGTGGAATTTGCCAGTAGAGTTAGAACTACGCTTAAAAACTCGAAATTTTTATATAAAGAAGAGCGTATTAGCGTTACGATTAGCTGCGGCGCGGCCGTACGTAGCGCGTATCAAAGCTCCGCGGCGGTACTTGAGGCTTCGGACAAGATGCTTTATGAAGCCAAGCAAAACGGCAGAGATCAGGTGATGCCTAAAATTTAATGAAACTAGAAGATTTTTTAGAAAACAAACCCCTTTTTTATAAGGAAATCAACCGCGCGCGCATGCCAAACACCTTTAAATTCGTACAAGGCGCGTTTAAAATACCAAAAATCATCCATATTATCGGTACGAACGGCAAGGGCAGCACGGGGCGATTTTTAGCGCAGATGCTCGCTCGCAACCATAGCGTCGGACACTATACGAGCCCGCATATTTTCGAGTTTCGCGAGAGATTTTGGATGAACGGCGCCGTAGCTAGCGCATCCGAGATCGAGACGGCTCACGAGAGGCTGATTAAAATTTTGCCCCCCGAGGTCGCGCGCTCGCTTTCGTATTTTGAGTACGCGACGCTGCTTTGCGCTCCGCTTTTTGAGGGGTGCGACTTTTTCGTCTGCGAGGCGGGCGTTGGAGGAGAATTTGACGCTACGAACGTATTTGACAAGCACCTTAGCCTCTTTACTCCGATCGGTTTTGACCACACGGCGCTGCTTGGCGACAAGCTAGAGCAGATCGCGACGACTAAATTTAACGCGATGGCGGACGTTGCCTTGATGAATGATGATATGAGCGAGCTTTGCGTCGGTATCGCTAGAGGGATCGCTGCCAAAAAAGGCGCGGCGTTAAAATTTGCTTCCGATAATTTAACCGCCGAGGATAAAAACGAGATCAAAATTTATGCGCAAGAATTCGGCTTGCCAGAGTTTTTGCATTCAAATTTAACCCTTAGCTCTTCTGCGTTTAAGGAGCTAGGCTTTAGCTTAAATTTAGCAAATTTAGGCGCGCTTGATCTAAATGGACGCTGCGAAAAGATCGCGCCAAACGTAACGATCGACGTCGGACACAACGAGATGGCGGCGCAGGCTCTAGCTAAAAAATTTGCGGGCAAAAAGCTAAATTTGATCTTTAACGCCTTTGCCGACAAGGACATAAAAGCCGTCCTAAAGGCGATCAAACCGGTCGTTAAAAAAACCTACATCATCGAGTATGAGACGCCCGGCCGCGAGCTTGCGACGACGCAGGTGAAAGAGGCTTTGAGGGAGCTTGATATGGAGTTTGCCTACTTTACGGACGTGCGCGCGGACGAGGAGTATCTGGCGTTTGGGTCGTTTTACCTCGTGGAAGCCTTCCTAAAAAGGTACCGCGGTGCAAAGTGAGGTTTTTGAGTATTTTTTAAACGGAGGCGATGCGCAGCTACTAGTCTGCGAGGACGACAAGGAGGCTATCGCGGCTCTTAGCGCGGCGGAATTTGCCGGGCTTAAGATCTTTAGATTGCCCGATTTTAGAGCGCGCGAGGGCGATGATCTGCGCAGCTTTAGCGCCGAGCTTTTCAAGTTATCGTCCGAGCTAGCCAAATTTTACGAATTTGAGGGCAAAAAGCTCCTTATTAGCCCCGTTTGCACGGTCCTAAACAAACTTCCGGGCAAAAAACACCTACAAAAGCTTACTTTAAATTTCGGCGATAGAATCGATCCAAAAGAGCTAGCCCAAAAACTACTGCGCTTTGGCTACGAGGCGGTGGGTATCGTGGAGAGCGAGGGCGAGTTTTGCGTACGCGGCGAGATTATAGACATTTTTTGCGTCGGCGCGCAGGAGCCAAATCGCATTTTGCTTTTTGACGGCGAGATAGAAAGCATCAGACACTACAGCACACAGACGCAAATTTCAAACAAAACCGAGCTAAAAAGCCTTGAAATTTCGCCTTTCATAGCGGCTTTAGGCGAAGCCGAATTTGAAAAAACCTCCGAAAAAATAAAAGAGATCGAGACCGACGCGCTAATCAGCGACCTAAAGACGCTTGGATTTTGGGCGATAGATGGGTTTATTGATTATACGCGAGAATTTAAAACGGTTTTAACGAAAAAATTTGACGGCTTTGAGCGCGATCTGGGCGAGGTGGCAAATTTGCCCGTATTGCCCGCGGCTAAAGTTTATAAAGACTTAAGCGTAACTTTAAACGCCGATTTTTTCGAGCTAAATAAAAATAAAAAAATCAAAGTCTTAGCGCGCAACGAGGGGCTTTTTAACGCATTAAATTTGAGCGAATATAAAAACGTAGAGTTCGTGCAAACCCAGGCTGCGTTAAATTTGGTCTCACCAGGCGAAATCATCGTATCGCTAAATAAATTTGAAAAGAAAAAGCGCGCCAAAAAACCGAGTCTAGCGATCGACGAGCTAAAGGCGGGCGACTACGTCGTGCACGAAGAGTACGGCATCGGCAAATTTACTGGGCTTGAAAAGCTAACGGTGCTAGGCAGGACGCGCGAGTTCGTTGTCATCGTTTATCAAAACGAGGACAAGTTGCTTTTGCCCGTTGAGCATCTAAATTTGATCGACAGATACGTCGCGGGTAGCGGTAGTATCGCGGTTTTAGACCGCCTAGGCAAGGCAAATTTCGCCAAGATAAAAGAAAAAGTTAGAGCCAAGCTTTTCGTTATCGCCTCAAAGATTATTTCGCTAGCCGCCCAGCGCGAACTAATCCGCGGCGAAATCATCGAAAAAGACGATGCGGAGTATCTAAATTTCTTGCAAAACGCGGGCTTTGCCTACACGAGAGATCAGGAGCGCGCATCAAGCGACATCGCAAACGATCTAAAAAGCGGCAAAGTGATGGATAGGTTGCTTAGCGGCGACGTGGGATTTGGTAAAACCGAAGTTGCTATGAACGCGATATTTAAGTGCGTAAAATCGGGCTTTCAGGCGCTATTTTTCGTGCCGACGACGCTTCTTAGCTCCCAGCATTTTAAAAGCCTAAAAGAGCGGCTGGGCAAATTTGACGTTAGCGTCTTTAAGCTCGACCGTTTCACGAGCGCGAAGGAAAAAGCGGTAGCCGTAAAGGCGCTGGAGACAGGACAGCCTTGCGTTTGCGTGGGTACGCACTCGCTTTTGTCGGTTAAGCCCTCAAATTTAGGCCTCATCATCATCGACGAAGAGCATAAATTCGGCGTAAAACAAAAGGAAAAACTAAAAGAGATTTCAAGCGCCTCGCACGTGCTATCTATGAGCGCGACTCCGATACCGCGCAGCCTAAATATGGCGCTTTCAAGCGTCAAGGGCTACTCCGTATTGCAAACTCCGCCAAGCTCGCGCCTAGACGTGCGAACTAGCGTGCGCGAGTGGGACGAAAAGGCGATAAAAGAGGCCGTAATGCGCGAACTGCGCCGCGGCGGGCAAATTTTTTATATCCACAACCACATCGCCACGATGCCTCAGGCAAAAAAGCAAATTTTAGACATCATGCCAAATTTACGCATCCTCACGCTGCACTCCAAAATAGACGCTAAAACGACCGAAGAGGAGATGATGAAGTTTGAAAACGGCGAATACGACGTGCTGCTAAGCACTAGCATCGTAGAAAGCGGTATCCACCTGCCAAACGTAAATACCATCATCATCGAGGGAGCGAATAAATTCGGCATCGCAGACCTACATCAGCTACGCGGACGCGTCGGCAGAAGCGACAAGCAGGCGTATTGCTACTTCCTAGTCGAAGACAAAAACGCTCTAAGCGAGGACGCGCTAAAACGCCTAGTCGCGCTTGAGAGCAACTCGTTTTTGGGCTCGGGCAGCGTGCTGGCGTATCACGATCTGGAAATCAGAGGCGGCGGCAACCTAGTGGGCGAAGCTCAAAGCGGCCATATCGAGGCGATCGGCTACTCGCTCTACATCAAGATGCTGGAAGAAGAGATAAATAAACTACTAAATAAAGAGAGCTTTGAGAGCGCGAAAATCGACCTAAAGCTTAGCATAAACGCGTTTTTAAACTCGGAGTTTATCGGCGAGGATAGGCTGCGCCTAGAGCTATATAGACGGCTTAGCAAGTGCAAAGAGGTTGCCGAGGTTTACGAGATAGAAGGCGAGATCGAGGATAGATTCGGCAAGCCCGACATCTACACCAAGCAGTTTTTAAGCCTCATTATAATTAAAATTTTAGCGATAAAAGCTGGCTTTAAAGCTATCTCAAACGCCGAGCAAAATATCGTGCTAACCGCGCAAAACGGCGAACAAACCAGACTAAGATCAAAGAGCAAAGACGATGACGACGTAATAGAGGAGATATTGATCTATCTTAGAAAACTAAATAAAGGACGGGCGGAAAAATGATAGACTGGAACACAACTGCCGCAGCGATTTATCGGCGCAAATTCGGCGCTTTAAAGGGCGTAACGGACGTTGATTTTACGCAGCTTGAGGGGCTTGTGGGGATCGAAAAACAAAAAGAAGAGCTCGTAGAAAATACGCGTAAATTTTTAGAAGGCGAGGGCGCTAATCACGCGATACTCTGGGGCGCGCGAGGCTGCGGTAAAAGTAGCTTGGTTAAGGCCGTTTTTACTAAATTTTATCCCGAAGGCCTTCGGTTAATCGAGCTAAAAAACGACGAGCTAGAGATGATACCCGAGATCATTTACGAGATCAGGGATAGCAGTTTTAAATTTATCATTTTTTGCGACGATCTTAGCTTTGAGACGGGCGATAGGAGCTATAAATTTTTAAAACCAGTGCTTGAAGGCTCGATCGAAAAAGCGCCTAAAAACGTGCTAGTCTACGCCACCTCAAACCGCCGCCATCTCATCAGCGAGCTAAAAAGCGACAACGAAGGCACCAGAGTCTGCGAGACGGAGCTGCACTATAGTGACGCGGTCGAGGAAAAGATCGCGCTTAGCGATAGATTCGGGCTTTGGCTTAGCTTTTATCAGGGTAGTTTTGCGGACTATCTAAAGATAGTTGATTTTTATTTTAAAGATTTCGTAGGCGACAGAGCGATGCTTCACGAGCTAGCAAAGCAATACACCCAGCTACGCGCGAGCCGCTCTGGACGCACGGCAAGGCAGTTTTATCTAAGCTATAAAGATAAAATTTGATGGCAAATTTAACTAAAGTGGGCTTTGTGGGCGACATCGTCGGACGCGCGGGAAGAAGCGCGGTTATACAAAATTTGCCCAAATTTAAGCGGGAATTTAAGCTTGACTTTATCGTCGCAAACGCCGAAAACGCAAGCGGAGGCTTCGGTCTAACCACCACAAACGCGCACGAGCTGCTAGAGTGCGGAATCGATGCGATCACGGGCGGCAACCATAGCTTTGATAAAAAAGACGTAGTCGCGCTGATGGACGCCCTGCCTATCATCCGCCCGTATAATCACTTCGCCGGAACCGCTGGGCGCGGCGCGATAAATTTGAGTAAAGATGGCAAGAGTCTAAGCGTGGTAAATTTGATGGGACACTACGGCTTGCCGCATACGAACAACGCCTTTTTAGAGGCCGAGCGCGCGTTAGATGAGTGCGAGAGCGAAAATATCCTCATAGACTTTCACGCCGAGGCCACGAGCGAGAAAAATGCCTTTTTTAGGCTGTTTTGCGGGCGAGTGGGAGCCATAGCCGGCACTCACACGCACGTTGGCACCGATGATTTACAAATAGTTAGCGGCACTGCTTATGTCAGCGACGTCGGGCTTAGCGGGGCGTTTGACGGCGTCATCGGCATGGACGCGGAAGCGCCGGTGAAGAGCTTTTTAACGGGGCTCAAGCACTCGTTTAAGGTAAATGAAAAATGCAGGCGGATTTTTCAAATGGTCGTGTTTGAATTTGACGGCGGGCGCTGCACGGATGCCTTTAAGATCCGCGTCATAGACGGAGTTGGCGAGCCTTTGGTGCAGCCAGCGGTGAAGCTTTAGCGTGAAAACCAAGCGTAAATTTATGCAACCGAGTGCGGATTTTAGGCTATTTTTGGCCGTGCTTTGCGTAGGGTTTGCCGCAGGCGCGGGCGCTGCGGCGCTAACCGAGGTCATACATTTTGCCGAGTTTTTAGCATTTGGTCGCGCAAAGAGCGACTTTGTCGTCACCCCTGATCAAACTAGCGCATTTAGGCGTTTTGCGGCGGTTTTAGCTTGCGGGGCGATTGCTAGCATAGGTTGGTACTTTTTGCATAAATTTAAACCGTTTTTAAGCGCCGGCGAGATAATAGAGGGCAAAAATCCTTCGTTTGCGTCAAATTTAGCTCATGCGTTTTTGCAGGTTTTTACCGTAGGTCTGGGCGCTCCGATCGGCAAAGAAGTCGCTCCGCGCGAGCTTGGCGCGCTGTTTGCGTCAAAAATTTGCGCCTTTTTCGCTCTTGATGCGGCTTGGTGCCGCACTCTTGCGGCTTGCGGGGCCGCAGCTGGGCTTGGCGCGGTTTATAACGTACCCTTTGCCGGAGCGATTTTCGCGCTTGAGATTTTGTTAAAAAGATTTGATAAAAGGGCGGCTTTGGCGGCATTTGGCGTCTGCGCGGTCGCTGATTTTACGGCGAATTTTAGCGTGCCCCGCGAGGCTCTTTACGTCGTTAGCGACTTTAAATCAACGCCTGCAAACCTTGCGCTAGCCGCATTTGTAGGCGTTATAGTCGGCATGACGGCTAAATTTTATCAAGCAGGCGTCGCTAGAGCCGAAGCAAACCGCATAAAAGACGGTAAAATTTTGATATTTTTACCGCTTGCTTTTGCGGTTACGGCGCTTGCGGGCGCGTTTTTACCAGAAATTTTAGGTAACGGTCAAGCTGCGGCGCAAACGGCTTTTAGCGAACAAATTTCAGCCCTTTATGCGCTTGGTTTGCTAACGGTAAAGGGCGTTTGCGTACTTGCGCTTTTAAAATGCGGCGCATACGGCGGTACTCTTACGCCCAGTTTCTCGCTAGGCGCGCTTTTAGGGCTTTGTTTAGGTCTTACGGCGGCGAATTTCGCGCAGGTAAATTTAAGCGCGGCGGCTCTTTGCGGAGCGGCGGCGTTTTTGGCGATAAATTTAGACGCGCCCTTTACGGCATTTGCGCTGGCTGCGGGCTTTTGCGATATAAATCTAAGCGCCGCTACGGCCGTAATGCTAAGTATCGCTTGCGCAATGGGCGCTAGAAATCTGCTCTCAAAATAAAAAGGAAAAATATGGATAGCACGCAGCTTTTTTTGGCGCTAAAAAACGCGGGCGTAAAGGCTGACGCAGACGGCCCATTTTGGTGGCCGGGAGCCGGGACTTTTGAAGTCGTAGTCGGCGCCGTCTTGATACAAAACACCAACTGGAAAAACGCCGATAAAGCGCTAAATAATCTAAAAAACGCAAATTTGATGAGCCTTGAGGGCATCGTAAAAACTCCCGCAGCTGAGCTTGCCTTGCTCATAAAGCCAAGCGGCTTTTACAACACCAAAGCAAAACGCCTAAAAACGCTTTGCGAGGCGATTTTTAAAAGATTCGGAGATTTTGAAAATTTCAAAGAAAACGTTAGCCGCGAGTGGCTGCTAGGTATCAAAGGCATCGGCGCGGAGAGCTGCGACGCGGTGCTTTGCTATGCGTGTGGGCGCGAGGTGATGGTCGTAGATAGCTACGCTTTGCGGATTTTGAGCTTTTTGGGGTATGAGTTTGAAAGCTACGAAGAGGCGCGCGAGTGGCTAGAGGCCGTAGATAGCGAGCAAATCTGCGAGGCGTACGGACGCGAGCTAGAGATGAATGAAATTTACGCCAAATTTCACGGCAAGATAGTGGAGTTTTGTAAGGTGCATTTTAACGGCAAGAAGCTGGACGAAGCGGGAGAGAAAATATTAAAAAATCTCGCATAATTAAATATTTTTTATATAAATATTTTAGTTGTATTTATTAAATTTAGATATTATTACGCAATTTTTAACAAGGAGTCAAAAATGGTATATGAAAATATAATTCACACCGTCGGCAAAACGCCCGTAGTTAAAATAAATAGCGTGCATGAAGAGGGCATGGCTGAAATTTACGCAAAGCTCGAATTTTTTAATCCGGGCGGATCGGTAAAAGATAGAATCGCCGCAAGTATGATCCTTGGAATGCAAAAAGAGGGCACTCTAAAAAAAGGCGACGTCATCGTAGAGCCTACCAGCGGCAACACCGGTATCGGCGTAGCTATGACGGGCGCGGCTTTAGGCTTTAAAGTAGTGCTAGTAATGCCTGAAACCATGAGTATCGAAAGACGCAAGCTGCAAGCGGCATTTGGCGCGGAGTTTGTTCTAACCGAGGGCGCAAAGGGCATGAAAGGCGCGATCGAAAAGGCAAACGAACTCGTACGTGAAAAAGGCTACGTCATGCTAAGTCAGTTTGAGAATAAATTTAACCCGCAGGCTCACGAGCTAACGACGGCAAAAGAGATAATAGACGACTTTAAGGAGCTTGACGCTTTTGTTTCCGGCGTAGGTACAGGCGGTACGCTAAGCGGCGTAGCTAAAGCGCTAAAGGCAAACGGATATAACACCAAAATCATAGCCGTCGAACCAAACGACTCTGCCGTGATTTCGGGCGAAAAACCGGGACCGCACAAGATCCAAGGCATAGGCGCTGGCTTTATCCCGGCTACTCTTGATACCTCTTATATCGACGAGATAGAGCGCGTGGAAAACGACGAGGCTTTTGACGCCGCTAGGAAGCTGGCAAAAGAAGAGGGCGTATTGCTAGGCATTTCAGGCGGCGCGGCTTTGGCTGCGGCGATAAAGGTCGCAAAGAGGCTGGGCAAGGGCAAAAAGGTGCTTTTCGTAGCTCCCGATAACGGCGAGAGATACCTTAGCACCGCGCTTTACGAGGCGTGAGTTGGGCTTTATCGCTGAGCTAAACGAGCTAGTCGCGACCGTACGCGAGAAAGACCCCTCGGTGGCCTCGTGCTGCTACGGGGCCATTCTCATAAACACTCCGGGCATCCACGCCGTCGTTTTTCATAGAGTAGCGCACTTTTTGTATGTTAAAAATTTACGTTTTTTAGCGCGTTTCGTCTCGCAAATTTCGCGATTTTTAACGGGCATCGAGATACATCCTGGCGCTAAGATCGGCAGGCGGCTTTTTATCGATCACGGCATGGGCGTGGTTATCGGCGAGACTGCGGAGGTGGGCGATGACGTGCTGATATATCATCAAGTGACGTTAGGCGGCACGGGTAAGGAACGCTGCAAGCGCCATCCGACCGTAAAAAACGGCGTCACGATAGCAGCCGGCGCAAAAGTGCTGGGAAATATCCTAATCGGCGAAAACGCCAAAATCGGCGCAAACTCCGTCGTACTAAAAAACGTGCCGGATAACGCTACGGTCGTAGGCATCCCCGCTAGGATAGTACGCATAAACGGCGAGCGAGTCGGCGAGTAGATAAATTTGCCCTAGTTGGTAATTTTTATAATCCCGCTCATTTTTTAGTTTAATCTTAAAGTTTAAAAATTAAATTTCGCTTTTCATCCTAAATTTATAGCATTTCATGACCTTTTATTTTGCATCCTTTTATGCGCGTTTATGCCGTATTTTTGGCGCGGCGGCTAGTCGTTTTTTTATTCGTAAGAAAAATCGTTTTTGCGCCCTAAAACCGTTTTTAGGCTTGCGGTATGCTAAGATAAGCTCATCGCGCCGGTAGGCTTGGCTAAATTTTAAGACAGCGCCGATCGCCGTTTGGTTTGATAAGCGTAAATTTTTATAAAATTAGCGAGCTCGTTTTTGATTTTAGCAGACGGCAAGGGCGTTTAGAAGCGGAGCGTTTTTGAGCGATAAAATTTGCGAGAATGATTATAGCCGGTAGTTTTTGCTATATAAATTCGGATTTTATTTGCTTTAGGCATCCTGCCAAGCAAAAATTTCTCGTGCTATTAAAATTTGGGCAAAAAGGCTTGCTAAATTTAATCAAATTTTACCGCCTGATTTTATTCGTCGTTTAAAAATTAGGCATTGCATCAAGTACCTGCAAGTATACGGTTTTGTTTGGGCGGAGATTTTATTGCTAGAGCGGTAAATTCCGCCTTGCTTGCAGCTTGCGGGATTTATCTAGTCGGCGAAAAATATCGTTTTAGAAAATGCTAATTTCCCGAGTTTTTGCCGACGTAAATTTTGCCTTACGGACTTTTTTGTCGCGATTAAATTTAAAGCCGTTTTGCCGGTTATTATCAAATTTAATGGACTTTAGCATAAAAACGTATCAAAACCGAGTTTTTAAGCCGAGGCTTTACGCGCAAAATTTCGCGTTTTTCGGTTTTACGGATTGTCGTCCGTGAGATGCGGCAAGCTTGGAGTTTGAGTTTTTAGTCGCTTTATCGTTTTAGCCGATTTACTAAATTCTATTAGATCCTCGACCGTTTTTACCTCGCTAGGAAGTTTTTGCAGTGAATATTTAAAAATTTCAGCCGCCGCGATAGCGTCGTTAAGGGCTCTGTGATGGGCATTATTTATGCCTAAAATCTCTTTTAGCGTACCTAGGCCGTATTTTGGCGAGGCTATAGTGCGGCGGGCTAGGTCGATCGTGCAGAGTTTGCGGTTTAGTAGCTCTCCGTATCCTAGCGCCTCCAGCGTCGCGCTGATAAAGCCGTAGTCAAAGCGAGCGTTGTGTGCCACAAAAACGCTCTGACCCAAAAAGACCTTAAACTGCTCCATGACAAAGGCAAGGCTTGGCGCGTTTTTTAGGTGTTCTGCGGTGATACCCGTTAGTTCGCTGATATTTTCAGGGACGTAGGGTGCGTGCACGAAGGTTTCAAATTTGCCGATTGTTTCGCCGTTTTGTAGCTTTAGCGCGCCGATTTCGATGATCTGGCCGCTATTTATACCGCCGCTAGTTTCTATATCTACGACGCAAAAAATTTGATCTTTTATCTCTTTGCGGCGAGTTTTTAGCTCGATTTGGTTTTTTGCGGTGCGGGTTATGTCAAGCCCCAGCGCGCGCCACATCTGCACGTCGCGAACGTCGAAAAGCTCGGCGTATTCGTCCATTTGCTTGGTTGCGGCGACGAAGTCGGCGTAGGGCATGTTTCGCTTAGCGATTATGGCTAGTAAATTTTCAAAATCTTGGTTCAAAACTCGAGCTTTAGCGAGCGGATAGAGTGCTCGTATGAATTTGACGAAAATATATAACTGCCCGCCACCACGATATCCACGCCCGCTTCATCGAGCTGCGCGACGTTTAGTCCCGTCACGCCGCCGTCGACTTCGATCATGCATTTAGCATTTTTGCGCTCGATCATTTCGCGCAAATTGCGGGCTTTTTCGAGCACCGAAGGGATAAACTTTTGACCGCCGAACCCTGGATTTACGCTCATTAGCAGCACCATATCGACCTCGTTTACGATGTGCTCGATCGCCCAGATCGGAGTATGCGGATTTAGCACGATAGCAGGCCCGACTCCGTGGCTACGGATGTGATCTATTAGGCGTAGCGGATGTTTTTCTTCCTCGATGTGAAAGCTTAAAAATTTAGGCTTCAGAGGCAAAAAAAGATCGGCAAAAAAGGTGTTGTTTTGAACCATCAGATGTATATCCAGCGGCTTTGTAGCGGCCTTTGCTACGGCGTTTACTACGACGGGGCCGATGGTTAAATTTGGCACGAAATGCCCGTCCATCACGTCAACATGTACAAGATCGGCTCCGGCTTCGCAGATGGCCTCGATCTCGGCCCTTAAATTTCCAAAATCCGCCGATAAAATACTAGGCGCTACATACATCTTTTATCCTTTATTTACTTAGAAAAAATATCGCATCCGAGCCGTCTATATCAAGCCGTACCAAGACGCCTCGGTTTTTATTGTTTTCGTCTTGAGTTACCTCTAAAATATGCGGCAGGGTAAAGCTCACGGTTATGGCCTGCCTAGCTAGCTGCGATTCGATACGGTCGCAAATGACGCTTAGCAGATCGGCATACGCTTGAGATAGGCTTAAATTTTCGCTATTTTGAAGTAAAATTTTACACATCTTTTTGATATCGTTTTTTTGTAGGCAGAGGATAAATTTAGCCTCCAGATCGCCGTAAAATGCAACCGAGCCGATATTAAATTTACCCTCTTGGCAGCTAAAACGCTCTATGGCGGTGCTTATTTTCGTAACCGTAGAACCGGACATTGAGGCTAGAGTGTCCGTTACCGTCGCTAAAAGGCTCGGCAAGGCGTTTATGATATCTTTAGTAAGATTTTTGGGTCTTTCTTCCCCGGAGCCGCCTCCGCCCGCGATAGTACCGTCGTCTTCGTAAAATTCGCCAAGGCTTTTATAAACCAAGATGCCGTAGTCCTCAAGGTCGTTTTTTAGGACTTGGGACGTGCTGGCTAGTTTTAGGCCGCATACGACGATAGCAGCTCCATACTCGGCGCAGACGGTAGAGAGCTTGGCTAAAAAAGATACTCCGTGGATATTTATCGAGCTTGATTTACTCATATCAAAGACAAAAAATTTAAAGCCTATTTTTAATGAATTATTAAACGTCTTTTGGTCAAAATTATTTATGAAAGCCGAGTCGATAAAGCCCTCTAATTCGTATATGACGACATTTTCTTTGAGCGTGGTTTTTATGTCTTTTTTACTTGATTTTATCTGCGTGAGATAGACCGAGTACTCAAAGTTTTTATGAAGGCTTTTAAATTCTTTTAAATCCTTAGCTATTGTCGGGATATAGCCGGTACCCGAGAGCTTAAGGGCGATTTGGCGTTTTTGGTCGGCATCGTCGTTAAAAACTATGATGCGTCTATTTGCGTATTCGGGTTTAAACTCTCCCCAAAATAGCGCCGCTACGTTTGCGGTCTCGAAAAAAGATAAATTCGTCATGCCCTTTGACATTCTTTTGAGAGCTTTAAATTTAACTTCGTTATAGTCGCAAAAGCCTACGCTAGCGCCGTTAAATGCGGCTAGCTTTAAAACGGCTTCAAGGATTAGATTAAAACCGATTTTATTAAAATAAACGGCGTTTTTAAGGGATATTAATATGTAGCGAGGGGATTTTTGGCGAATAGAATTTATATTTTTTTCGCTGATTTCATACTTAGATACGTCTCCGTCAAGAAAGCCCAGAGGATAAAAAATGGCCGTATCGTCTTTAAATTTTAATCTCATAAAACGCCTAGAAATTTCCCGATTTATAGCAGGGCTTAAATTTGCCCGCAGATCTCGCAAAATAAAATATGTTTAAATTTTATTATTTTATCCTTTTTATCCATAATTTTAGTTTAAAACACTGCACTCGCGTAAAAACCGACCGGAGCATTTAAGTTAATATTTTGCTTATTTTAGATAAAATCAGGAAAAATTTTTAATTTTAAGGAAATAAAATGTCAAGAGTATGTGCAATAACAGGCAAAGGTCCGATGGTAGGCAACAACGTTAGCCACGCCAAAAACAGAACTAAAAGAAGGTTTTTACCAAACCTACGAACTATCCGCGTAACGCTAGAGGACGGCACTACGAGAAAGATCAAGGTAGCTGCTTCTACGCTAAGAACTATGAGAAAACAGTCACGCTAAATTTACCGCAAATTTGAGGAGTTGTCTTTGTTTAAAAAGATTTTAAAATTCCTCAACTGGTCGAGTTCTGCCAAACCTCAAATCAATCTCAATACCGAACTCTACGAACAACTTCGCCCGTTTCGCCTACCGCTCATCTTAGTCGTTTTGATGATGACGATCGGCGCTATGGGTTATGTCGCGATTGACGGCTTTAGCCTATCTGACGCGATATATCAGGCGGGTATGACTTTTACGACCGTCGGATTTACCGAGGTTGCGCCTATTTCCCCGGCTGGACGGCTTTTTACCATCACGTTTATTTTACTCGGTTTTGCCGTTTTTACGTTTTCTACGGGTTTGATGCTCGAGGTTTTAAAAAAAGGCGCGCTCGTAGCGATCATAAAGGAGAGACGAATGCTATATAAGATCGCAAGGTTAAAAAACCACTTTGTTATCTGCTATCACAACCAATACACACTAGAGCTAAGCCGAGAATTTAGAGAAAATCACATCCCCTTCGTCGTCATCGACCCGCGCGAAGATCTGCCCGAGATCGCAGAAAAAAATAAGTATCCATACTACATCGTCTCTCAGCCCCACACGCAAACCGCGCTTTTAAAGACGCATTTTTCAAGCGCAAAAGGTATGATCACGCTAAGCTCTAATATCGCCGACAATATCGCGCTTATCGCGACCGTAAGGCTTTTTGAAAAAGAGATCGGACGTAAAAAGCCCTATTTTATAATGACGAACTCCGACAACCAAGACGATACCGAACGCCTAAAAAAGCTCGGTGCAAATAGCGTCGTGAGCCCATCAAAGCTAGTCGCCCAGCGCCTTAGTGCGATGAGCGTGCGTCCGGATATGGAAAATTTGCTCGAGCAGTTTTTGTATAAGCAAGACTCGCCGATCGACATCGAGGAGATCCTGGTTCCCGACTACTCATGGGTGCGCTTTAAACGCCTAAAAGAAACAAATCTACGAAACATAACAAACGCCGACGTCGTAGGTATCAAAGACGTGAATAACAAATTTATCCCGATGCCAAAGGGCGATACGCTAATCGGTACGGGTACGAAGCTACTAGTCATCGGCACTGGCGAGTCGATACGCCTAACCAAACGAGTCATAAAAAGTAGACATAAGCCAGAAGAGCTAAAATACGTCTAAAATTTGAGACGATTTATGCGTATTTTAATTTTTATTTTTGCCTAGATAGCCGTAAATTTAACGCTAAAATCAAGGATCGATCCGATCTTTTACTCAAATTTAAATTTTACAAAAGCATCTTTTGTATTTGGATAGCGTAAAAATTTAAGCTATTTAGAAGCGAAACCAAACTGCCGTAAATTTTAGGGAATGCTCCGAATTTGACGCTTTTTTTAACCCTCTCTTAAAATAATATTCGCTAAAATTAAATCAAACTTTAATTAAAGGAGCAAAGATGTTTCACGAGGATAGAGAGCTTATAACCAAGCTAAAAGGTACAAATGCGCACTTTACATCGCTTTTTGATAAGCACAATGACCTGGACGAAAAGATCGCCGAAATGCAAAAAGGCAACTTCTACAACGATGCCGAAGTAGATGCTTTAAAGCGCGAGAAACTGAGACTAAAAGACGAAATTTACGCCTTTTTAGCCGAGTATAAAAAAGAAAATAATCTTTGACTTGTCCGCGGCGGACTATTTGCTCCGCCGTTTTCTACCTCAAATTCTCTCAAATTTTCATCTTTGATAGTTGTAAATCGCGCTAAATTTAATTCAAAACAAGAATGCAAAATCGCTACAAAAATATCAAATTTGACGCAAAGCCGTAAATTTTGTTTTTCAAATTTACGATGCTACTACATCGAAATCTTTTTGAGTGCCCAAAAAACCGCTATTCCTACGCATAAAATAATAACCGCCCAAATATAATCCATCTTTTTCCCTTGCCTATTTTTGCCGAAGCTTAATTTATTTTTTGTTTATTGTAACACAAGCTCGCATCTTTTTCGGATAGACCGTGATTTAAGATAAAATTCGCTAAAATTTATAAAACATTAAAAAGGATGGAAAATGGATGAGACAAAGAGTGTTTTTATCAACCGAGAGCTTAGCTGGTTGCGTTTTAACTCGCGCGTTTTAGCCCAATGCGAAAAGGCGTTGCCGCCGCTTGAAAAACTAAAATTTATCGCGATTTATATGACGAATTTGGATGAATTTTATATGATCCGCATCGCGGGGCTAAAGCAGCTTTTTGCCGCTGGAGTTGCTGCTAGCGGTAGCGACGGCATGAGCCCGCTCGATCAGCTAAGAGAGATTAGAAAATACATCAAAGACGAGCTATCTATCGTAGAAAGGCACTACAAAGACGCGCTAAAAGAACTCGCGCAAAACGGGCTTTTTATGAAAAATTACGACGAAATTTCGCCCGAGCTCCGCGCCAAATGCGACGAGTATTTTTTCTCAAACATCCTGCCCGTCATCGTGCCTATCGCGGTGGATGCTACGCACCCGTATCCTCATCTAAACAACCTTAGCTTTAGCCTAGCCGTCAAGCTTGCCGACGCGGATAGCCCCGAGATAGTGAAATTTGGCATGATACGTATCTCGCGCGTTTTGCCGAGATTTTATCAAGCGGCCGACAACGTCTACGTACCGATAGAAACGATCGTGCATCGCCACGCGGAGGAGATTTTCCCGGGCTACAAGCTGCTTAGTTCGGCAGCGTTTAGGGTGACGCGAAATGCCGACATCGTCATCGAGGAGGAAGAGGCGGATGATTTTATGATGATCCTAGAACAAGGGCTCAAGCTACGTCGCAAGGGGGCCTTTGTCCGCATGCAGATACAAAAGGACGCCGACGCCGAGATAGTCGAGTTTTTAAACTCGCATATGAAGATTTTTTACAAAGACATCTACGAGTACACCGTCCCGCTCACGCTAAATTCGCTTTGGCAAATCGTGGGAAATAAAGAATTCTCGCACCTTTGCCTGCCGCCGTACGCGCCAAAGACATTGCCGCCTTTTAGCACTCATCTCTCGATGTTTGACGTCATCGATAAAGAAGACGTGCTAGTCGTGCATCCCTACGAGAGCTTTGATCCCGTCGTACAGTTTATCAAAGAGGCGAGCAAGGATCCGCGCGTGATCTCGATCCGCATGACGCTCTACCGCGTCGATAAAAGCTCGCCTATCATCCAGGCTCTCATCGACGCCGCAAACGACGGCAAACAGGTAACCGTGATGGTCGAGCTAAAGGCGAGGTTCGACGAGGAAAACAACCTGCACTGGGCAAAGGCTCTAGAGGATGCCGGCGCGCACGTGATATACGGCATCACGGGCTTTAAGGTGCACGCAAAAGTGAGCCAAGTCATCCGCCAAGAGGGCGGCAAGCTCAAATTTTACATGCACCTATCCACGGGCAACTATAACGGCGGTTCGGCGAAAATTTACACCGACGTGAGCTATTTTACGAGCAGGGCGGAGTTTGCGAGCGATACGACGACGTTTTTTCACATACTTTCCGGCTTTTCTAAAAACCGCCGCTTGCAGACGCTTTCTATGTCGCCGATGCAGATAAAAGAGCGCGTGCTGGAGATGATAAAAACCGAAACCGCGCACGGCGAGCAGGGCAGGATTGTGGCCAAGATGAACGCGCTGGTTGATAGCGACATCATAGACGCGCTGGTAAAGGCTAGTAGCGCAGGCGTGAAGATCGATCTCATTGTGCGCGGCATCTGCTGCGTGCGTCCTGGCGTGAAAGGCCTTAGCGAAAATATCCGCGTGAGATCGCTCATCGGCAAATACCTTGAGCACGCGAGGATATTTTATTTCAGGCACGCTGACCCTCAAATTTACATCGCTTCCGCCGACTGGATGCCGCGAAATCTCGAGCGCCGCCTAGAGCTCATGACGCCGATAATCGATAAAAATTTGCAAGAGCGCTTGCTCGAGTTTTTGCGCTTGCAGCTTAGCGATAACGAGCTAGCTTTTGAGCTGCAAAACAGCGGCGAATACGCCAAGGTGAGACCTAAAGAAGGCGACGCGCGCATAAACTCGCAAGAGGTGCTCGAGGAGTACGTGAGCGGGATATACAAGGCGACGAAAAAGGATACCGATAAGGGGAAGAGCGAGCAAATGGTGGCGAAACTTTTGAAAGAAAGTTAAGCAGCTTTTAGGAAGGCTCGTCTCGCGAGCGCTTTTCCGAGATTTTGCAAAATTTCGCTCCGCAGGCTATATGCCTAGCGCACGCTCAATTTTGCTTCTTCTGCTTGCAGCTGCGAGCTTGTGAAGCAGAAAACTCGAAAAATCGTCTCGCGATACTTCACCTTATTATTCTCTATTCAATTTTGAAGTCAAATTTTTAGATTTCGGCTTCAAAATTGACGCACCGAGACCTGCACCTTGAAACTTCTAAATTTGATGGACAAATTTGAACCGCCTTGCAAGTAAAATTTAATGCTTATGGTAGTAAAATTTTGCAAATTTATATTTTTAGGAGAAGCGATGAAAAAGCTGATTATTTTTATGATTGCGCTACTATTTTGCGGATGTGGCATAGCGTCAAAGGGCGATGGAAGCTCAACTAGCGAAAATTTACACATAGCTAGAAAGGTTGCAATAGACATTGCGGGTGGGCGGATCAAATTTGACCAAACGGCTCATGAAAAATTCTGGCGAAATTTAAATGCGTCAAAAATGTATCTGCCGAGCAAATTTAACCCGTACATCAACGCTGATAGGGACGCGCTGGAGTGGATAAAGGTCGATGCCTATGCTATGATAAATTTAAACATAGAGTTTTTAAAATCTGCCCTTGCGACCTCGAAAAACGGAACGGTAACTAAAACCGATAAATTTAAATCCTATGAGAAAAATATTGAAAAGTTAGCTCCGAGCGTAGCTACTTATGCGACCGAGCAGCAGTATAAATCAAAAATGATGATAAAAGAGATAATTGCTAAATACGCCGACGAGCTCAGCGATTGTGTAGGTGTAGATAAATTTAGTCTTTCTCAATATGCTATGCGGATTGTCAAAATAAGCGATAACGGCAGACTAGTGTATTTTGATTTTGAGGGCGTCAAATTTAGAGATCTCAGTAGGGATGGCGTGAATGCGATCTTGAATGGCTTGGAGTATAGAAAAGATAGCCTAGACAATCTTTTTGATAAAAACTATCGTTGGTAGTGTATAAATTTTAGCAAAATGAACGACCAAATTTACCTCATCGGCGACGTTCACGGTTGCTATAAAACCCTTTGTGCCTTGATAGATCGCTTGCCGCGCGGCGCTGATTCTAAAATTTGCTTCGTGGGCGATCTAATAGACCGCGGCGAGGGGAGTTTTGAGGTCGTGCAGTTAGCGATGCAGCGCGGTTATGCGGTCGTAATGGGCAATCACGAATACCGCCTTTTGCAACACAAGGACGCATTTTTACGTGGTGAAATGCCTAACGATCCGCGCTGGTTTTTCCTCAACGGCGGCGCGCAGACTTTCGCATCCTACGCCAAAGCCAGCCGCACGGAAAAGCTCGCGCACATAGAGTTTTTATCAAATTTGCCGCTTTATTTGGAATTTGACGAGTTTAAAAACACGCAGGACAGGCGGCTCGTGGTATCGCACTCGGCGGCCGGGCGGATGTGGCCGCTGCGTAACTCGGACGGCGATAGTGCGGCGGAGTTTAGGCGACACGTGCTTTGCGGTAGAGGCGATTTTAGCCAAAACGATGGCGTCTTTAACGTCTACGGCCATACGCCAATCGCTGAGCCTGATATCACGGAATTTGGCGCAAATATCGACACGGGCTGCGTCTATAAGCATGATTTTGGCCATCTTTGCGCGCTTGAGTTTCCGAGCATGCGAGTCTTTATGCAGGAAAATATCGAGGAGGGCGGGTGAGGCTATTGGGCTAAAATTTCATCGTAGCTTTCTTTGATATTAACTATTTTATTATCTATAAAATCACAACTTAGGCGTAAGATTTTGCCGCTCGAAAATATGTCTCTGATATGCGCCGCTAGGATGCCTGCATCTTTGTCGGTTAAGCAAGGTATCCTAAAAACAACTTCCGTTTCTATGTCGTCTACAAAATTTGTTTTTTTGTTTAGATTTTGATATAAATTTCTTGTTGTGATTCTGACCGCAGAGCCATAGTACTTGCCGTCAAGTGTACACTCTGCTAGCGTTTTTATTAAGCCGCCTTTTATATCAAAGATGGAATAAAAATCTCGTTCCGTAATTTTAATCTCCTCTTTTAACATTTTGTATGCTCCTCTTTTGATTAAAATTTTGCTTTTTACAAATATGTCATATTTTAGTAAAAATTGGCTAAATAAATTTTGTGTCATTTTTAAAATTTGACATTTTCAAGACTCGGGTCTCGGTGAGTAAAATTTGAAGCCAAATTTACAAAATTTAGCCAAATTGGACTCCAAATTTGAACGCAAAACGATAAGGCGGAAGTATTTTGCGATAGATTTAAATGTTGTGTAGATAAAATTTTGCGTAGGCTGGACAGGTAGTCCGCCGAGCAAAATTTTAGCAAACTCATTTAAAGATACGCAAAAGACAACGCCTTCATAGTTTACGTATCTTGGCGATTTCGTCGCGTAGCGCCGCCGCCTTCTCAAACTCCAGCTGCGCCGCCGCCTCCAGCATCTGTTTTCTTAGCTCTTTTATGATACTCGCTCGCTCGCTAGCAGGCATTTTTTCCAGATTTGCGCCTTTTCTTAAGATCTCCGTGCCGTCCTCGACATGCAGGCTCTCCTCGATATTTCGGCTGGCCGAGCGCGGCGTGATGCCGTGGGCGCGGTTGTACTCCTCTTGCATCTTGCGGCGTGCCAGCGTCGTATCCATCGCTTCTTGCATGGATTTGGTGATCTTTTTGGCAAACATCAGCACTCGGCCGTTTACGTTTCTAGCCGCGCGCCCCATCGTTTGGATCAGGCTCGTCGTCGAGCGCAAAAAGCCCTCCTTGTCGGCATCCATGATGGCTATGAGGCTAACCTCGGGCAGGTCAAGCCCCTCTCTGAGTAAATTTATGCCGATGAGCATATCAAACTCGCCCCCGCGCAGCCCGCGGATGATCTCGTTTCGCTCGACGGCGTCGATGTCTGAGTGCATGTATTTGACCTTGATGCCAAGCTCGGTGTAGTAGCGGCTGAGCTCCTCGGCCATCTTTTTGGTGAGCACGGTGACTAGCACGCGCTCGTTTCTCTCGATGGTTTTTTTCGCCTCGTCAAATAAAATCTCCACCTGATTTTCGCTGTCTTTTATCTCGATTAAGGGATCAAGCAGTCCGGTCGGGCGTAAAATTTGCTCGTAGACGTGGCCGCGGCTTAAATTTATCTCGTATTCGTTCGGGGTCGCCGAGACGAAAAGAAATTTGGCGCGTTTGTTTATAAACTCGTCAAATTTAAGCGGACGGTTATCAAGCGCGGACGGGAGGCGAAATCCGTACTCCACCAGCACCTCTTTGCGGCTGCGGTCACCTGCGTACATACCGCGAAACTGCGGCAGGCTCACGTGGCTTTCGTCCACGATGACTAGGTAGTCCTTGCCGCCCAGCTCGAAATAATCAAACATCGAGTAGGGCGTCTCTCCCGCCTTTTGTCCTGTTAGGTGGCGCGCGTAGTTTTCTATGCCCTTGCACATGCCCGTGCTACTCATCATCTCTAGGTCAAATTCCACTCGCTGTTTTAGGCGCTGCGCTTCTACGAGCTTGCCTTGGTCGTTAAATTCTTTTAGCCGCTCCGCCAGCTCCTCTTCGATCTGTTTGATCGCGATTTTTAGGCGGTCTGCGCCCACGATAAACTGGCTGGTCGGGTAGAGGATAAATTTTTTCAGATCGTGTCTTTTTTTGTTTTCCAACACATCCAGGCTATACATTGTCTCGATCTCGTCGCCGAAAAACTCGATCCTAAACGCCTCGTCGTTAAAATACGCGGGATATACGTCCACCACGTCGCCGTTTACGCGAAAGTCGCCGCGGTCGAAATAAACGTCGTTTCGCTTGTATCCCATATCCACTAGCTTTTGCAGTAGCGCGCGCTGATTGATTTTATCGCCGACGTTTAGATATGCGACCATGCCTTGGTATTCGCTAGGATTGCCTAAGCCGTAGTTGGCCGACACCGATGCCACGCACACGACGTCGTCAAAGCTGAGCAAGCTTGCCGTCGCAGAGAGGCGTAGACGCTCGAGTTCTTCGTTTACGGAGCTGTCTTTTTCGATGAAAAGGTCTTGACGCGGGATGTAGGCCTCGGGCTGATAGTAGTCGTAGTAACTGATGAAATACTCCACGTGATTTTTAGGGAAAAAGCCCTTAAATTCGCTGTAAAGCTGCGCGGCAAGGGATTTGTTATGCGTCATTATTAGAGTAGGCATATTTAGCTCTTTTATCACGTTTGCCATCGTAAAGGTCTTGCCCGAGCCCGTGACGCCTAGAAGCGTTTGATATTTGTTGCCAGATCTTACGGAGGCTACGATGTTAGCGACTGCACGGGCTTGATCCTCGCTCGGGCTAAATTTGGACGAAATTTCAAAATTTTTCATTTTTTACCTTAAAAATCAGCTTTTTTTGTTACAATTACATAAAATTATACCAAAACTAAGGAAAAAGATGTTTGATAACGATAAAGTGTTAAATACCCTAACCGACAAGGTAAACGACCTGCTGGCTAGATATAACGAAATCTGCGAAGAAAACGAGTCTCTACGCAACGAACTAATCAGCGTCAAAGCCCAAAACGAAGCCAAAACAAACCAAATCGCGCGCCTAGAAGAAGACCTAAGAACCAAAAACACCGAGAGCGACGACGTCATCCGTAAGATCGAAGCGGTACTGGGAAAGTAAATTTAGGCGACGCGACTAATGAAAAAAATAACGGTAAAGATAGCCTCCACATCCTATAATATAAGCCTCGAGGATGAATTTGCCCAAAGCTTTGAAAAAGAGTGGGAGACGTTTACCGGGGGGAAGAGATGTCTAGACGTTAAGGAGCTGCTTAGCGCCTATGTACAAAAATGCTACGAGAACTACCAGCGCGAGCGCGAACTGCGCTCTTTGGCGCAAAAGCTAACTAAAGAATTTAACTAAAAATATCTAAATTTATACATTTTCCTGTCACCGTAGTCTACTTTTTAGACTTTTAGCGCGTTTTTGAGAGCGCACTTTACTGCATTTGTTTGGATTTTTATGTTTTTAGTGCGATGTGTTTGTCTATGTTTCAGACTTTTATAGGCGTTTTGCGGACGATAAAGTAGCAACTATGGGCTAAAATAGGCTATTTATTCACGTTTTTCTTAAAATTTGCATTGATTTTTTACAAATTTATATTTTTTTAAGTATTTTATATATATAATTCCGCCAACTGCATAAGTGTATGCAGAAATAAACACAAGGAGTCTCATATGAGAAAAGGTTTTACAATGATTGAGTTGATCTTCGTGATCGTTATTTTAGGTATCCTAGCTGCTGTTGCTATCCCAAGACTAACTGCTACTCGTGATGACGCAGAGATATCAAAGGCTGCAACAAACTTAACTACATTGATTAGCGACATAGGCGCTTATTATACATCTCAAGCTAAATTTGATGATCTTAAGGCAATGACAAACGTTCAATTTGCAAACGGCGTTACTGCTACCGTAGGACAACTTGAAGCTGCTGGCAAAAAATGCATAAAAGTAGAACTAACTACTTCTGTTGGCTCTGATGGTAAACCTGCTTTTCTAAAAGTTAGCAACGGTGATAATAGTGGTGATTCTATATGCACAAAAGTTCTAGAAAGCAGAGGTGTTAAGTCTATTAAAGATGGCACATTTAACTATGTTAAAAATGATGGTACTAATGGAACAAGCAATGCAGGCGAGGTAGCTATCAGCGGTCTATCTGTTAGATTCTAATATCAACTTAGCTTGATTTAGTACTTAACCCAGACTCCTACTTTAGGATGTCTGGGTTTTTTTATTTATATCAAATATAAGGTAAAGATTATGAAACGAGCCTTTACTACGATGGAGCTTATATTTGTCATAATTATACTTGGCTTGCTTGCTGCTTTTGCTGTACCCAGATTGGCTACTAGTAGAGACGATGCTGACTTTGTTCAAATTTTATCCAACACAAAACAGCTGATGATAGACATAATGTCCTATAATGCTTCTCAGGGGGGTATTGATAGCGATATAAAAAAGATGACGAATGTGCAAAATGTTTCTTTTAGCGGCTCTGTTACGCTAAATAATATTATTTACCCTAATTTTTTATACTTTAATGCTAGAGATTGTGTTTTAAAGTTTGTCTTTACTTATGATGCCAATAATCATGTGATTATCAAACTTGATCCTAGTATGGTAGTAAATGACTGTAAGGTACTAGCTAGAAACAATGAATTTGAACATCTTAGAAATAGCGAATATCCTGTTGGTTCTAAAGTGAATTGGTAGGTATTATTTTTTGATTAAAGGGTTTATATTATGAGACGTGGTTTTACGATGCTTGAACTTGTTTTTGTTATCGTTATTTTAGGTATTTTATCTAGTATAGCTGGTGTTAAGATTTTTGCTACTAGAGATGATGCTTTGATTGCTAGAGCTAGGAGTGATGTAGCTTCTATAAGAAGTGGCATAATCAATAGATACAGTGCAAATATGATGAGGGGTAGTTTTGGTTATCCTGCTCAGCTCGAAAAAAGTGGTAGTTCGGTGCCTTTTGATGACGTAATCCAAAATGGTGCAAAAGACTGGACAAAAAGCGGTAACAATTATACTTTTAAACTAGGTTCAAAAACAGTATTATTTACTTACGATTCTAGAAATGGTACGTTTGACTGCCCTCATAGTCAGTCGTTGTGTAAGGCCCTTACGGAGTAGGCGGTTTTTTAAAAAGGTTGCTAACGGCTTAAGTTCCAGAGTGTTTGTATAGCACTATAAAAATTTACCCAAAATTTAATTAACATCAAAGATAAGATTTTTCGGCTATATTTTAAAATGTAGCCGAATTTTTACGGCTTTTAAATTTATAAAATATATTCTCTATTATATCGTTTTTTATGATTTATTTTTCCATAAATAAACTAAATTTTCTTAAAGACTAAAAAACGAATTTTAACTATGTATGCCTTTTGCAAATATACTCCATTGGTTTTTAAATTTTTAACGATATATTCTATTGTATTTTTGCTATTTTAGTTACGGCTTGGTGGTAGAAAAATATTAAGATCCAAAAGCTCACAATAAACAAATGATTAATTAGCAAGCAAAAAATCATAATTTGGACATACGTAGCATAAGAGAAACTAAAAAAATAAGAAATTAAACCTTGCCGCCTAGCAATGTTTTTATTTACTCAAATTTTAAGTCGTTTTTAGCTTTTGCATCCGCCTTATTTATCACTGTTGCTTTGTTATTGTGACGCAAAAATTGCCATGGCGTTATGTGTTATTTTTTTTGTAAGTCCGTTTAAGTAAAAATCTCTGCTTAAGATACACGGCAATTCCAAAAATTAAAGGATATAATATTATGGTCAAATTAAATCCTTTATTTGAAAATCTATCTCAAGAAATGGCCAAAATGAATTTAAGCGTAGCAACCGTCTTTTCGGCAGATGTGCATAAAAGGCGTCAAAGTCGGCTTTGCTTGATGCCCTTTCTAGTCTACTCTGTAATCCCATAAAAGCAATAAATATCAAATCAAAGTTGCAACGGTTTGGTTGGTATAAAATCAGATAAAAAAGGTTGCCTACGAGTACGACATTGCCGCTTCATACGGCATTTGTCGCTATCATAAAAGCAATTAGGCGATATAGGCTAGACATGGTATCTGCAAAAATAGCCAAAGCCGCGCGACTCTATAGGTCACAATACATGCTATCGCGACTTTACGTATAATAATGCAATGATAGCAAGGAAACGGGATTAACGAAGCAAACGAATAATTTATCGAGATCCAACTGAACATAAATACCGAATTTAAGTGATTTTAGAGAGGGAGGCAGATTAAAGAACAAATTTAAAACCGCTGACGATGGAGATAGAACCGGCGTAATGAGGTACAGGCTAGATAAATTTGAGTTGCGAGCCAAAACGGCCGATCGGTAATAATTAGCAACCGACTCCGCCCGAGGTAAAATAAATACCGCCGCCAAATTTATAATACCGAATTTAACTTCGCAAACGGCCTAAATTTAAGTAAAACGCATTAAATTTAAGCACTAAAATAGCGGGGCTAAGGTTTGCTAAAATTTAGCAAAGCCGTAAGTCAAAAGGTAAATTTGTTATAACGAGACAAGATGATAAAACGGTAGATTATGAGAAACGGCAACTAGGCGAGACTCCGCCGACTACGAAATAAAAACTTCGGCGCGGCTTTGCGGAGCGCAAATCGCGCCTCCTGCCGCAAACCGCGCATAAATTTAAGCCGCTACCGAAAATGACGATTTTTGGGATTATTATTGTAAAATGCGGATCTAAAAACCGACTAATACCAAAATATACAAAAGGCAAGCCGTGTGCGAAGATGAGATAAAATACTACGAAATTTTGTTAAGCGGGTTAAATTTGGCGCCGCTCACTTATCACTACGGCGGTGATTTAGAGCCTTTTTGCGCGGTTACGGTTACGGTTAGAGGCAAAGAAACGCTAGGCTACGTTTTTAGGCAAGTAGCAAAACCTAGCTTTAAAACCGCCCAGATATCGGCCGTGCGCGCGCAGACTTTAACTCAGATTCAGATTTCGCTACTGAGGTTTATCTCGCATTATTACGTCGTAAATTTATCCGTCACCGCAGGGCTTTTTACTCCGCTTGACGTAGGCACGCCGTGCCCGGCGTTTTGCGAAAAAAAAGCGGACGAGCGGGCTTTGGGCGATAATAGCGACTTAAATTTAAACGCCAAAATCCGTAAAAAAGAGGGGCAAAATTTAACCCTAGAGCCAAACGATGCCGCGCAGACTAGCGATTTGGATTTTGGATTTACCTCCGTAGTCGGCGTTTCTAAGGCTGGCGCATGCCAAGCAAATTTAAAACCAAATTTTGCCAAAAATGCTAGCCAAAACGGCGACGCGACTTTGAGGGAGGCGAGTTTATCGGCGGGCGCTTCGTCGCTACAAACGGCTCAAAATAAAAAACAAACGCTAAATTTGATAAATCGCCAAGAATCGGTCGCAGGCAAAAAAACCTTTGAAACGCCAAATTTAAACGACGAACTAGAGCCTAAAACCTTCTTAAAAGCCCCGAGCCTAAACCCGGCCCAACAAGAGGCGCTAAATTTTACCAAAAGCCGTAAAACCAGCCTTATTTTCGGCGACACGGGAAGCGGTAAAAGCGAGATTTATTTTTCGCTCATTCGCGAATATTTGCTTGCCGGCCGACAGGTTTTGCTTTTGATGCCGGAAATCTCGCTCACGCCGCAGATGACGAAGCGGCTAAAGAGCTATTTTGGCGAGAGTTTTGGCGTGTGGCACTCTAAAATCACGCCAAAAAAGCGCGGCGAAATCCTGCAAAAGTTTCAGAGTCGCGAGATAAATTTGATCGCCGGCGCGCGCTCGGCGCTATTTTTGCCCTTTAGCGAGCTTGGGCTAATCATCGTCGATGAGGAGCATGACGATAGCTACAAATCCGCGCAAAATCCGCACTACAATGCCCGCGACCTCGCGATATTTTTAGCGAGCAAATTTGACGTAAAAGTCGTGCTAGGCTCTGCCACGCCAAGCGTAACCAGCTTTGCTAAACAACCGCATTTTAGGCTAAGAGGAACTTTTTTTAAAAGCGAGAAAAAATTTATCTACGACGAGAGCGAGACTGGGCTAAGCAGCGCCGTGCTTGGCGAGCTTGCGGCTAGTTTTGCGGGCGGCAAGCAGGCGGTCGTTTTCCTGCCGACGCGCGCAAATTTCCGTTATCTATCGTGCCGCGAGTGCGGCAGCACGATAAAGTGCCCGTTTTGTAGCGTCGGGATGAGCTTTTATAAAAAGCGAAATCTGCTAAAGTGCCAGTACTGCGGCTTTACGGCGGCCGCGACGTGCTCGTGCGAGAAGTGCGGTAGCCAGATGATCGAAGCAAAAAAAATCGGCACCGACGAGCTAACGGAAGCCTTGCGCTCAGCGTTTCCCGCAGCTAGGATAGAAAAATTCGACCGCGACGAGATCACGACGCAAAATAAGCTTGAAAAGACGCTAAAAGCCTTTAACGCGGGCGAGATAGACGCGCTTGTCGGCACGCAGATGCTTAGCAAGGGCCATGATTATCACAACGTGGATTTGGCTGTTATCATGGGCGTGGACGATCTTTTGAGCTTTCCTGATTTTCGCGCTCGTGAGCGGACGTTGGCGCTGGCGATGCAGGTGGCGGGCAGGGCAGGGCGCTCGGGCGAGGGGCGCGTGGTCGTACAGAGTAGGCAGCGGGAGTTTTTTGAAAATTTTATCGCGGATTACGACGCGTTTTTGGAGGAGGAGATGCTCGCTAGAGAGCCGATATATCCGCCGTTTGCTAGGCTTTTGCGCGTTGTCGTTTCTGAAAAAAACGAGCAGGCGGCAAAACAAAGGCTTGAAATTTGCGTAGCCGAGCTTGAAAATTTACGCGCCGTCGAATCTTCGCTAGAGATAGTCGGACACGGCAAATGCGCGATCGAAATACTGGGCGGAAAATACCGTTTTGAGATTTTGCTGCGCTGCGCCTCGCACGCTCCGCTTATCAAAGCCGCTCGCATCTGCGCCGCACACGGCTTTGACGTCGATATGGATCCGATAAATTTCTCGTAGTATCTTATTTCTAGGGCTTAAACATAACTAAATTTTTATTTGTGATAATGTTTATCTTTTTTAAGCCTATTTTTATACGATTTAATTATAATCCCGTTATAATTTTATCTAGCCTTAAATATACAGTCTAATTAAAATTATAAAAATCACCCTAAAGGAACTTAATGCAAAAATTTTTACAAGCCCTAGCAGGCTCGCAAAAATATTTCGTAAACTACGTTAGCGTCGCGATTTTCATCGTGATGGCGTGGATAGGCGGACTCAAAGTCGTGCAATACGAGGCCGACGGCATCGTGCCGTTTGTAACCAATAGCCCGTTTTTTAGCTACATGTATAGCAAAAAAGATATCGTAGATAACGGTAAGGGCAAAATGGTCGCCGAGTACAACCTACACAAAAATCCGGAAGGCTTGGTCGTGCCTAAAAACATCGAGTGGCATAAACAAAACGGTACTTATGCGGTTTCGTACCTGATCGGCGCGATGATCTGCACTATCGGCACGCTCGTGCTGCTTGGCATCTGGTTTCCTAAACTAGGGCTTGTCGGCGGGCTGCTGACGTTTGGCATGTCTATCGTAACGCTTAGCTTTTTGATAACTACGCCTGAGACTTGGGTGCCAAATCTAGGCAATCCGGCGCTCGGCATCACTGAAAGTCCTAATCACGGCTTCCCGTATCTATCGGGTGCCGGACGACTGGTGCTAAAAGATATAATAATGTCTGCTGCGGGACTAATCGTAGCCTCAAATGCGGCGCGCAGGCTTTTGGAGCGCTGCAAAAGCTGCGCAGGTAAGTAAAATTGCGGATTTTAGCGAGCGGTAGACCTAAATTTAGTTATTTCTCCGCTCGCGGTCGTTTTTATCCCTAAATTTACGGTCTTGCCGTAAATTTATCTTCTTTTTCTATCCCAGACTAAATACTAGTTTTAAAATCGACTTTTGCTGATTTTAAATTTGCCTTTGCTTCTTGTTCGTCAAATTTAATAATCCAAGCGTGTTTATGGATACGGCTAAAATTTGCCGCCGCCGACTAGATCATGCAAAAGTCGGGGTGGA